>LZME01000023.1 GCA_001673575.1 Mycolicibacter heraklionensis | reverse complement strand
TCTCCGCCAACGCCCGAATCGCCGCCCGCAACTCATCATGCTCCTCGGGCAACTTGAACAGATCAAACGAGGGATTCCCGGCCCACCCAGCCATCTCAGCCTCCTAAGCTACTCGCCGGTAACTTTACCTTGAAGCATCGCGTCCTTCGCAAGCACGCTCTGCGCCAGCTGGTCCTGAAAGGCCTCCATACGGGCCCGCAGCGCGGCGTCGGATGAGCCCAGAATACGCACTGCGAGCAAACCCGCATTGCGTGCGCCGCCGATAGAAACGGTGGCCACGGGCACACCGGCTGGCATCTGCACGATTGACAGCAAAGAATCCATGCCGTCCAGGCGGGCCAGCGGAACGGGCACCCCGATCACCGGCAGTGGTGTGGCCGAAGCCACCATCCCGGGCAGGTGCGCGGCACCGCCCGCCCCAGCGATGATCACCTCGATACCGCGGCCGGCGGCGTCGCGGGCGTAGTCGAACATCCGCTGCGGGGTGCGGTGCGCCGAGACCACCCCGACCTCGAACGGGATCTCGAACTCAGCCAGCGCCAGGGCCGCTTCTTCCATCACCGACCAGTCGCTGTCACTGCCCATGATCACGCCGACCCGGGGACCGGACTTGTGCTCACTCATGCGGATCCCATCCATCGCTCCATTCCCCGTGCGACAACCAGTGTGCCGCGCTTTCGGCCCGCTCGCGCAGGTTCGCCAAGTCCTTGGTGTCCTCACCCAGGAGGTTGATGTGGCCGATCTTGCGGCCGGGTCGTTCGTCCTTGCCGTAGAGGTGGACTCGGGCATCTGGATAGCGCGCGAACAGGTGGTGCAGCCGCTCGTCCATGGTCATCGTCGGCGTTTGCGGGGCGCCCAGGACATTGGCCATCACGGTCACCGCCGCCACCGGTGTGGTGGCACCGAGCGGATAGTCCAGCACCGCACGTAGATGCTGTTCGAACTGGCTGGTGGCCGCGCCGTCCATGGTCCAGTGCCCCGAGTTGTGCGGTCGCATCGCCAGCTCGTTGACCAGCACCTGCCCGTCGGTGGTTTCGAAAAGCTCGACCGCCAGCACCCCGACCACGCCCAGTTCATCGGCCAACCGCAGCGCCAATTGTTGTGCAGCAGCAGCAGATTCGTCCGACAGATCGGGTGCGGGCGCGATCACCGTCACGCAGATTCCGTCTTCCTGCACGGTCTCGACGACCGGCCATGCCGCGCCCTGGCCGAACGGTGACCGGGCCACCAGCGCCGAGAGTTCGCGGCGCATCGCGACCCGCTCTTCGGCCAGTACCGGCACCCCTGCGGCCAGGTAGTCGGCAACGACCGCCCGGGCCTGGGCCACGTCGTCGACGATGGACACCCCGCGCCCGTCGTAGCCGCCCCGGGCCGCCTTCACCACCATCGGGCCACCGGTCAGGGCGGCGAAGTCATCGAGATCCTCGGGCGTCTCGATCGCAGCGAACCGCGGCACCGGCGCTCCCAGCTCCGCCAGCTTGCGGCGCATCACCAGCTTGTCCTGGGCGTGCAGCAACGCCGCCGGCGGAGGCGCGACGTTCACGCCCTCGGCGATCAGCTGTTCCAGCAGCTCACCCGGGACGTGCT
Organism: Mycolicibacter heraklionensis; assembly: GCA_001673575.1. Classification (GTDB taxonomy): domain Bacteria; phylum Actinomycetota; class Actinomycetes; order Mycobacteriales; family Mycobacteriaceae; genus Mycobacterium; species Mycobacterium heraklionense_A. The sequence continues at coordinate 82,748 of LZME01000023.1, read as the reverse complement.
CGTGATCGAAGGTGAGCACGGTGGCACCGGCGGCCGCCCGGCGCAGGTCATCGAGGTCGGTGTGCGATCCGATCACTACGTCCGGAGTGACCTGGGCGGCCGGCTCGTCGGCCGCCGCAGCCAGCACGCGCAGCCGCTGCCCTAACGCGATCGCGGCCTGATGAGTCATCCGCGCCAGCTGACCGCCGCCCACCATGGTGACCTGCGGGCATCGCCCGCTTGCGGGGGACGGGCTGCGACCGCCTGCGGGCGGCGTAGTGGTTGGGGGGTTCGACACGGCCAATATCGTGTCACGTCGGCACCGCGGCGATCGCAAGTGCGGCGCAGCCGCGCGCTGGGGGCACCTCCCGCTTGCGGGGGACGGGCCGCCGCGATGGGCACCGCCGATCACAAGCGCGCGGGTCGCCGCCGCGGGGCGCGCGAGGTCGTTATGCAGTCGTTAGGCGCGGATGGGGCCGAGTCCGTACACTGGCAACTTGTGTCTTTTACCGACGCCACGATTGCCCGCCTGCCGCGGGTGATCCGTCCGCTGGCCGAACGCCATCATGAGCTGATCAAGTTCGCCATCGTCGGCGCGACCACATTCCTGATCGACTCCGCGCTGTTCTACACGCTCAAGCTCACGATCCTGTCGCCTAAGCCGGTCACGGCCAAGGTCATCTCGGGGATCGTCGCGGTGATCGCCTCCTACATCCTCAATCGGGAGTGGAGCTTCAAGGACCGCGGCGGCCGGGAGCGTCACCACGAGGCGCTGCTGTTCTTCGGCGTCAGCGGCGTCGGCGTGGTGTTGTCCATGGCGCCGTTGTGGTTCTCCAGCTACGTGCTTGGGCTGCGGGCGCCCATGGTGTCGTTGACCATCGAGAACCTCTCGGACTTCGTCTCGGCCTACATCATCGGCAATCTGCTGCAGATGGCGTTCCGGTTCTGGGCGTTTCGCCGCTGGGTCTTCCCCGACGAATTCGCCCGGAGCACCGACGCCGCGCTCGATGCGACGATCGAGACCGGCGCGCTCGCCGAGGCGATCGAAGACGCCCTGGAGGGCGGCCCGGACACCGGCGTGGTGACGCTGTTCCGGCGTCCGAACCGTCATCAACCGCCGGCGGACGGTCTGTCGAAAACCTCGTGATAGAGGAGCGTGTGGACCTGCTCCACGCGCGGAATGTCGTAGAACTCCAACGGTTCCTGTGACGCCGACTCGATGATCAGCGTCCCGGTTCGCAAGATCCGGTCGATGAACCCATGTACGAACTCCACGCTGTTGATCCGCGCCAAGCCGATGTCGATGCCGCTGCGGGTCAACAGCCCGTGCCGAAACATCACGCGTCGGTCGGTGACCACAAAATGCGTGGTCAGCCAGCTCAGGAACGGCCAGAGTGTCAGCCAGCCGAATACCACCAGCCAGATCGCCCAGATCACCCCGAAGACGACGTTCTTGGCAGTCGGATCCCAGGCCCGCGTGTTGACGAACCCAGCGGCGAACGCGGCACAGGCGGTGACCAGCAACAGCGCCAGCACCGGCAGAATCAGGCGTTTGACGTGGGGGTGCCGGTGCAACACCACCTGCTCGTCTTCGGCGAGCACGTTCTCGGGGTAACCCACTGCCGAGCCCTAACCGGTCGGCCGGAGTCGGGTGACGTCACCGGCCGACACCGTGACGGTGCCATCCCCGGTGTTGATCACCAGGCGGCCGGTGTCGTCGATGGCCTCGGCGACTCCCTCCACCCGTTGGCCGCCGGGTATGTCGGCGCGCACCTGGGCCCCCAACGTGCAGCTGTGCCGCCGGTAGGCCGAGACCAGTGCGTCGTCGGCTCCCCCCGCCGCCCGCCAGGCCGCGACCCTAGTTGCGAGGTGACGAAGAACCTTGTCGGCCCAGAGGTTTCGGTCAACCACCGTAGCTCCGAGCATGGCCAGTGAGACGGCCGCCGGATCCGGGGCCTCCTCGGCGGTCATGGTCACGTTGAGCCCGAGCCCTACCACGATCACCTGCTTCGGCGCGGCCACCTCGGCCAGAATGCCCGCCAGCTTGCCTTGCTTGTCTGGGCCCGCGATGACGTCGTTGGGCCACTTCAACCCGACCTGCAGGCCCGAAACTTCGGCGACCGCATCGGCGACCGCGACACCGGTGGCCAGAGTCAGCCAACCCCAGCCCGAGGTCGGCACGGTGCCCGCGGCGACCCCCACCGACAGTGAGAGCTGGCTGCGCGCCGGGGCGCTCCAGTGTCGACCGTGACGTCCGCGGCCGGCGGTCTGGTGCTCGGCCAGCAACACCGCGTCGGCGATGTCTTCTCCCGCGGCGGCGCGGGCCAGCAGGTCGGCGTTGGTGGAACCGGTGTCCTCGACGACATCGACGGCGCGCCAAGGCCCGTTCGGCCCGGTCAGGCCGCTCCGTAGAGCGGTCACATCCAGCGGCGGCCGTGGCACAAGACTCATTTCGTCAGCTTACTCACCAGCGCTGCGGCCACACCGGTTGAAACGCCCGACGCGCGGGTAATCGAACTGGTGAGGAGGTGATCGACATGGTCGCCAGGGGATTGCTGACGAGGCGAATTCACCGTCGCCACAGCGCACAATCGGTCGCTGTGTCGTTGGCCAGCCGATTCGTCGTGAAGAACCTGGTGCGCGCGTGGGCAGTTCGCCCGGACTTGGCGTGGCCGCTCGCATCGGTCGATCGACTGGCCGGCTTGGTACCGCACCGGCAGGCAGCGCGCGTCGAGCGCTTTCGCCTGGGTTACTGTGTCGCCGAGCGGGTTCAGGCAACCGGTGTCTCGAAACAGCGGGCCATCCTCTATCTGCACGGCGGGGCGTTTTTGACCTGCGGGCTCAATACCCATCGTTCACTGGTAACTCGATTGTCCCGAGCGGCCGATGCCAGCGTTCTCAACATCGACTACCGGATGTTGCCCGCACACCGGATCGCTGACGCCGTCGACGACGGCCTGAGCGGGCTGCGCTGGCTGCTTCGCCGCGGCTACGACCCGGAGCAGATCGTGATCGCCGGTGATTCCGCGGGCGGCTACCTGGCCTTCATGACCGCCCTGGCGGCCGCGCAGTCCGATCTGGTGAAACCTGCTGGTATAGCGACGGTTTCACCATTCACCGATGCAGACCCCACCGCAAAGCTTCAGCACCGCAATGCCCGGCATTGTGCGATGTTCCCGTGCGAGGCGCTGATGGCTTTCACCCGGTACTTGCTTCGCGCCCGCGCTGCGTCGCCGATGGATGCCGACCTGTCGTTGCTGCCGCCGGTCGCCATCCACGCGAGCACCGACGAGCTGCTGTTGCCCGACGCCGAAGCCATGGCGCAGCGGCTGGACACGGCCGGTGTGCGTTGCGATCTGCATTTGTGGGAGGGCCAGGTTCACGACTTCCCGTTGGCGGCCGACGTGCTACCCGAGGGACGGCGGGCGATCCGCTACCTCGGCGACTTCGTCAAGGAAGTCACCGCGCCGCCTGAGCCCGGCATCGCAGCCGCCTGATCACGGCGCCTGAATGAGGCTGCGTCACTGCATTCACTTGCGTCACAGCAGTTTTGGCTGTGGATAATTTCCGCAACCTGTCGGTCCCCGGAGCTACTATTTGGCACATGCGTTCGAACATTCGCGACGAGGTCGTCGAAGTCTTCGACGCAACGACTACCTGCACCCCGACGGCGACTACAGCGACGACCAGCGCGCCAAACACCGTGGTGTGGTGCTGGGTAACCAGGACCGTGACGGTATGACCCCCATCAAAGGATTCCTGGATCCGCAAGCCCGCGCCACGTGGGACGCGGTGTTGGCCCGCTGGGCCGCCCCCGGAATGTGCAACCCGGATGACCCCACCCCCTGTGTGAAGGGCACGCCCTCACGGGCGGCGATCGACACCGACGGCCCAGACGGCGGCGACGTTCCTTAACCGGTCCGGTCGGGCGATCCGATGGCCCACACTTTAAGATCATTTCTTATGACCAGTGTTACTGAGCACTCCGGTGAGGCCCACGTAGAGGCGCAAGCCGCGCATGTCGTCGACATCCACACCACTGCGGGCAAGCTCGCCGACCTCAAGCGTCGGACCGAGGAGACCCTGCACCCGGTCGGTGAGGCCGCGGTCGAGAAGGTGCATGCCAAGGGCAAGCTGACCGCTCGGGAACGGGTCTACGCCCTGCTTGACGAGGGCTCTTTCGTCGAGCTCGACGCGCTGGCCAAGCACCGCAGCACCAACTTCGGCCTGGCCGACAAGCGTCCGCTCGGCGACGGTGTGGTGACCGGCTACGGCACCATCGACGGCCGCGAGGTCTGCATCTTCAGCCAGGACGCCACCGTGTTCGGCGGCAGCCTCGGCGAGGTCTACGGCGAGAAGATCGTCAAGGTCCAAGAGCTGGCCATGAAGACCGGCCGGCCGCTGATCGGGATCAACGACGGCGCCGGTGCCCGCATCCAAGAGGGTGTGGTCTCGCTGGGCCTGTACAGCAAGATCTTCCACAACAACATCCTGGCCTCGGGCGTGATCCCGCAGATCTCGCTGATCATGGGCGCGGCGGCCGGCGGTCACGTGTACTCCCCCGCCCTGACCGACTTCATCGTGATGGTCGACCAGACCTCCCAGATGTTCATCACCGGCCCCGACGTGATCAAGACCGTCACCGGCGAGGAGGTCACCCAGGAGGAGCTCGGCGGGGCACACACCCACATGGGTAAGTCCGGCACCGCGCACTACGTCGCCTCCGGCGAGCAGGATGCGCTGGACTACGTCCGCGACCTGCTGAGCTACCTGCCGCCGAATAACTACGCCGACCCGCCGCACTTCCCGGTGCCGGCCGCCGAGGGCGCCATCGAGGACAACCTCACCGCCGAGGACCTCGAGCTCGACACGCTGATCCCGGACTCGCCGAATCAGCCCTACGACATGCACGAGGTGATCACCCGGATCCTCGACGACGACGAGTTCCTGGAAGTCCAGGCCGGTTACGCGCAGAACATCATCGTCGGCTTCGGTCGCGTGGAGGGCCGCACCGTCGGCATCGTGGCCAACCAGCCGACCCAGTTCGCCGGCTGCCTGGACATCAACGCCTCGGAGAAGGCCGCCCGGTTCATCCGGACCTGCGACTGCTTCAACATCCCGATCGTGCTGCTGGTCGACGTGCCCGGATTCCTGCCCGGTACCGAGCAGGAATACAACGGCATCATCCGGCGCGGCGCCAAGCTGCTCTACGCCTACGGTGAGGCCACCGTCGCCAAGATCACCGTCATCACCCGCAAGGCCTACGGCGGCGCGTACTGCGTCATGGGGTCCAAGGAGATGGGCGCTGACGTCAACGTGGCCTGGCCGACGGCCCAGATCGCGGTGATGGGTGCCTCCGGCGCGGTCGGGTTCGTCTACCGCCAGCAGCTCAATGAGGCCTCGAAGAACGGCGACGACGTCGACGCGCTGCGCCTGCAGCTCCAGCAGGAGTACGAGGACACGCTGGTGAACCCCTACGTCGCCGCCGAGCGGGGCTACGTCGACGCGGTGATCCCGCCGTCGCACACCCGCGGCTACATCGCGACGTCACTGCGCCTGCTGGAACGCAAGATCGTCCAGCCGCTGCCCAAGAAGCACGGAAACATTCCCCTGTGAGCGGCGCGAGCGAGCTTGTGAGCGAAGAGAACGAAGCGACCACGGCGGTCGAGGAGGCTCCTGTGGCGGCCGAGCCGCTCATCAAGGTGTTGCGGGGCAACCCCACCGACGCCGAGATCGCGGCGCTGGTCGCGGTGCTGGGCACGGCGGGAGGCGGCGGTGCCGAAGCCGGCACGCGGGACCGTAATCTGTGGGGCCACCCGGTGGACAAGCTGCGGATGCCGCTGTTCAGCTGGCAGCGGATCACGTTGCTGGAACGCACCCACATGCGCCGGTGACCAGCCGGTGACGAGGCTGGTCCTCGGCTCGGCCTCCTCAGGCCGGCTGGCCGTCCTGCGCGGCGCCGGGATCGACCCGTTGGTGGTGGTCTCCGGTGTCGACGAGGACGCCGTGATGGCCGGTCTGCCCGCTACAGCGTCCCCGGATGCCGTGACCGGCGCCCTGGCCGCCGCTAAAGCGGAGCATGTGGCCTCCACGCTGGAGCCTCCGGTAAGCACCGATTGCGTTGTGATCGGCTGTGATTCGATGCTCTACATCGACGGCAAGTTGTGCGGCAAGCCCCCGACGATCGATGAGGCCCGCATCCGCTGGCGCGAGATGGCCGGAAACTCCGGACAGCTCCACACCGGCCACAGCCTGATCCGGTTGCGCGACAACGAGATCACCCATCAGATCACCGAAACTGCCGTCACCACAGTGCGGTTCGGTCGACCGAATGACGATGACCTGGAGGCTTATCTGGCCAGCGGCGAGCCACTGCGGGTCGCCGGCGGATTCACCCTGGACGGCTTGGGGGGCTGGTTCGTCGACGGCGTCGACGGCGATCCCTCCAGTGTCATCGGTATCAGCCTGCCCATGCTGCGTCGGCTGCTGCGCCCAGCCGGGCTCTCGGTCGCTGCGCTGTGGGCGGCCAACCCGGTGTAGGCAACGCGCGGACGGGGAAGTCAGTGTCGATGATGGACATCTCCGCAGACGACGTACGGCGACTGCTCACCGCCGGCGAGACCGACACCGAGCTGGTCTTGATCGAGGGGCGCATCGAGATCGTTCCCGCCGCCGAGCTGGCATCGGCGGCATACCGGGGCGCATTACGGGTCGCATCACGCGACGAGATCGTTCAGCGCATTGGCGGACGCGAATCGGTGTCGGCACGCGAGCTCGAAGAGCAAGCCGAGGCGTTGAACACCGCCGTTCGCAACCTCGGCGCCTAGCAGCCCGGGACGGCCGTCTCTGCCGGGGTAGCGGCCGGACGCGTCCTGACGAATGTGCTTGCCCAGGCAAGCAGCCATCCGGCTTCGGCTACCGCGTCGACGAGATAATTGCGGCTGATTCGCCCGCGTGGTGCGTACACCAGATCCACCCCGCCCAGGGTCAGCGCCGTGCCCAGTCCGAGACAACGGGCCTGGCGGGTGCTTGCCGGATCTGAGGCGCAGCTCAGCTGTGATGCGCCGACGGCAACCATCAGCCCGGCCACCGTGTACACCAGCCAGCGGTCAACTTTGGGTCCGAGCGCTGCTTCGAAGCTGCGCATATGCAGCAGCGGCCACAACCCGCCGACCACGTTGAACGTGCCGTGTAGCCGGGCCAGCCGGGCCGCGCCGATGATGCGGTTCACCTCGACGCGCATACCCGCGCGATGACCGCTCAAACGCCGCGACCGCCGGCTTTTCACCCTCGCCATCCGGGCCCGCGGCACGGAGCACGCGCACAGGTCAGCGGATCCGCAGGACCCGGATCTGGGGCTCCACGCGGTAGGCTCGGCTTCGTGCCAGTGCCTGCCGACCCCAGCCCCGCCCTGCAGTCCTACGCTCACCCGGAACGGTTGGTGACAGCCGACTGGCTCGCGGGAAATCTGGGCACACCCGGCCTCGTCGTGGTGGAGTCCGACGAGGATGTCTTGCTCTACGACATCGGCCACATTCCCACCGCGGTCAAGATCGACTGGGTCACCGATCTCAACGATTCCCCGGTCCGCGACTACATCACCGGCGAGCAGTTCGCCGACCTGATGAACCGCAAGGGCATCTCCCGCGACGACACCGTGGTGATCTACGGCGACAAGTCCAACTGGTGGGCCGCCTACGCGTTGTGGGTGTTCACCCTGTTCGGACACGAAGACGTGCGGCTGCTCGACGGCGGGCGCGACCTGTGGGTGTCCTCGGGCCGCGAAACCACGCTGGACGTGCCGTCGAAGACCACGACCGGATACCCCGTCGTCAAGCGCAACGACGCCCCCATCCGGGCTTACAAGGACGACGTGCTGGCCAACATCGGCCAGGTGCCGCTGATCGACGTGCGCTCGCCGCAGGAATACACCGGCGAGCGCACCCACATGCCGGAGTACCCGGAGGAGGGTGTGCTGCGCGGCGGCCACATCCCCACTGCGGTCTCAGTGCCATGGAGCAAGGCTGCCGACGATGCCGGCCGGTTCCGCAAGCGCGAGGAGCTCGAGGCGCTCTACGCCTTCCTCAAGCCCGACGACAAGCCGATCGCCTACTGCCGCATCGGGGAACGCTCCAGCCACACCTGGTTCGTTCTGACCCATCTGCTCGGCCTCCAGGACGTCCGCAACTACGACGGTTCCTGGACCGAGTGGGGCAACACCGTGCGCGTGCCTATCGTCGACGGGCCCGAACCCGGTCCGGCCCCAGGGTCCGGGGTGAGCTGAGTCCGCTGATGAGCCTGCCGGAGGGATTGGCGCAGGTGGTGTCCGACTTCGCCGAAGTCGAAGGCCAGGACAAGCTCAAGCTGCTGATCGAATTCGCCGACGAACTGCCCGAACTGCCCGAAGAGCTGACCGAATCAGCCATGGAACCGGTACCCGAGTGCCAGTCGCCGTTGTTTATGCATGTCGATGCCGCCGACCCGCAACGGGTGCGGCTGTATTTCAGCGCGCCTCCCGAAGCGCCGACGACGCGCGGCTTCGCATCGATCTGGGCCGCCGGCCTCGACGGCGAACCGGCCGACGTCATCCTGGGCGTGCCGGAGGATTTCGCGTCACAGCTCGGGCTGGCCGCACTGATCAGCCCGCTGCGACTACGGGGTATGTCGGCCATGTTGACCCGCATCAAGCGGCATTTACGCGCCGCGTAAGGGGCACTGGAACAGGTTCAGCGGTCGCGCTTTACACTGCCTGAAGCTAGATTCTTAAAGACATTTCTTATACATGCCATCAGGAGGGCCAGTGGCGAACCATGCCAGCTCGAAGATCTCCAAGGTGCTCGTCGCCAACCGCGGAGAGATCGCAGTCCGGGTGATCCGCGCCGCGCGCGACGCCGGATTGGCCAGCGTGGCCGTGTACGCCGAACCCGACGCCGACGCACCCCACGTCCGGCTCGCCGATGAGGCTTTCGCCCTGGGTGGGCAGACCTCGGCCGAGTCCTACTTGGTGTTCGAGAAGATCCTCGACGCCGCGGCCCAGTCGGGCGCCAACGCGATTCACCCCGGGTACGGCTTCCTCTCCGAGAACGCCGACTTCGCCCAGGCCGTGATCGACGCCGGGCTGATCTGGATCGGGCCGAGCCCGCAGTCGATCCGCGACCTCGGCGACAAGGTCACCGCGCGCCACATCGCTGCCCGCGCCAAGGCTCCCCTGGTGCCCGGCACCCCGGACCCGGTCAAGGACGCCGACGAGGTGGTGGCGTTCGCCAAGGAGCACGGTGTGCCGGTGGCCATCAAGGCCGCGTTCGGCGGTGGCGGCCGCGGCATGAAGGTGGCGCGCACGCTCGAAGAGATTCCCGAGCTGTTCGAGTCGGCCACCCGCGAGGCGATTGCGGCCTTCGGTCGCGGCGAGTGCTTCGTAGAGCGTTACCTAGACAAGCCGCGCCACGTCGAGGCCCAGGTCATCGCCGACCAGCACGGCAACGTCGTCGTCGCGGGCACCCGCGACTGCTCGCTGCAGCGCCGCTTCCAGAAGCTGGTCGAGGAGGCCCCGGCGCCGTTCCTGACCGACGCGCAGCGCAAGGAGATCCACGAGTCCGCCAAGCGGATCTGCAAGGAGGCCGGTTACTACGGCGCCGGCACCGTGGAGTACCTGGTCGGCCAGGACGGCCTGATCAGCTTCTTGGAGGTCAACACCCGTCTGCAGGTGGAACACCCCGTCACCGAGGAGACCTCGGGCATCGACCTGGTGCGTGAGCAGTTCCGGATCGCCAACGGCGAGACGCTGGACCTCACCGAGGACCCCGAGCCGCGCGGCCACTCGATCGAGTTCCGCATCAACGGCGAGGACGCTGGTCGCGGCTTCCTGCCGGCCCCCGGCCCGGTTACCCGCTTCGACCCGCCGACCGGCCCCGGCATCCGGATGGACTCCGGTGTGGAGACCGGTTCGGTGATCGGCGGCCAGTTCGACTCGATGCTGGCCAAGCTGATCGTCACCGGCGCGACCCGCACCGAGGCCCTCGAGCGCGCCCGGCGCGCCCTGGACGAGTTCCACGTGGAGGGCCTGGCCACGGTCATTCCGTTCGACCGGGTGGTGGTCCGCGACCCGGCCTTCATCGGCGACGAGAACGGTTTCTCGGTCCATACCCGCTGGATCGAGACCGAGTTCGAGAACAACATCGAGCCCTTCACCGGCGGTGAGCCCCTCGACGAGGACGACGTCCAGCCGCGGCAGAAGGTGGTCGTCGAGGTCGGCGGCCGGCGCCTGGAGGTGTCGCTGCCGGGTGACCTGGCGCTGGGCGGCGGTGGTGCCGGTGGAAGTGGCGCCAGCGGTGTCCTCAGAAAGAAGCCCAAGGCCCGCAAGCGTGGCGCGCACGGCGGCGCGGCGGCGTCCGGTGACGCTGTCACCGCGCCGATGCAGGGCACCGTGGTGAAGGTGGCCGTCGAGGAGGGCCAGGAGGTCGCCGCCGGTGACCTGGTCGTCGTCCTGGAGGCCATGAAGATGGAGAACCCGGTCACCGCGCACAAGGACGGTGTCATCACCGGCCTGTCGGCCGAGGCCGGATCGGCCATCACGCAGGGCACCGTGCTCTGCGAGATCAAGTAGTAGCCATAGAACCCGTCGAGATCAACGCCGGCCCGTGGTATCTGCGGATACCACGGGCCGACGATCGTATAGACGACCGTGTGACCCTGGCCGACCTCGGTGAGACCGACCCGGACTACGTCGCGAAGGCGGAATCCGGCTGGGCCGACGACTCGCGCTATCTCTGGGCAGTATGCGAGCCGACGACGGGCGAAATGTTGGCCGAGGTGACGCTGAATCCCAGCTCGGGCGAGATCGCCAGTCGGCACCGGCCAGCTTATGGCCAGGCTGCGATGACCGGGGCACAGGCGGTGTCCCGGTTCGCTGTGGGCGCGCTAGGTCTGACGCCGGTGATGACCGGCATGGGTGGTGCGGTTTCGCCCGACGAAAACCCAGGTCAAGCCGCCGATCGCCAACGCTAGGACCGCGATCCCGAAGCCGAGCGTCCACCCGGCGTCGTGCTGCGCGGCAGCGCTCATGAAGCCCACCAGTGCCAGTGCCGCCATCAGCAGCATGGCCAATCCCGGCAACTCACGGCGGTCCTTGAACACCAGTCCGGCCCGCGGCTGGGTCGTACGCCTCTGATCGATTCCCTCATCGGTGTCGCTGATGTCGCTCATGAGGCCCCTTGTACCCTCGGCGCTGCGACCCGAAACCCGCTGCGCTGATGGCGGCGACCTGCTTCGCCCGGCTCCGCCGCGCTCGCAATCGCCGCTATGGGGCGTCGCGCAGCGCCGCCAGCAGCGGCTCTGCGGCCTCCTTGAGGAAGGCCTCCTGGGTCTCCCCACCGATCTGGATCAGCGCGATGTCGGTGAAGCCGGCGTCTCGGTAGGCGCCGACGGCGTCGACGATCGGATCCAGTTCCGGCCCGCAGGGTATGGCCCCGGCGACGTCGCGAGGCTGCACGTAGCGGGTGGCGGCCGCGAACGCAGCCGGTGTCGGCAGTTCAGAATTGACCGACCAGCCGCCGCCGAACCAGCGGAACTGCCGGTGGGCGCGCTGTATTGCCTGATCCCGGTCGGGATCCCAGCACACCGGTAGCTGCCCGATGATTCGCCCGCCCGCCAATCCGGCCGCCTGCCGTGCGGTGTGCCAGGAGTGGACCAGGTCCCGGTCGGGCTGCACCGCGATCAGGTGATCGGCAGCCGCGGCGAATCTGTCGACGCCCTTGGGCCCCGACATGGCCACGGCCAACGCGACGGGGATGTCCGGCAGGTCCCAGAGCCGCGCTTGGTCGACTTGGAAATAGTCGCCGTCGTGGTCGACCGTCTCCCCCATCAGCAGCTCGCGGATGATCTTGATTGCTTCACCAAGCATGGCCTGTCTGCGCGCCACGTTCGGCCACCCCGCTCCCGTCACGATGTGTTCGTTGAGGTTCTCCCCGCTGCCCAAGCCCAGGGTGAACCGACCCTCGGCGAGGATCTGCACGGTGGCCGCCTGCTGGGCCACGATCGCCGGGTGATAGCGCATCGTCGGACAGGTGACGTAGCTGTACAGACCTATCTCATGGGTGGCGTGCGCGACCGCGCCCAACAGCGCCCACGCGTTGGGAGCGTGGCCCTGCGACACCAGCCACGGCGAGAAATGATCACTGCACACTGCAAAGTCGAAACCGCGTTCCTCGGCGGCAACGGCGTAGCCGACCAGCTCTGCGGGCCCGCTCTGCTCAGTCATCAAGGTATAGCCGAAGCGTGTCATGCAGCCGGAATACCCAACGACCGATCACCGAAACGGTGCGACGCCGTTTGGCGCAGTCGAGGTGGCGGGTATCCGCAAGCGTGCCCAACGCAACGATCCACACCGAACCTCGCCTGCCCGCCGCGTGCGGGCCGTTGTCTACGACCGTGTGCGGGCTCTTGCGTCGGCCTGCCGGCGCGGCCCCGGAGCCCTTCCCCCCGACTACCGACACCGACCCGTACGGCCGTGACCTGCAACTGGCGCTCTACGTCTGCTACGAGTTGCATTACCGCGGGTTCGCCGACGTTGACCCCGGCTGGGAGTGGGACGTCAACCTGTTGGGACTACGCACGCAACTCGAACACGCGTTCCTCGACCGCGTGCGTTGCGATGTCGGAGTGATACCGCTCCACGCGACGGCCGATACCGAAATGGATGCCGTGGCAACCGAGCCCGTGCGCGGCGACGGACCCTCGTGGTACCTGCGCGATCACGGCACCTGGGAGCAGGCCCGCGAGTACTTCGTCCACCGGTCGCTATACCACCTCAAGGAGGGCGATCCGCACGCCTGGATCATCCCGCGCCTGACCGGCCAGGCCAAGGCGTCGTTTGTCGCGGTCGAATTCGACGAGTACGGCGCCGGGCGGGGTCCGCGGGTGCACCAGCAGCTCTTCGCCGACCTGCTCATCGCGGCCGGGCTGGATGCCGGTTACCTCGCCTACCTCGATGTTGTCCCTGCCGAGTCGCTGGCGGTGGTGAATCTGATGTCGCTGTTCGGGCTGCATCGCCGATGGCGGGGAGCGGCCGCCGGACACTTCGCGGCCACCGAGATCACCTCCCCTCCGGGCTCGAGCCGCCTGGTCGCGGCGCTGCGGCGGATGGGGGCCCCGGAACCGTGCGTGGCGTTCTACGCCGAGCACGTCGAGGCCGACGCGGTACACGAACAGGTGGTCCGCCACGACGTGATCGGTGACCTGTTGGACCGCAATCCGCATTTGGAGACGGATGTCGTATTCGGTATCCGAGCTCTCGGCGCTGTGGAATATCGACTCTCCGATGTCATGATTTCGGCCTGGTCAGCTGGACGTTCCTCGCTGCTCACAACCTGAAAATTAAGGTTTCACTGGGATTTTCCCGAAATTGTCAGTCACCCCTTTACCGATTGAAGCGGTTCTCGGTAACGTCTGACTCCTCCGGTTGAGTTCACAGCCGCAGTGAAACGTCACCGCGTAAACGCAGCCCCGGAAGTGATTACGTTGACGTGATCCAACAGCACGATTCGTCGACTGATGGAGCCACAACATGACGATCAGCAAGGTTACTCAGAACGCATTCGCCACTCCTGCAACGGAAGCCACTCAAGTTTGGCGCAATCACACCGCCAAATTCACAGTTCATTGGGGTCGCACCGGAGCCGTCGTTGCCGTGAATGGCGAGATCGACGCGGCGAACGCCAACCCATTCGCGGACTACGCCAAGCGTTGCGCCGAGTGCTGCGAGTGGCTGGTGGTGGATCTCTCTGAACTGACATTCATTGGGACCAGCGGGTTTTCAGCTCTTCAGTCGATCACCGCGCAGTGTTCCAGCGCGCAGACCAAACTGAAGGTGGTGCCGAGTCCCGCGCTGTCTACCTTGCTGCGGATCTGCGACCCGCACTCGCGACTTCCGCTGGTGGACTCGCTGGCGGACGCGTTGGCCGAGGTGCAGCGCTCCGGTCGGCCGCTGCGCCTGGTGCCGTGAGCTAGGAATCTAGGCCGGTACCGCGTCGGCGGAGCGGTTCCAGGCACGGTGCTCGGCGAGTGCGGCGGCGAATGCGTCGAAGAACTCGTCATTCAAGTCATCGGCCGCGGCCGTCGTCGTCACCACCCCGGAGGCGACGACGACCGCGGTGTCTTCGGCCGGGGTCTCGGACACACCGGCCTTGGGCAACAACGTGACACCGGCACCGAACGCCCCGATCACTTTGAGGTGCTTGTAGGCCTCCGTAACGAAGTGCACCGCATACCCGTCGCCGGACAGTGTTTGCACGGCGTCTGGCCCACACGGCACCACCACCGCGTCGTAGAGCACCGACGCCATCGTCGTGAAGGCTCGGTCGACACGTAACCGCCCACCGGAGCCCCCTGCCAGTTCGCCGCCGGCGATGGGCGCCAGCACTTCGGCGATCGCGCCGCGTTCCCGCATCGCCGCGACGAACCGTTCCACGCCCACCACGTCCACCCCGTCGGCGGCCAGCACCGCGATCTTGCGGCTTTCGATGCCGGGCGCACCTTCGCCGGCGGGGGTACCGGCATCACTCAACTGCGAGAGCGCCGGTGACAGCGGAACCTCGTCGACGGCTTGCTCCTCGGGTGCGGCCAGGCCCAGCTTCTCGGCCACCTGGCGCGCCAGGTCATGGTCGACCAGGTTGAGCTGTTCAACGGCGCGCTGCCGAATCTCGACATGTTCACATTTCCCCAGTTCAAAGGCGTAGGCGGCGACGATGTGCTTCGCCTCGGGCTCGGTCATGCTTCGATAGAACATCCGCGCCTGGCCGTAGTGGTTCTCGAAGCTCGCGGCGCGCTTGCGGATCTTGGCCCCGTCCAGCTTCTCGGTGTAGTGCCGGAACACGCCCTCGTCCACCAAGGCTGGGCAGCCACCACCCAACGAGTTCTTGAAGTAGCTGGACTTCCCTTGCGGAATCGCGTGTTGACTGTAGCCGTCGTGCTGATTGTTGCGCACCTGCGCCACCGGCCGGTTGACCGGCAGTTGAGCGAAGTTCGGTCCGCCGAGCCGGATCAACTGCGTGTCCAGGTAGGAGAAGTTGCGGAACTGCAGCAGTGGGTCGTTGGTGAAGTCGATTCCCGGTACGACGTTGGCGGTGTGGAACGCCACCTGCTCGGTTTCGGCGAAGAAATTCTCCGGGTTGCGATTGAGCACCATCTTGCCGACCGGGCGCACCGGAACCTGTTCTTCGGGAATGATTTTGGTGGCGTCCAGCAGGTCGAAGTCGAACTTGAACTCGTCGGCTTCGGCGACCAGCTGGACCCCGAGTTCCCATTCCGGGAATTGACCGGCCTCGATGGCGTCCCATAGGTCGCGTCGGTTGAAGTCGGGGTCCTTGCCGGCGATCTTCTGGCACTCGTCCCAGATCAGCGAATGCACACCCAGCTTCGGCTTCCAGTGGAACTTCACGAACGTCCCTTCGCCGCTGGTGTTCACGAAGCGGAAGGTGTGCACGCCGAAGCCCTGCATCATCCGGTAGCTGCGCGGCAGAGCGCGGTCCGACATCAGCCACATGATGGCGTGCAGCGTCTCGGGCTGCAGCGAGACGAAGTCCCACAGCGTGTCGTGGGCGGACTGGGCCTGGGGAATCTCGTTGTCCGGCTCGGGTTTCACCGCATGAACGAAATCAGGGAACTTGATGCCGTCCTGGATGAAGAACACCGGAAAGTTGTTGCCCACCAGATCGTAGTTGCCCGCCTCGGTGTAGAACTTGGTGGCGAATCCGCGTACGTCACGCACGGTGTCGGCCGAACCGCGCGAGCCGGCCACGGTGGAGAACCGCACGAACACCGGCGTCCTGGTGCCCGGTGTGGTCAGAAAGCGTGCCGCGGTGTACTGCGCAAGCGAGTCGTCATAGGGCTCGAAGTAGCCGTAGGCGCCCGCCCCGCGGGCATGCACCACGCGTTCGGGAATCCGCTCGTGATCAAAGTGGGTGATCTTCTCCCGGGCGTGGAAGTCCTCCAGCAGCGTCGGCCCACGCTCACCGACAGTCAGCGCGTCGTCGGTGTGGTCGACGCGCACCCCCTGCTGAGTCGTGAGGTATCCGGACTGCCGGTCGACCCGGTAATCGTCGAGTTGTCGCTGCTTGCCGTCACGGTCCTCGGTAGCCACCGCTTTTCCTCTCGTCGGTATTTGGGAAATCCCTGGATGGGTATCCCAGCCAGGTCATCCGCAAACGACCGGGACCATCCGCAAACGAGAGGGGAAGATCGTGAGCACCCAATCGGCCGTGTTGTTCGACGTCGACGGCACCCTGGTCGATTCCAACTATCTGCACGTGCACGCCTGGCGGCGCGCGTTCGCCGAGCTACACCACGAGGTGGAGTCGTGGCGGATCCACCGCGCCATCGGAATGGACGGATCGGAGTTGGTGCGCCTGCTGTCCGACGACGCACCCGACGACATCCGCCGGCGCCTGGAAGACCTGCACTCGCAGTACTACCTGCAGTCATCAGACTTGCTGGCGCCGCTACCGGGCGCACGCAAGCTGTTGGAACACATAGTCGCTCTTGATCTTCCGGTGGTGCTGGCCACCTCGGCACCCGAGAACGAGTTGGCGGTGCTGCGCAAGGTGCTCGGCTGCGACGACCTTGTCGCGGCGGTCACCTCCTCGGCCGACGTCGATGTCGCGAAGCCGAATCCGGACATCATCGGGATAGCACTCGACCGGGTCGGCGCAACGGCGGAGCGCGCCGTCTTCGTGGGCGACGCGGTCTGGGATGCCCAGGCGTGCGTGCGCGCCGGGGTGCCCAGCATCGGCCTGCTCAGCGGCGGCGTCTCGCGCGCCGAATTGGAAACGGCCGGTGCAGCGTTAGTTTTCGACAACGCCGAGGATCTGCTGGCGCACCTGGATCAGACGCCGATCGCTGGTCTGGCCGACGGGCGGGGCTAGAACGGCCGCCAGCCGGCTATTTGCCGCGGACTCGGCGATTGTGTTTCTTGATCGCCGTGACCAGTTCGGATTTCCGCATCGTCGATCGTCCGTGAATGTCCAGCCGGCGGGCGACGCCCAGAAGATGCTGCTTGCTGGCGTTGGCGTCGACGCCCTCTGCGGACGGCCCGGAGTTGTTCGGGCCGCCGCCGGTCGCGCGCTTGTCCGACGGGCCAGGCTTCTTCTTGGGTTCCCAGTGATCCCCGACCTTTTCGAAACTGTGCTTGAGCGCGGCATATGCGACCCGGTGCGCACGCTGCTCGCTGCCGTACTCCTTGGCGGCGGCGTCGTGCGCCTTGGCGAAAGTGCGCTGCGCCTTCGCTCCTGAGCGCTGCAGCGTACTGGGCAGCTCGCCGCGTTTGACGGTGCCGCTCTTCGTCGTCTTGGGCATGAGACCTCCAATCAGCGAATGCAATCGGGGTTGGTTACCCCATGAACTGGCCCAGCAACCATTTCGGGAGCGTGCGCGATCATCGGCACGCCGATCGGCCATCAGCTCTGGCCTGGGCGTTCACCAGCCCGTCGGGTCGATTTTTGCCGCGGCGTCCGAGGCGTCTGAGGGCTGCCGCATGGCCAGGTCGTCGTCGTTCAGGACGGCCAGTGGGCAGTGGCAGCGCGGCGTCAGCTCCGAGCCCACCGAGCCGAACAAGAGATGCCGCAACCGCCAACGGCCGCTCGACCCGACGACAACCAGCTCGGCTTGCCGGGACAAATCCTCCAGCGCGTCAACCGGATCTGTGAACTCCACTTTGGTGTTCAGCTGCGCGGGCGCGCCATCTGAAGAGCTGTCGGTTGCGACTCCGACGGCGTCATCGACAATCCGTTGGACGCGCCGGTGCGGCAACTCATGTTGACCGAACACGACCCATCGGGCCATCAGCGGGGACAACCGGGTTGAGGCCGCGTGTACCAGGGTCAGCGGTAGGGCACGGCGTTCGGCCTCCTGGGCTCCCCACCGCACCGCAGCCCGCGATGCCGACGACCCATCGACACCGACAACGATTCCGGCACTTGCAGTATTCGAAGGCATAGTGCCGGAGGTTAACCATCGCGGGTTGCTGTCAAACCCCGCCGCTCAACGCGGGCGGCGTGCGGCCAGAACGCCGGCTCCGGCCATCCCCAGCGCGGTCGCGGCCCCGGCGACCAATCCGGCGTGACGGGCCGCCCAGATCTGCGGGCTGTGCGCGTGCGAGGAGTCGTCGAACGCCCCGCGCGCACCGTGGTCGCTGCCCGGCCGTTCGTCGAGCGGTTCCCAGAGGTTGTACGGCTTGTCGCCGTCGACGCGCTCGCCAGTCTGCTGCGAGTCGTAGCCGGTGCGGGCCAAATAGCGATCGAGCAATGGCGCGGCGAATCGCTGAGCCAGCAAGGTGGCTACGGTGCTTTCGCCCACCCAGTACTGCTTGCGCCGGGGATGGTCGGCGGCCCGCAGCACCGCCTTGGCCACCAGCTGCGGCTGGTAGATCGGCGGCACCGGCTGCGGGTGGCGGGGAAGCCGCGACAGCACCCAGGAGAACTGTGGGGTATTGACCGCCGGCATCTGAACGAGCGTGATGTTGACCTTCGAACCGTCGTGCAGCAGCTCGCAACGCACCGATTCGGTGAAGCCGTTGACGGCGTGCTTGGCACCGCAGTAGGCCGACTGCAACGGGATCGACCGCTCCCCCAGGGCTGAGCCCACCTGTACAACAGTGCCGTGGTCGCGGGGCTTCATCCGGTCCAACGCCGCCATGGTGCCGTAGACGAAGCCGAGATAGCAGACCTCGGTCACACGTTTGAACTCCGCGGGCCCGATCTCGGTGAACGGCGCGAAGACCGATGCGAAGGCGACGTTGATCCAGGTGTCGATCGGCCCGAACTCGGCCTCGATACGATCGGCGGCGGCCGCCACCGCGTCGGGGTCGGCGACGTCGGTGGGAATGGGCAGCGCGGTGCCCCCGGCCTCTTCGACATCACGCGCCGCGCCGCGCAGGCCTGCCTCACCGCGCGCGAGCAGGGCGACATTGGCGCCGCGTTTGCCGTACAACTGTGCAACGGCCCGGCCGATCCCGGCGCTGGCTCCGGTGACGACGACGGTCTGTGTCATGGCTGGACTCCCTTCTTCGAGATGCGCTTTCCGGCGAGGCGTTCGGCGAGCCGAGAAGCCAGCGCCATGATGGTCAGCGCCGGATTGGCCGACCCCTGCGTCGGGCAGACCGAGCCGTCGGCGATGAACAGGTTGGGCACCCCCCACACCCGGTGGTCGGCATCGACGACCGAGTTCTCCGGCGCAGTGCCCATCCGGGCGCCGCCGATCAGGTGGGCGTAACGCTGGATGGTCAATACGTCCTGGGCGCCGGCCGCGTGCAGGATCTCCGTGATCACCCGGGTCGAGTAGGCCATGTTCGCCTTGTCGTTGTCGCAGCGGGTGTAGTCCATTCGGGCCACCGGGATCCCGTAGCCATCGACTTCGTCGGCCAGGGTGATCCTGTTGTCCGGCAGGGGCAGCAGTTCGTTGAGTACGCCGATCGTGCTCCAGTGGTTGTAGTCGCGCATATATTCGCGCATCGCTCGGCCCCAGTGCCCGTCGGCGAGCACGTGCTCCGACCAGCCGATCGGCAGCGGCGACACGGTCTGGATGGAGAATCCGCGGGCGAATCCTCGGGCGGTGTCGGTTTCGTAGAACTGCTCGCTGGTCACCTGCGGCGGCGGGGCCTTATACATCCGCAGCTCCTGCGGCCATCGGCCCGCGGTCTGCGCAGCGCCTTGGACCATGACGTAGCGGCCGACCTGATCGGAGTTGTTCCCCAGGCCGTGCGGGAACCGCGGGCTGATCGAATTCAACAGCAGCCGTGGGGTTTCGATCGAGTACCCGGCGACCGCCACGACCTTTGCGCGCTGCAGGTTCTCGGCACCGTTGTTGTCGTAGTAGACCACGCCACGCGCCGCTCCGGTGTCGTCGAGTTCAATGCGCGAGGCCATGCAGTCCGCACGGATCTCCACACCGTGTGCCAGCGCGTCGGGCAGGTGGGTGACGTACGGGCTGGCCTTGGCGTTGACCTTGCAGCCCTGCAAGCAGTAGCCGCGGTAGATACAGTGCGGGCGGTTTCCGAAGGTGCCGTTGACGATTCCGACCGGACCCACCCGCATCTCGATACCCAGATTGCGGGCGCCTTCCCACAGTTTGGACGCGGCACCGGAGATCGGGTGCGGCGACGACGGGTAACGGTGCGGATACCCCCAAGGCCAGTTCTGCCCCGCGACCGGCAATTCGGCCTCGAGTACTTCGTAGTGACGACGGATGTCCTCGTAGGCGATCGGCCAATCCGCACCGACGCCGTCAAGGCTGAATGTCCGCAAATCGCTCGGGTGAAAGCGTGGACAGTAACCGGCGTAATGCACCATCGAGCCACCGACGCCCCGACCGGAATTGTTCTTGCCCAACTCGATCGGGTCGTCGCCTCCGATAATGCGCTTCTGCGTCCAGTACAGCGGATGCGCTCCGGCTTCGTCGGAGACCCAGTCGGTGTCGGGATGCCAGAACGGTCCTGCCTCAATGATCACGGTGCGCCAGCCGGCCCGTGCCAGTCGCTGCGCCAGCACCGATCCCCCGGCTCCGGCGCCGATGACCACCAGGTCGACCTCGTCATCGATTGCATACCGGCGCATCGTCTTCTCGCCGGGCAGCTCCCGCGACTGCACGTCCAGCAGGAACCGCGAGTCGTTGTCGGGTGGGCCCAGCGATCCTTTGAGCAGGCCGCGCCAGAAGTCGCCCACTACGAATCCTCTTCTTGCACCAGTTCAACCGGGTCTTTGTCGATGGCACCGCGGGTTTCGAACGGCTCACGCACCGCCGCCGGACCGCTCGGACCGCCCAATCGCATGAAACCGCGCGGGTAGGCCGGGCCGCCGAAGCCGATCTCGTTCCACGCCCAGGGATGGGAGTAGAACGCCGACAGGGTCATCCGCATACACACCGACCACGCTCGGGTCGCGTTCAGCTGCGACCAGGAGCCGCCCTGCAATCGGCCGCGGGAGAACTGATCGACCAGAGCCAGTTGGGTGGGAATCTCGGCCTGGGCGAACGACGCCTTGCCGTATCGCTGTCCGGCGGCCTCGTCCAAGCCGCGCAACACCAGACGCCAGGTGTCCCGGTCGTCGGGCATGTCGGCGTACTGGTAGCCGTCGAGCTGGCCGTCGGCCAGTTTGGCGTCGACGAATTCGGCGACCGGAACCCGCGGTTCGGCGTCTTGTGCCAGCACGATGTCGCAGAACGACCGCAGGGTGGGTTCCTCGGCAGGGGTGAAGAACCGTAGCGGCCCCGGCGGTTCCAGCCGGGCCAGCACCACCTGTCTGGTGGCCTCGTCCCAGCGGTCCTTGGAAGCGAGTACATCGAAGTCCGGATAGCGCCCGATCATCTGCGGTGTGACGCCGCGGCGTTGCCGGGGCAGCCAGGACGGATGCGGTGGTTGACGATCGGCACGTAGGTTCGGCAGGTGGTCGGGACGGGAGGTGTCGGCCATGGCTGCCGGCCCCTCAGCGTTCGCGGCGCAGCACCGCAGCCAGCAAGCCCATCCCGCCGACCATTGCCATCAGACCGGGCGCTGCGATCGGCGGCCCCATCGGAACGTTGTAGGACGCCATCTTCCAGCCGCCGGGCTTGCGAGCGACCCCGCGAGCGTGCAGGTACTCCCCCAGCAGGCCGTTAGCGGCGTACACCCCTGCGGTCAACGGCAGCCAGCGCTTGGCCCAGCGGCGGGAGAACACCCCTGCGATCCCGGCGACCACCACCGGCGGCGTGACCAGGACCGGGCTCCACATCCACTTGTTGCCGAAGCCGGCCTTGTAATGCTCGAGATAGATCTCGGCGGTCGTGACAATCGCCGCGAACGCCGTCAGCGCCGACAATGATCTTTCGAAGCGGCCGTGAGCGACGTTGCGGAGCATCCGGTCGACAATGTCACCGGCTTCACCGATCCACTCCGCGTGACTGCCCACCCGCACACCGGATTCGGCTGTCTCCAGCAACGTCATCTGCGCACCCCCGTTCGTTCGCCGATGTTCCACCGAATCCCCGCAGTACCCCGGCGCCGCGGCGGCCAAACATCGCCCGGCTCCCGTGAGGATTGCCAGGTTTCGAGCGCGTTCGAATGGGGAACTGATCGGGGTACAGATGAATGGAGGACGGATGCGATTCGGTGGATTGGCCGGGACTATTGTGCTGATCTGGCTGCTGATCGGCGTCTTTGCGGCATGGCAGCGCGACTATTTTCACGGCAGCCAAACGAGCTGTGCAACTGCCGGAACCATCGCTGTCACAACATTGGCGGGTCCGTTGAACTACCTCGGGTTCAACCCGGTTGTGTCCGATTGTCATTTACCGCAACCCTCTTCGTTGGGTGCGGTCGGTTTGATTGTCTGAGAAAGGACTGGTGATGATTGCCCTCGGAGTGGTCCTGCTTATTCTGGCGCTCATTTTCAAGATCAATATCCTCTGGACGATCGGCGTCATTCTGCTGGTCGTCGGTGCTGCCCTGTGGATTCTGGGCGCGGTCGGTCGTCCGGTCGCGGGTCGGCGTTACTGGTACTGATGCCAACCGCGGGATAGCGCAAACAGTCGGATCGTGCCTCGCACAGTTGGGGTTGGCGTAGCTGTGCGGCCGATTCGCGTTGGATGACAGGGGCACTCTCGATGACTGTCGCCGCCGGCGCTGATCGCGGCTCCTTCAGTCATATCGCGCTGTTCTACCGCTCACCGCAGGAATATCTCGATTACCTGGTGCCGTATATCGCCGACGCGGTGGCCGCCGAATTTCCGATCTTGGTGGCGGTGCCAGAACCAAACCTCTCGCTGCTCCGCAATGCCCTTCCTGCGGGCGCAGCCAAGACGGCGAGCCTGTCCGATATGAGCCAGGTCGGACGCAACCCGACTCATATTCTGGGCGGTGTACTGGGGGCTTTCGCGGCCCGACACCCGTCGGGTCCGGTACGGATGGTGGCCGAGCCGGTCTGGAGCGGCCGGTCAAAGCTGGAATATCCGGCCTGCGTGCAGCATGAGGCTCTGGTCAACGAGGCGTTCACCGGACGAGATCTCACCATGCTTTGTCCTTACGATGCAACGCATCTGGACTCCGACATTCTCGTCGATGCCGAGATCACCCACCCGAGCCTCGGGCATTCCGGCCACCCGGAGCAACCCAGCTCCGGCTTCGCTCCCGACGCCGCGTGGGAGCGCTACAACGAACCACTGCCGGGCAGTGCTACCGCCGCAAACTACACCTTGCACCGACTGTCCGATCTGGCCGGGGCGCGCCAGTTCTCCGCCAAGTACGCCCGGTGGTTCGGTTTCGCTGCCGCCGAGGTCGCGGATCTGCAGTTGATCGTCAACGAGCTGGCATCCAACAGCCTGCAGCATGGCCGGGGCCCGTGCACTTTGCTGCTGTGGGCGGAGAGCGACCAATTGATCTGTCAGGTACGCGATTCCGGCCTCCTGACCGATCGGCTGGCCGGGCGGCGGCCCCTTATCAGCGACTACGACCACGGATGCGGACTGTTCGTGGTCAACGCGACAGCGGACCTGGTACGCATCCACACCGCGGCGAGCGGAACCACGGTGCAGGCGCATCTGCGGATGAGGAAGTCGGCGTGATGAGGGCGTATCGAGCAGATCGGTCCGGCGAATTCGGCCACGTCGGTTGGGAATACCAAGATCCCGGGGAGTTCCTGCTCCGTGCGGCGGAGTACGTCGCGGATGGATTGAACCTCGACCAACGCGTCGGCTATGTCGGCGCGGACGATCCCGCCACGATGCGGGCAGCCTTGGCCGCGGCCGGCCTCGGAAAGGACGCCCGCGAGGTACACGTCAAGACCGTGTCGGAGCACTTCCTGTTCCGGGGTGATGTCGTCGACGCCGAGCGTATGACCGAGCGCTATGCGGCGGCTGCGGTCGCTGCGGTCGCCGACGGCTACAGCGGACTACGAATCGTCATCGATGTCACGCCGGTGGTGCGCACACCCGCACAACGCGACGCGCAGGCGGCTCTGGAATTCCTTGGTGACCGGCGAATCTCCACCCTGCCGGTCGCGGTGATGTGCGGCTACAACGTGGCCGAACTCGGCGACGCCGTGGCCGGGTTGTTGTGCCTGCACCCGGCGGCCGGACCCAGTTCGGTGCCGTTTCAGCTGTATGCCCAGCCCGCCGGGCGCAATGCCATCGCCCTGGCCGGCACGCTCGACGCCGCCAGCGAGCCGCTGTTCCTGACCACCCTGCAGCGGGTCCTGCCGCTGTTGTCGCACGACACCCTCGAGATCGACGCGCGGGAACTGGAATTCGTCGGTCACCGCCAACTCTGCCTGCTCGACCGCTACTGCGCCGCCCACGGCCGAACGGCCCTGCTGCGCAGCGATCGCGCAGTCGTGCACCGGCTGGTCAATTTACTGGGCTTCGCCAACGTCCGCCTCGAGACGACGGTGTGACGGCTGCGGTTCGGCTTCGGTCAGGCCGGCGGGGCCCGCTGCCACTGAGAGCACTGGCGGCAGCGTGACCCCGTCAACCCATACGGTGATGTCGCACGCGGCTCAGCACATTTCGCTGCCACATCGGTGGCGATGCGCACGCAGTCCCCGGTCTGCGTCGATTGCGCTCACAATGGTCGAATAGCTGCGAGCGACACACGACTCACCGCCCGGCGGCGTCACGGAGGGGACCGCTGCGTCGGCCACACCCTCCTGGTACGCCGCCGCGTGGCCGACCGCTGTCGGCGGCCAGACGGCAGCGCCACGTCTCGCCGCCCACTAGGGAGGCCGCACCAGACGAGCTTCGAGGGACGAGGCCGGGCGACGGGCATGTCGGTGGATACCGCGGTCCAGTGTCCAGGCACTGCGGCGGTCAACAGGCGCAGCCATTCGGCGCGCACAACGCTCTCCGCCTCGTCGAGCACCTCCGCGGTCAAAGTGTCGGTGGTCATCGCGCACACCTCCTTCACCGGTTAGCAGGCCGCCGCCCGGCCTCTCGCAATCAGGCGTCAATGGCCCGTTCGCCGTGGCTGCTGGCGATCTTGATCCGCCGGGGCTTCGCCTTCTCGGCGACCGGAATTACCAGCCTCAGCACCCCGTCTTGATAACTGGCCTGGATCTGGCCGGCGTCCAGATTGTCACCGAGGAACAGCTGGCGGCTGAACACACCGCGGGGCCGTTCGGCGGACACCATCTCGCGACTTTGATCCAGCCCAGGACGTTCGGCATGCACCGTCAGCACATTGCGTTCGACATCGAGATCCAGGGAATCCTCTGCCACGCCGGGCAGGTCGAACTCGACGATGAACTGGTCGCCGTCACGCCAGGCATCCATCGGCATGACCGCCGGCCGCGCCGCGGTGCCCAGTACCTGCTGGGTCCAGCGGTCGAGATCACGGAACGGGTCGGTACGCATCAACATCATCTCCACCTCCTAGATCTGCGGCAGATCATCTATGTCTACCGACATAGATTTTTATATAGCACCGGTGGTAGGTTCCTGCAAGAGGGTGCACGAGAGATTTTTCGACGAGTGGAAGCGGATGCACAGTGGTCGACGAGATGAATGCCCGATCCGGGCTTGGGGTATACGGCATCTCGGTGGCGGCCGAGTTGTCGGGTATCGGACCGCAGACCTTGCGGCTCTACGAGAGCCGCGGCCTGCTCACCCCGGCGCGCACCGCGGGCGGGACGCGTCGCTACAGCGATGACGACCTTGCGCGGCTTCGGCGGATCACGGAGCTGGTAAGTATCGGCATCAACGTGGCAGGTATCGGGACCATCCTCGGCCTGGAGGCGCGCAACGCCCGATTGGAGTCCGATAACAGCAGACTGGAATCCGACAACAGCCGGCTGCGATCGGACAACTCCCAACTGAAAACGGACTATGCACTGCTTGCCGCCCAACGCGCCGACCCGCCCCGAACGCGGAAACGAAAGGGGTCATGATGACCAACCCTGAACGGCTACCGGCGACCGAAGACGTTCCGGAGGCAGATCTCGCCGAGCAGCGGATCCCCGCCGACGAGAGCGACGACGAGGGACTGGATCCGACCGTCCTGCAAAACGCCGACGACACCGAAGCCAACCCGGCCGACCTGATCGATCAGGCCATCAGCGCTCCACTCCCCGACGACGACTACGACGCCGACCGATAAGGCAACCGCCGACAGCTACTCGGCTTTGACGACGTCCGCATCGGTTCGACGGTCTGACGCTCTCCGACGCCGATGGCTGGTGTCGCACAGCGGATAGTTGCGACTGCGCCCACAGGTGCAGATGGCCACCATGAAGCGATCGGATTCGGTGACCCCCTCGGGGGTCTCGATGCGCACCGGACCGGCGACCAGGACCGGGCCGTTACGAACCGGCTGAACCACTCTCTTGTCCGGAGTCGTCACGGCTTATCCGCCCGGATCACCACTAGTTGCTCCACACGACAGCCGTGCGATACCCGGCCGGTGGATTCCAGCCAGCCGGCGCGCGCCGAGAGCACCGGTCCGAACGGAATACTCCGGACAGCGGCGATCTCGGCCGACAGGCCCGATTCCCGCAGGCTGTGCAATGAGTGCGCGACGTCAGCCAGGGCGGACTGCACCAGCAGCAGGGAACCGCCGCTGCGCAACAGCTCCGCTGCCGACCGGCAGAGCGGATCCAGCACGATTCGCCCGTCGACGCCGCCGTTCCACGACCATTCCGGACCGCCCGCCGACGGAATGGGCCCACCGCCACTCGGCGAGGGCACATAGGGCGGGTTGGCTACCACGAGATCAAATGGGGCACAGCGCAATGCACCACCCCACGGCCCCTGGCGAATCACTACGTCGACACCGGCGGCGCGCGCGTTATCCCGGGCACACCGAACCGCTCGCGGGCAGATGTCGAACGCAGTGACACTCTGTGCACCCAGCTCGGCCGCAGCGATGGCCGCCACCCCGCTGCCGGTGCACAGGTCCAGCACCCGGGCCGCGCGGGCCAACCCCGTGCGTTCCATGGTCTCGATCAGAAGATGCGAATCCTCCTGCGGCACGTAGACACCGTCTAGGTGCGGCGGCCGGCGACGCAGGGCTCCGGGCACCCCCAAAGTGGTCATCGGCGATTACCCGCCGTTCTTGCTGCGGATGTCGCGCACCGACTGCTTGGCCGACTCGGCGAACTCGTGCATCTTCTGCTTAGCACCCTTGGTGACGACGCTTACGCGGTCCGGGTCCTTGATGATCGCTTTGGCGGTGTTCTTGGCGATCATCTTTTCGATATGCGGTGGCACCGGCGGAATATCGGGGTCCACCACGACTTCGAGCACCACTGGACCGGGCGCAGACAGCGCCTGGTCCCAGGCCTGGCCGATCGTATCCGGGCTGTCGCATCGAATTCCGGTCAAGCCGAGAAGTTTGGCGAATTCGGCGTAAGGCACGTCCGGGATCATCTGCGAGTCTTCGAACTTGGGCTCGCCGCCCATGGCCCGCTGCTCCCAGGTCACCTGGTTGAGGTCCTGGTTGTTGAATACGCAGAAGATCAGCGGTCCATCAGACAGCCGGTCCAGATAGCGCTTCACGGTGATCATCTCGGCCATCCCATTCATCTGAAAGACGCCATCGCCGACGACGGCGATCACCGGCCGGTCCGGGTGAGCGAGCTTGGCGCTGATCGCATACGGAGTGCCGGGCCCCATGGTCGCGAGGTTCCCGGCCAGTGAGGCCGCCATGCCGCGCCGCAGCCGCAGGTGCCGCGCCCACCAGTTGGCGACCGACCCCGCGTCGGTGGTGACGATGGCGTTGTCGGGCAGACGCTTGGCGAGCTCGTGCACCACCAGTTCGGGATTGAGCGGGCTGGCCTTATCGTGGGCCCGGTCATCGAGAACCCGCCACCAGGTCTCCACTTCGCTTTCGATCTTGCGCCGCCAGGACCGGTCCTTCTTGCGGTTCAACAGCGGTATCAGTTCGGCCAGAGTGTCTTTGGAGTCACCGATCAGATTGGCCTGGACCGGGTAGCGCACCCCGATCATCCGGCCGTCGTGGTTGATCTCCACCCCGCGAGCCTGCCCTTCTTTGGGCAACCACTCGGCGTAGGGGAAGCTGGTCCCGATCATGAGCAAGGTGTCGGCACCCGACATCATGGCCTCACTGGCCGTGGAGCCCAGCAGTCCGATCGGCCCGGTCACATACGGCAATTCATCGGGCAGCGCGGCGCGTCCCAACGACGTCTTGGCGACACCGGCGCCGAGCAGATCGGCGGCCTCGACCACTTCGTCGGCGGCGTCAGCGGCTCCCGCGCCCACCAGGATCGCCACTTTCTCGCCCTCGTTGAGGATCTCGGCGGCTTTGCGCAGCTCGTGCTGCGGCGGGATCATCCGCGGTTTGGTCCACCCGACACTGCTGAAGACGGCCCCATGCTGGCGTGGCGGTGACGGGACCGCCTCTTCCTCGGCGACGTCCTCGGGCAGGATGATGGTCGCCACGGTCCGATTGGTCAGCGCCACCTTGCAGGCCCGGTCCACCAGGTGGCGAGCTTGGACCGGCGCCATGCAGGTTTGAACGAAGTCCGAAGAGACGTCCTTGTACAGCGAGTTCGGGTCGATCTCCTGCTGGAAGGCCGCGCCCAGCGACATCCGCTTCTGCTGACCGATGATCGCGACCACCGGCTGGTGGTCCAGCTTGGCGTCGTAGAGCCCGTTGAGCAGGTGGATCGCCCCGCCGCCCGAGGTGGCCAAGCAACACCCGAGCTCGCCGGTGAATTTGGCGTGGCCGGTGGCCATAAAAGCCGCCATCTCCTCGTGGCGCGGCTGGATGAGTTCGGGGTCTCCGCCGGCCCGGTCCAAGGCGCCGACCATCGAGAGAATGCCGTCACCGGGGTAGCCGAAGATCCGGTGCACCCCCCACTGACGCAGCCTATCGAGGATGAAGTCCGCGGTTTTCGGCATTGGTTGCTCCCTTCAACACGCACACGGTTACCCGCCACCGGGTTTGTCAAACGGCGGGGTGCACCAGCGGTGCGCTACCTCCGGTCACGGCGTTGCGGGCTATCCGCAGGTCGTCGACGAATGCTTCGTAGGCTTGCGCATGCTGGTCGCTGCGGTCACGAAGCACCGCCGAGGGATGAACCGTGGCCAGGACCCGCGGCCGGCCGTTGGACCCGGCTAGGCCAGGCAGGCACAGCAGCTCGCCGCGTCCGGTGGAGATACGAAACGAGGGTCCGAGCAACGACTGTGCGGCCGTGGCGCCCAGGCAGATCACCACTTCCGGCCGCACCGAGTCGATCTCGGCGATCAGCCACGGCCGGCACGCCACCACCTCGGTGCGGCCCGGCTTCTGGTGGATCCGGCGTTTGCCCTCGCGGCGGGTGAACTTGAAGTGCTTGACCGCGTTGGTCACATACACCTGCGCCGGGTCTATGCCGGCGTCGCGTACCGCACGGTCCAGCAATCGCCCGGCCGGGCCGACGAAAGGGTGGCCCTCGAGATCCTCGTGATCGCCGGGTTGCTCACCGACCAGCATCAGCGGCGCACCCCGGTGCCCCTCGCCGAACACGGTCTGCGTCGCGTCGCGGTACAGCGTGCAACCGCGGCACTGCGCAGCCGCCTCACGCAGCGCCCCCAGCGTCCGTCGTTCCGGTAGATAGCGCTGCGCCCCTGGCTCTTTCGCCGATGCCATGACACTTACGCCGCCAACTCGGGCGAAGTCGCCCGGATCTCCGGGCGAGCCAGTTCCGTGGGACGAAACTTCTCCCCCCACAACGAGCAATTCAGGGACGTCATGAGTCAGACATACCCGTCGTGGCCGTGGCTAACCGTGGCTACCGGCAGGGCCGGTGGGCAAGCCAAGCGAAACTGGGCCCGATCCGAAGATCGGGCCCAGCTCAACGCCGGCGTCAGGCCTTGCTGGTCCAGACCAGTACGTCCTGGACACCGTCGTTGTATACGACTCCATCCGGCGCCGGACCGGTGACATCGAAGTAGATCTTGCCGTTCGCCGCAGCGCCCTGCGCGATCGGTCCGGGATTGATACCGCCCGGAGTGGGCACCGTGTTGATCACCCGGTAGGTGTCGCTGTTCGCCGCTCTCGCGTTGAAGTCGGCGACCACCGGGGTCACCGTGCCCCGGTCGGCACGAGCCGTCACGTCGGCTTGATACAGCTTGCCGTGAGGCTGGTACCCGGGAATGGTGACGTTGGCGGGCCCCAGGTTGCTGACTGTGTAGGACGTGGCCATCGCCCCGTCATTGAGCTGTTCGGGCGTGCCGAACGGTTGGATCGCCGGCTCGGCCGTGGCGGTGGTCGCGGAGAAAACACTCAGCGCGGCAATTCCGGCCGCGCCGGCGGCGGTCTTGGCCGCAGTCTTGGAGAGCTTCACTTCTGACTCCTTCCATCGAGTCGATATTTCGTGGCGGTCCGCTTTGCTGGAACACACCTGTCACAGCGCTTACCCGGCTCGGCCGACGGGGAAACAAAGTGGTAGTTGCGCAGCGCGACGAAATTGTGGATAGTTACGTCGCTCGGGCGTTCAGGAGGCAGCGCCAGTCTGGATCGTCCGTGCGTTCATTCCTGCGATTCCAGGCTGCGGTTTGCCCCGCCGGCCATTGGAATCAGCTCATACTGTTGGGGTACGAGAAGGCGGGTATGCGGTGGTCGGGGATGTCAACGCTTCGTTCGTGATGCCAATGGGCGACGACTCTGAGGTCCAGAGTGATCTCGATCTGGTAGTCGGCCACGGTGAGCCGCAGCGGGTCGGCCGGTTCCGTTACTGGCTCGGCGAGCAGCGCTGGGAGTGGTCGGATACGGTAGCCCGCATGCACGGCTACGAGCCGGGCACGGTGACACCGAGCACCGAGTTGCTGCTGCAGCACAAGCATCCCGAGGACCGCGCCCAAGTGGCTGAGGTGCTGGAACGCGTCGTGGAGGGCGAGCCCTTCAGCAGCCGGCACCGGATCATCGACACCGGCGGGCAAGAGCACTGGGTGATCGTGGTCGGCGACCGCATGCTCGACGACGCCGGCACGGTGACCGGCACGGCCGGCTTCTATGTCGACGTCACCAATGTGCTGCAGGCCGATGTCAGCGCCGCGGTCTCCGAGGTCGCCGAGTCCCGTGCGGTGATCGAGCAGGCCAAGGGCGTGCTGATGGTGGCCTACGGCATCTCCGCCGAACGCGCGTTCGACATCCTGGTGTGGCGCTCGCAGGAGACCAACGTCAAAGTGCGAGACCTGGCAGCTCGCTTCCTGGCCGCATTCACCGGCAAGCTGCCTCCTGAGGTGCTCTCCGATCTGGACCACACCCTGTTGACTGTGAGCTGAAATTGCGGCGGCACGACAGGTGAACTTGTCGCCACGGGCGGGTAATTAGCCCCTCAGTGGTGTACGAGTGCGATGACGGACTGCAGACCGGGTGCGGCCATGACTAGGGCGCCAGGTCAACTCACTGTGTCGGCAAGTGATGTGGGCGGGGTGTGCCTGCTGACCGCTGTCGGAACCCTGGACAGCAGCAACTACCTCCAACTGCGCGACAGCGTGATCAAGGCAGCGCTCACCGAACCGCCCGCAGTGCTGGTTGACGTCGGCGAACTGCACGTCCCGGCGCTCTCAGCGTGGTCTGTGTTCACCAGCGCCCGTTGGCATGTGAGGGTCTGGCCCGATATCCCAATCCTGTTGGTCTGCGACCGCCTCGAAACAATGGCGCGGCTCGCCGAAACCGGCGTGACGCGCTACGTCCCGGCACACCCGGACCTTGAGACTGCGTTGGGCTCGGTGCCACGCTCCAGCCGCACCCGCTGCAGGGCCAGCACAGAATTGCCACGCCGCTTGAGCAGCCTGCGCCGCGCCCGTGACTTCGTCGCGGAATGGCTGGCCAGCTGGTCGCAGGATCAGTCGATACCAACGGCCAAGGTGATCGTGGACGTGCTGGTGGAGAATGTATTGCGCCACACAGAAAGCTCACCGACGGTGCTGCTGGAAAGCGCCGGCTCCACGGTCACCATCGCGGTACAAGACGCAGAGGCCGCCCCGGCGGTGCTCCACGAAGCGACTGACGGCTTCCCGGCCCGGGACTCGGGCCTAGCGGTTGTCTGCGCGCTGAGTCGCGCATGGGGCAGTATCCCCACCCCTCGCGGCAAGACCGTCTGGGCGGCGATCAGGGCGGAAAGCCGACCTTAACGCGCTGCCTAGCTCCTCCGTGCCTGCGCGACCCACCAGTTGCTGTGCCACCTCAGCCAGCGGCGTGTTGGAGGTCTGCGATAGTCGCTTGAGCAGCTCGAAGGCTTGTAACGCGTCGATGTCGAACCGCTCCATGAGCATGCCCTTGGCCTGGCCGATGACGTCACGGGAGGCCAGCGCGCTGCGGAACTGTTCGTCGCGGCGAACCATATGCCAAGCCAGGGCAGCGTGGGTAGCCAAAACCAAACCCAACTCCACCGAGTCGTCATCGAAAACGTTCGCGGACTGGGAGTAGAAGTTCAGGGCACCTGTGGTGCCGTCACCGGTGAATATTTCGAATGCCAGAACGGAACGGATCGGAGTCGTGGCTGCGACCTCCCGGCAATACAACTGCCAGCGCTCCTCGCTGCAGATGTCATCCAGGCGAATGACGTGATGCTTCCACGCCGCGGCCAGACAGGGCCCCTCCCCCTGCCGGCGCTGGATGTCGTCCAGCACCGCCGGGTACCGGTCTGTCGCGGCCAGAGTTCGCACCTCGCCACCCGATGTCGTGAGCGTGACACCAGCGTGTTGCGCACAAGACATGTGCCCCAACAGATTCGCCACCAGTTCATCGAGTGCACCGTCGGCGTCGACACGTGCTCGCTGATTCAACGTCTGCACCAGCTCCGCCACGTCGCGCATCATGTCACTGCGGCTCGTCACCGCCATGTCTCGGCTCCGCCCAGGTCCGCCGTTAGATGTCACCATTTTCCTCCGATCATCCGGCGGCGACAAGCACTTCAGCGTCGCGGAAGGTAGACCGTGTTCCGGAACCAAGGGTTAGCCAAATAACGCTCAGGTCCTACATATTTGGCGCGCAGGCCATCACCCAGAGCCCGACACCCGAGCAGCCATCCGGACCGTGGATACGGCCATGACGTTGACGGCTTCGCCCAGCCCTGCCAGCCGGCTGGCATGTTCGGAAATCATTGCGACCTTCACGGCAGTACTCCCCCGCTACTCCTGGCGCTGCATTGCGCTTCGATGACCTGGTCCCACTGACACAGGAATCGGTCGAGTCCGAAGTGCTCCATGGCGTAATTACGGGCCGCCTTGCCGACCACCTCGGCCAGATAGCGGTCGGCGACCAGACCGCTGAGCGCAGTCCGCAAGGTGTCGAGGTCCGCGCTGACGACGCCCGCCTCGGGGGGCACCACGATCGGGGCCATCGTGGCGGCCACCGACACCACCGGCATTCCCAAGAACATGGCTTCCAGCAGCGACAGGCCCAGCGACGTCCAGCGCGCGGTGTGCAGGTAGACCCGCCGGTGCGCCAGTTCCTTCATCAACTGGTCGGTGCGCAGGTCGCCATGGCCGACGACGCCTGCGCACCGATGCGCCGGATCGTTGAGATCTTCGGTGCCGATCCCCCAAACGTCGACCGGCACCGATTGCCCCAACGCGCCCAGCAGGTCCGCGCCGACAGTGCGCCACCGCCGCAGCGGCTCGTTGATCAGGGCTCCGGCGGCCGCGATGTCCCCGGTGTACAGATGGCCTGGGTCGGCGATGCCATGATCGATCACCATGGTCGGCGCCCGGCCGTTGTCCCACATCAGCTGGTTGAACGCGGTGACGTGGATCAGCGGGATGTCGCCGCGATCCGCGATCGGGTGCAGGCTCTCCACCACGAACGGCCGCGGGGTGTTGTGCTCGACGTACACCGCGGGAACATCGATTCCGGGCCGCCGGCCCAGCAGGCGTGCGGTGAGCTCAAGCTCGTGTGGTCGCTGCAGTACCACCAGGTCGATGTCGTGTTCACGCAGTTCGGCCAGGGGAATTTCTTGCGCATGGGGCCAGTCGCGACCGCACAAACCGCGACCGTCGGGATCATGCGGAGCGTTGACCGGAATGAGGTAGCGGTGTTCGCCGGCGACGAAGGAGTCCATCCACGACCCGTGCACATGCCAGACGAGCAGCGAACGCTGGGTGGTCTGCGGAAATGCCATAACCGGTTGTTACCCGCGACACCGGCGCCTAAACGTGGAAAAGGTCCCCGAAGCGGTTTGCTGCAAGGCAATTCGGAGGCGATCAAAATAGGTACCGCTACCGAATCGTTGCAGTGCGCCGAAGATCGGCGTAGGTTCGTTAGCAGGTTGAGTTCACAGCCACCCGGAAAGACGCGTCACCCACGCTAGCCAGGGAGGCTTCCTCCCTGCATCTCATCCGTGAAGGTGTAACTCGCATCGACGCGATCCACAGTACGAGTTTCGACTGATGGAGTAATTCAATGCCCGCTTTGAAAGCCGCCGGATCGGTATTCCCGGCGAACCGAATACATTCCCTTCCCCCGTCCGATACCTGGGCGAGCCGCACCGCCCGTTCCGTCACCCGCTGGGGACGCTCCGGCGCGGTGATCAGCGTGGGCGGTGAACTCGACGCCTCCAATGCCGGCCAGTTGGCCGACTACGTGCAACGATGCGCGAGCTACTGCGAGTGGTTGGTACTGGACCTCAATGATCTGGAATTTATTGGCACCGCTGGCTTTTCAGCCCTGAAGACCATCACCGACCGATGCGCCGACGCCATGGTCTACTGCACGACGGTGCCCGGCGTCGCCGTGTCACGACTGCTGCGGATCTGCGACCCGGGCAACGCCGTGCCGACGATGTCGTCGGTGGCCGACGCGCTGGCCGGCGTGCAGGGGTTTCGGCACGTCCGCTAACCCTCACGTCCCGCGGCGAGTTCGCGTGCACGTGCTTCGCTCTCTACCGCCGACCCCGAGCCGGGTAACCGCCTGCCAGCGACCTCGGGGGTGAAGACCAGCGCGAGCGCACCGATGGCCCCGGCTACGACCAAAAGTTAGGTCGGGGCCATCGGATTGCAGCTGGCCGAGACCAATGTCTCGGCTATCAACGGTGTGGTACCTCCCAACACCCAGACCGACAGGTTGAAGCCGATCCCAGCGCTCCGTAGCGCACCGGGGCGGGAAACAGTGCGGGCAGGGTCGCCGGCAAGGTCGCATCGAAGCACAGCAGCATCAGCCCGATCAACAGAACTCCGGCGCATGCCGCCGGATAGTTGCGGGCGGCGCGTATCAGACCGAACGCCGGAACCGAAAAGGCCAGCAACATAGCGCATCCCGTACCACGCCATGAAGTTGCCGATGGCGGTGCCGCGGATCGAGCGCCGGACCTGGTCAGGATCGGAGACCCGGATCTGCTCGCGCCGCCACCGTCGTCGGCGATGTCGGCGGGGTGTCAGTGCGCTATCCCACGCGGCCCTGGATCAGCTGGCGGGCGGCGAAGTCGGCCCCCTGTTGAACCATCGTTGCGTCGTCCCCGGCGTAGCTGTCGTGCGCCGCGAAGTTCATGCCGTCGGAGCACACCGCGTCCTCGACGGCGCACACCTGCAGGGTCTTTGCCTGATACAGCGGACCGATGACGATCGTGGGTTCCTTGAGGAAGTTCATCGCCCGTTCGTTGGGCATCGCGAACAACACGACCGCGGCCACGTGATCGGCAGCGTCGGGCTCCAGTGGCTTGGGCACGGTCGCCGGGTCGACCCCGTCAGGCACTTGGGCCGAGGTGACGAAACCCATCACGGCCGCGCCCTGGGAGTAACCGCCCAGCACCATCTTGGTTCGGGGACAGCTGGTCGCGCGGGAGACGACGTGAGCACCGGCGTCCCGAATACCGTCGACCCCGGTATCCCAGTGGTCGTTGGCCGGATAGTTGACCGCGTAGACGGCTGGGCTTGTTCCCAAGCGGGCGTTCAGTGCATTGAGGAACGCTTGGCCCGTCGGGCCGACGCCCGGTGGCTCACCCGTTCCGCGCGCGAACACCACCTCGGTGTCGGGACACGGGGCCGCCCTCGCGGCGGGAACGCCGGGGGTCAAAAGCATCGCGGCACCGACTGCCGATACCGCGATCGCCAGCGAGCCAATGGAATCGAGGCTGGTACGAGCGGACATGTCGGTGTAGGTGCCCACCGCGCCCCCGGCTCAAACCGCCTGCGCCGAAATTTTTTTCGCGGCAGTGCTTTGGCGAACGCTCTGGACAACGGTCCCCCACTTTGTTAAGACAAGTAGGTCAGATAACTGTCTTCAGACCGCATGGCAGCCATCCGCGGATTTTCGCAATGCCGACGGGTGGACCCAAAGCCTTCGGGACCTGTGTCGATCCCTCCCCTCTCGCACACCCGGCCGACGGGCCTTGGCGCTCGGGTCTGCGGGAAAGGGGAGAACGATGTGGAACAACGCAACGCACCGGCCGCGCCGGGTCAGCGCGGTCGCAGCGGCGGCAGCGTTGCTGCCGGCATTGATCGGCCTGGGCGCATCGGCCCCTCCCGCCGGCGCCGCGGGACCCGAATTCCTGTCTGTGCCCTCGCCGAGCATGGGCCACAACATCACCGTTGAATTCCAGGGCGGCGGCGCACCCGCCGTCTACCTGCTGGACGGCTTGCGGGCTCGCGACGATCGCAGCGGCTGGGACATTGAAACGCCGGCGTTCAGCGAGTACGCCGGTTCCGGGATGTCAGTGGTGGCACCGGTCGGTGGGCGTTCCAGCTTCTACACCGACTGGTACGGGTCGGCCAACGGGCAGACCTACAAATGGGAGACGTTTCTGACCAGCGAGTTGCCGAATTTCCTCGCCGGGAAAGGTGTGCGCTCCACTCGCAACGCGGTGGTGGGCATCTCCATGTCCGGGTCGTCGGCACTGATCCTAGCGGCCTACCATCCGCAGCAATTCGCCTATGCCGCATCACTTTCAGCGCTGCTGACACCGTCCAGCGGAAACGGACCCACGCTGATCGGAATGGCGATGAACGACGAGGGCGGGTTCAACCCCCAGGACATGTGGGGGCCATCCGGGAGCGGGGGTTGGCAACGCAACGACCCGACGGTCCAAGCCGGGCGCCTGGCCGGCAACGGCACCCGGCTGTGGATCTACAGTGGCAACGGCACCCCGTCGGAGATCGGCGAGGGCAGCCTTCCCGGCCAGGTGATCGAGCAGGTCGTGATGCAGAGCAACGTCGCCTTCCGCGACGCCTACACCGGTGCGGGCGGTCACAATGCGACGTTCAACATCGACGCCGCCGGGGTGCACAGCTGGGGCTACTGGAACGCCCAGCTGGTGGCGATGAAGCCCGATATGCAGGGCGCGCTGGGCGCGGGCGGGCGGGTCTGACTTAGGCCACGGAGCCGATCAATACCAGTAGCGTCTGCCGGCGACGGGGCGCCCCACCGCCCCCAACAGCCAGAACACCGCTCCCACGACCAGCAGGACGATCCCGACCGCCCACAGGACGTAGATGTCGAAAACCAGGCCCAGGATCAGCAGCAGCAACCCGAGGCCGATCATGAGTCATACCCCAGGATCGCGTCTCGAGCCCGGTCCACCATGGAGGCAAAGGGCCCGACAAACGCGTTGGCCAGTGCTCCCTCGACCCCGGCGTGTGGCCTGGTGGGAGCGATCGCCTCGGCGAGCCTGACCACCCTCTCCAACAGCTTCAGTTCGGATTCGCTGAGTTCGTCACGCAGCTGGGCAAATTCGTCGTGTTCTTCGTGGCCGGCATGTTCGAGGACGTCGTCGCGAAGCTCCCGAAGCTTTTCGGTGAAGAACTCCGAATCGACGTTGACGTTCTCCAGCTCACCCAGGGCCTCCTTGGCCTTCTTCTCCTCGGCCAACCGCGCATCGATCATCGCGCGGCCGTTGTCGAGCTCGCGGGCAGCTCGCGGATGCACGATCTCCTCTTCGGCCGTCTCATGAACGGCCAGCAGCCGGCGCAGCCGGACGAACGACTCGTCTCGCTCGGAGCCGGCGGCCAGCAGTGTCTCGTCGAACAGCGTCTTGATGCGCTGATGCTGCTCGGTGAGGAAATCGACCACGTCCGTCCGGCTGTGCAATGTCGTCTGTGCCATGGCTATGGGCTACCCCGACGCTGTTGGGGCAAAACCCGCGCCGGCTCTTAGGCCACCACGCGGATCTGCTCGAGTGACGAATCCGCGGCGTCGGGCAATGCCATCCCGGCTGCCAGACCGGACCGCAGATAGTCGATGACGGCGGTGTCGAGGCGCTCGCCGGGCACCACTGCCGGCACGCCCGGCGGATACGGGGTGATCTGCTCTGCTGCGATGCGTCCGGCAGCCCGCGATGCGGCGACCATCTCGGTAGGACCGAAGAATGCGTCCCGGGGCAACTGCACGGTCTCCAGTTGCAGCTCCTGCGGCGAAGGCAATCGGATCTTCGGCGGTCGTTGGAAAGATGCCGCGGCGTCGCGCCACCCGTGTAGCGCGTCCAGCAGCCGGTCAGCCGTACCGGAGTCATCGGCGAAGGACATGGTGACCAGGATGCGCCGGTGATCGGCCAATCCCACGTCGAGGAAACGCTGTTCGCGTAGCCAATCCCTGGCCTGATAGCCCGACGTCCCGGTCCCCGATACGTCGATCAGGACCTGCAGTCGGTCCAGATCGTGCGAGGCCTCCACACCGAGCAACGCGTCTTCGAGCACTTCGACTCCCGCAATCTCCCCGATGCGCCCGCGCACCTCGCCTGCCAATTTAAGTGCGGCGTCCAACAATTCATGCCCGTGGTGCACCATCTGACGCCGCCAGCCATCCAGTGCTGCGTAGATCGGCACGCTGGGACTGGTGGTCATCAACAGATCGGCGCACGCCGTCAGCCGCTCACGGTCGATGAGATCGCCCTGAATGTGGTACACCGAGCCCTGCTCGAATCCCGCGCCCATCTTGTGCACGCTGACCACGCAGACGTCTGCGCCGGCGTCCATCGCCCAGGTCGGAAGATCTTCGTGGAAGGGCAGATGCGCGCCCCAGGCCTCATCGACAATCAGCGGCTTGCCCCGGTCATGACATATCTCGGCGATGGCAGCCAGGTCCGCGCAGGTACCGTACGGCGACGGGCTGACCACCAGAGCGCCCGCGGCGTCGGGATTCTCCTCCCACGCACCGGCCACCCGTTCCGGCGACGGCGGATGGCACAGATGCCGGTCGGTGTCCCACCGCGGGACGATCCAGCGCGGCCGGATGCCGGAGAAGATCAGTCCACCCACCACGGACTTGTGGCAGTCGCGCGGCAGCAGCAGTCCGCCGTCCGCACCGCCGGCCACCGCCATCATCGCGGCGCGAACGGAAAGCGAACTGCCACAGGTGGAGAAGAACGCCGACGAGGCACCGACGGCGTCGGCCATCAACTGCTCGGCGTCGGTCAGGAACTCCCCACGCGCTTCCCAATCATCCAAACCACCGCGGGCGAGTACATCGGCGCCGAACAGATCGGCGCCCAGCACGTCGAGCACCGACTCGTCTGCGCCGCGTCCACGGCGGTGTCCTGGCGGGCTGAACCCGTACCGGTCCCTGCGTTGGTAGTCGGCGAGGGCTTCCAGCACAGGTGCTCGGCGCTGATCCATTGACGAGCCGCCTGCCCTCTAGCGCCGGAAGGCGATCACCAGCGCCAGCAGATCGATCCCCAGCAGCGCCCAACCGGCCACCGGCACCCAGAATCCACGCCGGCGCCCCGCCGTGAAGAAGGAGGCCAGGATGGTCAACGCGGCAATGACGGGCGCGCCGTAGTAGAGCATTCCGAAGACCACTCCATTGGGCCCGAGGTCGGGGCACTCGGCGGTGCTGCAGGCGGCGGTGCTCATCACGGCCCCCGTCGCGACCACCATCACCAGGGCGGCGCCGGCGGCAGTCAGCAGGGCAGCGGCCCAGTTGACCCAGAGTCGGGCGCGGCGGTTGTCGCTCTCGACTGGCACCGGCATCGGCTCTGCCATCACAGCGTCGCTCCCCGGGCCGCGAACTCGTCCACCAGTGCATCACAGAAGGCCGGGAGGTCGTCGGGTTTGCGGCTCGACAGCAGTATCGATGGACCGCAGTCGCAGCGCACCAACTCCTGGTCGACCCAATCTCCGCCCGCATTGACGATGTCGGTACGCAAGCTGGGCCACGACGTAATTCGCCGGCCGGCAACGACTCCGGCTTCGACCAGTGTCCACGGGCCATGGCAGATAACGGCGACAGGTTTACCGACGTCAAAGAATTCGCGCACGAACGACACCGCGCGTTCGTCGGTGCGCAGCTGGTCGGGGTTGGCCACCCCGCCCGGCAAGACCAGTGCATCGAAGTCATCCGCCGAGGCATCTTTGACCTGTCGGTCCACGTCGAACTTGTCGGCTCGGTCCAGATGGTTGAAGGCCTGAACCGGGCCGTCGGCTGTGGACACCAGCGTCGGACGCGCACCGGCTTCGGTGACCGCCCGCCACGGTTCGGTCAGCTCGACCTGTTCGACACCCTCCGGCGCCACCAAAAACGCGACCCGCCGTCCTTCCAGCGATCCGGACATGACCTCTCCTTTCTGTGCTGCGGTCGGCTCCCCGGTAGCGACTCGCATACCCGACTGCCCGGTCCCACAAACGAAGCG
This sequence comes from Mycolicibacter heraklionensis, assembly GCA_001673575.1. Classification (GTDB taxonomy): domain Bacteria; phylum Actinomycetota; class Actinomycetes; order Mycobacteriales; family Mycobacteriaceae; genus Mycobacterium; species Mycobacterium heraklionense_A. Next base: position 42,258 of record LZME01000023.1, on the reverse strand, counting down.
GTGTAGTAGTGCACGTGCGGGGGTACCCCGCCGTCATGAATTGGGGCGCCGGGTTCGGGGCGACAGTCGTCGGCCTCCTTGCCTGCGCCGGCTGCGCGGCGCCGGTCTCGCAGAGCGCGCCGCAAGCCGTCTCGGTACCGGTGCGGGTGCCGCTGCACTCCCCCGTGTGGTCGCATGCCACCGGGGCGCTACTCGCGCTTACCGACGACGGGCGATTGGCGGCGGTCGATCACCCCGCCCGCCCCGACGAGGCGGCCACCCGGTTGTCTGAACCACTCGGCGCCGGACGCAATGTTCAGATCAGCCGCGCCGATGATCGAACCGTGTTCGTGCCGCAGCCGACACGCGAACGAGTAGCAGCGGTGGAGTTGACCGGCCTACGGCAAGTCGGCGACATCGATGCCGGGCCGTCGCCGACCACGCTGGCCGAAGATTCGGGGATGCGGATGCTGCTCGCGCTGTCCGCCGACGGCGCGACGGTTACCCCAGTCGAGGAGTACGGCCTGCGGAAACTGCCCGGCGCCCGGGTAGCCGCGGGCCCCACCGGTGCCATCGACGGCGCCAACCGCGGGCGCACTATCGAATACCACGTCTACGGGCCGAACGGTCTGTCGTACTACAAGGGCTCGTCGTCGCCGCCCGAGCAACGCGGGCATTACGACGCAAGAGTTCTCGTGGCAGCGGGTGACGGCACGGCGGCAGGCCGGGTCTATCTGGCCGACGCGCGCGGCGACACCCTCTACGCCGTCGAATCCGCGCGCGGCGGGCACGGCTTGCAAGTCGTCGGCCGCTCGCCGGTCTCCTCGCCGATTCGCTACCTGGGCTCCGACGACACCCGCGTGTACGCCGGCACCGACACCGACGTAACCGTTTTCGAGTCGGCGACTTTCACCGGCTATCCACACGCCAGCATTCCGCTGCTGAGTGTCCTTGACTACCGGGCCGGTCTACCGTCCGGGCCGGCCCGGTCCGCACCCTTGTCCGGCATGGCGATCGGCCCCGACCGGATATACCTGACCCTTCGGGGCCAGCCGCTCGTGGTCAGCGTCACCAAGCCGCCGCTATGAGGATCAGCATCGACGACGATGTTGCGGTGCTCACCGAGCAGCTGCGCGCGCTGCAGGATCTGGGACGGCACAGCGACGTCGACGACGAACAGATCTACGACCTGAGTATCCGGTGGGGCACCGCGATGGCCGGACGGCTGCGCCGACTGGTGTATTACCACAACCGTGGTCTGCTCGACGACGATGCAGAGTGCCGCTTTGCGGTGCTCTGCGACGAGCTGCGCGACGTGGCGGATCTGGTAGAACGATTCGATCTGGCCCGCCCCGACCTGCCCCGCTAATAGTCCAGGAATTCGCCTGATCGCAGCCGGATCGCGGTTCGCGGCTGCGGACACGAGGTATTACGGCAGGTCAGTGCGACGAGGTAGGCGTCGTCGTCTTCATCAAGGAACAAGAAACCCAGGTACAGCGCCTGTCCCACCGCGAAATCGGTTCCACCGCAGGCCGCGCAGTATCCGCCGCGCACCGTGACCAGTTCCGACACCCGAGCGCTGGCGATCTGGCCCAGATCGATCAGTTCCGGGCGCGCATCGACGATTGCGGTCATGTCAGATCTCTCCGTCCATGCCGTAGTAGACGTTGTCCTCGCGCCAGCCACCGCGCCCCTTCCCGATATGGGCATAGTCGTCTACGAACTCGATCTGATTGATCCACTTGGCCATTTTGAAACCGACCTGCGTCTCCGCCCGAAGCCGCAGGGGCGCCCCGTGCTTGATGGGCAACGGCTGACCGTTCATCGCGTAGGCCAACAGCATCTGCGGTTTGTGGGCCAGCTTGAGATCGAGTACCTCGTAGAACTGACCCCCACCTTCCGCGCTCGGCTCGTCAGTGCTGTTGTCCTGCATGCTCATAAAGCAGATGTAGCGGGCTTGCGGCAACGGCTGCACCAGATCCACCAGGGTTCCCAGCGGAATTCCGGTCCACTCGCCGACCGACGTCCAGCCCTGCACGCAGTTGTGCAGTACCCGCTGAGTCTGCGGCTCAGCCAGCGCCCGAACCCCAGCCAGGTCCAGCGTCGTCGGTTGCTCCACCAGCCCGCCGACCCGCAGGCGCCAATCGACGAAGTTGTGCACCGCCATCACCTTGTAATAGTCGGCGGTCGGCGGTTTGCCATTGACACGGTGCTCCGTCGACAGCATGCGCACCGGGTAGTTCTGCCGCGAGTCCAACCGGCGCAACAGGCCCTTGCGCGGCACGCTGATCAGCGCGCCGAGTACCCGACGCACCGACGAAGGGCTGCGCTGACTCCACAGCGTGGCCGCAATGTGGACCGCGACGATCGCCGCGATGATGAGCAATGACAGGCCAGTCGCCCAGTAGGCGTTGCGAACCGACCCGAAGATCATCAACGCCGTCAGGCGGCCCCAGCCCCAGAAGAAGACCATCGCCAGATGGATCACGATGAACACCACGAACGCAACCAGGCCGAGGAAGTGCAGGCTGCGGGCAGCCTGCCGGCCGCCGAACAGCCGCACATACCGCGGGAAGCGTGCCTCGATCGCCGGTGATTGCGCGGCCCCGGTGAGGATCTGAAATGGTGCCAACACGAAGATCACCGCGGCGTAAGTCAGCTTCTGAATGGCGTCCAGCGGTTCGCCCGGCAGCAACGGGGGCAGATTGAAACTGGCGTAGGTGACGATATCGTTCCAGGCCTCGGCGAATATCGACCAGGAATAGGGCCAGTATCGGTGCCACTGCCCGGTCACGAAAAGCAATATGTAGTACGAAGTTCCGAGCAGAATCCAGCCGATGACCGCGGCGAAATGCCAATGGCGGCCCATGCCCAGCTCCCTATGGCCAGGCAGCGCGATCAGAGGGTGATAGTCCTCCTCCTCGTCCAGGGTGTCGTAGAGCTTGTTGGTGGGCATCACTTTGTCGGTGAAGCGCGCCCACTCCGTCCCGGGAGCACTGTCCGCGTGCCAGTACAGCTTTGGATGGGTGGACAGGATCTCGAAGCCGCTGCGCAGCAGCAGGGTCAGGAACAAGACGTTGAGCCAGTGGTCAATCCGCAGCCAGGCCGGATAGTCGAGCAGCATCAGTCATACCAGCCCCTGCGCTGCCCGAACGCCACATTGACCCCGAACAGCACCGTCAGATACAGCCCGAGGAAAGCCGCCGCGCAGGCCAACGCCAGGTTTCCCGGAGCCAGATCCCATCGCCCCGTGAGCGCCGACAAGCCCGGCAGGCGCACCATCCTGCTGATGGGATAGCCGATCATAAAAGCCGTGCACAGGATCCCGCCCGCCTTCCACCCCGCGGCCGGCACAATATCGTCGACGTCGATCCAGGTAATTCCGGCGGCGATGACACAACCGATGATCATCGCGACGCAATACACCGCGAAATAGCCGGGACGGTGCACTGCGGTGGCCAGCAGGTAGGCATGCAGGCCCGCCAAGCCCAGCAGTGCGGCGTCCGCCGCCAGGGTCACTGTCCGCGGCAAGTTGAACGCGATGCTCGTCATTGGGGTGCGTGGGCCGGCCACGGGCGGTCAACCGGCACTGCGGTGTCGCGAGGTCGGCGGTCGCATCGAAGTGCGCGGGTTAGACGCCGCGGTATCCGCATCGGTCGTGGATGCGCATATCCAGACAAAACGGTCATGTCAACAGCTCCCCCAGGCTGTGACACAGCGCGCTGGAGCGCCTGGTCTCCTCCATCACCTCGGCGGGGCCCCCGGTCCCCGTGTAGTGGGCAAAAGGCGCGCGCAGCGGGCTGGTCACCGCGTCCTTGGCCAACGTTCTGGACAGTTTGTGGGTACCGAGAGTCACCGTCAGCAGGTCTGCGGCCCTCCAGCCCTGCGGCAGACGGCGGCCGGTGGCCGCGGCGGCCACGGTTACCGCCGCGACCAACCCGCCGTAGACCAGCAGCACAATCACGTATCCCCCCAGTGGGCGCGGGTTGTCGCCGCGGTACGCGTCGGCTTCCCGCTTGGCCGCGTCCGCGATGGTGCTGCCGGCCCCGGTCGATTGAGTCATCACTCAGTATTTGTCACAGGTCTTGGCGATGGGCCCGACCAGGTTGACGTACTGCGCCGCCTCCGGCACTGCCTGGGCCTGCTCGAGCATCTGCTCACGTTGCGGCGGCGGTGCCGCAAGGAAGTTCTGCAAGAACGACTGCGCCATGGGTGCCGCGTTGAATTGTGCTGCGGTGTCCGGCGATTGCGCGTTCATTGCCGCCACGACCTGGGAGTAGCTGCAGGTCGTGTTCACCGCGGGGTTCTGCGACCACTGGTTTGTTTGGCCCGGCTGTACCGGTTGTCCGGGTTGGGCCGGCTGGGCCGGTTGTCCGGGTTGGGCCGGCTGGCCCGGTTGAGCTGGCTGGGTCGGCTGGGCCGGTGCGGCGTTTGCCAAGCCGGTGCCGCTCGCCAACGCCAGCGCCATGCCGCCGGCCGCGGCAAGTCTGGTCAAAGACGTTGTGATCATTGGTTTCTCCCCTTCAATCCTTCAACTCATGTTTGTCACATGTTCCGTCGACGACGGCACCGAACTAGGCTTGCCGTTTTCGCCCGCGCTAAACCACGGTTTGCTCGCCGGTTGTAGTGGGTATCGGACGAAGTGCTGTGATTACTCGGATCCTCACCGCGGTGACCCTGTCTGGGTGGACGCTGCTGTGTTCGCCCGCCGGCGGCGACGCGGGCGCCACCGGCTGCCCCGACGTTCAGGTGGTGTTCGCCCGCGGCACCGGCGAGGCCCCAGGCGTCGGATGGATCGGCCAGCAGTTCATCGACGCACTACGGTGGCGCACCTGGGGTCGCAATGTGGATGTCTACCCGGTCAACTTTCCGGCGGTACCCGAATTCGGCCCGTCCGCCGCCGGTGTCACCGATGCGGCCGGCCACATCCGCGATATGGCAGCCGGATGTCCGAGCACCCAGATGGTCCTCGGCGGATACTCCCGCGGCGCCGCGCTGATGGGGTATGTCACCGAGCCGGCGGCCGGCGGGCTCGGGGCGGCGCTACCGCCCGAGGCGGCCGGGCACGTCGCCGCCGTGGCGCTGCTGGGGAAGCCGTCGGCGGCGTTCCTGAACTCCATCGGCGCGCCGCCGGTGACGGTCGGGCCGGGCTATGCAGCCAAGACGATCGACCTGTGCGCGCCCGGCGATCCGGTCTGCTCGGTGGGCGGCGACGGCGCCGCGCACGCCGCGTACGCGGCAAACGGCATGACCGCGCAAGCGGCGGACTTCGCCGTCGAACACCTCAGGCCACCCGAAAGTGTTCCAGGTCAGTCGCTTTGACCGTCAACCCGTGACCGGCACAGCTGCGGTCGGGACGCAGCACGCCGCCCGGTTGCGGGAGCAGAACACCGTCGAAGGCCATGTGCTCGATCCGCACATGATCGTGGAAATACTCCAGATGACGCAGATGCCACAGTGCGGTACCGACGTGCGCGCTGATCTGCGGCGCACAGTGCAATGACAGATCCAAACCCCGGGCATCGCACAACGCACCCACTTTGAGCACTCCGGTGATGCCCAAGCAGCGGGTGACGTCGGCCTGCAGACAGTCGACGGCACCAGCATCGAGCATGCGCTGGTAATAGGGAACGTCATAGCCGTATTCGCCAGCGGCGATATCCATGCCCGCCGGGCTGCGGTCGCGCAGCAGGCGCAAGCCTTCGAGGTCGTCGGAGCTGACTGGTTCCTCGAACCAGCTCACCTGCTGCTCAGCGAAGCGCCCAGCCCAGCCCAGCGCCTGCTTGCGCTGGTAGGCGCCGTTGGCGTCGACGAACAACTCGGTGTGAGTGCCGATCGCGCGGCGGGCCGCCGCCACACGTGCGGCATCGACGGCGGGGTCGCGGCCGACTTTCATCTTGACCCGGCCGATGCCCTCCTCGACCCATCCGCCGAGCTGGCGGCACAAGCTGTTGTCGTCATACGAGGTGAAGCCCCCGCTGCCGTAGATCGGGGTGACCTCGTGCACCGCTCCCAACGCGACCGCCAACGGTTCGTCGAGCAGTCGGGCCCGCAGGTCCCATATCGCGACGTCGACGGCGGCGATCGCCTCGGCCACCACTCCGGGCCGGCCCAGGTTACGCACCGCGTGCACCATGTCGGCCCAGCGTGCCGGCGGCACCGTGGCGTCGCCACCGGTGACGACCTCGGTCAGCTCGTCACGCACCACCGTGGCCGCCGCGGTGCCGGCGTAGCTGTAGCCGGTGCCGATATGTCCGGCGGCGTGCACCCTTACCAGCACTATCGTGGTGGAATCCCACATTGCGGTGCCGTCGGATTCCGGCGAATCCGTGGGAATCGAGTAGGCGGCGACCTCGACCGAGTCGACGGGGACCGGCATGCCGCAGGGCAGGCTCATGAATCGGTGACTACCCGCGCGCGGCGGCGGGTATGCATCTGCCATGGACGAGGGACCTCCGCTGCTTGAACGCTTCCCGCCTCAGGTGCTGCGCCAGTATGCGTTGATCGCCGATGGCGAACGCGGGATCGTGGTCGGGCCGCGCGGCGATTTCGGCTGGATGTGTTTGCCCCGCTGGGACAGTCCGGCGGTCTTCAGTTCGCTGCTCGGGGGCTCCGGGGTCTATGCCGTCACCCCGGAGCTGCGCTACGTGTGGGGCGGCCGATACGAGGACCGATCGCTGATCTGGCGTTCCCGCTGGGTCACTACCGATGGGATCGTGGAGTGCCGCGAGGCGCTGGCCTTCCCCGGGGACATGCACACCGCAGTGGTGCTACGTCGCATCCGCGCACTCGATCGGCCGATGCGCTTGCAGGTTGCACTGGACGTTCGCGCCGGCTTCGGCGCCACCGCCATGTCGGGGCTCTCTTGCGAAGATGGCGTCTGGACCGGACGGTCGGGGCCGCACCGATTCCGGTGGGCGGGCGGGGCCACGGCCCGCCCCGCCGCCGACGGATCGCTACGCATGGTGCTCGACGTCGCGCCGGGAAGCGACCACGATCTGGTGTTGGAGTTGTCCGATCACGAGCTGCCGGACCAGCCTGTGGGCGCGGAAACGGCCTGGGATGGAACCGAAAATGCTTGGAAGCAAGCTGTTCCCGAGGTCACCGGCACGCTGGCCGATATCGATGCACAACTGGCCTATGCGGTACTGCGCGGCCTGACCAGCACCGGCGGTGGCATGGTCGCGGCGGCGACGATGTCGCTGCCGGAACGGGCCAAAGAAGGGCGCAACTACGACTATCGCTACTGCTGGATTCGCGACCAGTGCTACACCGGACAGGCGATCGCCGCTGCCGGCCCGCATCCGCTGCTCGATGACGCCGTCCGGTTCGTCACCGAACGGGTGCTGGCCGACGGACCTGACCTGCGGCCGGCGTACTGCGTCGACGCGACGATGCCGCCGCCCGAACACGACCTGTCGCTGCCCGGGTACCCGGGCGCGTCGGCCAAAACCGGAAACTGGGTGGGCGGGCAGTTCCAACTCGACACCTTCGGGGAGGCGCTGTTGTTGCTGGCCGCCGCCGGCCGACTTGACCGGTTGGACGGCACCCATTGGGGCGCGGTGCAAACCCTGGTGGATGCGATCGAAAAACGTTGCGCCGAACCAGATGCCGGCATTTGGGAACTCGACAACCAACGCTGGGCCCATTCCCGGCTGATGTGCGCGGCCGGGCTGCGCCGAATCGCCGGCGTGGCGTCGCTGGCCGAAGGTGCCCAGTGGCAGCGGCTGGCCGACAAACTGGTCAGCGACACCAGCAGCGATTGTCTGCACCGAGACGGCAGATGGCAACGCGCACCCGATGACTCCGGGATCGACGCCGCGCTGTTGCTGCCCGGCCTGCGCGGAGCCGTCGCGGCCGATGATGCCCGCACCCTGGCGACCCTGGCCGCCGTGCGCCGGGACCTCACCCAAGACGGATTCGTCTACCGCTACCGGCCCGACCAGCGCGGCCTCGGCGAGGCCGAGGGAGCCTTTCTGCTGTGCAACTTCGTCATGGCGCTGGCCGATCACCAACAGGGCAATGACCTTGCTGCGCTTCAATGGTTCGAGCGGGGCCGCACCGCATGCGGACCTCCGGGCCTGCTCGCCGAGGAGTATGACGTGAGCCAACGTCAGTTGCGCGGCAACCTGCCGCAGGCCTTCGCGCACGCGCTGCTGTTCGAGGCCGCACACCAGTTGGCCGGTCTTAACACGACTTGAGTCACGGCTTGAGCGTGATCTTCACCGCGCCGTCGCGCTTCTCCTGAAACATCGCGTAGGCCTCTGGCGCTTGTTCCAGCGGCAGTTCGTGCGTGGCAAAGGTTTCGACGCCCAGCGGGTCGTCGTCGGTCAGCAGCGGCATCAGCGACTCGATCCGCGGCTTGACGTTGGCCTGGCCCATCCGCAGCGTGATCTGCTTGTCGAACAAGGTGAACATCGGCAACGGGTCGAGCTTTCCACCGTAGACACCGACGATCGACAGGGTGCCGCCGCGGCGCACGATATCGATCGCGGCGTACAGCGCGGCAAGCCGGTCGATGCCGGCCTTGCTGATCAACGGTCCAGCCACGGCGTCCGGCAGCAGCGAGCTGAGCTGCTGGACGGCCTTGGCGCCGCCGGAGCCGTGCGCCTCCATGCCGACGGCATCGATCACCGCATCGGTCCCGCGGCCGTCGGTGCGGTCGCGTATCACCTCACCAAGGTCGGACACCTCACGCAGATCGACGATTTCGATCCCGCGTCTGGCCAGCCGGCCCAGCCGCTCGGGCACCAGATCCACGCCGATCACCCGGGCCCCCTGATGCGTGGCGATCCGGGCCGCCATGTCACCGATCGGCCCGAGTCCCAGCACCGTCACCGACCCGCCGTCGGGTATCGCCGCGTAGTCAACCGCCTGCATTGCGGTCGGCAGCACATCGGACAGATAGACGAAGCGCGAATCCGGCGGGCCCTCAGGAACTTTGATGTGGGTGTATTGCGCCTGGGGAACCCGCAGGTATTGCGCCTGCGCCCCCGGAACCTGGCCGTAGAGCTTGGAGTAACCGAACAGTGCGGCTCCGGTGTCCTGCTCGCGGACCCGGGTGGTGTCGCACTGGGTCGGCAGGCCGTGTTGACACATACAGCAATGACCGCAAGCGATCTGGAACGGGATGACCACTCGATCACCGGGTTTGAGGTTGTTGACCTCGCGTCCGACCTCGGCCACGATGCCGATCGGCTCGTGCCCCAGGATGTCACCGGGGTCCATGAACGCACCGAGCACCTCGTAGAGATGCAGATCGGATCCACAGATATTGGTGGTCGTCACTTCGATGACCGCGTCGGTCGGCTTCTCGATCACCGGGTCGGGGACGGTGTCGACCTGGACTTTGCGCTTGCCCTGCCATGTGACTGCCCGCATCGGGTCGCCTCCATCGTGTCGCGCGAACACCGCCGGGCTACCCGCCCACTCCGCAGCGCAAACACGTTGTCCATGCCGGCGAATCCCGCACGTTTCACCACCGCCCCGCGGGGTACTGATCGACCATGACCTCGTTGTGGCTCGCCGACCGGATCGCAACATCGCCTGCTTCGGGCACCGCCGAAGATCTGCCCGGTGTCGCCGACGTGGTGGTGGCCGGCACCGGTATCACCGGTCTGATGACCGCGGTGCTGCTGGCCCGCGCAGGCCGCCAAGTGCTGGTGCTGGAGGCGCGGACGGTCGGAGCCTGCGCGACCGGGAACACCACCGCCAAGATCAGCTTGCTGCAGGCCACCCAGCTGTCGACAATCGCGGCGAAGCAGGGCAAAAGCCTGGCCGCTGCGTACCTGGACGGCAACCGCGCCGGACAGGACTGGCTGCTGTCGTTCTGTGCGGCCGCCGGGGTGCCGGTCCAGCGCGAGGACGCCTACAGTTTCGCCCAGTCCGAGCGTGGGGTGGCGGCGGCACGCGCCGAGTTCGAGGCCTGCCGCGCGCTGGGACTGCGGGCGACGTGGGAGCCGCACGCCGACGTGCCATTCTCCTACCACGGCGGTGTCCGGCTGCCCGAACAGGCGCAGTTCGACCCGATGCCGTTTCTGGACGCGCTGCGCGGCGAATTGCTCGCCACCGGCGGACAACTGCTGGAACACACGCGGGTACAGCGGGTTTCCAGCAGCCGTCACGGACTTCGGCTGGAAGTCGACGGCCCGCACCGGCACGCCGAATTGCAGGCCTCCCAACTGGTGCTGGCCACCGGAATCCCAATCTTGGACCGCGGCGGATACTTTGCCCGCGTCAAACCCAGCCGGTCATACTGCATGGCGTTCGACGTGCCCGGGGAGGTCACCCGGCCCATGATGATCTCCACCGATGCACCGACGCGATCGCTGCGCTACGCCCCGGTCAACGGCTCAGAACTGCTCCTGGTCGGCGGGGCGGGCCACACCGTCGGCCGCGAAAAGCACCCGATGGATGCGCTGGCCGAACTCGAGTCATGGGCGGTCAGGCATTACCCGGGCGCTACGCGCACGCACCTGTGGTCAGCACAGGACTACGCGCCCGTCGACGAGCTGCCCTACGTCGGCCCCATCCTTCCGGAGAACGAAACCATCTACGTGGCAACCGGGTTCAACAAATGGGGCATGACCAACGGGGCGGCCGCCGCACTGGCGCTGTCGGGCCGGCTGATCGGCGAGCGACCGAATTGGGACCGGGCGTTCGCCAGCTGGAGAACCAGCGAGCTACGGGGCCTGCCGACGGCCCTGGCAGCCAACCTCGCGGTCGGCGTCAACCTGGCGAAGGGCTGGATCACGCCGACGGCCCACATCGGCCAGCAATGTCTGGGCACCGACGCCGGCGTGGTCAGCGGACCTCCGTGGCACCTGCAGGCCCAGTGTCGGGGGGACGGCGTAGAACACCGCCTCTCCCCGGTCTGCCCCCACCTGGGTGGCATCGTCACCTGGAACGATGCCGACCGGGCCTGGGAGTGCCCGCTACACGGGTCGCGCTTCGCCCCCGACGGGACCCTTCTGGAAGGCCCGGCCACCCGCGGCCTGGCCGCCGGCAGCTGAACAGCCGCGGACGCCGTTTACCGGGCGCAAGGGCGGGTAACCGACCGCTGGGCGGTGAATGACGGCTGCGAAGCGACGAGGTGAGCGGTGTGCATCATCGACCATGACATGCGTCAGATCGTCGAGAGCGCAAAGCTGGCGTTCGTGGCCACCGTCTGCGAGGACGGGTCGCCGAACCTGTCACCCAAGGAATCCCTGCTGGTCTACGGCGACGAGCACCTGGCATTCATGCACATGGCGTCGCCGACGACGGCGGCCGACCTGCGCCGCGACCCGCGCATCGAGGTCAACGTGGTGGACTTCCTCAAGCGGCGCGGCTACCGCTTCAAGGGCACCGCGCAGTTGCGACCGCCCGGTGACGAGGTCTACGAGTGGCTAAGGCGGTGGGTCATTGACACCCACGGACCCCAGTTTCCGTGTCGCGAAGCCGTTCTGGTCCGGGTCGAGCGCGCGCTGCCGATCGCCTCACCGGCCTACATGTTCGGCGATGCCCACGAAGCCGAACTCAGCCGGTTGTGGTCGCAGATCTACGGGCTGCGATGAGCCGTGCTACTGCAGCTGATCGCGCAGCTTCGCCAGCGATTTGGCCAGCAAGCGCGATACGTGCATCTGGGAGATGCCGACGCGCTCGGCGATCTGGGTCTGGGTCATCGACTCGAAGAACCGCAGCACCAGCACGGTACGTTCGCGTTCTGGAAGGGCATCGAGCAAGGGCCGCAACGCCTCTCGATCCTCGATGCGGTCCATCCGGGCGTCAACCTCACCGAGGGTGTCAGCGATCGAACGGACGTCATCTTCGTCCGAGCTACCGCCGCCGTCAATCGACAGCGTGTTGTACGAGCTGCCGGCGACCAGTCCTTCAACCACCTCGTCGCGGCTCAACTCAAGTTCGGCCGCGAGCTCGGAGGCGGTCGGCGCCCGTCCCAGGCGTTGCGACAGTTCGGCGGTGGCCACACCCAACCGAAGGTGCAACTCTTTCAGCCGGCGGGGAACCTTGACCGACCAGCTGTTGTCGCGGAAGTGGCGGCGGACCTCGCCCATGATCGTCGGAACCGCGAAGGAGACGAAATCCGAGCCGGTCTCGACGTCGAAGCGTGTCACCGCGTTGACCAGACCCACCCGAGCTACTTGTACCAGGTCGTCCCGTAACTCCCCGCGGCCTTCGAACCGGCGGGCGATGTGGTCGGCCAGCGGCAGGCACCGCTCGACGATCTTGTCCTTACGGTTGCGGAAGTCGGGTGAGTCGGCATCGTATTGGGCGAGCTCACGAAACATATCGCCGACGTCGGCGTACTCCGATCCAGACTGTGAGCCGCTGCCGGCGGCACGCGGAGTCACCTCCCGGAATCCGCCCGGCGGGTCGTCAGCGTGACCCCGAATACCTCACCCGCGCCGTTGGATTCGTGCCCGTCGCGGAACGTCTCGACGTCGTCGACCAGCGAAGTGAGCACGTGCCAGCTGAAACTTCCCGGGGTCAGCACGCCGGCCCCGTCTCCGGCCGCCGATGCCTGGATCGTCACGTGATCGTCGTGCGGGTCGATGACGACAGTGAGCATCGCGCCGGGCGCGGCGCTGCGGATCAGCTGCGTGCACAGCTCATCGATCGCCAGCCGCAGGTCAGCGACGGTGTCGACGTCAAGATCCTCGTAGGTTGCGATCGCACCGACCAACATGCGCACCACCGCCAGGCTTTCCAGCCGGGGGGTAACCCGCAGTTCGACGGCGCGTTCGCTGCACGATCGCTGAGCCCGGTCACTGTCAATGTCGGTCATGAGGCCTCCCGGCGAAATCGGACCGAGACTACTGCTGCGTGTCAATCGACTGCTCACCACCCTCGCTTGCAGGCACCCTCGCGCATTTCGCGTTCAGCCGACACCGTCAACATCGCACGCCGGCTGCCCGGAGATCAGTCATGGGAAGTCTGTACCCCATCGCCGGGGAACTCAATCATCGATTTCGCCGCCCAGACATAGAGCGGCCCGGCCGGAATACCGGCCGGGCCGGCTTGACCCCCTCGGGTTAACTCGTGGAGGGCTGCTGGCGCATCTCGGCGTGCGCCAGGTGCCACTCGTGGTTCACCTTGCCGATCCGGCGATGCTCGAACAGCAGCCATACCGTGCCCAGGGCGGCGGCGAGCACCGCGATGACCGCGACCTCCACGCCCTGACGATCGTGACCGGTCCCAAATGCGGCGAGGCAACCGATACCGGCCACCATGCCCACCACCAGCAGTGAATAGCCCGGCCAACCCATGACGTCGATCATGGCGCGGCCCGCGTGGGGCCGAGTCGTCCGGACATGGTCGACCGGGTCATGAAACGTGTCGCCCATTGCAATTCCTCCTCCTGAACAGCAATCTGGAGCCGCTCCAGAAGTCGACCGATATGAGGTGAACCCGTCCGCGACCCAAAACTATCGTATGCCGATACGTCGATCCCGGCGTCTCGTTTACAGGATGTTCACAGACATGCAACAGCGAAGCCAATGCCGGTCTCGTCATCGGTCCACGCCCATGATCGGCACCGCGCTGACCAGTAGAACGACCAGCATCAACGTCAGCAAGAACCATCCGGCGCCCTGCCACCCCCACCAGGTTCCCCGCCCACGCCAGACCCGGTAAGTGCGTGCAAATGCCCGCAACCCCCCAGCGGCCAAGATCACCGGAGCACCAACGGCAAGAACGGTTCGGTACTGCCTTCCGCAGCCCGCGGTGGCCGACCCCGGATTGCACGTGCTCACCCACAAGACCGCTATCACGACAAACACCAGCGCGATAGCGGTCACCAGCCCGGCGAATCGAGCAGCCGCTCGGACCTCCCGGTCCTCCTGGCCCAGCCGATCGCCACCGGGAACAGAGCGCGACGGTGTGCGCGGTCCCACATCTCCCACCGTCCGCGCTGATGAGCTCTGCGTCAAGGCGATTCATTCGTTTGGGTCAACGTTTGGACGCCGGGCCGCCCGGGAAGCCTTGCCGTTGTGGCGGGCTCTACACCGCGTGGAGTTGCCACAGAACACGAAGGGAGGACCTATGTCGGACGACAAGAGCAGCGCTACCGAAGACGGCATCCGCGGCGCCGTGGAAGGCGTCAAGGGCAAGGCCAAGGAGGCGTTGGGGGCCGTGACCGGCAACGACGAGATGGCCCGCGAAGGCCGGGCGCAGCAGGACAAGGGCGAAGCCCAGCGCGACGCCGCCAAGCACCAAGCCGAGGCCGAATCGGCCCGCGCGGGCGCTAAGGCAGCCGAGGCGCGCGAGCAGTCTCACCAGTAGCCCGAGGGGAGGGCAGGCCCGGTCCGCCTGGCGGGCCGGGCCTGTCGCTATCCGCTGGGGGTTACTTCCTGGGTGCAACGGGTAGTAAAACCCTTGAAAGCCTTGAGGCGGCATAGCATCCATGGGTTGGAGCCTGGCGATGGAAATCGTGTTACTGACCGACCGCGACGAATTCGCGCAGTCCCTGCTGGGGTTGGGCGTCTTCGGACATTCGATCGTGCGCGGTCCGCTCGCCGTCAACGCTCGGGCCGACTACCGCGGCGCAAACGCCGCCCTGGTGGACGGTTGCGCCGATCTTCCGGTAGCGCGGGAGAGCTGTCACAAACTCGGAGCCTGGGAGCCATCCGCTGCCGTACTGGCCGTCGTCGCCGCCGAAGACTTCGCCGCGCTCGGCCTCGACTGGCACGTCGACGACGTCCTGAGCGCGACCGCAGGGCCCGCCGAGGCGAACGCGCGGCTGCGACTGGCCTTGGCCCGTCGGCGCGAATCCACCCACAACACGCTGGAATTCGGCGCCTTGGTCATCCACCCGGACAGCTTCACCGCCTCGCTGTCGAATCGCGATCTCGACCTCACACTCACCGAATTCAAACTGCTCAACTATCTGGTTCAGCATGCCGGGCAAGCATTCACCCGGGCCCGGCTGCTGCGTGAGATATGGGGCGGCGAGGGCGGGCGTCGCAAAGTCGATGTCCACGTGCAGCGATTACGCGCCAAGCTCGGTGCCGACCACGAGTCGATCGTCGATACGGTCCGCGGTGTCGGTTACATGACGCCGGAGTTGCCCCAGTCGCAATGGGCCATCGCCAACTGAGAGAGCCAAATGCCATGACCGAACAACCTGATTCCGATTCCGCGGCCACCGACACCACACAGGACGACACGTTGCCGCCGAGTGAGGCCACCGATTCCGACGAACTGCGCAATGACGACGGCGACGCAGCCGTCAGTCCACCGGACGAATGGCAAGCCGCTGACAGCGAGACCGCACATGAGTCGTTGGACGCCAAGCTGGCGGCTGAGCAGCCCGATGCGGCCGGCCCTGACCACGATCCAGACGAAGCTGTGCCAGGCGGTCGACACCGCGCGCAGGTGTCCGGAAGTCCCGAAGACGGCGACTCGTTCTTCACTGTCGAGGAGTGAGCTCAGTAGTAGTTGTCGCAGGCGTTGGCCAAGGGACTGAAGAGCGCAACGTAATGGGTGCCATCTGGCGTGCCCTGCGCTTGGTCCACGATCTGCTGGCGCTGCGCGGGCGGGGCGGCCAGAAAGTTCTGCAGCCAGGACCGTTCGGCCGGTGTGGCGTTGAACTGCTCGGCGTCTCCGGGTGCCTGGTCGTTCATCGCCGACACCACCTGTGAGTAAGTGCAGGTGGTGTTGACCACCGGGTCGGTGTCCGGGTCGGCGGAGGCCGCTGCCTGCCCACCAGTCAGCACCAAGGCGGCAAACCCGACCGCGGCGGGCATTGAAATCAGGTCAGACATCTCGCGATCCCCTCTGTAGATCCGCCACTGGGTCCGTCAAAACATCAGGACTAAAACCGCCAAGTCGGCCAACAGCAGCGCCCACCCGCACGCCCAGACCACGATCCCGCGGCGGTGCGTCGCCAGGAAGAAGGCGAGGAACAGCGTGAGCGCCGCTACGCCGGCCGCTCCGTGATAGAGCACGCCGAACAGCGACCCGTTCACCTTGAGCTCCGGGCACGCCGCCCGGTTGCACAGTGCGGAGCCGGACACCCTGGCCAGCGCGAACGCCATGAGAAGTGCGGCGGCCGGTGCGGTCAGCAGCGACAGCACCCAGTTGGCCCACGTCCAATCGCGGGGCAGCGCTTCGGGCGGCGCGACCCCTGCCGCGCGCGGTTGCGCGTCGGCGAAGATCGGCCGGACCGCCGTCACACCGTCATCGGCAATGATCATCCCCCGCCTCCGATCACCGAAATCACCGTTGTCGGATACCCGGCGGCGACGAGCACAAAACCGCAGCGCGGGAGCGCTCCGGCTCCGAACTTGGCACCATGGCTGGGTGAGCCCACAAGACCGAGGAACGCCGGCGCCGCTGTCTCGGTTCTCGGCGCTGACCCGGGACTGGTTCACCGGCACCTTCCCAGCGCCGACGCCGGCCCAAGAGCAGGCCTGGTCGGCGATCGCCGACGGCCACAACACCCTCGTGGTCGCCCCGACCGGCTCCGGTAAGACACTGGCGGCGTTCCTGTGGGCGCTGGACCAACTGACCGCACAGCCCGGTCAGGGCACCCGGGTGCTCTACATCTCGCCGCTCAAGGCACTGGCCGTCGACGTCGAGCGCAACCTGCGCACTCCGTTGGCGGGCATCGCCCGGATGGCCGCACGGCGCGAGTTGCCCGCTCCCGGCATCACCGTGGGCGTGCGCTCCGGCGACACCTCGCCAGCGCGGCGCCGCGAGCTGGTCTCCAAGCCGCCTGACATCTTGATCACCACCCCGGAGTCGCTGTTTCTGATGCTGACGTCGGCGGCGCGGGAGACGTTGGCCGGGGTGCGCACGGTGATCGTCGACGAGGTACACGCGGTGGCCGGGACCAAACGGGGCACCCACCTGGCGCTGTCCCTGGAGCGCCTTGACGCGATGCTGGCGCGTCCCGCTCAGCGAATCGGGTTGAGCGCCACGGTGCGTCCGGCCGGAGAGGTCGCCCGGTTCCTGTCCGGCCAGTCCCCGACCACGATCGTGACTCCCCCGGCCGCCAAAACGTTCGAGCTGACCGTCCAGGTCCCCGTGCCCGACATGGCCAATCCGGCCGAGGGCACCGTCTGGCCCGAGGTCGAAGAACGCATCGTCGACCTGATCGAAGCCCACCGGTCCTCGATCGTGTTCGCCAACTCGCGACGTCTCGCCGAGCGACTGACTGGTCGGCTCAACGAAATTCACGCAGAGCGTTGCGTCGACACCGCGGAGGTCGCGGCCCCCCTGGCACGCGCCCACCACGGTTCGGTATCGCTGCAGACTCGAGCCGACGTCGAGGAGGATCTCAAGAGCGGGCGGCTGCGCGCGGTGGTGGCGACCTCGAGCCTGGAGCTGGGGATCGACATGGGCGCGGTCGACCTGGTCATCCAGATCGAAGCACCGCCGTCGGTGGCCAGCGGACTGCAGCGCGTCGGTCGAGCCGGACACCAGGTCGGCGAGATCTCCTCGGGCGTACTGATTCCCAAACACCGCACCGATCTGATCGGCTGCGCGGTCGCGGTACAGCGGATGCTCGCGGGCCAGATCGAAACCCTGACCGTGCCGGCCAATCCACTGGACATCCTGGCCCAGCACACGGTGGCCGCGGCCGCGCTGGAGCCGCTGGATGCTGAAGCCTGGTTCGACACCGTGCGCCGCAGCGCTCCGTTCGCCACCCTGTCGCGCGGTGTTTTCGAGGCGACGCTGGATCTGCTCTCCGGCAAATACCCATCGACTGAATTCGCGGAACTGCGACCGCGTTTGGTCTACGACCGCGACGCCGGGACCCTGACCGGTCGGCCCGGCGCGCAACGACTGGCCGTCACCTCCGGTGGCGCCATCCCCGACCGCGGACTGTTCGCGGTGTACTTGGCCGGCACTGACGAAACGCGGAAACCCTCCCGGGTCGGCGAACTCGACGAGGAGATGGTCTACGAGTCGCGTCCCGGCGACATCATCTCGCTGGGCGCCACCACCTGGCGGATCACCGAGATCACCCATGACAGGGTGCTGGTCACCCCGGCACCCGGTCAGCCGGGCCGGCTGCCGTTCTGGCACGGCGACGGTGTCGGGCGGCCCGCCGAGCTGGGTGCGGCGCTCGGCGCATTCACCGGCGAGCTGGCCGGCCTTGACCCTGAGTCGTTCGACAAACGCTGCGCGGGACTGGGTTTCGACGACTATGCGGTCGACAATCTGAGACGACTACTCGACGATCAGCGCGCCGCCACCGGGGCGGTGCCCACCGACACCACGCTGATGGTAGAGCGATTCCGCGACGAACTCGGTGACTGGCGGGTGGTCCTGCACTCCCCGTACGGACTGCGTGTGCACGGGCCGTTGGCACTGGCGGTGGGCCGGCGGCTGCACGACCGCTACGGCATCGACGAGAAGCCGACCGCCTCCGACGATGGCATCGTGGTCCGGCTGCCCGACACCGACTCCGGTGCGCAAGCCCCCGGCGCGGAACTGTTCGTGTTCGACGCCGACGAGATCGAAGCGATCGTCACCGCCGAGGTGGGCGGCTCGGCCTTGTTCGCCTCTCGGTTCCGGGAATGCGCGGCCCGGGCATTGCTGTTACCGCGCCGCCACCCCGGCCGGCGCACCCCGCTATGGCAGCAACGCCAGCGAGCGGCCCAACTGCTCGACGTGGCCCGCAGATATCCGACGTTCCCGATCGTGCTGGAGACGGTGCGCGAATGCCTGCAGGACGTTTACGACGTCCCCGCGCTGACGGCACTGATGGCCCAGATCGCCCAACGCCGAGTGCGGGTGACCCAAGTCGAGACCCCCACCCCGTCACCGTTCGCGGCGTCGCTGTTGTTCGGCTACGTCGGGGCATTCATGTACGAAGGCGACAGCCCGCTGGCGGAGCGCCGGGCGGCGGCCTTGTCCCTGGATCCCACTCTGCTGGCGCAATTGCTGGGCCGAGTCGAGCTGCGCGAACTGCTCGACCCCGAGGTGATCGCCGGCCTGAGCGCACAACTGCAGCATCT
Organism: Mycolicibacter heraklionensis; assembly: GCA_001673575.1. GTDB lineage: Bacteria > Actinomycetota > Actinomycetes > Mycobacteriales > Mycobacteriaceae > Mycobacterium > Mycobacterium heraklionense_A. Next base: position 23,314 of record LZME01000023.1, on the reverse strand, counting down.
GACGCCGGAGAAGGCCGCCCGCGACGCCGAGGGGGCGGCCGATCTGCTGCGGCTGCTCGGTCCGCTCACCACCGAAGAGGTCAGCGCCCGGGCCGCGGGTGCTGCGGTGAGCGGGTGGCTCGAACACCTGTTGACCGCCCGGCGGGTGCTGACGGTGGCGTTCGGCGGGCAGCGCTGGTGGGTGGCGATCGAGGACATCGGCCGGCTGCGCGACGGCCTCGGGGTGGCGGTACCGCCGGGGGTGCCGATGGGCTTCACCGATCCGGTCGCCGATCCGCTGGGTGAGCTGCTGGGCCGCTTCGCCCGAACCCGGGGGCCGTTCACCACCGGACAGGCCGCGGACCGGTTCGGGCTGGGAGTGCGGGTCGCGGCAGACGCGCTGGGTCGACTGGCCGCCGACGGACGTGTGGTGCGTGGCGAATTCGCCGACTTCCCGGACTCCCCCGGCGAACAGTGGTGCGACGGTGAGGTGCTGCGGATTCTGCGGCGCCGGTCACTGGCCGCGTTACGGGCGGCGATCGAGCCGGTGTCGCCGGCCGCCTACGGCCGGTTCCTGCCGGCCTGGCAGCAGATCGGCACTCCGGAGGTCGCCACTACCGGCGTGGACGGGCTGGCCGGGGTGATCGAACAACTGGCCGGCGTGGCACTGCCCGCGTCGGCGGTCGAACCGTTGATCTTCGGGCCGCGGGTGCGCGACTACTCACCGGCCATGCTCGACGAACTGCTGGCCTCCGGGGAAGTGCTGTGGTCGGGTGCGGGCGCGCCGGCCGGCAGCGCCCCGGCCACCGACGGCTGGATCAGCTTTCACACCGCCGATTCGGCGCCACTGACTTTGTCGCCCGCGACGCCGATCGAATTCGGCGACGCCCACCGCGCGATTCTGGATGCCCTGCACGGTGGCGGTGCGTTCTTCTTCCGTCAGCTGTGCGGTGACGCGAGCGAGGCGGAACGCAAAGCCGCACTGTGGGAGCTGATCTGGGCGGGATGGGTCAGCGGCGACACCTTCGCTCCGGTGCGCGCGGTGCTGGCCGGCACCCGGCGCACCACCCCGGCGCATCGCAGCAGACGCCCGCCCCGGCTCAGCCGCTACAGTGTCGCGCACGCCGCTGCCCGCGCCGCCGACCCGGCAGTGGCCGGTCGCTGGTCGGTTTTGCCCGCCCCGCAGGAGGATTCCACCGTGCGGGCGCACCACACCGCCGAACTGCTGCTGAACCGCTACGGCGTGCTGACCCGCGGCGCAGTCGCCGCCGAGGCGGTACCGGGCGGTTTCAGCACCGTCTACAAGGTGCTGACCGCGTTCGAGGAAGCCGGGCGATGCCAACGTGGCTATTTCATCGAGTCGTTGGGGGCGGCGCAGTTCGCGCTGGCCTCCACGGTGGACCGGCTGCGCGGCTATCTCGACGGTGTCGACCCGGCCCGCCCCGACTACCACGCGGTGGCACTGGCCGCCGCCGACCCGGCCAACCCGTACGGTGCGGCACTGAGCTGGCCGGCGCACCCGGGAACGGCCCGGCCGGGCCGCAAAGCCGGCGCGCTGGTGGTCCTGGTCGACGGGCAGCTGGCGTGGTTCGTTGAGCGAGGCGGCCGAACGCTGCTGAACTTCGCCGACACCGCCGAGGCACAGCGTGCCGCCGCCGGGGCGTTGACTCGGCTGATCGCCGACCGGCGGGTGGACGGGATTCTCATCGAGCGGGTCGACGGCGTGCCGGTATTGGAGCTACCCAATTCTCCGACACTGGATGCGTTGATCGAGGCCGGGTTCTCCCGCACGCCGCGCGGATTGCGGATGCGCTGATGCCCGAGGGAGACACCGTATTTCACACTGCGACGGTGCTGTCCACCGCGTTGGCGGGGAAGACCTTGACCCGCTGCGATATCCGCGTTCCGCGGTACGCGGGCGTCGATCTGAGCGGGCAGCGCGTCGATGAGGTGCTCAGCCGCGGCAAACATCTGTTCATCCGCGTCGGATCGGCCAGCATCCATTCGCATCTGAAAATGGAGGGCAGTTGGCGGGTGGACCGGCGCCTTGCCAGACACAGCCCGGTCGATCATCGGGTGCGAATCATTTTGGAGGCAGGCCCCGTCCGCGCCACCGGTATCGATCTGGGCGTGCTGGAGGTGCTGGACCGCCACCATGACGGCGACGCCGTCGCGCACCTGGGGCCGGATCTGCTCGGTGCCGACTGGGATCCGGCTGCGGCCACCGAGCGCCTGGTTTCAGATCCGCAGCGCCCGCTGGCATCGGCACTGTTGGATCAGACGGTGATGGCTGGAATCGGCAATGTCTACTGCAATGAGTTGTGCTTCATCGTCGGACGGCTACCGACGACACCCGTTGTGGAACTGAATGATCCGGGTCGGCTGGTGTCGCGGGCACGCGAGATGTTGTGGGCTAACCGGTTGCGATGGTCGCGCTGTACCACCGGCGACACCCGGCCGAGCCGACAGCTGTGGGTGTACGGCCGGGCCGGCCTGCCGTGTCGGCGGTGCGGCACCAGCGTGGATTCCGACCGCGAGGGCGCGCGTATTCGGTTCTGGTGCCCGTCATGTCAGCGGTGATGCCGGGACTCCCGGTCGCTGACAAACCGAAGCCGACCGGCTAGCTTGCCGGCCGGCTTTCGGCTGTCAGCACTGGAAAGGTTGGTCGATCACGGCCACCCGCCGCAACCCACACCGGGTACGCAACCTCCGCCGCCGCCGGGACCACCCCAGCCAGTGGGGCCACCGGGGATCGTGCCGCTGCCCCCGCCGGGCCCACCACCGCCGGTCGGGCCACCGGGAATCTGGCCCCCGCCACCGCCGGGCCCACCACCGCCGGTCGGGCCACCGGGAATCTGGCCGCCGCCGCCACCCGGTCCGCCACCACCGGTCGGGCCGCCCGGCTCGCCCGGGTTTTCTGGGCCCGGTCCGCCCGGTACCGGTTCGGGTGCCATCTCGGTCGTGGTGGTCGTCGTCGTGGTGGTCGTGGTCGTGGTGGTACTCGGCCCCTCTTCTTTGGTGCCGTTGCAACCGGCTGCCACCAGCGCGACTGCGCTGCCGAGCACCGCGATCGTCATCTTGCTGTGTGCCTTCATCAGAATCAGACTCCTTCTGCTCTGGTCGTGCCTTGCTGTACCCAGGACTGTCACAGCCGAAACCCCGGGCGGCCGGAGTCAGTTCGCGTCGAGGTCGCGTTCACTCACGAAACCACGGGGCCGTCCGGTGAAGGGATCGTCGAACTCCAGCCGGTGGGCCAGCAGTCGCAACGGCTGCGAGAAGTCGTCGGGGGCAACCTCGATGACCTGCGGATACAGCGGGTCGCCGTCGATCGGCAGACCGAGTGAGGCCAGGTGAACTCGCAACTGGTGGGTGCGCCCGGTACGCGGGGTAAGCCGGTAACGGCCGTCACCCATCGACTCGATCAGCGTCTCGGCATTCGGCTCGCCGGGTTCTTCGCGCGCCTGCAGGCAACCGCGCTCTTTGACGATGCGACTGCGTACCAGCTGCGGGAACGCGACGGACGGTTCGGCGGATGACCGTGCCAGGTACTGCTTGCGCACCGCGCCGCGGGCGAACAGGGCCTGATAGGGCCCCCGCAGCTCTCGACGGGTGGTGAACAGCAGCACCCCGGCGGTCAGTCGATCCAATCGGTGCGCCGGGCTCAGCTCTGGAAGGTCCAGTTCGCGCCGCAGCCGCACCAAAGCGGTTTGGGCCACATGGCTGCCGCGCGGCATGGTCGCCAGAAAGTGTGGCTTGTCGATCACCACCAGATCCGCATCGCGGTGCAGCAGCGGAAGGTCGAACGGTACCGGCACCTCGTCGGCCAGATCGCGATAGAAGAAGACATGTGCCCCCGCCGGCAACACCGTGGTGTCGTCGACGACCGCCCCGTCTGCGGTAACCACTTCGCCCGCAGCCACTTTCGCCGCAGTGGCCGTACCGAACCGGTTGCGCAGCTCAGCGGCGACCGGGCCGCCGTGCAAACGCAGCCGGGCCGGGCCCAGACCGTCGCGCACGGGCAGCGGGGCGGGGCGTCGCCGGGTCACGGCAGCTTCAGGTCGAATGCCGGCGCACTGTCGGCGTCGCGGGCGTAGGCGCGGTCGCGGATGGTCAGCAGCACCGCCGCCAGCATCGCTGCGGTGAGAGTGCCGATCAGCACACCCATTTTGACGTGTTGTTGACGAACGGGATCGCCAAAGGCGAGGTCTCCGATAAACAGTGCGACGGTGAACCCGATGCCGCCAAGCAAGGCCAGCGCGACCACGTCGACCCACTTCAGTGAGGTGTCGAGCTCGGCTCGGGTCAGTGCGGCGGTCAGCACGGCCGCGCCGGCGATGCCCACCGCCTTTCCTACAACCAGGCCGGCGGCGACGCCGATGGCAACCGGATCGTGCAGTGTGCTGGCCAATCCGTGCAGGCCGCCGAAGGTCACGCCGGCCGCGAAGAACGCGAACACCGGCACCGCCAGCGCGGCGGACAGCGGGCGAATCCGATGCTCGAGACTCTTTGCGTCCAGCCGATGCCGCGGCGACCTGTCGCGCTTGCCCGCCTGGCGGACCGGAACCGTCAGGCCGAGCAGGACACCGGCGATGGTGGCGTGCACACCGGATTCGTGGACCAGATACCAAGTGGCGGTGGCCAATAGAAGCAGCACCGCGGCGTTGTCGAAGCGGCGGGACGCCACCGCGAACAACGCCAACGGGACGAGCGCCAGCCCAAGAGCGCCCAGGTTGAGGTCGTCGGTGTAGAACACCGCGATCACGGTCACCGCCAACAGGTCATCGACCACAGCCAAGGTCAGCAGGAAAGTGCGTAATGCGGAGGGCAGGTGCGAGGAGATCACGGCCAGCACGGCTAGTGCGAACGCGATGTCGGTGGCGGTAGGAATGGCCCACCCGCGTAGCGCTCCGCCACCGGTGTGGGCGTTGACGGCGACGAATATCACTGCGGGCATGACCATTCCGCCGACCGCGGCGACGACGGGAAGCGCTGCGCGACGCGGGTCACGCAGGTCGCCGGCAAGCACTTCGTACTTGAGCTCCAGGCCGACCACGAAGAAGAAAATCGCCAGCAGGCCGTCGGCCGCCCACGCCGACGCCGAGAGGTGCAGATGCCAGGCGCGGGGGCCGAAAGTGATGTCGCCCAACCGGTAATAGGCAGCTGCCCACGGCGAGTTGGCCCACACGATGGCGACGGTGGCCGCGACGAGCAGCAGTGCCCCACCCACGGTCTCCTTGCGGAGCACGTCGGCGAGCCGACTGGCTTCGGCCGACGATCCGCGGCCGAAAAGCGGGGGGCGACCAGAGGTCAAGGGAGGGCCTTTGATTCGAGTGACGGAGGGCCCGAGGTTTCGGGCCTCCACGATGAAAGACGTTGCGGATCAGCGCTGCGCCGGTGGGCAGCCGGCAAGTTTGCCGTGGGCGTTGTTGCCCCAGCACGTGGTGTAGCCGTTGGTGCCCCGAGGCCGTAGGTCTCGGTCGGTTGCCAGCAGAACCGCACGCTTTCCGGTGCGGAACGGCTGCGCGGACATGGTGCCCACCGTACCGGTAGCGGCGCACATTACGCCAGGTCAGCGAGGCCCGAGCGCCGGGCGCACAACGACACATCGGCCACAACCGTCGGGGGTGTGGCCGATGTGGCTTGTTGACGCGGAGTTATCGGCTCAGCTGACACCGAGCATCGCGAAGATGCCCAGATCGTCTAGGAAGGCGGTCAGCGTGGTGGCATCGGTCACCGGGTCGGCGCCGGTCCCCAGCAGGGCGGTCAGCAGGGTTCCCAGTGTCTCGTCGCCCAGCACGCCGCTGCCGTCCGGATCGGCGAGTGTGCCGCCGACGACCATGCCGTCGACGAATTTGTCCCAGCCCGCGTCGAGCTGCTCGGTGGTGATACCCAGCAGGCCGCCGATGGTGGCGTCCTGCATCCCGTTCTGGTCCAGCAGGTCGTTCAACGTGGTGGTGCCGTCGATCCCCAGCAGGGTGTCGAGCAGCTGGGCAACGGTCATCTCCGGGGTGAAGTCGGTGAAGGGGATGTTCAGCAGGCCCGCGTACGCACCGAGTCCGAGGTAGCCGAGCAGGGTACCGAGTTCCGTATTGGCACCGTCGCCGCCGATGAAGCCGCCGAGCAAGGTGTCGATCGGAATGGAGCCCAGCGGGGCTCCGCCGAAGTCCACGTCGTCGAGCAGCGCGGTGATGTCGGTGGAGAGCAGGCCCAGGGTGGCGTCGTCCAGGGTCATGCCGTCGGGGTTCAGCGCGGCGAGCAGGGCCGCGAGGCTCGAGGTGGTGGAGATGTTGTCACCGAAGATTCCCAGGACCTGACCCATGTTGCCGAAGTCGATGGCGTTCAGCAGGCTCTGCAGGCTCTCGCTGAAGGTCGGGAAGCTGGCGGTCAGCGCGACTTCGTGTTGCACCGACGCGGTAAGGCCGGCGGTGATCGTCGGCACGACAGCCGTACCGCCAAGCAGAGCGGTCCCGGCAAAGACGGTCCCGGCCGCTAACGCACCGACTTTGACCGCAAAGCCGCGCGTACCTATTGGCGCGGCAACAGTGGAACAAGTAGTCATGAATAGGTCCCCCTCCTGGGATCGAACATTAAGTCGATGCGACTCGCACATCGCCATTAACTTATTATGAGCTCAGACTGTTGTCAACGGTTTCATTGGTGGGCATTCCGGAACCAGCAACGCTTGCTCACAGCAAACCTCCAGTTCATCGAGACGTGCTTGCCTCCAAGGCAACTAGCTCGGCAGATGTCACACGCGTCCGGTGATCTACCACCAGCAGCAAGAAGCTCAGGCGTTTCTCGGCATTTCAGCCCAGCCGATTGTGCCGCACCCCCAGATAATAGGTATTAGGCATTAACATCACATCGTTGCGGTCCATCGGTATGCAATTCATGGCTGAAGATACTTGAGCTATTTTTCGACGCTGAGCGAAATGCGCACAGCGCGCCCTGTTTGGCCGCCAGCAAAGCCACAAAGTGCGTTTATCGCGCGCTGATCTCAGCAAAAAGCCACGCCCAGTCCGCGAGGCAGCCCGGGCGTTGGCGAGAAAGGTCGCGGCTACGGGGCCAGCAGGCCGAAGGCTTCCAACAGGTCGGTGATCAGGGTGTCGCCGGAGATCGCCAGCGTGCTGCCGTCGGGTAAGAAGCTGGCCAGGAAAGTGCCCAGGCTCTGTTCACCCCAGGTTTCGCCGGAGGGGTCGAGCAGTGTCCCGCCGAACGGCAGGCTGCCGAGGTACTGGTCCCAGGTCTGGGCGGGATTCAGGCTGAACAGCAGTGCCAGCGTCGCGTTATCCATGGTGGTGCTGTTGGTGGCGCTGACGGGCAGGATGTGCAGGTACTCGCCCAGCGTGTAGGCGCTGCCGGCCAGAACGGTGGGACTGCCGACAAGCGGGTGCTTGACGATGTCGGCGGTGGCGACCCCGACAATGCCGCTCAGCCAATCGACCAACGAACTATTGACGGTCAAGTCAGCTGGCCCGCAGGTAAGCAGACCGCAGGTGATGACGTTCTCGTTTGGCAAGGCCAGCGCGTTGATCATGCTGGCGAACTGACCAAGCAGCGTGCCCAGGCCCACCGCGTTGGCCAGGTCGGTCAGTGAATGCGCACCGGCGCCGTCGCCCAGCACCACATCCACCAGCTCACCGAGATCCACGTTGCCGATCGGCACGCCGTCCACCAGGAACAGGCTGCCGGTGCCCAGCAGCGAATTGACCGCGGCGTTCGCGCTGTAGAGCGGTTCGGTGAGCGAGATCCCGAAGATGTCGGCGATACCGGACAGCGTGGTGCCGTCGGGGTTGAAGGAGGCCAGCAGTGCCGACACATCCGAGCTGACACTCAGCGGCGTGCTGGTCCCGGGCACATTGCCCAGCGCGGCCAGCACCTGGTTGAGGTCCCCCAGCGACATATTGTCCAGCAGGGTCTGCAAGCTCTGCGCGAATGTCGGGTACGCCGTCAGCACCATCTGGTGCTGCTGCGCCGGGGAGATCGGTGGGCTCAAAAGCTGCGGACCGCCCGTACCGGCACTGAGCAAGCCGGCCCCGGCGACCACGGCGGCGGCTAGCGCACCGCCCCATCCGGACAGCTCGCGCGAGCGCCACACCCCGATCCCACCCGACATGAGCCGCCCCTTCCCCATGCCCGGATCCCCCATGTGATCCAGCTCATGGCCAGAAAGTAGCCCCGCCCGAAATGTGTGTCAAACACATGTGAATGCTGATATCAGCCTAAAAGGCTGGAAAGATTCCTTGAATCATACCCGCAGTAATGAAGTGTTGTTCAGGTAAGCGGAATCGGCTCCAGTATTTCGGCCCGCGCCTCGGGCGCGCTGACTCGCAGCGCATCCGCCGATGCGTCGTCGGGCTGCTCCTGGGAGAGGATCTCGGCTTCGACGCGGGCAGTGTAGTTGGCCACCTCCCGGTCGATGACGGCGTCGTCCCAGCCGAGCACCGCCGCCATCACCTCGGCGACCTCGCGCGCGCAGTTGACCCCGCGGTGGGCGTACTCGATCGAGATCCGGGTCCGCCGGGCCAGTACGTCCTCCAGGTGCAGTGCGCCCTCCGCGGCGGCCGCGTAGGCGACTTCCACCTTCAGGTAGGTGGGTGCCTCGGCGATCGGGTCCAGTAGCTCCGGCTGCCCGTCGGCCACCGCCAGAACGTCGTGGATCAGCGAGCCGTAACGGTCCAGCAGATGGCGCACTCGGTAGGGGTGCAGACCCTGGTGAGCACCCACGTGTTCGGCCTGGTTGATCAGCGCGAAGTAGCCGTCGGCGCCCAACAGCGGCACCTTCTCGGTGATCGAGGGAGCCACCCGCGTCGGGATGTACTCGGCAGCGGCGTCGATCGCGTCGGCTGCCATCACCCGGTAGGTGGTGTACTTACCGCCGGCGATCGCCACCAGGCCCGGCGCCGGAACCGCGACCGCGTGCTCGCGAGACAGCTTCGAGGTGTCGTCGTTCTCCCCCGCCAGCAGCGGCCGCAACCCGGCGTACACACCTTCGATGTCGGCGTGGGTCAACGGCGTGGCCAACGCGGTGTTGACGTGGGCCAGGATGTAGTCGATGTCGGCCTTGGTGGCCGCGGGGTGGGCCAGGTCCAGGTTCCAGTCGGTGTCGGTGGTGCCGATGATCCAGTGGGTGCCCCACGGGATGACGAACAACACCGACTTCTCGGTCCGCAGGATGATCGCCGCTTCCGAAACGATCCGGTCGCGGGGCACCACAATGTGCACGCCCTTGGAGGCCCGGACGTGGAACCGGCCGCGCTGGCGCGAGAGCGCCTGGATCTCATCGGTCCACACCCCGGTGGCGTTGACCACGACGTGCCCCTGGACTTCGGTGACATCGCCGTTCTCGGAGTCGCGGACCCGCACCCCGGTCACGCGGTCTCCTTCGCGCAGTAGCGCGACGACCTGGCTCGAGGTGCGGATGACCGCGCCGTAGTGCCCCGCCGTGCGTGCGACGGTCAGGGTGTGGCGGGCGTCGTCGACGACGGTGTCGTAGTAGCGGATGCCGCCGATCAACGCGCTGCGCTTCAGCCCCGGACACAACCGCAGTGCACCGGCGCGAGTCAGATGACGTTGCGCGGGAACCGACTTCGCCCCGCCCAGCTGGTCGTAGAGGAAGATCCCGCTGGCCACGTACGGCCGTTCCCACCACCGCCGGGTCAGCGGGTACAGAAACGGCAGCGGCTTGACCAGGTGCGGTGCCAGCGTGGTCAGCGACAGCTCACGTTCGTGCAGCGCCTCGCGTACCAGCCCGAACTCCAGCTGCTCGAGATAGCGCAGTCCACCGTGGAACATCTTCGAGCTGCGACTCGAGGTCCCGGCCGCGAAGTCGCGCGCCTCGACCAGCGCCACCCGCAGGCCCCGGGTGGCGGCGTCGAGCGCACAGCCGGCGCCCACCACCCCGGCGCCGATCACCACTACGTCGAACTGCTCACTGCCCAGTCGTTCCCAGGCTCGTGCTCGTTGGTCGGGTCCCAGCGTGCTCACGTGTGCCAGGCTACGTGGCCGCCCGCCCAAACACGCTGCGACGCTCGCTGGAGTACTACTGCTCAGTCCAGGTCGTCGTGCGTCATCAACCGGCGAGCCGCCTCGGTGAGCGATCCCGACAGCGACGGATAGACCGCCAGCGTCTGCGCCAGGTCGGCCACCGTGATCCGGTTCTGCACCGCCAGCGCGATCGGCAGGATCAGCTCGGAGGCGATCGGGGCCACCACCACCCCACCGATCACCGTTCCGGTGGCCGGCCGGCAGAACAGCTTGAGGAACCCGTACCGCATCCGGCTCATCTTCGCCCGGGCGTTGGTCTGCAACGGCAGCATGACGGTGCGGGCGGGCACCGTGCCGTCGTCGATCTGGGACTGCGGCACCCCCACCGCGGCGATCTCAGGGCGAGTGAACACCGCCGCGGCCACCGTGCGCAGCCGGATCGGAGCCACCGCCTCCCCCAGCGCGTGATACATCGCGATCCGGCCCTGCATGGCCGCGACCGACGCCAACGGCAGCAGCCCGGTGCAGTCGCCGGCGGCGTAGATCCCGGGCACCGACGTCCGCGATACCCGGTCCACCTGCAGATAATTGCCCGGCCCGAGCGCAACGCCGACCCGCTCCAAGCCCAGGCCCGAGGTGTTGGGCACGGAGCCGACGGTCATCAGCGCGTGGCTTCCCGCCACGGTGCGGCCGTCGGTCATGGTGACCAACACCCCGTTGGAAGGTGGGCCCTCGCGGGTCACCGAGGCGGCCCGGGCGTTCTTGACCAGGGTTACGCCGCGTTCGGCGAACACACTCTCCAGCACCCGAGCCGCGTCGGGATCCTCGTGCGGGAGGACGCGGTCGCGGCTGGCCACCACCGTGACCTTGACGCCGAGTTCGGTGTAGGCGTTGACGAACTCCGCGCCGGTTACCCCAGAACCCACCACCACCAGGTGCTCGGGCAGCGTCTGCAGGTCATAGAGCTGGCGCCAGGTCAGAATCCGCTCGCCGTCCGGCTCCGCGCCGGGCAGGGTCCGCGGGCTTGCCCCGGTGGCGATCAACACCACGTCGGCGTCGAGCACACGCTGCCCTCCGCCGGCGTGCTCGGTGACCAGAATGCGATGATGAGCCAGCCCGGATTCGGCGTCGATCAGCTCTCCGCGGCCGGCGATGACTTCGACACCGGAGTTGAGCAGCTGCGTGCGGACGTCATCGGATTGCGCCGCGGCCAGGGACTTCACCCGCTCGTGGATCTGATTCAGCTCGATCTCGGCGTCGGTGAAATGGATGTCGAAACCCAGGTGCGGGGCGCGCCGTAGCTCGGTACGCACCCCCGACGAAGCGATGAAGGTCTTCGACGGTACGCAGTCCCACAACACGCAGGCACCGCCGATGCCGTCGGAGTCGACCACCGTCACCGATACCGCTTCGGGGCCCTTGGCTGCCGCGACCAGCGCCGCCTCATAGCCGGCCGGGCCACCGCCGACGATCACGATGCGCGTCGAGGGAGAAGTCACAGCGACTAACCTATCCGCAGCGCTGCGTTTAAGATTTCTGCCGTGCCGCTCTACGCCGCCTACGGGTCGAACATGCATCCCGAACAGATGCTGCAACGAGCGCCGCATTCCCCGATGACCGGCACCGGCTGGCTGCACGGCTGGCGGCTGACGTTCGCCGGCGAGGACATCGGCTGGGAAGGCGCCCTGGCGACCGTGGTCGAGGACCCGGACTCGAGTGTTTTCGTCGTTCTCTACGACGTGACACCCGAGGACGAGAAGAACATGGACAGCTGGGAAGGCTCGGAGTTCGGCATCCACAAGAAGATCCGACTCCGGGTGGACCGGGTAGACGGGATCACCTCGGACCCGGCCGACAGCGAGCCGGCTCCAGTGTTGGCGTGGCTGTACGTCGTTGATGCCTGGGAGCGCGGGCTGCCGTCGGCGAGATACCTGGGCGTGGTGGCCGAGGCCGCCCAGATCGCCGGTGCCCCAGACGAGTACGTGCGCAATCTGCGGACCCGCCCGGCCCGCAACATCGGCCCCGGCAGCTAGCTTTTTTTGGGGCCTCGCGCCAGACGGGGGCTAGAGCAGATCGGTCTGGTCGACCACGCCGGCCATCACCCGCACCCCGACTGCCAGCGCGCGCTCGTCGAGATCGAACGTCGGCTGGTGCAGGTCCAGTTGCGGCCCGCTACCCGGCCACACCCCGAGTCGGCCCATGGCACCGGGCACCTGCTCCAGATACCAGGAGAAGTCCTCCCCACCACCGGACTGTTGGGTCTCGGCCAGCACCTCGGGCCCGATGGCCTCGATCGCGTGGGTCAGCATCCGCGTCGACACCGCTTCGTTGACCACCGGCGGCACTCCGCGGTGGTAGTTCAGCGTGTGCTCGATATTCAGCGGCTCCAGCAGGGACGCCACCGCCTCCTCGACGATGCTCTCCATCGCCACCCAGGTGTCCCGGCTGGCCGTGCGCACGGTACCGGCCAGGCGCCCCGACTGCGGTATGGCGTTGGCGGCGGCACCGGAATTCACTGCACCCCAGACCAACACCGTGCTGTTTCGGGGATCGATGCGCCGAGACAGCACCCCGGGCAGCCCGGTGATGAGCGTGCCCAACCCATAGACCAGGTCAGCGGTCAGGTGCGGCCGCGAGGTGTGTCCGCCGGGACCGCTGAGGGTGATCTCGATGGTGTCGGCCGCCGAGGTGATCGGTCCCGGAATGGTGGCCACCCTGCCGACCTCGAGCCGCGGATCGCAGTGCAGCGCGAAGATCCGGCTGACCCCGCTCAACACGCCCGCGGCGATCGCGTCGATCGCGCCACCCGGCATCAGTTCTTCGGCCGCCTGGAACACCAGCCGCACCCCGACCGGCAACTCCGGCGCGGATGCCAGGGCCAGCGCCGCACCCAACAGGATCGCGGTATGCGCGTCATGACCGCAGGCGTGCGTCACCCCCGGAACCAGCGAGGCGTACGACGCCCCGGTCTGTTCGGTCATCGGCAAGGCGTCGATGTCGGCCCGCAATGCGACACGAGGCCCATCCTCGGGACCGAAGTCGCAGGTCAGTCCGGTTCCGCTGGGCAATACCTTGGGGTTGAGTCCGGCGCTGGCGAGGCGCTCGGCGATGAATTGGGTGGTCGCGAACTCCTGTCGGCTGAGCTCCGGGTGCCGGTGCAGATGCCGTCGCCACGCCACCAATTCCTCGGCATGGGCCGCCAGCCACGCCTCGACGGCATGCGACACGGGAGTTGGAGACATTCAGGCAGTATCCCATCGTGGCGCGCTACTAAGCTCAGTGCCTGTGACGGTACCGCTGGCAACTCAGGCGGCTGCGGTTGTAGCGCGGCGCACCGGCGTGCAGACGCATGACGTGGCGGTCGTGCTCGGTTCCGGGTGGGCGCCCGCGGTAGCAGCCCTTGGCACCGCGACTGCGACCCTGCCGATGGCCGACCTGCCCGGGTTCAGCACGCCGACCGCGGCGGGCCACACCGGTGAGCTGGTATCTATGCAGATCGGCATGCACCGGGTGCTGGTGCTGGTCGGCCGGATCCATGCCTACGAAGGCCATCAGCTGGCCGACGTCGTCCGCCCGGTACGCACGGCCGTCGCAGCCGGAGCCAACACCGTGGTCCTGACCAACGCGGCGGGCGGCTTGCGGGCCAGCTACCACGTCGGCCAGCCGGTGCTGATCAGCGACCATCTGAACATGACCGGACGCTCCCCCCTTGAGGGCGCGCACTTCGTCGACATGGTCGATGCCTACACCCCGTCGCTGCGCGCGCTGGCTCACCAAGTCGACCCCGCCCTCGCCGAGGGGGTCTATGCCGGGATGGCCGGCCCGCAGTACGAGACCCCCGCCGAAATCCGGATGCTGCGCACCCTGGGCGCCGACCTGGTGGGCATGTCGACGGTGCACGAGGCGATCGCCGCCCGGGCGGCGGGTGCCCAAGTCCTGGGCCTGTCGCTGGTGACCAACCTGGCGGCCGGGATCACCGGCGAGCCGCTCAGTCATGCCGAGGTGCTGGCCGCGGGTCGCGAGTCGGCGGCCCGGATGGGTGCGCTGCTGGCCGACGTGATCGCCCGGCTCCCGGCACCTTCAGGTCAGTAGCTCACTCCCGAGCTGTGCCGCATCCGCGGCCACATCGTTGCCCAGCTGCCTACCGGCTGCTCGCACAGGTAGATCTTCGCGGAGCTCTCCCCGTTGCGCACCCCGGTGGGGAACCGGATGGACGACAGGTAGGTGACGTGCCGCCAATACTGGGTCAACTTCACGACCGGGAATCGCCCGACACACAGCACCGTCGCAGCGCTGCCGGCCGGTGGGCCCCACTGCGCGTAGTTGCTGTCGCCGCTGACCACCGGTCGGTTGATGCCGGCCGCCGGCCCGAGGACGCGCAGCGCCGAGGCTTCGCCGTAATTGCTGGTGAAGATCGGCACGTCGTCGGGCAGCGAAGCCGCAGCGGCCGCGACCTCGTCAACGAACCGCGGCCACCCGTAGGTCTCCATCGGAATGGGGTTGACCTTCCGCAATGTTGTGGCGTGCGCAGGTGGCAGCACTGGCAAGCAGAACACGACAGCGCCGGCAAACAGCGCGACCAGGGCAATCGCCCAGCCTCGCGGTGGCCGGTCGGGATTCTCGGCTTCGATATAGACGGCCCCGGCGGCAAACAGCGCCGCCAGCACCGGCCCGGCGTAATAGCAGCGGCCGCCGGTGATGACGCACAACACCAGTGCGACCACCGGCACCACCAAGACCCAGCGATGGTCCCGGCCCTCCGGCGACGCCAGCCAGCGGACCCCGATCAACCACAGCAGCACCAGCAGCGGGCCCGCGTACAACAACAGCAGCAGCGGTAGCTGGATCAGCGATCCCGCCGGGCCGCCCATCCGCACCGACATGGCGTGGGCAAACGTCAGACTGGGCCAGCCGTGCGCGGCCTGCCAGATCAGGTTGGGGACCGCCAGTGCCACCGCCACGGCGGCGGCCAGCCACGGTCCGGTTGTGCGCAGCGCGTCGCGCCGGAACGTCGCCAGACCGACCCCGATACCGACGAGCAGCAACGCGACGGTCTGCTTGGCTTCCAGCCCGATGCCGGCCACCACGCCGGCCGGCAACCAGGCCAGCACCGTTCCGATCCGCAACGCCCGCGTCACCAGCAGCAGCACCGCGATCCAGATCAGCTGGTCGACCACGGTGGTCCCGAAGAACATCGCGGCACCCATGAACAGCGGGCTGGCCGCGACGGCGGCGGCCGTGATGACCTGGGCAACGCGCCGCCCACCGAATTCGGCGGCCAACAGGGCCGCCAGCACGATGGCGCCCAGATGTACCGCGATCGCCAACAACCGCAGCCCCAGCAAGCCGCCGAACGCCGCCACCCGGGCCAGCAGGGGTACCAGCGGCGGGTGGTCGAAGTATCCCCAGGCCGGGTGCTGGCCACAGATCACGTAGTAGAACTCGTCGGGGTGCCAGCCGTAGTTCAGGGCGAAAACCCCGTGGACGACCGCGGCCACGGCGACCACGACCGCTACCGGCACGAGTGTGAGTCGATTCACCGGCGAGGCAGTTGAACGACTCGCCAGCGAGGGTGTTGAACCGGTCACCGGCACTCCAGGGTCGCGTTGGGCGCAAACCGCAGCATCATAACAAGCAATTGACACGTGTCGATTCGCCGCTTGTCACAATCAACGGGTGACCCCCGAGGACTGGATCGCCCACGACCCCGACCCGGTGACCGCGGCCGAGCTGCGCGCATGCAGTCCGGGCGAGTTAGCCACCCGGTTCGCGACACCGCTGCGGTTCGGCACGGCCGGGTTGCGTGGGCCGGTGCGGGGCGGGCCGGACGCGATGAATCTCGCCGTGGTGCTGCGCGCCAGCTGGGCGGTGGCGCAGGTGCTCAGCGCACAGCGACGCACGGGTTCGACCGTGGTGGTCGGCGGCGACGCGCGTCACGGCTCGGCGCAGTTCACCATCGCGACGGCTGAAGTGCTTGCCGCCGCAGGATTTTCGGTAGTGCTTCTTCCCCAACCCTGCCCGACGCCGGTGGTGGCGTTCGCGGTGCGCCACACCGGTGCGGCGGCTGGCATCCAGATCACCGCCTCACACAATCCGGCAGGAGACAACGGCTACAAGGTGTACTTCGGCGGCGGCGTGCAGATCGTCTCGCCGACCGACACCGAGATCGAGGCAGCGATGGCCGACGCTCCCCCGGCCGACGCCATCGCCCGCCGTCCTGTTGCGCCGGCCGGTGATGAACTCATTGCGCGCTACATCGGGCGGGCCGCCGCGGTGCGGCGCCACGGCGGCCGGGTTCGAGTAGCGCTGACACCGCTGCACGGCGCGGGCGGCAAGATTGCGGTCGAGGTCCTGCGCGCCGCGGGGTTCCCCGACATCCACCCGGTGAAGACCCAGTTCGACCCCGACCCGGACTTTCCCACCGTGGCGTTTCCCAACCCGGAGGAACCCGGGGCCACTGATGCGCTGTTGTCGCTGGCCGCCGACGTCGGCGCCGACGTCGCGATCGCGTTGGATCCCGACGCCGACCGATGCGCGGTCGGCATCAACGGGCCTGACGGCTGGCGAATGCTGACCGGAAACGAAACCGGTTGGCTGTTAGGCGATTACCTGCTGTCCCGACTACCCGCGGGTCGGGCGGCGGGCGTGGTGGTGGCCAGCAGCGTGGTGTCGTCGCGCATGCTGGTGCACATCGCAGCGCGCTACGGCGCGCGCCATGTGGAGACGCTGACCGGGTTCAAGTGGCTGGCGCGCGCCGATAGCGACCTGCCCGGCGCCACGTTGGCCTACGCCTACGAGGAGGCGATCGGCTACTGCGTCGACCCGGAGGCGGTGCGCGACAAAGACGGCATCAGCGCCGCGGTATTGGTCTGCGATCTGGTGGCGGCTTTAGCCAGCCGCGGCAGCTCTGTTCCCGAAGCCCTCGACGAGCTGGCCCGCCGGCACGGTGTGCACATCACCGACGCGGTGACGCGCCGGGTCGCCAACCCCGCCGAGGCAGCTGCCGTGATGGCCCGGCTACGCGCCGATCCCCCGGGGTCGCTGGCCGGATTAGCCGTCACCGCAACCGATCTGCTGCACCGCAGCGGACCGGTCACCGATGCGCTGGAGTTCACCGGCGAGTTCGACGGCAGCTCGGTACGGGTGGTGGTGCGCCCCTCGGGAACCGAACCGAAACTCAAGTGCTATCTCGAAGTCGCGCGCCCGCCCTCGGATGACCTGGCCGGGAACCGCGCCGAGGCACAGCGGTTACGCGAGGCCGTCGCCGATGCGGTCCGCGCCTGGTAGCGCCTCACTCGCCCCGTTCGTCACCAGCCGCCGCACCCGCCACCGGCCCGACGGGGTGTGATGCTTGCCCGCCTTTGATCGACAACGGATGCCGGGAGGGCTGAATCCACCTGTGGCGGTCGGGATCTCAGCGCGGCCCGAACTGGCGGTCGCCGGCATCGCCCAGGCCCGGAACGATGTAGGCGTCCTCATTCAGCCCGTCGTCAACGGCGGCGGTGAACAGCCGCACTCCCGGTGCCGCTTGCTCCAGGGCCGCAACACCTTCCGGTGCCGCCACCACACACAGCACGGTGATGTCGGTGGCGCCGCGATCGACCAACAGTCCCAGGGTGTGCACCAGCGAGCCGCCGGTGGCCAGCATCGGATCGAGAACCATGACCGGTGTGGAGCTCAGGTCCGCCGGAAGCGACGCCAGATACGGCACCGGTTGATGAGTTGCCTCGTTGCGCGCCACCCCGACGAAACCGACGTCGGCTTCGGGGATAAGGGCGTGCGCCGCTTCCACCATGCCCAGTCCGGCGCGCAGCACCGGCACCAGCAGCGGTGGCCGCGCCAGCCGCGCGCCGCCGGTGTCGGTCAGCGGGGTGCGCACCACGACATCCGTGCGGGGCGCGTCACGGGTGGCCTCGTAGACCAGCATCCAGGTCAGCTCGCGCAGCGCCGACCGGAACGCCGCGTTGTCGCTGCACTCGTCGCGCAGCGCGGTCAGCCGCGCCGCGGCCAGCGGATGGTCGACGACGCACACATTCACGCCGCCGACCCTACGGGTCATGCGCCGAGGAAGTTGAGCATCTCGAAGACCACCGCGCCCATCTCCAGCATCGGCGCAAGCGAGATCAACGGTTCGCCGTTGAACACGGCGTCGGGGCCCAGCCATTCGGTGACGTTCAACGACACCGCCAGCTCGTTCCAGGCGCCGAGCAGGTGGGCGTCCACGACGTTGGTGAGGTGGTAGCCGGTCAGCAGCGCATCGACGAACGAGTCCGAAAGCGGGGACTGGCCGGCGAAGCCCAACAGGTCGTTGACCGGGTCGACGAAGCTGTGCACGACGGCGTACTGCAGACCGGCCAGCATCTGCAATGGGTCCATCCGCAGTCCGAAACCGGCTACATCGGAGCCGTCGGCCAACTGGCCGCCGGCGGTCACAGCCCAGGGTCCTACGGCATCGGTGCCGTTGATGCCGACGAATGGGTCACCCGGATTGCCGTAGCCCCAGTCGATCACCAGTTTGAGCATCGGTGTCAACGCATCCCCGATGACCTTGCCGACGTCGCCGAGTTGGTAGATCGGCCACAGGATGGGCAACTGCTGGGGAATCAGATAGAAGTCGGTGTCCCCGATCCTGCCGAGGTCGATGGTGTCGGCCAGGTTGTCGAAGTCGATGTAGGAGAAATGCACGGTCGCCGTGCCGATCAGCGCGTTGACCATGGCCAGCAGGTTGGCCGGGTCCTGCGGGAAGTTGGCCAGGCCGTCGTATTCGCCGGTGTAGATGGTGGTGTCGAAGCCGCTGGTCGGCGTCGGCCCGATGCTCAACGGGATGCCCAAGAACGGCAGGGTGATCGGCTGATCGCTCAACACCGGATAGGCGGGGAAGCGGGTCAACACGCCGCCGAGCGGGTTGCTGGGATTGCCGATCAGCACGAAGTTCAGGTTGTCCGGGTCATAAACGCCCCCGCCGCCGCCCGGTGCGTTGGCGAGCAGGTCGATCATCAACTGGGTGGAGACAGTGGCGCTCTGCGAGTAGCCGAACACCGTGACGTTGTCGCCATTCTCCAGTTGCGGTACCACCGCGGCCTGCAGGATCTCGGTGCCGCGGGCTATCGATTGGGCGAAGGTCAGATAGGGGTTCGGTGGGGGCAAGCACACCAGCGGGCAGAACTGGTTTGGGGTGACCAGACCGGCGAAATCGTAGGAGGGAAAAGTCGGCTGCCCCGGAAACCACGGCGAGGCCGGCTGCAGAAACAGGTCCAACACCGCGTCCATGTAGCCGCCGACCGTGGGGTCCGGAATGCTGGTCGGCCCCATGATCCAGCCCTCGTTGCCCAACAGCGCCACGCCGGGCCGATCTGCCGCGCCGGGTCCCGGTGTCCCTGGCCCGCAGGTCACCGAGAGCACCGACGCCGCTACGAGCAGTGCTGCCCCCAGCGATCGCCGGTGCTGCATCGATCTAGGCGTCGAGCAGGTTGATCAAGCTGAAGCCCACCCCGACCAGGTCCAGCAGCGGCTGGGCCGAGATCAGCGGCGCGCCGTTGAAGACGGCGTCCGGGCCCAGCACGTCGAGCAGGTTCCATTCGGTGGCCAGGTTCTGCCATCCGGTGAGCAGCGCCTGGTCCAGGCCGAGCGTCAGGTTGTAGCCCGACAGCAGCGTGTCGACGAACGAGTCCGACAGCGGTCCCTGCCCGACGAAGTCCAGCAGGTTGTTGATGGTGTTGGTCAGGCTCTGCACGCCGGCGTACTGCAGGCCGGCCAGCATCTGCAGCGGGTCCATCCGCAGCAGGAACCCGGCGACACCGGTGTCCTCGGACAGCTGGCCCGTCGCGGTGACCGCCCAGGAGCCGGCCGCGCCTATCGGGTCGACACCGTTCACGGTGATTCCGGCGTCGGGGGCGCCCGGGTTGCCGTAGGACCAGTCGATGAACGTCTTCAGGATGGGCGCCACCGCGTCAGCGGCGAACTTGCCGATGTCACCGAGGCCATAGAGGGGTCCGAGGATGGGCAGCTGCTCGGTGGGCAGCATGTAGAAGTCGTTCGACCCGATCGAACCGAGGTCGATGGCGTTGGCGAGGTTGTCGTTGAAGTAGGCGCCGTGCACCGCCTGGATTCCCATCAGCGCGTTGAGCACTGCCAGCAGGTTGGTGGGGTCCAGCGGGAAGTTGGACCAGCCGTCGTATTCGGTGCTGTAGATGCTGGCCGAGAAGTCGGTCGGACCCGCTCCGATGCCCACCGGGATGCCCAGGAACGGGATGTGCTGCATGCCCCCGTCCAGGCCGTCGGCGAAGTGCAGCCGGCTCAGGATGCCGCCGATCGGGCTGTTCGGATCCCCGATCAGCACGAAGTGCAGGTTCAACGGGTCGTAGGCGCCACCCGGCACGTCGGCGAGCAACTTCTGCATCGCCAGGGTGGAGACCACCGCGCTCTGCGAGTAACCGAACACCGTGACCTCGTCGCCGGCCTCCAGTTGTGGGCGGATCGCCGCGTCCAGGCTGGCCGCGCCCTGCGCGAGCGAGTCCGCGAAGTTCAACTGCGGGACCGGCAGGGGCTGGCAGACGATCGGGCAGAACTGCTCCGGGGTGGCCAGGCCCTCGAAGTTGTAGCCGGCGAACGCCGACTGCCCGGCGAACCACGGCGTGGCGGGCTGCAGGTAGTAGGCCCGCACCGCATCCATATAGCCGGGGAGGGTGGTCGGGTCGGACCAGCCGGTGCCGGTCATGATCCAGCCCTCACCCGCCAGCAACGTGACGTCGCGGATCACCTTCTCGATCCGGGACGCCAGCGCCGGACTCAGCAGCGACGACACGCCCAGGAGAACGGCGCACAGCGCGGCCAACAAAGTCGCCCCCAGGCGATGCACTCGCTTAACCGTCATCGCAGACCTCCCGGGTCGGTTCGAATATGTCGTCGGCGAACAATTACCCCCACCTGGCAAGATCACATTAATCTATTAGGTGGTTTTCAGCGTTGACCTTCATGGAGAAAACGCGTGTTGTCAAATCGATGACATTCGACCTGGCTTTTGCTCTAGGCGGGCCGGTCTAAGCGCCGAAGAAGTTAAAAAGACTGAAGCCCAGACCGATCAGATCCAGCAGCCCGTCGCCAGGCACCGCGGCCCCGCTCAGCAGGGCGTCGGGGCCCAGCACATCGCCCAGGTTCAGTGCGGTGGCCAACTCGCTCCAGCCGTTGATCAGGAACTGGTCGATGGAGTTGGTCAGGTCGTAGCCGGTGATGGTCTGCAGGAAGTCGGTGATGCCGGTGATGGTGCTGATATCAGTGGCACTGAGGACACCGCCACTGGCCGCGGCGGCGACGTCGGCCCACGGGCCGACAAGGCTCTGGATCAGCGCGTTCTGGACCCCGGCCAGCATCTGGAGCGGGTCCATCCGCTCGAACAGGCCCATCACACTGGATCCGTCGTAGAGCTCGCCGGTCGGCGTCATCGCCCAAGGCCCGCCCGCCACCCCGAACGCCTGCTGGTAGGCGCTGCCGCTGATGAAGTCACCGGCCGCGATCGGGTATAGCCCGTTGACGGCCGGGTCACCGGCATTGCCGTAGCCCCAGTTGATGATCAGCCTGGCCCACGGCGAGAAGAAGTCGCCGAAGAACTGCCCCGCAGTCCCCCCGTTGAACATGAACTGCAGGATCGGCAGGTTCTGCGGAATCATGTAGAAGTTCGCGTCGCCGATCGTGCCGACGTTGATGGCACTGGCCAGCTGCTCTGCGGTGTAGTCGGGGTAGTACGGGTGCACGGTGAGGATGCCGATGAGGGCGTTGATGACGGCCAGGATGTTGGTCGGGTCCTGCGGGAAGTTGGCCCAGCCGTCGTACTCAGCGGTGTAGATGTCCGACGCGATGTGCTCGGTCGGGGTGGCGTCGAGGCTCAGCGGAATGTTGACGAACGGCAGGTGCTGGTCGCCCGGGAACGGGAAGCGGTCGAGGATCCCGCCGATCGGATTGTTCGGGTCGCCGATCAGAACGACGTGCATGTTGTCCAGCTGATCCAGCGTCGGGTAGCCGGCGGTCCCGGCGCTGGCGATCAGATTGTTCATCTCGATGGTCGCGATGGCCGCGCTCTGCGAGTAGCCGAACACCGTCACGTTGTCGCCGGCCAGCAGCTGCGGCAGGATCGATTGATTCAGCAAACCGACGCCGGTGTTCAGCGAGGTACCGAAGTTCATCGGCGGTTGGCCCGGGATGCACACGAACGGGCAGAACTGCTCTGGCGTGGCCAAGCCCTGGAAGTCGTAACCGGGGAACGTCGGCTGGCCCGCGAAGAGCGGCGACGACGGCTGCAGATATCCCGCGAGGATCTGCCCCAGGTAGGGCCCGACACTGGGATCGGGCACGCCGGTGCCACTCATGATCCAGCCCGTGTCGGCCAGCAGGCGCAGCCGGATCGCCAGCTGGTCCACGCTGTAGGCCACCGCCGCAGACAACGCCGATGTCAGGGCCAATACCGCGGCGCACAGCACCGCCAGCAGCAACGCGCCCGCCGGGCGCAACCGACCAGTCGTCATGGCGACCTCCCCCGGCCCCGGTTCTCGGACAGCAGCGACGCTAGCCACCCGGCGACCGCCGCCGACCCGATCACCGCAAAATTCAGGATTCTTTAATTCAGGATGCGAAGCGTCCCGCCGCCAATCAGGGTGCTAATCCCGCCTTCGGGCCGCGCGGGCTGCATCGTTACTCTGTGCGCCATGGCAGCTGACCTTGTACCGATCCGCCTCACGGTGACCGATGGCGACCGCTACACCCTGTGGGCGCCGAGCTGGCGTGACTCCGGTGACGAATGGCAGGCGTTCCTGGGCAGGGACGAAGACCTCTACGGTTTCGCCACCGCGGCCGATCTGGTCGCATTCGTACGGGTCAACGCCAACAACGATCTGGCTGACCACCCGGCCTGGACGCAGCTTGTCCAGGCCAACGCCCACAAGCTGAACCCGAGCCGCAACCGGCAGTACGACCTGATCGCGGTTGAGGAATTGCTGGCCGAAAAGCCGACCAAGCAGTCCGTCCAGTCACTGGCCAATGCCCTGGAGATCGTCTCGGCGATCGGCTCGGTGTGCGACCTGACAGCGGTGACGAAGTTCTTCAACGGCAACCCCAACCTGGGCTGGCTGGCCGGCGGCGTCGACAACTTCACCGGCCGGGCCGGCCGCAAGCGCTGGGAGCTGATCGCCGAGATCATCGGCCGCCTGCGATGCCGCGGCGGCGTCGACGTCGGGCGTGGTGATGATCTCTTCGATCGCGGTCAGCACTCCGCCCCAGTTGCGGCCGATGATCTCGGCGATCAGCTCCCAGCGCTTGCGGCCGGCCCGGCCGGTGAAGTTGTCGACGCCGCCGGCCA
>LZME01000022.1 GCA_001673575.1 Mycolicibacter heraklionensis | reverse complement strand
ACACAATTACGGCAGCCTGGGGACTGGGCACAACCCAGCTTACCAACTGACCCGCAATTAATGACTCAGGACACTAGTCCAGCGCGCTATCCACGATGACGCGGCCCAAGCCAGTTGGGCCGCGTCATCAAGGCCGCGTCAGAGCAGGCTCAAGATCCGGTCACCGGTGGCGACCGTCGACAACTTCTGCCCACCGCGGGTAGCCAGGTGCTGCTCGACGGCAGCATCGACCCGAGCCGCGGCCTCGTGCTCGCCGATGTGACCCAGCAGCATGGCCACCGATGTCACCGCCGCGGTCGGGTCGGCAATGCCCTGCCCGGCAATGTCGGGTGCACTACCGTGCACCGGCTCGAACATCGAAGGGTTGACACCGGTGGCGTCGATATTGCCGCTGGCCGCCAGCCCGATCCCGCCGCAGACAGCGCCCGCGAGGTCGGTGATGATGTCGCCGAACAGGTTGTCGCTGACGATCACGTCGAACCGGCCGGGGTCGGTGACCATGTAGATCGTGGCGGCGTCGACGTGGGTGTAGGCGGTCTCGACGTCCGGGTAGTCCTTGGCGATTTCGGCCACCGTCCGCGTCCACAGCGATCCCGCGTAGGCCAGCACGTTGTTCTTGTGCACCAGAGTCAGGTGCTTACGCCGGGCGCGGGCCTTCTCGAAGGCGAATCGCACCACCCGGGCCACCCCGAACGCGGTGTTGACGCTGACCTCGGTCGCGACCTCGTGGGGCGTGCCGACCCGCAGCGCCCCGCCATTGCCGGTGTACGGGCCCTCGGTTCCTTCGCGCACCACCAGGAAGTCGATCTCCGGCGGATCGGCCAGCGGGCTGGACACTCCCGGGTACAGCCGGCTGGGACGCAGGTTGACGTGGTGGTCGAGGGCGAAGCGGGCGTGCAGCAAAAGGCCGCGCTCCAGCACGCCCGACGGCACCGACGGGTCACCGATCGCACCGAGCAGGATCACGTCGTGGCCGCGGATCTCCTCCAGCACCGAGTCCGGCAGGACCTCGCCGGTGGCGTGATAGCGCTTGGCGCCCAAGTCGTATTCGGTCTTCTCGGTGCCCGGGAGCACCGCGTCGAGCACTTTGACGGCCTCGGCGATGACCTCGGGGCCGATCCCGTCGCCGGGAATGACAGCAAGCTTGAGGCTCATGACAGGTCTACCTCTTCAATCTTGTTGGCGCCGACCGCAGCAGTGATCGCCGACTGCACGTCGGCGGGCACCTGGCGGTCGACCCGCAGCAGGACGGTCGCCGCTGGCCCTTCGGCGTCCTCGGACAGCTGTGCGGCGTGGATGTTGATACCCGCAGAGCCCAGCAGGGTGCCGATCTTGCCGAGCGCACCGGGCTGGTCGGAGTAGTTGATGATCAGGTTGACGCCCTGGGCCCGCAGGTCGAAGTGCCGGCCGTTGATCTCGACGATCTTCTCCACCAGCTGGGTGCCGGACAGAGTGCCGGCAACCGTGACGGTGGAGCCGTCGGCGGTGACCGCCTTGAGCTCGACGACACTGCGGTGGTTGGGGCTTTCGGTGGCGGTGCCGATCTCGGCGTCGACACCGCGTTCGGCGGCCAGGGCCGGCGCGTTGACGAAGGTCACCGGGTCTTCGATGACCGCCGAGAACAGGCCCCGCAACGCCGACAAGCGCAGCACCCCAACGTCTTCGGAGGCCAGCTCGCCACGCACCTGCACCGACAGCGACACCGGCAGCCCGTCGGAGAGCGCACCCGCCAGCAGTCCGAGCTTGCGCACCAGGTCCAGCCAGGGCGCGACTTCCTCGCTGACCGCGCCACCGCCGACGTTGACCGCGTCGGGAACGAATTCGCCGGCCAGCGCCAGCTTCACGCTCTTGGCGACGTCGGTGCCGGCCCGGTCCTGGGCCTCGGCGGTCGATGCGCCCAGGTGCGGGGTCACCACCACCTGCGGCAGGTCGAACAGCGGCGAGTCGGTGCACGGTTCGGTGGCGAACACGTCCAGACCGGCGGCCCGAACGTGGCCGCTGGTGATCGCCTCGGCCAGTGCCGCCTCGTCGATCAACCCGCCGCGGGCCGCGTTGACGATGATCACCCCGGGCTTGGTCTTGGCCAGGTTCTCCTTGCCGATCAGACCCGCGGTCTCGGGGGTCTTCGGCAGGTGCACGGAGATGAAGTCGGCGCGGCCGAGCAGCTCGTCGAGGCTGAGTAGCTCGATGCCGAGCTGGGCGGCGCGGGCCGCCGACACGTACGGGTCGTAGGCGACGATGTGGGCGCCGAACGCGGCCAGCCGCTGGGCGACCAGCTGTCCGATGCGCCCCAGGCCGACCACGCCGACGGTGTGGTCGTAGATCTCGGTGCCGGAGAACGACGACCGCTTCCACTGCTTGCCGTGCAGCGAGGCGTCGGCGGCGGGGATCTCGCGGGCGGCGGCGAGCATCAGCGCGATCGCGTGCTCGGCGGCGCTGTGGATGTTCGAGGTCGGGGCGTTGACCACCAGCACACCTCGGGCGGTGGCAGCCTCGACGTCGACGTTGTCCAGGCCGACCCCGGCGCGCGCCACGATCTTGAGCTTGGTGCCGGCCGCGAGGACCTCGGCGTCGACGGTGGTGGCCGAGCGCACCAGCAGCGCGTCGGCGTCCGGTACCGCCGCCAGCAGCTTCTCCCGGTCCGGGCCGTCCACCCAGCGAACCTCGACCTGGTCGCCGAGGGCGGCGACGGTGGATTGGGCGAGTTTGTCAGCGATCAAAACCACGGGCAGAGTCACCCGGACAGCCTAGTGGCTGGTCGCAAGCCCGGCGGAGCCGGGCGCTGGGGGTACCTCCCGCTTGCGGGGGACGGGCCGGCCACCATCAGCACAGTGCTGGTCGCAAGCCCGGCGGAGTCGGGCGCTGCGCCGATTTCACCTGCCTGAATCCAATCTCGCGACGCGACGCCCATTTCTTGTCGGACCGTCGGCGCACCCTGAGGTCAATTGGACCCGAAGGAAGGGGTGCACCTATGTGCTGGAAATGCGATCACCCGGACAGCACCGTCGAGCAGTGGCTGGATGCCATTCGCGCCACGGTGGACAAACACGGTTGGGCGGTGCAATACGTGGAGAGCGATCGCGCGCCGTTCGCCTACACGGTCGGCTTGCATGAACACGGCCTGCCCGAGCTACTGGTGACGGGTCTGCCGCCGGAGCAAACGGCCCGGTTGCTCAACGGCGTGGCCGCCTATCTGCTGAGGGGCGGACGACCGCTGCCCGGCGAATGGATCGAGGGACCCGACGGTCAGCTGATCGCCGTAGTCGCGGTGGAACATCCGGATGCGCACATGAACGTGGCAATCGCGTTCTACGGCCGCAGTGTGCGGGCATTGCAGCTGGTGTGGCCAGATGAGCGCGGCCATCGGCCGTGGTGCCCCGAATTCGACAACGGCGGTGTCCGGCAGCCGGTGCTGGGGGTGCATCCCGATTTGGCCGCATAGCGCGGGTCGCTCCCTACTATCGACGGATGGATGTCACCGTCGTCGGTAGTGGACCCAACGGCCTGGCTGCCGCCGTCATCTGTGCCCGCGCTGGCCTGTCGGTTCAGGTTCTGGAAGCCCAGCCCACGTTCGGCGGCGGTGCGCGCACCGCCGCCGATCCGGAATTCAGTGACGTCGCCCATGACATCTGTTCAGCGGTGCACCCGCTCGGATTGGCATCGCCGTTCTTCGCCGAGTTCGATCTGGCCGCCCGCGGTGTGCGGCTGACGTCGCCGGAGATCTCCTATGGCAATCCGCTGGATCATCGGCCGGCAGCAATCGCCTACCGCGACCTGGACCGCACCTGCGCAGAGTTGGAGCACGGTTCCTCCTGGCGGCGGCTGCTCGGTCCACTGGTCGCCGATAGTCAAGCCGTCGTGAAGTTCCTTCTGGGCGATAAGCGGTCCGTCCCGTCCGGAATCGCGACCGTCGCCCGGCTGGGGCTGCGGATGGCCGAGCAGGCCGGCCCGGCCTGGAACGCGACGCTGTCCGGCGACGATGCCCGCGCCCTCTATACCGGGGTGGCCGCACACACGATCTCGCGACTTCCGTCGGTGACCTCGGCCGGCGCAGGCATGATGTTGGCAACGCTTGGCCACACGGTCGGCTGGCCCATCCCGGTCGGCGGCAGCCAGGCGATTACCGATGCACTCATCGCAGACCTGACCGCGCACGGCGGCCAGCTGGCCACCGATAACCCGGTGAGAAAGCCGCCCGGCGGCGTGGTGCTGTTCGACACCGCCCCGACCGAGCTGCTGGCGATCTACGGGGACGCGTTGCCGGCCCGGTATGCGAAGGCACTGCGCCGTTACCGCTTCGGCTCTGCAGCCGCCAAGGTCGACTTCGTGCTCTCCGATGAGGTTCCGTGGAGCGATCCGCGCCTGGCCCAGGCGCCCACCCTGCATCTCGGGGGCGATCGCCAACAGATGGCCCAAGCCGAAGCCGCGATCGCCGCCGGCCGGCACGCACCGCAGCCGATGATCTTGGCGGCGCTGCCCCATCTGGTCGACCCCTCTCGTATCGACGCCGCCGGACGGCGGCCAATGTGGACCTATGCCCACGTTCCGGCCGGGTCGACCGTCGACCAGGCCGAGACCGTGACGGCAGGCATCGAGCGTTTCGCCCCGGGCTTCCGCGACATCGTGGTCGCGGTCCGGTCTGTTCCCGCAGCCCAGCTGGCACACCACAACGCCAACTACGTCGGCGGCGATATCTCTGCCGGCGGCAACAGCGCGTGGCGGGCGCTGGCCGGGCCAACACCTCGGGTAAACCCTTGGGCCACAGCCATTCCGGGGGTGTATCTGTGCTCAGCAGCCACCCCGCCGGGCGCCGGCGTGCACGGAATGGCCGGCTATTACGCCGCGCGCACCGTGCTGCGACGCGAGTTCGGGATCGACCGGCTGCCGAGCCTGGCGCCCTGACGGCGCGCTCCCATATCGACGTCAGCGAACGCGCCAGCTTTGCGGAATCCATGGGCCGCACAGATTTTTCCCAGTTAATTTGAGACAGACTGTCAGCCTTGATGTAGCCTCAGCTAACTTGTGTTGGGCGTTACAGAGACTCCTGATGGTGACACAAGTCACACTTCACCTGAAGGAGGACCCGTGCCAACCACCCTTCGTCCGTTTGCCCTGGCAGGAGCCGCACTCATCGGCGCCAGCGCGATAGCAGCAACTCCCGTGATCATCGCCCCACCGAGTTCGCATATGCCAGCCATCGAGCTCACTGCCGACGGTAGCGGCGCGCTCGGCGACGCCCTGAGCTACATCGACTTCTCCGGCATTTTCAGCGGCCTCGGCAACTGGCTGAGCAACATCGACCTCGCCGGGGCCCTCAGCGACCTCTTAACGAATGTCGACTTCTCCGACATCTTCAGCGGTTTCCTGAGCAACATCGACCTGTCCGGTCTCTTCAGCGGCTTCGGCGACCTGCTCGCCAACTTCGACCTGTCCGGTCTCTTCAGCGGCTTCGGCGACCTGCTGGCCAACATCGACCTGTCGAGCATCTTCAGCGGCTTCGGCGACCTGCTCGCCAACTTCGACCTGTCGAGCCTCTTCAGCGGCCTCACCGACCTGCTGGCCAACTTCGACCTGTCGGATCTGTTCGGCAGCTTCGACCTGTCGGATCTGTTCGGCAGCTTCGACCTGTCGGACCTGTTCTCGGGACTGGACCTGTCGGCCTGGCTCGACGGCTTGTTCGGCGGCCTGTAAGTACCCAAACGACGAGTGGCCCCTTCCTCGGAAGGGGCCACTCGTCGTTGTAAATCTTCTTCGTCGCGGTAACCGTTGTGGGCCAACGGCTATCGCGTCGCAAACAGCCGCGAACGCTCAGGCGGTTTCGGTGATGGGCCGGTCCACCCAGCTCATCAGGTCGCGCAGCTTCTTGCCGGTGACCTCGATGGGGTGCTCGGCGTTCTCCTTGCGCAGACCCTCGAGTTCCTTGTTGCCGCCCTCGACGTTGGCCACCAGGCGCTTGACGAACGTGCCGTCCTGGATGTCGGACAGAATGTCGCGCATCCGCTGCTTGGTGTCGGCGTCGATCACCCGCGGGCCGGACAGGTAGCCGCCGAACTCCGCGGTGTCGCTCACCGAGTAGTTCATCCGCGCGATGCCACCCTCATACATCAGGTCGACGATCAGCTTGAGCTCGTGCAGCACCTCGAAGTAAGCCATCTCCGGGGCGTAGCCCGCCTCGACCATGACCTCGAAGCCGGCCTTGACCAGTTCTTCGGTGCCACCGCACAACACGGCCTGCTCGCCGAACAGGTCGGTCTCGGTCTCTTCCTTGAAGGTGGTCTTGATGACGCCGGCCCGGGTGCCGCCGATGCCCTTGGCGTACGACAAGGCCAGCGCCTCACCCTCACCATTGGGGTCTTGCGCGATCGCGATCAGCGAGGGCACGCCCTTGCCGTCGACGAACTGCCTGCGCACCAGGTGGCCCGGCCCCTTGGGCGCGACCATCCCGACGGTGATGTCGGCGGCCGGCTTGATCAGGCCGAAGTGGATGTTGAGGCCGTGGCCGAAGAACAGCGCGTTGCCCGCCACCAGGTTCGGCTCGATGTCGTTGGTGAAGATCTCAGCCTGGGCGGTGTCGGGGGCCAGCACCATGATCACGTCCGCCCACTTGGCGACCTCGGCGGGGGTGTCAACCTCGAGGCCCTGCTCGGCGACCTTGGCGCGCGACTTCGACCCTTCCTTGAGGCCCACCTTCACCTGCACGCCGGAGTCGCGCAGGCTCAGCGAGTGCGCGTGGCCCTGGCTGCCGTAGCCGATCACGCCGACCTTGCGGCCCTGGATGATCGACAGGTCAGCGTCGTCGTCGTAGAACATCTCAACTGCCACTGGTTTTCTTCCTTACTATCTTTACTGGCTTTTTCTGGGGGACTATTTGGTCGTGCCGATGCCGCGCGGACCGCGAGACAACGATACGAGACCCGATTGGACGATTTCGCGGATGCCATAGGGCTCCAGCACCCGCAGCAGCGCATCGAACTTGGCCGGCGTACCGGTGGCCTCGATGATCAACGACTCCGGAGAGACATCGATCACCCTGGCGCGGAACAGGTTTACCGCCTCGACGATCTGTCCGCGCGTACTGGCATCGGCACGGACTTTGATCAGCGCGATCTCGCGGGAGACGGAGTTGTCCTCCTCCTGCTCGACGATCTTGATGACGTTGATCAGCTTGTTGAGCTGCTTGGTGATCTGCTCCAGCGGGGTGTCCTCCACCGAGACCACGATCGTCATCCGCGACATGTTCTTGGTCTCGGTGGCGCCGACGGCCAGCGACTCGATGTTGAAGCCGCGGCGGGAGAACAGTGCCGCCACCCGCGCGAGCACACCGGGCTTGTCTTCGACCAGCACCGACAGGGTGTGGGTCTTCCAACCTGTCGCCATCACGCGTGCCCCTCATTGTTCTCGTCGTCGAACAGCGGCCGGATGCCGCGCGCAGCCTGGATCTCGTCGTTGCTAGTGCCGGCGGCCACCATCGGCCACACCTGCGCATCCGCGCCGACGATGAAGTCGATCACCACCGGCCGGTCCGTGACCGCCCGCGCCTGATTGATCACGTCTTCGACGTCTTCCTCACGCTCGCAACGCAATCCGACACAGCCCAGCGCCTCGGCCAGCATCACGAAGTCGGGGATGCGGTGCGAGTGGGTGGCCAGGTCGGTCTGGCTGTAGCGCTCCCCGTAGAACAGGGTCTGCCATTGGCGCACCATGCCCAGGTTGCCGTTGTTGATCAACGCAACCTTGATCGGGATGCCCTCAATCGCGCAGGTGGCCAACTCCTGGTTGGTCATCTGGAAGCAGCCGTCGCCGTCGATCGCCCACACCTCCGCGTCCGGGCGGCCCATCTTGGCGCCCATGGCCGCCGGGATCGAGAAGCCCATGGTGCCCAGGCCCCCGGAGTTCAGCCAGGTGCGCGGCTTCTCGTACTTCACGAACTGCGCGGCCCACATCTGGTGCTGGCCGACGCCGGCAACATAGAGCGCGTCGGGTCCGGCGATGCGGCCCAGCGTCTCGATGACGAACTCCGGCGAAAGGCTGCCGTCGCTCTGTGGCCCGTAGCTCAGCGGGTAAGTCGAGCGCACCCCGTCGAGGTAGCTCCACCAGTCGGCGAGATCGAGGGAGCCCAGCGTCTTTTCCTGGCGCAGCACCTCGAGCAGCTCGGTGATGACGGCCTTGACGTCACCAACGATCGGGACGTCGGCGTGCCGGTTCTTGCCGATCTCCGCGGGGTCGATGTCGGCGTGAATCACCTTGGCGTCCGGGGCGAACGAATCCAGTTGGCCGGTGACCCGGTCGTCGAATCGGGCGCCCAGGGTGATCAGAAGATCCGAGCGCTGCAGCCCGGCCACCGCCGCGACCGTACCGTGCATACCGGGCATGCCCAGGTGCTGACGGTGGCTGTCCGGGAACGCGCCGCGGGCCATCAAGGTGGTGACCACCGGGATGCCGGTCAGCTCGGCCAGCTCGGCCAGTTCCTCGCAGGCATCCCCGCGGATCACTCCGCCACCCACATAGAGCACCGGGCGGCTCGCGGCCGCGATCAGCTTGGCGGCCTCGCGGACCTGCCGGCTGTGCGGCTTGGTGGTGGGCTTGTAGCCGGGCAGGTCCAGCCGCGGCGGCCAGGCGAAGGTGCACTGGCCCTGCAGCACATCCTTGGGGATATCGACGAGAACCGCTCCAGGCCGTCCGCTCGCCGCGATGTGGAACGCCTCGGCCAGCGCACGCGGGATGTCGTCACCGTTGCGAACCAGAAAGTTGTGCTTGGTGATCGGCATGGTGATGCCGGAGATGTCGGCCTCCTGGAAGGCGTCCGTGCCGATCAGTTGACGGCCGACCTGACCGGTGATCGCGACCACCGGGATGGAGTCCATCTGGGCGTCGGCCAGCGGCGTGACCAGATTGGTGGCGCCCGGCCCCGAGGTGGCCATACACACCCCGACCCGTCCGGTGGCGTGCGCGTAGCCGCTGGCCGCGTGGCCGGCGCCCTGCTCGTGGCGGACCAGCACGTGGCGCAGCTTCTTCGAGTCGAACAGTGGGTCGTAGACCGGCAACACCGCGCCGCCGGGGATGCCGAAGATCACGTCGACGTCAAGCTCTTCCAGCGATCGGATCACCGACTGGGCACCGGTCATCTGCTCCGGCGGAACCCGCTTGGCGGGTGACTGGGTCTTGCCCGAAGCCGCGTCCGAGGCCTTGTCAACGGACTTAGCCCCGTTGGGGGCTTGCGACGGTGCCGACCGCTCCGGCGGTCGCGTGGTGGGTGCGCTCACGGTTTCCTCTTTGTCTTCGACGACTGTGTCTTTGGAGACTGCTGGCAACAAAAAACCCCCGCCAGCTCAGCTGCTGCACGAGGGTTGCGCGTCGGTGTTGGAAGTTCAGGCAACAACCAACGCGCAGTGGGCTACTACGAGCATGCCGTTGTCCATAGCAGATGACGGTAGCCGCTGGACCGAGCATGCGTCAAATGAGCGAGCGCTCAGTTCAGGTGGTCGACCAGCGAACCCTGCTCGCCGAACAGCGCCGCCTCCCACTGCTCGAGCAGCGCGGCGTTGTCGTGGTCGTCGGGATGGAAGCCCGGCCGCAGGTACTCCCCCAGCCGCCGGAAGACCGCGCGGGTCAAGAAGGGCGAGTGCCGCAGGGCCGCAAAGCTGCGGACGAGTCGCACCGGGTGATAGGCGGCGCGGTCGGCGAAGAGCGAAATGATGGTGTTCGTCACCACGGCGAGGGGGAAGGTGAAGCGGATGATCCGCATGGTCCGGATGCGCCTGGTCTCGTCGCCGCCGACCGCGCGATAGACGTCGAAGGCCACCGAGCGGTGCTCGGATTCCTCGATGGCGTGCCACAGCAGCATGGACCGCACCTCGGTCGTGCCGAGCAGGGCCTGGGCCCGCTCGTCCGAGAGCAGGGTCTCGGCGAAGACGGCGGTGAAATGTTCAAGTGCGGCCGTGATCGCCAGGCAGGTCAGCGGGGAGAACCGTCGTTCGATGACCTTCTGGCGGCGGTTCACCAGCCGGTCGATCCTGCGGGTCGGGTAACCCATCTCGTGCAGGCGCTCATTGAGTGCACGGTGCTCGCGCCCGTGGGTGACCTCCTGGCCGATGAATCCCTTGACCTGATCTTTGAGGTCGGGGTCGGTGATCTGGTCGGCGTAGCGACGCACCGAACGAATGAAGAAATCCTCGCCCTCCGGGAACACCGCCGACAGGTGCGCGATCATGTGGCTCATCACCAGGTCCCCCTGAACGAAGTGGCGATCTAGGGCGGCCACCGGGTAGTTGAACCGGATGCGACGCGGCTGTACCGCCGGGAGGCGGTTCTCGTTGGCGGTCATGACTCTCTCTCGGGTTGGGGGTCTGCAAGGCCGGTCGCCAGTGGCCGAACCAGCATCTTGAAAGTTTCGAGAATGTCGTTGGTGGCCACGGGTTCGTGACCTTCTATCGACCGCGACATCGCCAGGCCGTTCATCAGCACGAAAGCCATCTGCAGGCCGATGCGCGACCGTGGGGCGCCGACATCGGCGGGGTCTGCCGGGCCGAGCAGCTGGTCATACACCCGCTCACAGGCTTCCGCGAACTGCCGATCGGTTTCGATGACCGCCGGCGCCAGCTCCCGGTCGGTGCGCGCCGCCACCCACAGCTCGTGCGTTGCGGTGAAGGTCGGACCGGAAAACATCGACCACAGCAGGTCGAAGGCCTCATCGATCTTGTCGGCGGACGGGTCCAGCCCCGCCATCAACACCTCGAACTCTTCGATGCGGCGGTTCAGGGAGAACTCGATGGCGGCGGTCAGCAGGCCGACCTTGGTCGGGAAATGCCCCTGCAGCGCCCCCACCGAGACGCCGGCACGGCGGGCTACCTCGGTCGTGGTGGTTCCCTTGAAACCAACCTCCACCAGCGCGTCGAGCGTCGCGTTGAGCAGCGCATGCCGGGTCTCGGCAGTGCGCTCCGCCTGGGTTCGGCGGGGTTTAGTCGGCGACACGCGTCCATCATTCAACACATAAAATAAGTAGTCAATATTTATTTTTACCGAGGGCGTTGCCTTCCACCCAGCGGGTGGTACGACGCCGGCGGTGACATCATGCGGGGGTGGCCTCTCTTTCCCCCGATCCCGCTCCTCTGGTGATCCGTATCTCGCCGATGGCCCACTTCGCGGTCGGCTTTCTGGCCCTCGGCCTGCTGATCCCCGTGTTGACCTGGCCAGTCACCGCACCCTTGCTGGCGCTGCCGATCCTGCTCTCGGTGCTGATCGCTCGGTGGCGAACGGTGGCCGACGCTCAGCAGATCACCGTGCGGACCCTGACGGGCAGTCGCTCGATGGGTTGGGATGCCATCGACGGCTTGGGATTCACCCGGGGATCGTGGGCGCGGGCCCACCTGCACGACGGCGAGATTGTGCGGTTGCCCGCGGTAAGTTTCGCCACCCTGCCGCTGCTGACGGAGGCCAGCGGCGGGCGGGTGCCCAACCCATATCGCTGAATCGGTAGCAAGGCGGCGCCGAGGCGCCACTGCCGCGTTAACCCAGCGGGTTGGCTCCGTTGAGGAACACCCACATCGCGATACCGCCGGCGATTCCGAGCACCAGGGCCGCGATCGACCCGATGAAGGGCCGTCGAGCCCAGCCGCGGTCGCCGTCGAGGCCGTACCGTCCGGGGCCGACCAGCACGATCGCCACCGCCACCACGATCAGAATGACGTGGTATTCGTGGCCGTCGGGCAGGAAAAGGTCGAACCGGCCCTGGTTGTGCGATGCGACGCCGGTGAGCACGCCATTGATGAAGTACGCCAGCGCACCGGCGGCGGCCAGCGGGGTGAACAGCCCGAGCACCAGCAGCAGGCCGGCGGCGATCTGCCCGCCCCCTGCCGCGTAGGTCAGGATGTCGGCGTGTTGGTAGCCGGCCGCGGCGATGGAACTCTTGAAGTCGGCCAGCCCCTGACCGCCCCACCACCCGAACAGCTGACGCAGCCCGTGGGCCACCAACAGCACACCGAGGCCCAACCGCAGAACCAGCAGACCGAGGTCCTGGGTGCCGCGCCGGTCCATCGCCCGGAACGGCTCATCGGTGTCGGTGTCGCCACCGATGGCAACTCCGACGCGGCCGGGGTTGGCCTGCGGCTCGGCGTACGGCAACGGGTGGTAGCCGGCGCCTACCGGGCGAACACCGGTGGGGTCGTAAGCCGGAATGGCCGCGGTCTCGAAATCACCGGTGTAAGTCGGTGATGGCATGTCGTCCTCCGGATCTACCAGACGTGCCGACTTGGGACGTCCTTTTCCTGCGTCGGCAGTCTCACCCGGCCGACGCCAGTGTGAGCCCTCGCCATGACTGGTCACCCTGTCAGAGTAAGTGCAACCCTGGCGGGATTGGGGATTTGAGCGGCTTCGTTAGCGAATCGAATCCGGCCCGGTGCAGCACTGCGGCGGGCGTCGTGGCGAAACCCGACCCGGTGTCCGTAACCTGACGGGCATGCGGATGCGCGGGGTGGTTCACCGGGTGCCTGTCGTACTGTGCGCGGCACTCCTGGTTCTGACAGGCTGCGCACACTTCGACGACGCTCAATCCCAACCGTTCACGACCGTGCCGCGGCGCGGGATGGCGCCCCCCACGACTCCCCCGCCGCCGCCACCGCTGCCCGCCAACCCGTTCCCGAAACAGTGCCCGGCGCCGGGTGTGATGCAGGGCTGCCTCGAGAGCACCAGCGGCCTGATCATGCATGGCGACAGCAAATCGGCCCTGGTCGCCGAACGGACCACCGGCGCGGTCAAGGAAGTCTCATTGTCCGCCGAACCCAAGGTGAAAACCGTCATCGGCGTCGACCCGGCCGGCGACGGCGGCCTGATGGACATCGTGCTGTCACCGACCTACACACAGGACCGGTTGATGTACGCCTACATCAGCACGCCCACCGACAACCGCGTGATCCGCATCGCCGACGGTGACGTCCCGAAGGACATCCTGACCGGAATCCCCAAGGGCGCGACGGGCAATACCGGTGCGCTGATCTTCACCAGTCCGACCACCCTGGTGGTGTTGACCGGCGATGCGGGCAATCCCGCCGCAGCCGCCGATCCCGGCTCGACGGCCGGCAAGGTGTTGCGCATCGAGCAACCCACCACCATCGGCCAGGCCGCGCCCACCACCGCACTGAGCGGAATGGGCGCCGGCGGCGGGTTGTGCATCGACCACGTGGACGGCTCGCTCTACGTCACCGACCGAACGCCGAGCGGCGACCGGTTGCAGCGGATCACCAAGGATTCCCGGGTGTCCACCGTGTGGACGTGGCCGGACAAGCCCGGCGTCGCCGGTTGCGCCGCGATGGATGGCATCGTGCTGGTCAACCTGGTCAACACCAAGCAGACGGTGGCCGTGCGACTGGCGGCAGGCACCGGATCGGTCACCAGCGAACCCGAGGTCATGCGCCAGGACACCCACGGGCACGTTTGGGCGGTCAAGATGTCGCCGGACGGCAACGTCTGGGGCGCGACGGTGAACAAGACCGCCGGGGATGCCGAGAAGCTCGACGACGTGGTCTTCCCGCTGTTCCCGTCCGGCGGCGGATTCCCGCGCGCCAACGACGACAAGGACTAGGAGTCTGCTGAATTAGTGGTTTGTGGGGTGGGGTGCCTCGAGGCGTTCTGTGGCGCGTGGGTTTCGTCAAA
>LZME01000021.1 GCA_001673575.1 Mycolicibacter heraklionensis | reverse complement strand
TGGTCGCCGCGCACGCCGGGGTGCAGGCCCTGCGCAACGGCGAGGCCGATGTGGCACTGGTCGGCGGCGTGAACGCGTTGGTCACCCCGCTGGTGACGGTCGGTTTCGACGAGGTCGGCGGCGTGCTGTCGCCCGATGGCCGGATCAAGTCCTTCTCGTCCGACGCCGACGGCTACTCCCGTGCTGAGGGCGGCGGCGTGCTGGTGCTCAAGCGGGTGGACGACGCGCGTCGCGACGGCGATCAGATCCTCGCGGTGATCGCCGGATCGGCGGTCAACCACGACGGCCGGTCCAACGGCCTGCTGGCGCCCAACCCGGACGCGCAGGCCGCCGTGCTGCGCAAGGCTTACAAGAACGCCGGTATCGACCCGCGCACCGTCGACTACATCGAGGCGCACGGCACCGGCACCATCCTGGGTGACCCGATCGAGGCCGAGGCGCTGGGCCGGGTGGTCGGCCGCGGCCGCGCCGCCGACAAGCCCGCGCTGCTGGGCGCGGTGAAATCCAATGTGGGACATCTGGAGTCGGCCGCCGGGGCGGCCAGCCTGGCCAAGATCGTGCTCGCCATGCAGCACGACAAGATCCCGCCGTCGATCAACTACGCCGGGCCCAACCCCTACATCGACTTCGCCGGCACCCACCTGAAGGTCGCCGACACCGCTACCGACTGGCCGCGCTACGGCGGCTATGCGGTCGCCGGGGTGTCCGGATTCGGCTTCGGTGGGGCCAACGCGCACCTGGTGGTGCGTGAGGTGCTGCCCCGCGACGTGATCGAACGTGAACCCCAGCCTGAAGAGCCCGCCACCACGCAGGCCGCCGAGCCGATCGACGAATTCGCCGAGCACGAAGCCCCGCGCTTCGACGAGTACGGCGAGTTCATTCACCCCGAGGGTGGTGCCGACGAGCCCGAGTACGAACTGCCCGGCCTGACCGACGAGGCGCTGCGGCTGCGGGATGAGGCGCTGGCCGAGCTGGCCGCCGAGGAACCCGTGAAACCGCTGATCCCCCTGGCGATCTCGGCGTTTCTGACCTCCCGCAAGAAGGCCGCCGCGGCCGAGCTGGCCGACTGGATTGACAGCGAAGAAGGCCGGGCTACCCCGCTGACCTCGATCGGCCGGTCGCTGTCGCGGCGCAACCACGGCCGCTCGCGCGCCGTGGTGCTCGCCCACGACCACGACGAGGCCATCGCCGGCCTGCGCGCGGTCGCCGAAGGCAAGCAGAAGCCCAACGTGTACTCCGCTGACGGACCGGTCACCAACGGGCCGGTCTGGGTGATGGCCGGCTTCGGCGCGCAGCACCGCAAGATGGGCAAGAACCTCTACCTGCGCGACCCGATCTTCGCCGAGTGGATCGAGAAGGTCGACGCCCACGTCCAGGACGAGCGCGGCTACTCGGTGCTGGAGCTGATCCTCGACGACTCGCACGACTACGGCATCGAGACGTCCAACATCGCAATCTTCGCCATCCAGATCGCGCTCGGCGAGGTGCTCAAGCACCACGGCGCCCGCCCGACCGCCGTCATCGGTCAGTCACTGGGCGAGCCGGCATCGGCCTACTTCTCCGGTGGACTGTCGCTGGCCGACGCCACCCGGGTGATCTGCTCGCGCGCACACCTGATGGGTGAGGGCGAGGCCATGCTGTTCGGCGAGTACATCCGGTTCATGGCGCTGGTCGAGTACTCCGCCGAGGAACTCAAGACGGTGTTCGCCGACTTCCCCGGCCTGGAGGTCTGTGTCTACGCCGCCCCCAGCCAGACCGTGATCGGCGGCCCGCCCGAGCAGATCGACGAGATCGTGGCGCGCGCCGAATCCGAGGGCCGCTTCGCCCGCAAGCTGCAGACCAAGGGCGCCGGCCACACCTCGCAGATGGACCCGCTGCTGGGCGAGTTCTCCGCAGAGCTGCAGGGCATTGAGCCGCACACCCCGAACATCGGCATCTTCTCCACCGTGCACGAGGGCAGCTACGTCAAGCCCGGCGGCGAGCCGATCCACGATGTGGACTACTGGAAGAAGGGGATGCGCCACAGCGTCTACTTCACCCACGGGGTCCGCAACGCCGTCGACAACGGCTACACCACCTTCCTGGAGCTGGCGCCGAACCCGGTCGCGCTCATGCAGGTGGGATTGACCACGGCCAGCGCTGGTCTGCATGATGCCCAATTGATCGCCACGTTGGCCCGCAAGACCGACGACGTGGACGCCATGACCATGGCAATGGCCCAGCTCTACGTCTACGGCCACGATCTCGACTTCCGCACCCTGTTCCCGCGTGAGGTCGAAGGTCCGGTCAGCCCGGCGGAGTTCGCCAACATCCCGCCGACGCACTTCAGGCGCAAGCCGCACTGGCTCGACGCCCGCTTCTCCGGCGATGCCACCGGTGTCATGCCCGGCTCGCACGTCGCGACCCCGGACGGTCGGCACGTCTTCGAGTACGCCGGTCGTGGCGAGACTGACCTGGCTGCCCTGGTGAAAGCCGCTGCCGCAACGGTCATTCCGGACTCGACTCTGGTGGCCTCCGAACAGCGGGCGGTGCCCGGCGAGGGTTCTCGCCTGGTGACGACGCTGACCCGGCACCCGGGCGGCGCAGCCGTGCAGGTGCACGCACGTATCGGCGAATCGTTCACGCTGGTCTACGACGCGCTGGTGTCGCGTGGCGGCGCAGCCGGGGTGTTGCCGGTCGCCGTCGGTGTGGGCACCGCGGTGGCCGAAACCGCGACGGCTTCCGTTGCGCCCGTTGAACAACAGGTCGACGACGCCGCGATCCTGCACGACAACCTCACCGCCGGTGCCGGTTTGGCCGCGGGCTTTGCCAAGTGGTCGCCGGAATCCGGCGAGACCATCGCGGATCGGTTGGGCACGATCGTCGGCGGAGCCATGGGCTACGAGCCCGAAGACCTGCCGTGGGAGGTGCCGCTGATCGAACTTGGTCTGGATTCGCTGATGGCGGTGCGGATCAAGAACCGGGTCGAATACGACTTCGACCTGCCGCCGATCCAGCTGACCGCGGTCCGCGACGCGAACCTCTACAACGTCGAGGAAATGATCCGCTACGCGGTCGAGCACCGCGACGAGGTCGAGGCGCTGCACGAGCACCAGCAGACCCAGACTGCCGAGGAGATCGCCGCCGAGCAGGCCGCGATCCTGGCGGCGGCCAAGGCGGCGGAGAATGCTCCGGAGGCTCCCGCGGCACCCGCTGCATCGGAACCCGCTGCGGCACCGCCGGCTTCGGACATTCCGATTCCGCCGCCGCCCACCATCCCCCGCGAGCGGGAGGTACCCCCACCGGCCGGGCCCGCGATTCCGCCGCCGCCAACGGATCCGTCCGGACCGTCGGGGGTCAGCACCAAGACCGCCGCCGCAGCGGCTGCCAAGGTGCTCACCCAGGAGGCGGTGACCGAGGCGCTGGGCGCCGACGTGCCACCGCGTGACGCCGCCGAGCGGGTCACGTTCGCCACCTGGGCGATCGTCACCGGGAAGTCGCCGGGCGGCATCTTCAACGAACTGCCGACTCTCGATGACGACACCGCGACCAAGATGGCCGAGCGGCTGTCCGAGCGTGCCGAGGGCATCATCTCGACCGACGACGTGAAGTCGGCGACCACCATTGAGGCCCTGGCGACGATCGTCCGCGATCAACTGGAAGACGGCGTGGTGGACGGTTTCGTCCGCACGCTGCGCGCCAAGCCCGAAGGCTCGAACAAGGTTCCGCTGTTCGTGTTCCACCCGGCCGGTGGGTCGACGGTGGTCTACGAGCCGCTGATGAAGCGCCTGCCCGCCGATACCCCGGTCTACGGCATCGAGCGGGTGGAGGGCTCCATCGAGGAGCGTGCTGCCGAGTACGTGCCCAAGCTGCTGGAGCTGCACGCTGGACCGTTCCTGCTGGCCGGCTGGTCGCTGGGCGGGGCGATGGCCTACGCATGTGCGATCGGGCTGAAGCAGTCCGGCGCCGACGTGCGCTACGTCGGGCTGATCGACGCGGTGATGCCCGGCGAGCCGATCGACCAGAGCAAGGAAGGCATGCGCGCCCGTTGGGACCGCTACGCACGGTTCGCCGAGCGCACCTTCAACGTCGAGGTTCCCGAGATCCCTTACGAGGAGCTGGAGAAGCTCGACGACGAGGGTCAGGTCCGCTTCGTGATGGATGTGGTGTCCCAGAGCGGGGTGCAGATCCCCGGCGGGATCATCGAGCACCAGCGCACGTCGTACCTGGACAACCGGGCCCTGGACACCGCCGAATACCAGCCCTACGACGGGTATGTCGCGCTGTACATGGCTGACCGCTATCACGATGACGCCATCGTGTTCGAGCCCGCCTACGCGACCCGCAAGCCGGACGGTGGCTGG
Organism: Mycolicibacter heraklionensis; assembly: GCA_001673575.1. Classification (GTDB taxonomy): domain Bacteria; phylum Actinomycetota; class Actinomycetes; order Mycobacteriales; family Mycobacteriaceae; genus Mycobacterium; species Mycobacterium heraklionense_A. The sequence continues at coordinate 34,331 of LZME01000021.1, read as the reverse complement.
GGCGAATACGTCAGCGACCTGGAAATTGTTCCGATTGGGGGCGAGCATGTTCAGGTGATCGACGAGCCGTACATTGCCAAGGTGGGCGCCCACATGAGTGAGGCGATCAATCGGATCCAAGCCGAGAGCGAGAGCGCGTGAGTAACAAGACCACCGCCGAACTGCTGGCCGAGCTCCGCGAAAAGCTGGAGTTGGCAAAGGAACCCGGCGGTGAGGCGGCCGTCGCCAAACGTGCGAAGAAGGGCATCCCGAGCGCACGCGAGCGCATTAATGCGCTGCTGGACCCGGGCAGCTTCTTGGAGATCGGTGCGCTGTGCAAGACCCCCGGTGACCCGAATGCGCTCTACGGCGACGGCGTGGTCACCGGCCACGGCCGGATCAACGGTCGGCCGGTCGGTGTGTTCAGCCACGACCAGACCGTGTTCCAGGGCTCGGTCGGTGAGATGTTCGGCCGCAAGGTGGCCAAGCTGATGGAGTGGGTGGCCATGGTCGGCTGCCCGATCATCGGCATCAACGACTCCGCGGGCGCGCGGATCCAGGACGCGGTGACGTCGCTGGCCTGGTACGCCGAGCTGGGCCGGCGCCACGAGATGCTGCGCGGCCTGGTGCCGGAGATCTCGATCATCTTGGGTAAATGTGCTGGGGGAGCGGTGTATTCACCGATCCAGACCGACCTGCTGGTGGCCGTGCGCGATCAGGGCTACATGTTCATCACCGGACCGGACGTGATCAAGGACGTCACCGGCGAGGACGTCAGCTTCGACGAGCTCGGTGGTGCCGACGTGCAGGCGCAGCGCGGCAACATCCACAAGGTGGTCGACGACGAGGCGGCGGCGTTCCAGTACGTGCGCGATTACCTGTCGTTCCTGCCGGCCAACCACTTCGACGACGCGCCGATCGTCAACCCCGGTCTCGAGCCGGAGATCACCCCGCACGACCTGGAGCTGGACTCGATCGTTCCGGACGCGGACAACGTGGCCTACGACATGCACGAGATCCTGTTGCGGATCTTCGATGACGGTGACGTCTTCGAGATCTCCGAACAGCGCGGGCAGGCGATGATCACCGCGTTCGCTCGGGTCGACGGGCATCCGGTCGGGGTGATCGCCAACCAGCCGATGTTCATGTCCGGGGCGGTCGACACCGAGGCCTCCGACAAGGCAGCCAGTTTCATCCGTTTCTGCGACTCTTACAACCTCCCACTGGTTTTCGTGGTCGACACCCCCGGCGCCATGCCCGGGGTCTCGGAGGAGAAGAACGGGATCATCAAGCGCGGCGGCCGGTTCTTCAACGCGATCGTCGAGGCCGACGTGCCGAAGGTGACGGTGATCATCCGCAAGGCCTATGGCGGTGGCTACGCGGTGATGGGCTCCAAGCAGCTGTCCGCGGACCTCAACTTTGCCTGGCCCACGGCCCGCATCGCGGTGATCGGCGCCGACGGCGCGGCCCAACTGCTGGTGAAGCGCTTCCCGGATCCGACCGCGCCCGAGGTGCAGAAGATCAAGCAGGACTTCATCGACGGCTACAACGAGAACATGGCGATCCCGTGGACCGCTGCCGAGCGGGGCTACATCGACGCCGTGATCCAGCCGCACGAGACCCGGTTGTTGCTGCGTAAGTCGCTGCGTCTGCTGCGGGACAAGCAGAACTTCCCCAAGGTGCAGCGCAAGCACGGCCTGCTGCCGATCTAGTTGGCGCTCACCGACAGCCAGTTGTGCTGTCGCTCAAAGGGATTCGCCAAGGCTCACGGGACTGGCATCACACCCAAGCTCGCCTGCGGCGAACCCTACGCGTTCACACACCTGCCCGGGCAGTACATCTAACGCGCCTAGCCGCTTAGTGCCGGCTCAGGGAGCGGCCGCATTAGGCGAGCTACGTTCTCAGGGTCGACCGGTTCTTCCTGGTGGCGCCGCTTTCCAGATTAGTGAACCTGAATTTGACATAACAGAGTGTGATTGAAATCATTCAGGTCCGGCAGCGCCCCACTCATGTGCGGCCTCGAGAATCTGGCGAGGAATTTTCGATGTTTGATGCAGTCTCGGCACGGTCCAGTTACTGCCAGTCGGGCCTGCGAGCTGCACTGGCTGCCGCCGTCCTGGCTGCAGGTATTGCCGGTGCTGCCCAGGTTTCGTCGCGGACTTCGGCTCCCGACCATGCCGGGGTGCTGCTGTCCGCTGCTGAGGGCGGCTCGCTCGCCAATTCCGGCATCGCGCTGATCATGGGCCCCAGCATGATGCCGACGCCGAGTGAGCATTACGCCGAAACCGTGAACGACCTCTTTCTGCAGCCGCACGGGTTCGGCGGCCAGCTCGAGGTGCTGACCACTCCCCAGGAGGCCTACCTGCTGGACGAGTCCATGGCCAAGGGCGCGAAGGTTCTGACCGACCGAGTGCTGACCTTGCTCGATGAAGGCAAGGTGGACGAGGACCACCCGGTGACGGTCTTCGGTTACTCGCAGAGCGCCGCCCTCACGACACTGGCAATGCGGCAGCTCGACGAGGCCGGCGTGCCGAGCTCGGCGGTACATTTCGTATTGATCGGTGACTCAGCGAATCCGAATGGCGGTCTGCTGGTCGGATTCTCGGATATGCCGGGCATCACCGCCAATCTCGCGGATCAGGGCGTGACGCTGGGCAACCCGACTCCGAATGATCTGTACCCCACCAGCATCTACACCTTGGAGTACGACGGCTACGCCGACTTCCCGAAATACTTCCTGAACCCGCTGTCCAGCCTGAACGCAATCATGGGCATGGCCATCCAGCACATTGCATACCTGGGCTTGACTCCCGAGCAGATCGCGGACGCCGTCCTGCTGGAGTCCAGCCCGGACAGCATGATCAACTCCTACGTGATCCCCAGCGAGTACCTCCCGCTGCTGTACCCGCTGCTGTTCGTCCCGATTACCGGAAAACCCATCTATGACCTGCTGGAACCGGTCACGCGCATCCTGGTGAACCTGGGTTACGGCAACATCGATCACGGGTGGAACGACGGCCCGCCGGATGTCCCGAACATGGCGACCGAGGACATGCCGAACCTCGACTGGAGCGAGGTCAGCAACGCGCTGTTTGCGGCGACTATGACCGGCGTGGGCGCTTTCGTTGCCGACCTGTTCGACCCCCAGACGTACGTGGAAGTCGACATGCTCGACAACCCCGCGCTGGACGGGTTGCTCGCAGCTATGGCCGGCGTGGGCGTCGCGGCTGGCGACGACCCGACGGTGGACGAGATGCTCAACGGTTTGACCAACATGATGTGGGAGTCGCTGGTCGGCCAATACCTGGACCCCGCTTACTGGGAAGCCGCGTCCTAGTCTCGGACGGATAAGTGTTGCGTAACGCTTCAGCAACACCAATCACTTCTGTAGCAAACCAATTATCGTTTACCCCAGGCGATCCCATGATGGGCTGGCCGCCGAGGTTCCGATTGTGCGGGGCCGGAACGTGATTCCGGCTGCCCGGATCGCCGTGCGAACCATCGGAGGCCTGACGAGGGGGTCGACGTGTGTGCTGGCAGCGGGTGCCCTAGCGGCGAGGCGCGATGAGTCTACTGCTGCCGGCCAGGCCGTCGGCGCCGGTTACGCGGAAATCGCGGACCGCTCCAGATGAACAAAAACGGCTGCTGCGCAAAGCAATTGCAGCCTCAGCAATCGGCAACGCAACCGAATGGTATGACTACGGCGTCTATGCCGTCGTGGCGACCTATCTGACCGAGGCCTTTTTCCCGGACACGCTCGGCAACCTCGGGACCATGTTCGGCTTCGCCGTCTCTTTCGTGCTTCGGCCGCTGGGCGGCATGATCTGGGGCCCGATCGGAGACCGGTTCGGGCGGAAGTCTGTGCTGGTTGCGACCATCCTGTTGATCGCAGTGGCGACCACGCTGATCGGGGTCTTGCCCAACTATGCCACCGCAGGGTGGTGGGCGCCTGCGCTGCTGATTGCCCTGCGGGTGGTGCAGGGCTTCTCCACCGGCGGTGAATACGGCGGCGCCGCAACGTTTATGGCCGAAAGCGCGCCCGATGACAAACGCGGGACCTACGGCAGTTTCCTGGAGTTCGGCGCTGTTGGCGGCTTTGTGCTGGGCAGTGCCGTCGTGTTGGCACTGGAGGCGATGCTCAGCCACGACCAGATGGCCGCCTGGGGCTGGCGTATCCCGTTCCTGCTGGCCCTGCCATTGGGCGTGCTGGGGTTGGTGCTGCGCAGTCGGATGCCCGAGACGCCGGTGTTCGCCGAATGCGTCGCCTGCGACGCGATCAAGGGATCGGCCTGGGACCGATTGGTCGACCTGCTGACCAACTACACCCGACCGATCCTGGTGACGTTCGCGCTGCTGGTCGCGCTGAACATCATCGACTACACCCTGGTGACCTACCAGCCCACCTACCTGCACGCCTCCGCCGGCCTCGACGAACGCAGCAGGACGGCTGTGGTGCTGATCGGGGAGCTGGCCATGATGGCCTGCATTCCGTTCGCCGGCGCCTGGTCGGACCGGATCGGTCGAAAGCCGCTGTGGAGTGGGTCGCTGATCGGGTTCATCGTATTGGCGTTGCCGATGTACTGGCTCATGGGCCAGGGATTCGCCTGCGCGCTGGTCGGGTTCACCGTGCTCAGTGTGCTGTTCGCTGCACCGCTGGCGACTGTGGCGGCGACGTTCCCGGCGATGTTCCCCACCCAGGTGCGCTACGCAGGCTTCGCGATCGCCGACAACGCGGCGGTCGCGGTCTTCGGCGGCACCGCACCGGTGCTGGCCGACTCGGTCATCGACCACACCGGTTGGCAGCTCTTTCCGGCGGCATATCTGGTGGCCGCCGCGGTGCTCGGGTTGGTCGCCCTGCGGTTCCTGCCGGAGACCCGCGGGTGTTCCCTGCGCGGCACCGGCATCCCCGGCGTGCAGGGCGAACTCGAGCGAGAGCTCGCGGCCGTCATCGCGAAGCAAGCCGACGGGCTCCGCGAGCGTGCACAGAATGACGCCTGACACGGCGTGTCGCGGCACAGACACGCACGTGCGCAAGCGGGAGGTACCCCCAGCTCGCGGGAAGGGGGGCTAGGCCTTGATCCGGATCTGGCCGGGTGACCACCAGCCCGAACGCGTAGCGCTGCCGAGATCCAACTCCGCGGGCGTGGCCGGCGTGATCACCTCGAACCGACGCAACGAGCCCCAATCGCGGCCCCAGTCGTAGTTCAGGTAGGTGGCCATCACGTGGGCGCGCAGCAGCATGTCGGAGATGCCGAGCAGCCCGCCGTTGACCCCGTCCTGCCAGGTGTCGGTGTCCTGCTTCTTGGCGTTGTAGTCCGGGGTGATCCGGTACTCGGGCACCTCGGTGACCCCGTTGGCGTGCAGCATCGGGTGCTGGCACGGGAAGGCCAGGCCCACCGCCCAGTCCAGCAGCACCGGCCGTGAAGAGCCGATGTACTCCTGGATGGTCTTCACCTCCGGCAGCCGCGGCGGGGTGAACGCGATCCAGTCCCGCGGGTTCAGCGACTTGTCAGAAGCCACGATGCGTACCGCGATGGCGTCGGCAGGGATCTGTGCCCGCGGGTAGCGCAGGTTGCGCCACATCCGCGGCCACTCGCCGAACAGGTCGTAGGGCACCAGCCGTCCGGCGGCCACCGGGACGCCGTCGGGCCCGGGGACGCCGTACTCCAGTTGCACGTCCTGGCCGGTGGTGTAGCCCTTGAGCACGCTGTTGCCGGCGATGGTGCCCGCGGCGGTCACCGCCACCAGCGGGTGACCCTCATCGGCGGGGGGCAGGGCGTACCAGGCCGACGTCAGCTTGGACTCCTGCTGGCCGTCGGTGCTGTAGCTGCCCGCCAACGGAATCCGGGCCGGGTCCAGCCCATAGGGGAGCGGCACGGTCGAGCCGTTGACCCCGGCTGTCTTCAGCTTCTTCGGGGCGTCCCAGTCGTAGTCGGTGCCCGGCTGGGTGATCGGCATCCGCAGCGCCTCGGCCACCACCTTCTCCGGTACCCCGCTGGCGGTGAAGCCCACCGGGTCCACCCCGCCCAACGGGCCGAGGTCGCCGTACTCGCCGGGCAGCGGCGTCAGCGCCCCGTCGTTGGGGTCCGGCTCCACCAGCACGTTGTCGGCCAGCCCGCAGCCGCCCACGAACGCCCGCACGTTGGCCAGGCCGTTGGAATAGGTCGGGTACTCCCGGATGATCCCGGCCACCATCGAGGCGACGAACACGCAGACCATGAAGCCGGCCGCCACCGGAATGGGCGCGGCGGTCAATGCGCGGGCCAGCCGGCCCTCGCCGCGATCACGCGGCGCGAAGTGCAGCCACGCCGCCCAACCCGCTGCGACGGCGAACATGGCGAACAAGATTGTGCTGACGGTGATCCCGCCGATGCGCGGCATGTCGGCGTTGAACGGCACGCCATAGCTCGAGACGTACCACCAGCCGTTGGTGGTGGCGAAACACAACGCCAGGATGAACAGCACCGCTGCCGCGAACGCCATTCGGTTTCTGGACCATTTCACCACTTGTCGCGATACCAGCACCGTGGTCAGCGCCGCCATCGCTCCGGCCACCGCGGCGAACAGCCCGAAGTGGTGCACCCACTTGGTGGGTGCGAACATCAGCGAGAACATGGTCGCCAGGATGACGCCCATCAGCCGCCAGACCGGGCCGCTGGCGACACCGGGAACACGCTTGCGCCGCAACATGATGAACATCGCGGTGAACAGGCACAGCGCGCAGATCAGGAAACCGAACCGCCGCGACAGTGACCCGTCGACGGTCGGCAGAATCAGGTAGTAGTAGCGCAGGTTCTCGGTGTACCAGGCCTGGCTGGGGCCGATCGCGGTGCGAACCCGGGTGGCTTCCAGCACGGTACGGATGGTCTGGTCGGAAAAGACGACGGTCAGGATGACCGCGCCGGCGGCCAGCAGCGGTGCCACCAGCGGCCAGGTGCCGTGAATCTGGTGGCGGCGCACCAGAATCCGCAGCAGCGGACGGCCGCCGGCCAGCAGCGCGGCCACCGCGATCAGCCCGGTGGGCTGGATGCCCAGGGTGAAGGCCGCGCAGATGATCGCCAGCGCGGCCGGCGTGAGCCGGCTGGAGATGATCGCCCGTTCCACCAGCACCCAGGTGATCAGTGCACCGACCGCGATGATGCCCTCGGGGCGCAGGCCGTTGTTGAACGGCATCCACGCCGCCAGCAGCACCAGGCCGGCCGCCCACAGGGCGGGCTTGCTGGCCGCCACCGCCGGGCCGAATCGGGGCAGCACCTCGCGGCTCAGCAGCAGCCAGCACACCAGCCCGGCGACCAAGTCCGGCAGCCGGATCCAGATGCTGGCGTCGGAGACGTGCGTCATCAGCGCCAGCAGGTTGTAGTACCAGCCGAACGGGTCTTCCGGACTGCCGAACCACCGGAAGTAGTTGCTCATGTAGCCGGCGTGATCGGCGACCCGGGCCATTCCGAGGATGTAGCCGTCGTCGGAGGAGTTCGCGCCGATCACGTACCAGAGCACGAACCCGAACACGACCGCCACGTCGGCCAGTGAGACGAACCGCCACCGGCTCGGGATCAGCCGGTGCATCCGGTGGCCGTCGAGCCGGTCCAGGCGCCACAGCGCCAGCACCGCGATCACGGTGGCCAGGATGGCGGCGTAGATCGCGGCCCGCTTGAGCGCCGTGGGCTTGGTGGAGAACCGGGTGTCGATGTCTGCGGTCAGCGACAGCCCGGCCGGCGCGGGACCGGCCAGGTCGGTGAACACCCCGACGATCTGCGGGCGCAGGTTCGGGTCGGGCCAGCCGTAGCGCTGGGTGATCCCGCCGATGGTGGCGAAGGTTCCGGCGTGCGACGAGGTGACCTCGATGTCGGTACAGCCGGGGCCTTCCACCTTGGACCGCGGCGCGGTGGCCAGCACCACGTTGCGGTCGGTGACGTCCACCCGTTTCTCGGTGACGGTGATGAACAGCCCGTTGAGCGCGGCGTCCTTGCCCTTGGCCGGCGCGGTCGCCAGCAGCGTGCCGCCCTCGGCAGGCAGTGCGCGCACCAACGAGCACGGCGCCTTCACCGTCATCGAGATCGGGGTCTGCGAGATCAGCGGCGCCGTCACACTGCTCAGCTCGCCGTGCTGCGGCCAGTTGAGCGTGGCGGTGGTCTGCACCACGGGCAGCAGCGGGGTGGCCACCGACAGCAGGAAGCCCACCAGGCCGGCGACGACGGCCACCCAGCGGGTCAGTTTCAGGTCACGGTCGGTCACAGGCGGGGTCATGGCAGTGCTCGAATCGGTCCGGGCCGGCTCCAGCCGGTAACAGTGACGGTGCCCTGGTCGATGACGGCGTCGGGCGCGTCCTTCGCGGGGATCAGACGGTGATAGGCCTCCACCGCACCCCAGTCGCGATACCAGTCATTGCGCAGGTAGGTCGGGACGGTGGTCGTCCACAGCATGGCCTGGGTGATCATGAACGGCCCGCCGTCCTCGGCCGACTGCCACAGGTTCGACGATGCGGCGGTCTGCTTGTGATCGGGCATGATCCGGTACTCCGGCAGTTCGGCGATGCCCAGGTGCTCGGTGAACGGCCGCTGGCACGGGAAGTTCGCCGCGACGGCGATGTCCATCAGCACCGGGGTCTGCGAGCCCATCAACTCACTGATGGTCTTGACCACCGGCACCCGCGGCGGGGTGAAGGCGATCCACTGCTCGGTGGACAGGTTCGGGTCGTTGGCGACGATGCGCACCACGTCGGTGCCCGGCGGCGCCCACGCCAGCGGGAAACGCAGGTTGCGCCAGGAATTCTGCGGCCCGATGTCGATCGGTTCGGTCTGCCCGAGCGCCTTGAACGTGCCGTCGGGATTGCTGGTACCCCACTCCAGGTTCAGCGGCTGGCCGTAGTCGAGCTTGCCGTCCTCGCCGTGCGACCAGATGGCGCCGGCCGCGGTGACCACGACAATCGGTGCCCGGTCCGGCGACTGTTCCGGCAGCCGGTACCAGACCGAGGTGGCGTGCGCGGCGACCTGCTCCTTGTAGGAGCCCAATACCGGGGTAACGGCCGGGTCCAGACCGAACGGCAGCGCCACCCGGGAGCCGTTCACGCCGTCGGGGGCGTCGTCGGGGATCTTGCCGCCGGCGGTGCCCGCTGCGTCACTCTGGTTGGCGCTGGGCTTGTTCGGGGAGGCATCCGCGTTGGGCACCCCGGGCTTGGCGATGACGGCCAGCGAGGTCAGGTCATCGTCCACGGCGTTGGGGTCGAAGCCGTACGGGTCGGAACCACCCAGCGGGCCGAGCTCGCCATAGGTCTGGCCGCTGACGGGTTGCAGCAGGCCGGCATTGACGTCGGGTTCGGCCAGCACGTCGTCGGCCATGGCACATCCGGCCAAGCCGGACATCAGTGCGTCGGCGTTGGCCTTGGCGGTGGTGTAGGCGGGGTAGCGTCCCGCGGCGGCCTTGGCCATCGAGCCGACCATCAGCAGCACCATCAGGCTGGCGACGATCAGCAGCGGGGTGGAGGCCAGGATCCGGTTGCGCCGGTTGGGCGTCACCTCGGTGTGCCCGGTGTAGTCCAGCCGGAAGTGCTGCCAGCCGGCCAGCAGGCCGGTGGCGATCGAGGCCGCCAGGAACATCGACGTCACCGGGCGGCTGGCGATCACCGGCGGGATGTCGAACCACGGCACCCCATACCCGCCGACGTAGAACCAGCCGTTGACCCCGGAGGTCGCCACGGCCACCAGGAACAGCAGCGCGGTCACATACAGGGTCATGTTGCGCCGGCTGTGCAGCCCGACGCGGGCGAAGGTGAACGCGGTGAGCGCCGCCAGCGCCCCGGCCAGCCCGGCGAACCCGCCGAACTGCACCGCCCACTTGGTCGGGGTGAACGTCAACAGCAGCAGACCCACCGCGGTGGATCCGATCAGCCGCCAGGCCGGGCCGCTGGCCACCCCGTTGATCCGGCCGCGTCGCAGCAGCACCACCAGCATGGCGAACATGCAGAACAGCAGCACCAGCACCGCGAACCGGCGGGTCAGTGAGGCGTCGACGTTCTCTTCGACGGTCAGGAAGTAGTACCGCAGGAACTCCTGGTACCAGGCGATGGTCGGACCGACCACGTACTTGATGCGGGCCGATTCGGCGACCGCGGCCAGGGTCTGAGACCGGCACACCACCACGGCGATCACCGAGGCGGCCGCGGCCAGCACGGCCAGCGGCGCGAGGAGCCCGTCGGTGGCTCGCCGCTTGCGGATCACCGCCTCGATGGCCCGGGAGCCGGTCAGCAGCGGGGCCAGTGCGATCAGTCCGTGCGGCGCCAGCGTGACGGTGAAGACCGCCACCAGGACCGCCAGCGCGGTCGGCACCAGCCGGCGGGTGGCGATGGTGCGTTCTACCAGGACCCAGACCACCAGCGTGCCCAGCGCGATCAGCGGCTCGGGGCGTAGGCCGTTGTTGAACGGCAGCCATGCCGCGGCGAACATGGCCGCGGCGGTGAACACCGCCACCCGGTTACCGGAGAGCCGGCCCAGCCGGGGCAGGATGCGGCGGCTGATGATCAGCCAGCAGGCCACACCGGCCAGCGTGGCGGGCAGGCGCATCCACACCCCGGCGGTGCTGATCGTGCTCAAGTGGCCGAGTAGCGATGGGTACCAGTCGAACGGGGCCTCGGTGGTGCCGAAGAACCGGTAGTAGTTGGCCACATAGCCGGCGTGCGCGACGTTGCGCGCCATGGTGAGGTTGTAGCCGTCGTCGGATGAGATGGCGCCGATGACGTGCCACAGTGCGAGCGTGCCGATGACGCCCGCGTCGGCGAGTCGGGTCACCGCGTGGACCTTGGATCTGGCGCGCCGACGCCGCGGTCCGTCCAGTACCGCCAGCGCGACGATCGATGCCAGCACCGCCAGCACGCCGAGCGCCATCACGGCGGTCTTGAGCATGGTGGGTCCGCTGATGAACCGGGTGTCGACGTCGATGCGGGCGTTCAGGCCCGGCTGCGGGCCGATCTCCAATTCGGTGAAGACGCCGCCGATCTGCGGCTTGTTCTCCGGTGGCAGGGTGCCGGCCGCGCCGGGGATGCCGACGAAGTCCGCGCCGACGCCGCCGGCCCCGGCCCACAGGTGCAGTTCGGTGCAGTCGGCGAGCTTGCTGCGGGGGGCGGCCGCGGCCACGTGGTCGCGGTAGGCGGCGAACACCGCGGTCTTGTTGGCCCGCACGAATAGGCCGTGCGCGGTGGCGTCGACGCCACCAGCCGGCACGGTCGACAGCACCAGTCCGCCCTTTTCGGGGAGGGTGGCCATCGCCGAGCAGGGAATGGTGATGTCCAGGCTGCGGGGCGCACCGGAGACCAGCGGAGCGGTGACGTCGCTGACGTGGCCGTTGGCGTTGAGCCCCTGGGGCCAGGCGATGGTGGCGGTGGTCTGTTTGACCGGGAGCAGCGGGGTGATACCGCACAGCAGCACGCCGGTGAGGCCGGCCAGCACCGCGATCAGCCGGGCGATCCGATAGCGCTGCTTGGGCTGGTCGTTGGTGGAGGACACGAGCCCTGATGCTATGCGACGGGGTCAGCCGGGCGGGGAACCCGTCCCGCCCGGCGCCGAACACGTTCGGGAGTGCTCCAGGCCCTGCGAGTGGGAATCTCACGACATGACACGCCGATGGCGCGTCGTGAGATCCGCACTCGGCGACGCAGATCAGTGCAGATCAGTGCCGCAGTGGCGCCGGGCTCCACAGCCCGGAGCGCACGGCGGTGCCCAGATCCAGATGCGCAGGTGTGGCCGCGGGGTAGTACGGCGTCAACTGCTGCAGGGCACCCCAGTCGCGGAACCAGTCGTGGTTCAGATAACTGGGCACCGTGGTCGCGCGCACCAACAGCTCGGTGATGCCCAGGGGGCCGCCACCGTTGTTGTCCATCACCGGAGAGTTCGCCTCGGCGCCGAAACGGTCCGGCAGGATCCGCCACTTCGGCACCTCGGTGACCCCGTTCTGGTGACCGAACGGGCGCTGACAGGGGAACGCCAGGCCGACCAGCCAGTCCAGCAGCACCGGGTCCTCCGAGCCCACCACTTCCTGCAGGGTCCGCAGCTGCGGGACGCGCGGCGGTGTCACCGCGATCCAGTGCTGCGGGGCCAGGTCGTCGTCGCGGACCACCAACCGGATGCGGGTGGCCTCGGCCGGGATCGCCGACATCGGCGCGCGCAGGTTGCGCCAGGCCGGGACCGCGCCGATGTCACCGAACTCCACCGTCCCGCCCGGCTTGTCGTTCGCGGCGCCGGACTCGGTAGCCCACTGCGCGGTCACCTCGCCGCGGTCGAAGCGGCCCGCGGCCGCCACCACCAGCAGCGGTCCGGCGTTGGCGCGGTCGGCCGGCAACCGGTACCAGGCCGAGCGCAGCAGCGCTGGCACCTGAATACCTGGGCGCCAGCTGCCCAGCACCGGCACCCGGGCCGGGTCCAGCTTGTAAGGCAGGCGGGCTCGCGAACCGTTGACACCCTCGGCGGCGGTGGTACCACCCTCCGTACCGGCCTCACCGCCGGCGGTCTGTGCGTCGTCGTCGGCCAGCCGGCCCAGCCCGGGCGGGCCGATCACCTGGTCGGCCGAGACGTCGGCGGGAATCCCGTTGGGGGTGAAACCGACCGAGAACGTCGCGCCCAGGGCCTCGTCGACGGGGGAGTCGATCGGGGTGAGTATTCCGGCGGTGGGGTCCTGTTCGACCAACACGTCGTCGGCCAGACCGCAGGTCTTGCCTGTCAGCGCGCCCAGGTTGGAGCGGCCTACCGTCCACGCCGGGTATTGACCGAGCATCGAGGCGGTCAGCGACACCACCTCGAACACGATCAGCATCCAGGACGCGATCGCCAGCGGGTAGCCCGACAGCGCAGCCCAGCGCGGTCGGCGCTCGGCGCCATTGGTGAAGTGGAACCAGGCCGCCAGCAGCGCCGCCGAGACCGTCAGCCCGACGCCCATGGTGGCGAACGCCAGATGCCACTTCGGGAAGGCGTTCGACCACGGCACGCCGAAGTTGGACACGTACCACCAGCCGTTGACGCTGGCGAACGACAGCGCGGTGATGAACAGCACCACCGCGGTGAACAGCGTCCGATTGCGTCTCGAGTGCATCGCCGCGGCACCCACTGCGACGGCGGCCAGCGCTCCCACCGAGCCGGCCAGCCCGGCGAACACACCGAAGTGATGCGTCCACTTGGTGGGCGTGAACATCAACGCGATGAACGAGATGATGGTGATCCCGATGATGCGCCGGCTCGGTCCGGCCGCCGTGCCGGGAATCCGGCCCTTGCGCAACGCCATCGCCACCGATACCGCCAGCGCGAGACCCAATGCCAGCACCGGGAACCGGCGCGCCACCGAGCCGTCGGGGGTGGCCAGGAACAGCCGCTCGTAGCGGACGTGCTCCTCGAACCAGGCCAAGCTGGGCCCGACCGCGGACTTCAGCGTGCTGGCCTCGATCTCGCCGGCCAGGGTCTGGTCGCGGAAGATCACGATCGCGGTGATGCTGACCGCCGCGGCAATGGGTGCCAGCAACGGCGCCAGCCCGAACTGCTGCCAGCGCCGGTGCAAGATGGTGCGCAGCGGACCGATCGCCACCAGCAGTGCACCGATCGACGCGATCCCGGTCGGCCCGGAGAACAACGTCATCGCGCCGATGATGCAGGCGATCGCCAGCGGCAGCAGTCGGCTGGTGGCCACCGCCCGCTCCACCGAGCACCAGGTCGCCAGGATGCCCAGCGCGATGATCGGCTCGGGACGCAGCCCGTTATTCAGCGGCAGCCAGAACGCCAGGAACATGCCGGCCGCCGTCCAGGCCGCCGCCCGGCTGTGCTTGACGGCGTGGCCCAGGCGCGGGATCACCTCACGGCTGATCAGCCACCAGCAGGCCAGCGCCATGGCCAGGGTGGGCAGCCGCATCCAGATGCTGGAGGTGGACACGTGCGACCACACCGCGAGCAGGTCGTAGTACCAGCCGAACGGCGCCTCGGGGGTGCCGAACCAGCGGTAGAAGTTGGCCATGTAACCGGCGTGCTCGGAGATCCGCGCCATGGTCAGGATGTAGCCGTCGTCGCTGGTGTTGGCGCCGACGAAGTGCCACCAGACCAGGACCAGGGTGACCAGTGCGTCCAGCGGCGAGGCCGACCACCAGCGGGCCGGCAGGAAGCGCCGGTGCCGGGTGCCGTCGGCGGTGTCCAGGATGTGCAGGGCGATCAGCGCGACGATCGTCAGCGCCACCCCGAGGATCATCGCGGCCAGCTTGAGGGGAGTGGGCGCGCTGGAGAACCGGGTGTCGACGGTGGCGGTGAAGTCCAGTCCGTCGGGCGCCGGGCCGGACAGGTCGGTGTAGACCCCGACGATCTGCGGGCGGAAGTCATAGCCGCTGCGGGTGCCGGTCAACGGTGAGCCGGGCTTTTCGGCGTTGGGCCCGTACTTGAGGCCGACGAACTCGGCGGTGACCCGGTCAGCGTGCGCGGTGAAGGTCAGCTTCTGACAGTCCGGGCCGAGCACCGCCGACAGCGGCGCGACCACCACCGGCACATTGCGCACCACCAGGACCAAGTCATCGTTGACGCGCTCGATGAGCAGTCCGCGGTCGACGGCCTTGGGGGCCTGCTTGGGCACCGTGGACAGCAGCACCGAGCGGGCCGGGGTCAGACCGGCCGCGGCCTGGCACGGCACGCTGATGTCGAGGTCGGTGGCGACGTAGCCGATCAGCGGTGCCTGCACACTGGCCAAGGCACCGTTCTGCGGCCAGTTGAGTTCGGCGGTGGTCTGCTTGACCGGTAACAAGGGGGTGAGGATCGCCAGTAGGGTGCCCAGCACGCCGGCGACGACGGCGACAGCCCGAGCGATCCGGAAGTCGGCGCGCGTATCGGTCACGGACCAGATGCTATCGGTGCGCTCGACGGCGTCCGTCAGGTGCGGATGGCAAGCACGAACGGGCCGATCTTCTGCACGTGAAACTGCGGCCCGGCGAACAGGGCCGCATCGAGCTCCACGGTGTAGCGCCGCACGTTGGGATGGTTGGGGTAGACGTCCTTGGCCAAACGCAAGCTGTAGTTGTCGCCCGCGCCGGCCCGCATCAGAAACACCGTCGGCGCCGGCCACGCCAAGTCGTCGAGCGCGTGGGTGAACTGCTCGGGCGTCTCGAGCTTGGACCAGGCCTCGATCGCGGCGGCGCGCGCGGAGAACTGCGCCAGCGGGTTGGCGTAGTGCGGCGTCAGCCCTTGGAAGCCCCAATAGGGGTAGTAAGACAGGAAGCTGTAGTCGGCGGTGAGCACCACAGTCTCGTTGCGTGACTTGCCGGTAGTGGCGGTGATGGCGGCGTCAATGGCCTCGTAGTACTTCGCGGCGCCCGGTGCCCGCCGGTCGCCGCGGTCGCCGTGGCCGTCGGTGTCGGTGTAGGCGACGGTGATGTCGGGCCGCAGCACCTCGGGAATGTCCTGGCTGAATGCGATCGCCCCGGCCAGCCCCACCGTGGTCGCGACCGGATAGACGATGGTGTGCCAGCCCTGCGCGGCCCGGCCGAGCGCCTGGGCGCCCTCGATGAAGCCGAATACTCCGGCCGTGGCCAGCAGCACCGTCAGCGTCGACTGGAGCCGGAAGCTCAGCAGCGTGGTGAGCGCCAGGGTGGACAGCATCGACAGCAGTGACCACAGGTAGACGCCGACGACGCCGATCGCCAGCGCCCCCGCCCGGGTCGACTTGGTGGCCCGCGCCACCAGCCACAGCGTGCCCAGCAGGCACAGCGCTCCGAGCAGCGTGAACTGCAGCATCGGGAAGCTCAGCTCGGCGCCGTCGCCGGGCAGGTAGTGGAAGGCGCTGCGGGACTCGCCGGCCGGATGGTAGAGCGCCTGGCGCAGGTAGGGCGTCCAGGTGATCGAGGCGATGGCCGCGGCGATCACGCCGATCACCGCCAGCCGGGCCAGCGGGCTCAGCGCGGCTTTGGCGCCGGCGCGTTTGACCGCCCGCGACGCCGCCAACAGCAGCGCCATCAGGGTCACCGTGAACGCGGTGTAGGCCACCAGCAAGGTGTAGAAGGTAGCGGCAAAGCCCAGGAAGACCCCGGCGCCGAGGATGGCCCCCCAGCCGCGGCCGGATGCCCGCAGGCCCGACCAGGTCAGGATCAGCACCGGCGGCAGCAGCACAGTGATCATCGCCGCATAGGGCTCCGGGGAGCTGTAGGCCAGCGTCACCGCCGCCCCGGCGAGGGTGGCCAGCAGCGCGTACTCGAAGCGGAGCATCTTGTTCCACAGCACCAGCGCGACCGCGACGGCCACCGCGATCGAGGTGATCGCCCACGGCTTGTACATCTCCCAGGCCGGCAGCCCGGTCCAGGCCGCGGCCCGCCCACCGAGCCAGAACCAGCCCGGGGGGTAGAACGGCGGCAGACCGAGATAGGTCATGTCGGCCAACGCGGGACTGTCGGTCAGCCGGGTCAGGTATTCGGTGCGGAACTGCTGGTCCACCGAGATCCCGAACAGGTAGAGCTTGGTGGCGCCCAGCGGCATCGCCAGGGTCACCACCGAGAACGCCGAGACGAACACCACCGCGGCGATCCAGCCCACGGCACGCCGGCCGCTCCGCCAGAGCCATCCGGCGGCGGCCAACCCGGCCAGGCAACAGACCTGCCCGACGGTGGTCAGCGCATGCAGTTGATTCGACGACGGATATGCGGGCCACTGCACCCGGGCGATCGCCACCAGGGCGACCACCGCGACGGCCCCGGCGAGTACGGCGGCCAGCAGCATCTGGCCGACCGTCTTGAGTGAAGTGGTCAGCGCGTTACGCATGGTGAGCACCCCGGCTCGAGTGTGCGGTTTGGTGTGTACGAAGGCGGTTCTGCCGACCAAAACGCACACTCGATGAACGCGACCGGGGCAAGGTGCCGCGCATGGGCTAGATCGGCAACCGGCGGAAGATCGCTCGCGGGACGTGCCGCAGCACCATCATCACGTAGCGGAACGCCCCTGGCGCCCAGACGATCTCCTTGCCTTTGGCGGCTGCTGCCACCGCGAGTTCGGCGACGTCTTCCTTGTCGACGGTCAACGGCGCCTCTTTGACGTGCGCGGAGAATCGGGTGCGCACCTGGCCGGGGCGGATCACCAGCACCCGCACCCCGTCTTCGCGGAGCGCCTCGCCCAGGCCGAGGTAGAAGCCGTCGAGCCCGGCCTTGGTGGAGCCGTAGACGAAGTTGGTCCGGCGCACCCGCTCACCGGCCACCGAGCTCATCGCGATGATCTGCCCGAAGCCCTGGGCGCCCATCTTGCCGGCGAGCAACACGCCCACCGAAACCGCTGCGGTGTAGTTGATCCCGGCGACTTGCACGGCCTTGGCCTGGTTGTGCCAGAGTTCCTCAGCGTCGGCGTCCATGCCGAACGCCACGATCGCCACATCTATATCGCCGCCCGAGAACGCCGAGTCGATCATCGCCGGGTGGCTTGCGGTGTCCAGGGCGTCGAAGTCGACGATCCGCACCGACTTGGCACCGGCCGCCTCCATCGCGGCCACGGCGCCGTCGCGGCCGGGGTCACCGGGCAGGCAGGCCAGCACCACGCTGGCCGCGGCGTTGCGCAGGTAGCGCGCACAGATCGCCAAACCGATCTCGGACGTGCCGCCCAGCAGCAGAATCGACTGGGGATTGCCGGTCGCGTCGAACACCATCTAGAGCAGCTCCAAACGTCGGGCCATATCGGAGGTGAAGATCCCGTCGGGATCCACCTTGCGGCGCACCGCGATCCATTCGTCGATCCGCGGGTACATGGCGTGGAAATTCTCCGCGGTGGTGCGGGAATCCTTGGCGGTGTAGAGCCGGCCGCCGAACTCCATCACGCGGCGGTCGAGCTCGTTGAGCAGCTCGTTGACGCCGGGTTTCATCGGGAAGTCCAGGCACACGTTCCAGCCCGGCATCGGAAAGCTCAGCGGCGCCTCGTTTCCCGGCCCGAACAGCTTGAACACATTGAGCGCCGAGTAGTGCCCGCTGGCCTGGATGTCGATGATGATGCTCTTGAATTCCTCGACGGCCTCGGTGGGCACCAGGAACTGGTACTGGGCGAAGCCGGCCGGGCCGTAGCCGCGGTTCCACTCACCCAGCAGGTCCAGCGGGTGATAGAACTGCGTCAGGTTCTGCACCTTGCCGCGATAGTGGCCGCCGCGGCGGTAGTACAGCTCACCGATGGCGCTCAGGCTCAACTTGTTCATCAACCCGTTGGGGAAGACGTCGGGCACGGTCATCAACTGCGGTGCGTCGAACTTCAGCGGGTTGCGGGCCAGCTTCTTGGGCAGCTCGTCGCGCAGGGCCAAGCGCCCGCGGGTGATGGTGGCGCGGCCCAGTTTCGGCGGCGGGCTGATCGCGTCGAACCACGCAGAGGAATAGGTGTAGTTGGCTTCGCTGCCGTCGCTGTGGAATGCGATGGTCTCATCAAGAGTGGTGGTGTTGTCGCCGTCGTTGATGAAGTACGCCGTCTCGGTCGGCGTCATGGCAATCGTCGCGCGCAGGATGATCCCGGTCAGACCGTTGCCGCCGATAGTGGCCCAGAACAATGCAGTCTCTGAAGGATCCGGGCCGTCCGGGGTCAGGTGCCGCACCGAACCATCGGCGGTCAGCAGCTCCATCGACACCACGTGGTTGCCGAAGCTGCCCTCACTGTGGTGGTTCTTGCCGTGGATGTCGCAGGCGATTGCTCCACCGATGGTGACTTGGCGAGTTCCGGGCAGCACCGGCACCCACAGCCCGAAGGGCAATGCCGCCTTCATCAATTGATCCAGGCTCACCCCGCCGTCGACGTCGACGAGACCGCGGTCAGAGGAGATCGAGTGGATCCGGTTCAGCGCGGTCATGTCGATCACCAGGCCGCCGCCGTTCTGGGCGTTGTCGCCATAAGAACGGCCCAGGCCACGGGCGATCACGCCCCGGCTTCCGGAATCGGCCGAGCGAGCCACCGCCTTGGCGATGACTTCGACATCCGGGGTCGACAACACCTGCGCCACGCTTGGCGCGGTGCGGCCCCAGCCGGTGAGGCGGCGCGGTGTGGTCTGCAGCTCGGTGCTCAACATCGCACATGAGGGTACCGCCAACGCGCCGGATCCCGGTTCGGCGTGACTATTCGCAGCTGTGCCGTTACGATCGCGCAATGCCTGAGACTTCTGCGAGCGAATCCTCCTCTGCCAAGCCCAAGACCGCGGGTTTTCCGCAATCTTCCACTCCCGCACCGGCGTTGTCGGTGCCCACGATCGCCGCGTTGGCGCTGGCCGTGATCGGCATCGTTTTGGCTATCTTCGGCTGGTTCCACCCGTCGACGAGCCAGAAGTTCTCCGACGACCAGCGTGCCGAGGCCAAGGGCAAGATCTGCGAGGCGCAGGGCGTCGTGCGTCAGGGCACCCAGTTCAACACCAACCTGCAGAACCCGGTGCCGGGCGACCTGGCCGGTGACCTGGCGGTGGGCACCAACGCGCGGCTTTCGCTGTTCGCCGGTGGTGCCTTCCTGCACCAGAACCTCGAGGCCAACCCGGCTACCCCGGCCGACCTGTCGAAGGCCGTGGGCGACATGGCCGACACGCTCGAGTCGCTGAGCATCAACTACCTGGCTGGGCACTCGCCCGAGGACGCCGTCCAGCAGCCGCTGCGCGACCAACTGCGCGGTCAGATCGACGTCCTGGACAACCTCTGCCAGCAGCAGTAATTCAGCAGCAGTAACTCCGTTCGAACTGTAGGTGCGCTGGGCTATGTCAACGACAGAGCCCAGCGCATTTACGTTGGTGGACCTGCTCACGCAGCAGGCCGACCGCCACGACGAGAAACCCGCCTTCCTCTTCTGCCCGGAGGGCGACGAAGAACACGACCGGCTGACCTATCGGGAGCTGGATCGTCGGGCCCGGGCGGTCGCCGCCGGTCTGCAGCAGCACGGCGCGGCGGGCCAGCGAGTGCTGATCTTCTGCCGGCCGGGCCTGGACAGCATCGTCGCCTTCTTCGGCTGCCTGTATGCCCGCGCCGTCGCGATTCCGGTGGACGCGCAATGGACCTCGGCGCGAATCGAGGCAATCGTGCCCGATGCGCGCGCCGAAATCGCTCTGGCCACCCTGAAAACCCAAGACGGGATCCGGGCCGCGGCGGACCGCGCGGCCGAGGCGGCGGGCTTGTCTCCGCTGCAGTGGTTCGCCACCGAAGAATTGAGCGGCGATGAAGCCGCCGCCGATCGCTGGGCGCTGCCGCCGGTGACCGCGGCGACCATCGCCGCAATCCAATACACCTCGGGAACCACCAAGGCACCCAAGGGCGTGGTGCTGACCCACGGCAACTTCATGCACAACCTGGAGACCGTTCGCCAGACCTGGGCCCCCGCGCCGGACAACCCGGTGTTCCATCGCCCGGTAGGTTCGGTGACCTGGCTGCCGCAGTATCACGACCTGGGCCTTATCGGCGGGGTCCTGATGACGCTGTATGTCGGGACGACCACGGTGGTGATGTCGCCGGGCGCTTTCTTGATGCGCCCGATGCGCTGGCTGGAAGCGATGTCCCGGCACGGAGCGGTCATCTCCGGCGCACCCAATTTCGCCTACGACTGGTGCGTCAAACGCAGCACGGCGACCGAGCGCGCGGCGCTTGATCTGTCCAACTGGCAGGTCGCCCTCAACGGTGGTGAACCGGTGAATCCCGCGTCGCTGCAGGCGTTCTCCGAGGCGTTCGCACCGGCCGGGTTCGCCCCCGAGACGTTTTTGCCGGTGTACGGCCTGGCGGAGGCGACGCTGGGCGTGTCCGGTGGATCGGATTCCCCGCTGCCGGTGGTGGTGCACGTCGATCGCGGGGCGCTCGGTGAAGACCGGGTCGTCGAAGCTGCGCCCGACGATCCGGTCGCCGCCGCGGTGGTCGGATGCGGGCGGCCGCGGGGCGGCCAGCGGGTCATCATCGTCGACCCGGAGACCCGAATCGAGTGCGACGCTGACGGGGTCGGGGAGATCTGGGTCTCCGGCCCCAGTGTGGGGCAAGGATATTGGCGCCGCGGCGCGGAGACCGAGCAGACCTTCGCGGCGTATCTGGCCGATGCCGGCCAAGCCTTTCGGGGCCCGTTCCTGCGCACCGGGGACCGCGGATTCCTGCGCGACGGTGAACTGTTCGTCACCGGGCGCTGTAAAGACCTGATCGTCCTGGGCGATGTCGTCCACTACCCCAACGACATCGAGCGCACCGTGCAGGACAGCAACGCGGTGTTGTTGGCTGGGCGCGGCGCGGTGTTCGCGATAACCGGTGAGCGCGGGGATCCGTTCGCCTGTGAACGACTCGTGGTGGTCCAAGAGGTGCAGCGACACCGCATGCCCGACACCGATATCGACGGTGTGCTGGCCGCGATCCGCGACGCGGTCCGGCGCCACCACCGGACCGAGGTGCACGATGTGCTGCTGGTCAAACCAATGAGCATTCCCACCACATCGAGCGGCAAGATCCAGCGGGCGGCGTGTCGGGAGAAGTTCAGTGCGGGCGAGCTGACGGCCGTTGCCCAGTGGAACGCACCGCCGCCCCCGGCCGCCGAACCGGGAATGGCCGCCAAGCAGCAGATGGCGCTCGGCCTGGCCCGGTTCGTCGGCCGGCTGGCACGCCAACGGCGCGACGCGGACTGACAACCGACACGCCGGGGGATCTCGATCCGTACCGCTCGGCTGTAGGGTGTTCGCGACCCAGCAAACCCGGTCGCTGCCGCCGCCGTCCACGATGTGGCGGTGCGCGCAGCACGGGATCGAGACGCCGGCCAAGCCCTCGCTGCGCCATCTCCAGCCGCGGAAACTTCCCCGTCATGGCGGAACGGCCGGTAACGCGTTCGTGGACGGTTGTCCGCCGAGGTCGCCAGCCGCGATCCGAGATTGCTCAGCAATTTATCAACTTTTGACGGCCTATAAAGTTGTTAATCGCATTGCTTAAATGATGTTAATGCGGGCGACAATGGTGGACTTCTCCGGAAGGTTAAGCGGTACCGCGGGTCTTCACCTGCCCTGACCACGCATGTTGTCAGTTTAGTGACTACGCGTGTTGTCGAAATATTGACTACGAACGTTGTCTTTCTGCGCCTGAAAAATCCGGCTGTGAGCCTGAGAAATCTATATTGGAAATGTGATGCTGCTCATGTACTGTCGCGAACGTTTGATACCTCGAGATGGAAGAAATTTCCGATGCAGCAGTTACTTCGTCCCTACGCCACGACGGGTGTCGCCCTAGTCGGTGCCGGTCTCGTCGGCGTCACTGCTGTGCCGATGCCGCAGGTAAGCCTGCATACTTTGCCGGCGCCAAAGCAGGATCTCGCGCCGGTCCAGCAACCGAACCTGCGGTTGGTGGCCAACACATCCGATGTACTGGTCACCTGGGATCAGCTGTTCAGCAACACCGCCGCCAACCTGGCCAACCTGGGCCAGCACCTGGACTCCGGGATGCTGCCGTCCGAGCTGGGGCTGCTGTTGTCGTCGGTCGCACCGTTCGTCACGGTCGCCAATGCGTGGAACGAGATCTGGGCCGCGATCGCCATCGACCCGGCCAACACGCTCAGCATCCTGTTCAACGCGCCGGCCACCCTGCTCAACGCCTGGCTCAACGGCACGAACACGATCGAGATACTGGGCCTCACCATCCCGGCGTTCAACGGCCTGCTGGCGGGTCCGCAGTCCTTCGACCTCGAGTTCACCCTCGGTCAGGTCCTGGACACCGTCAACCTCGGCAACAAGAGCCTGACCACGATCCTGTCCGGAATCGGAATCGGCGACCTGCCGATCGGGTCGATGGTGACCAGCCTGCTCGACGGGGTGGGGCTGGGTCACCAGACCCCGCTGGATCTGATCAACGCGATCGGAATCGGGCCGCAGTCCGCCGCACAGCTCGCCACCGGACTGCTCGACGCCATGGGCCTGGGCCACAAGAACCTGATCGACATCCTGGGCAACGTCGGCCTCAGCGACGAGTCGGTGGCCGACTTGGGCACCAAGCTGCTCGACGCGATCGGCATCGGCAACCCGACGCTCGGTGATCTGCTGGGCAACGTCGGGCTGGCCGATCAGTCGGTGTCGGGCGCACTGCTGGCGGTGCTCGACGCCGCCGGCATCGGCGATCCGACCGTCACCGGCCTGCTCGGCCAGCTCGGCCTTGCCGACCAGCCCGTCTCCGGCCTGGCCGCCAGCCTGCTCGACGGGCTCGGCCTGGGGCAGCGGACCCCGGTCGACCTGCTCGACTCGCTGGGGCTGGCCGACCTGACCGTCGGCGACATCCTGCCCAAGGTGCTCGACGCGCTGGACCTGGGTCAGCGGACCCCGTTGGACCTGATCGACGCGATGGGTCTCGGCGACATCAGCGTGGGATCGCTGGCCGTCGACTTCCTCGGCGGCGCAGGCCTGGGCGACGCCACCGTCGGCGACCTGGTGAACGCCGCCGGCCTGGGCGGTCTGACCATGCAGAACATCGTCGACGCCATGCACCTGGGCAACGTCTCGCTGGGCACCGTCTTCAGCAACCTCGGCTTCGGCGGCCTGACCCTGAACAACCTGATCTGGGCCACCGGCGGCGACACCGTCGCCGACAAGATCGGCGGCCAGGGCATGATCGACGGGCTCAACGCCAACACGATCAACAGCATCCTGGCCGGGCAGGGCATGAGCGACCAGACCATCGCCCAGCTACTCGGGCCGATGGCCGATCAGAAGCTCAGCGATCTGCTGGAAGCCAACCTCTCCATGACCCTGAGCTCGGTGCTCACCGGTATGGGCATGAACACCCAGACGCTGGACGAGCTGGTCGCCAGCTTCGGCATGGACAACACCAGCCTGGGTCAGCTGCTCACCGACATGGGGTTGAACAACACCACCCTCGACGAGATGCTCGGCAACCTGCTGGGCACCGGCACGTTGGGCGAGCTGCTCAACGGCGCGGGCATCGGCAACCAGCATCTGGGTGACCTGCTCGACGGCATCTTCGGCGGCCAGACCCTGGGCTCGTTGCTCGGCACCACCGACCTCGGCAACACCCACCTCGACACCCTGTTGCACAGCCTGCTGGGCGACATGACGCTGGGGTCGGTGCTGGGCGGCCTGGGATTCGCCACCACCGACCTCGACACGCTGGTCGGCGGCTTCCTGGGCGGACAGACCATCGCCGACCTGCTGAGCAGCTTCGAACTCGCCACCACCGAGCTCGACGAGCTGCTGGCGGACATCTTCGGCGACGGAACGTTGAACTCGATGCTCACCAACATGGGCCTGGGCAGCGACACCCTCAACGACCTGCTGGACCAGTTCGGCCTGTCGGACATGGTGCTGATCAACACCCATCTCGGCGATTTCGGCGGATTCTTCGCCTCGCTGTTCGGCGGCGTGTAACCGCCCCCATCCACCGAATCGACTCGGAGAACCTGATGCTGCAGACCCTTCGCCCCTACCTCACGCCCGGGATTGCCGTCGTCGGCGCCGGGCTGATCGCCGTCGTTCCGTCGGTGGCACCGATGCCCGCCGCCCCGACGCACTTTGCGCAGCAGCAGCATTCGGTGGTTCTGACCGCCGACCCGGCGAACGACGTCACCGGCCTGCTGACCAGCTGGGGCCTGCTGCCGACGATCACCGTCAACGCGGTACCGCTGCCGGCGCAGATCAACATCGAGCTGGGTTCGACGCTGCACAACCTGCTGGCGATGATCGGCCCGTTCATCACGCTGAACAACGCGTGGAACGACATCATGGATCAGCTCGCCGCCGACCCGGCCAACGCGTTCATGATTCTGCTCAACGCGCCGGGCACGCTGATCAACGCGTTCCTCTTCGGCACGTCCGGAATCGACGTGGCGGGGATGAACATCCCGCTGTTCAACGGGCTGTTCGTCGCACCGCACACCGCGACCATCGACCTGCAGCTGGGCCAGTTGGTGGATCTGGCCGGCGTCGGAAACACGACGCTCGGCGACGTGCTCGGCCAGTTCGGCATCGGCGACGAGTCGGTGGAGGGTCTGCTGACCGGCCTGCTCGACAGCCTCGGCTTCGGGCACCTGAGCGTCACCGCGCTGCTGTCCGAATTCGGGATCGGCGACCAGCCGATCGCGGACCTGGCGGCCAACCTGCTCGACGTGATGGGCATCGGGAACCCGACGATCTCCGGCCTGGCAGATCAGGTGGGGCTGGGCGACAAGTCGATCGCGGAGGTGCTGACCGGCCTGCTCGGCCAGGCCGGCATCGGCAATCCGACCCTGGCCGGCCTGCTCGACCAGTTCGGTCTCGGCGAGCAGTCGGTGGGCGAGTTGGCGACCGGACTGCTGCACGCCGCCGGGATGACCGACACGTCCATCACCGGCCTGCTTGGCCAACTCGGTGTCGGCGATCTGACCCTGGGTGACGCGCTCAAAGACCTCGTGCACGCCACGGCGGGCGGCGACGCGACCATCACCGATCTGCTCAGTCAGTTCGGTGGTGCGGATATGACGCTCGGCAGCGTGATCAACCCGCTGCTGGACGCCTCCGGTTTCGGTGACCAGAGCCTCGCCGAGCTGATCGACAGCCTGCTGGGCGGCATGTTCGGTGGCGGCGGCGCCGGCAGCATGACCGTCGGCGACCTGGTGATCGAGATCCTGCAGGGCGCCGGCTACGACATGTCGCTCTCCGAGCTGCTGCAGAGCGCGGAGATGTCGAACATGACGCTGGGCGACCTGCTCGAAGGCACCGAAATCGGCGACCAGAAGTTCACCGACCTCCTGACCCAGGCCGGGATGGGCGACAAGACGTTGCTCGAACTCGCGGACGGCGCGATCCCGGTCCCCGACATCACCTGCCCCCTGCTGCCGGGGTTGTACAACGTGTCCTGCTACCAAACCCTCAACAGTTTGATGGGGCCCAACAGCCTGCTGGAGACGCTGCAGCGGCTCTACAGTGCCGGCGCCCCCGCCCTCGGCGTGGCGCCCGGTACCCCGCTGTCCGACATCACCATCGGCCAGCTCCTGGGGGCCACCGGTGTGGGCGGTGAGAAGCTCAGCGAGCTGCTCACCGGCCTGAATCTGAGCACCCCTTTCGACACCGTCATGCACAACCTGGGGCTGGACAGTGTCACCCTCAGTGGCCTGCTCAACAACGGCTTCTCGTGGCTGATGAACACCTCGGTGGTGTCGATGCTGAGCTCTTGGGGCCTGAACAACCTGAACATCGACACGGTGATCGACCGGCTCGGCCTGGACGTCACGATCAACGGGTTGCTGGGCAACCTCGGCCTGAACAACGTCGACATCGGCGGCCTCATCGACCATGTCTTGGGTGGCATGACCCTCGGATCGATCGCAAACGACCTGGGGCTGAACAACATTCACCTGGACGGCTTCTTGGAAAGCCTGCTGGGCGGCGCCAAGGTCGGCGACCTGCTCGACGACCTGAACCTCAACAGCGTCCACCTGGACGAGATTCTGCAGCGCCTACTCGGCGGCGTCACGGTGAACGACATCGCCAACTCGCTGGGCCTGGGCAGCGTCACCGTCGACTCGCTGGTCGCCAGCCTCGGTCTGACCGGTCTGACGGTCAATGACGTGATCGACAACCTCGGTCTCGGCGGCCTGGACCTCGACGACCTGCTTTCCAACATGGGCATCTCCGGCACCGATCTGATCTCGGTCAGCATCGGACAGCTCGGCGGCCTGTTCGGCTTCTGAGTTCAATCCATCGGCTTACCAACACTTCACGAAACAAGGGCGGAAAACAGCAATGGGCGGCAGGCGCGACGGTGTAGAACGGCGGACGGCGAACGCAGCCGGGGCGCGTCGGCGCAAACGCGTCGCCGGGGCCGGGACCGCGGTGGGCGCATTCCTGGCCTTCGGGATCAGCCCGATATCCGCTGCGCCACCGGCCCACGCAGACGAGCTGGGCTGGGTCTCCGACCTGTTCGGCCAGAGCCTGGGCGATGCCTTCACCAACCTGGGCGAGGCGGCGTCGTGGCAGACGATCTTCGACGCCGACTCCTGGACGCCGCTGTTCGCTCAACTCGACGGCGGCTGGGACGCCGCACTGGCCCCGATGTCCGCGGCCGCCGCCGACCCGTTCGCCGACCTGTTCAACACCTTGTTCTACGAGCCGATGCACACCAGCATCGAGAACTGGATCGACAGCCCGCTTGGCCTGCAAGTCAACGGTGCGATCAACAGCTTCTTCGGGGTCTACCTGATCGGCAACGGCGCCGACGGCACGGCGGACAACCCGGACGGCGGCAACGCGGGCCTGCTGTTGGGCGACGGCGGCGACGGCTTCGGCTACAGCGGCAACGGCGGCAATGCCGGCTGGTTGTTCGGCAACGGTGGCAATGCCGGCAGCGCCGGTGACACCGGGGCAGGCGATTCCGGGGCCGGCGGTCCCGGGATGGTCACGTTCGCTGCCCTGGCTAGCGACCCGGCTCCGATCAACGGCGCCCCCGGAGTGGGCGGCAACGGCGGTGGCCTGTTCGGCCACGGCGGCAACGGAACCGACGGCACGGCCGGGCAGTTCGGCGGCGTCGGCGGCGCCGGTGGCGCGGGCGGCGACGGTGGGTTCTTCTTCGGTAACGGCGGCAACGGCGGCAACGGTGGCGCCGGCGGCGACGGTACGGCTACGCACATCGACGGCGGGGCCGGTGGCGCCGGTGGCGCCGGTGGCCGGGGCGGGATGTCCTTCAGCAACGGCGGGGTCGGCGGTGCCGGCGGCGCCGGTGGTGACGGCTTCACCGGTGGCCGGGACGGCGGCAACGGTGGTGTCGGTGGCGCCGGTGGTGCGGGTGGCGGTGGCGGCACCATGTTCGGCAACGGCGGGTCCGGTGGTGCGGGCGGTGTCGGCGGTGACGGCGGCAGCGGCGCGGCCGGTACCGACGGCGCACAGGGCACCTTCGTAGGCGCTGGCAACGGAAACGGCGGTGCCGGAACCAACGGCGGCGTCGGTGGCGTGGGTGGCAACGGCGGTATCGGCGGCGATGCTGGGGCGGGCGGCCTATTCGGCTCCGCAGGCAACAGTGGCTCCGGTGGTGCGGGCGGCAACGGCGGCGACAGCGGTGCCGGCGGCAACGGCGGTAACGGGGCAGCTGGAACTGCTGCGCACATCAACGGCGGCAACGGCGGTCGCGGCGGCGAGGCCGGGCTGGCCGGCGCCGCGGGCCGCGG
This sequence comes from Mycolicibacter heraklionensis, assembly GCA_001673575.1. GTDB lineage: Bacteria > Actinomycetota > Actinomycetes > Mycobacteriales > Mycobacteriaceae > Mycobacterium > Mycobacterium heraklionense_A. The sequence goes on along the minus strand of LZME01000021.1, from coordinate 6,267 downwards.
CGGCGCGGCAGGCAGCGGCGCCGGCGGTGTCGCGGGCGCGGCCGGCACTGCCGGCGAAGCGGCCACCGTCAGCGGCAACGGCGGCAACGGCGGCGCCGGCTTCAGCGCGGTCAGTCCGGGTCAAGTCGCCGGCAACGGCGGCCGGGGCGGTGACGCCGGGTCGACCGGTAACGGCGGCGCCGGTGGCGTCGGCGGTAACGGTGCGACGGGTGCCCTCGGCGGCAACGACGTCAACGGCAACGGCTTGCAGGGTGGCGCCGGTGGCGTCGCCGGCAACGGTGGTGCCGGTGGCGCCGGTGGATCGGTCTCGGGTAACGGCGGTGCCGGGGGCGCGGGCGGTGTCGGTGGCACTGGCGGCGCCGGCGGGAGTGGCGCGACCGGCAGTGCCGGTCAGAACGCTGCAGCCGGGAGCGGCGCTACCGGCGGGACCGGTGGTAACGGCGCCAACGGTGGCAAGGGCGGCGCCGGTGGTCTCGGCGGCAACGGTGGTGCCGGTGGTACCGCGGCGCACGGCACCGCGGGTGCGGTCGGCGCGGGCGGCATCGGTGGTGCCGGCGGCGCCGGCGGTAACGCGGGCGACGGTGGTCAGGGCGGCACGGGCGCTGGCGGTGGCAAGGCCGCCGTGGCCGGCGCGGGTGGCCTCGGCGGTAACGGCGGTTCGGTAGGTGCGGGCGGCGCCGGTGGCACCGGCGGCGTGGGCGCCGGTGGCGCCCGCGCGGCCGGCGGCACAGCGGGCGCAACTGGGACCGGCGGCAACGGCGGCGCGGGTGGCACCGGTGGTGCCGGGCAGCTGCTGGCCAACGGCACCGCGCAGGCCGGTGGTGTGGGCGGTCACGGCGGTAACGCGGGTGCGGTCGGCGACGGTGGCGCGGGCGGTACCGGTGGCGCCGGGGCGACCGGCGCGGCCGGAATCACCAGCGGGTCGGGCAACGGCACCAACGGTGCGACCGGCGCGGCCGGTGGTGCCGGTGGCGTGGGCGGTGCCGGCGGCTCGATCTCCGGCAACGGCGGTGTCGGTGGTGCCGGTGGCGTAGGTGGTGCCGGCGGTGCCGGTGGTGCCGGCGCCAACGGAATCGATGGCGTGGATGCGATCGCGGGAAGCGGCGGCAACGGTGGCGATGGCGGTAACACCACCAGCGTCGGCGGCAACGGAGGCAGTGGTGGTGTCGGTGGTGCCGGCGGGGCGGGCGGCACGGCGGCGCACGGCTCCGCGGGCGGCCAGGGCGCCGGTGGCGTCGGCGGTGCGGGTGGTGCGGCCGGTAATGGCGGTACCGGTGGCGCGGGTGGTGACGGTGCCGGCGGCGGCGCCAATGCGGTGGCCGGCCACGGCGGTAACGGTGGCAGCGGAGGCACGGCAGGTGTGGCCGGCGCGGGTGGCGCCGGTGGCAGTGGCGCCGGCGGTCAGGCCGCCAGCGGCGCCGCGGGCGCGGCGGGCAGCGCCATCGGCGGCGTGGGCGGCAACGGCGGCAACGGCCAGGTGCTGGCGGACGGCACGGTCCAGGCCGGTGGGGCCGGCGGCAACGGCGGCAACGCGGGTGCGATCGGTACCGGTGGCGCCGGCGGCAATGGCGGTAGTGGCGCGGCCGGTGTGACGGGTGGCCGCGACGCGGCCGGCAACGGGTTGAGCGGTGGTACCGGCGCGGCGGGCGGCGTCGGCGGTAAGGGCGGTGCCGGCGGCACCATCTCCGGCGACGGCGGGGCCGGCGGCGTGGGCGGTGCCGGTGGAGCAGGTGGCAACGGCGGTAACGGCGGCTTCGTCACCCCGGGCAGCGGCGCGTCCGGCGCGAACGGCGGCAACGGCGGAACCGGTGGCGTCGGTGGTGCCGGCGGTATCGGCGGTAGCGCCAGCAACGGCAACGGTGGCGCCGGCGGGCAGGGTGGTACCGCGGGCGCCGCCGGCAACGGCGGCAACGGCGGCGTCGGCACCGGTGGTGGTACCGGTGCCACCGCCGGCAGCGGTGGTATCGGCGGCAACGGCGGCGAGCGCGGCACGGCGGGTGCCGGTGGCGCCGGTGGTAGCGGTGCGGGATCCGGTCAGGCCGGCGCGGCGGGCGCGATCGGCAACGCCGGCGGCGGAGGCAACGGCGGCGAAGGCGGTCGCGGCGGCGACGGTCGCGAACTGGCTGACGGCACCATGCAGGTCGGCGGCGCCGGCGGGCGCGGCGGCAACGCCGGATCGATCGGTACCGGCGGCCGCGGCGGCGACGGCGGCGCGGGCGCCAGCGGTGGTACCGGCTCGTTGAACAGCTCGAACGGCGCCAACGGTGCCACCGGCGGTGCCGGAGGTGCGGGCGGCAGCGGCGGCTCCATCGCCGGCAACGGCGGTGCCGGCGGCGTCGGCGGCCACGGCGGCAACGGAGGCAACGGCGCGACCGGTCTGACCGGCGTCGCGGGCACCGACGCCGCCGCCGGCAGCGGCGGCAACGGCGGCAACGGCGGCACGGGTGCCGATGGCGGCAACGGCGGTACCGGCGGTGCCGGCGGCCAGGGTGGTGTCGGTGGCAGCGCGGTCAACGGCACGGCGGGCAAGTCCGGGATCGGCGGGATCGGCGGCAACGGCGGCAACGCCGGTAAGGGCGGCGACGGCGGTGCCGGTGGGCGAGGTGCCGGCGGCGGCTTGAACCTGGTCGCCGGAAACGGTGGCGCCGGTGGTAGTGCCGGCACCGCGGGTCAGGCCGGCGCCGCAGGCCAGGGCGGCCTGAGCGGTGACGGCGCCTCCCAGCGCGCCGGCGGTACGGCGGGCGCGGCGGCGGTCGGCGGCGGCAACGGTGGTGCCGGCGGTGACGGCGGTGCGGGTCAAGTGCTGTCCAACGGCGCTTCCCAGGCCGGTGGTAATGGTGGTGCCGGCGGCGACGCGGGTGCGGTCGGCACCGGCGGCGCAGGCGGGAATGGCGGCGCGGGCGCGACCGGGGCCGCGGGTGTCACGGACGCCGGCGGCGACGGAAGCAACGGCGGCGACGGCGCGGCCGGCGGCAACGGTGGGGTCGGCGGTAAGGGCGGCTACATCTCCGGTAACGGTGGTGCCGGCGGTAACGGCGGTGCCGGCGGGAACGGTGGTGCCGGCGGCAACGGCCTGACCGGCACCGCAGGCTCCACCGACGCCGCGGGGCAGGGCACCGACGGCGGTGACGGTCGCGACGGCGGCGACGGCGGAAACGCAGGTCACGGCGGTAATGGTGGTGCCGGCGGCACCGCGGTCAACGGCAACGCGGGTGCGGCCGGGGCTGGTGGAGTCGGCGGCACCGGCGGAGCGGCCGGTAACGGCGGTACCGGCGGCCGCGGCGGCGACGGGGCCGGCGGCGGCCTTGACCTGGTGGCCGGCACCGGCGGCAATGGCGGCGACGGCGGCGCGATCGGGCAGGCCGGCCACGGTGCCGCAGGCGGCATTGGCGCCGACGGCAGCCGCGCCGCGGATGGCGCGGACGGCGCCGCGGGCCGCTCCGACGGCGGCGCGGGCGGCAACGGTGGCGCCGGCCAGATCCTGTACGACGGCACGGTCCAGGTCGGTGGTCAGGGCGGTAACGGCGGCAACGCCGGCACGGTCGGCACCGGCGGTGCGGGCGGCAACGGTGGTGCCGGTGCTACTGGCAAGGCTGGGATCACCGATGCCTCCGGCACCGGTACGCACGGCGGCGACGGCGGACTCGGCGGCAACGGCGGTACCGGTGGTGCCGGCGGCACCGTGTCCGGTAACGGCGGCGTCGGTGGTCAGGGTGGCGCGGGCGGCACGGGTGGCCTCGGCGGTGCCGGACTCAACGCCACCGTGGCCGGCCAGAACGGCGGCAACGCCGGTGACGCCGGTAACGGCGGTCAGGGCGGCGTGGGCGGCCAGGGCGGCACCGCCACCAACGGAATCGGCGGTGCCGGCGGGCGCGGCGGTGCCGCGGGTGACGCGGGCACCGGTGGTCAGGGTGGTCAGGGTGTTGGCGGTGGCGCCGCGGCAAGCGCCAGCAACGGCGGCAACGGCGGTACCGGCGGGGAACGCGGCACGGCCGGGCAAGGCGGTGCCGGTGGGGTCGGTAGCGCGGGCGATGGCGCGCACGGTGGCGTCGGCGCGGCCGGCGGTGGCGGTAACGGCGGCAATGGCGGCGCGGGCGGCAACGGCGTCGGCGTGATCAACAACGTCGGTCAATCCGGCGGCAACGGCGGCCTCGGCGGTGCGGCCGGATCCAACGGCAACGGTGGAGACGGCGGGGCCGGCGGTAGGGGCGCGCTGGGTACCAACCCGGCTGCGCCGACCGAGGGCGGATCGAACCCGTTGGCCGGCAACGGTGCCACCGGATCCGAATGCGGCAGTACTGCGGGTACCAGCTCGTGCACCGGCGGCGTCGGCGGTAACGGCACCGCGGGCAACAGTGCCAACAACGGCGGACACATCCAGGACGGCGGGAACGGTGGCACCGGCGGCCGCGCCAACACCGGCGCATGGTTGGGCCAGACGGCCACCGGCGGCAAGGGCGGCAACGGCGGTACCGGTGGGGTTTCCGGCGACGGCGGGGACGGCGGTACCGGCGGCTACGGCTACGTCGGCGGCAGCTCCAGCAGCGCTCATGGCGGTACCGGCGGCAACGGTGGCGACGGCGGCAACGGTGTCAACGGTGTGACCGGCGGCAACGGCGGTGCTGGTGGCGCCGGCGGTGCGGGCGGGTCGGTGTCGGGTGTGGGCGGCAACGGTGGTGTCGGCGGTGCGGCCGGCGATGGCGGCGCCGGCACCGTCGGCGGTGACGGTGGCAACGGTGGCAACGGCGGGCAGGCCTACATGTCGGCGCCGGTCGGTGGCACCTCCGCGGTCGGTGGACAGGGCGGCAACGGCGGCAACGGCGGCTACGGCGGTAACGGTGGTGCCGGTGGCATCGGCGGCCAGGGCGGTGACGCGGGCGCGGCCGGCGCGGACGGCGCCGGGCAGGCCGGCGCGGGCGGCGCCGGCGGCAACGGCGGTGCGGGTGGTGACGGCGGCAGCGGCGGTGACGGCGGTGACGGCGGAAACACAAGCCGCGGCACATCATTCGGAAGCCAGACGGCCGGCCAGGGCGGGACCGGTGGGACCGCGAACGTCGGCGGAAGCGGCGGCGCAGCCGGTGGCGGCGGCGCGGGCGGCCACAACGCCGACGGCTCGAGCGCATCCAGCGGTGCGGGGGGAACCGGCGGGGCCGACGGCGCCAATGGCGCCGCCGGCAGTGGCGGATCAACCGGAACAACCGGCTAAGACGTTCGCGGCATTGGTCAACGAATTAACCATTCCTGCATAAGTAATGAGGTTCCCCCTGTGATTGGTAAGCGCCACAACGCAACTCGGGCTAGTCATCGGTTGTTTGGTGCGGGTTCCGCGGCGGCGGCATTCTTGGCGTTCGGTATGACGCCGTTGGTGTCGGCGCCGGCTGCGCAGGCCGATGGTGAGTTTGATTGGCTGCTGGATCTGTTCAACCCGGCGGCTTGGCCGGCTGCGGATGCGGACTCCGCGGCTGGGTTCGACTGGGGGTCGTTGTTCGACGCGTCGGCGGGGATGGCCGGTGCCGATCCGTTGGATCTGAGTGCGTTGGTCGAGACGTACATCTACACGCCGTTGCACGCTGGCATGGTCGACTGGATTGAGAGCCCGTTGGGCATCCAGGTCGGCTCGTTTGTCAATGACACGTTCGGGTTCGGTTCGATCATCATCGGCAATGGCGCTGCCGGCGTTGAGGGTGTCGATGGCGGCAACGGTGGTGCGGGCGGTTGGCTGTTCGGTGACGGTGGTGCTGGTGTCGCCGGTGGTGATGGTGGCGCGGCGGGTCTGTTCGGCAATGGTGGTGCCGGTGGCGCAGGGTTGGCAGGCGGAGACGGCGGTACCGGTGGTGCCGGTGGTTCGTGGATGGGTGTCGGTGGTACCGGCGGCGCCGGTGGTATCGACGGCGGCAACGGCGGCGACGGTGGTGCGGGCACAGGCTGGTTGTTCGGTTCCGGCGGTGCCGGGGGTGCCGGGGGTATGGGCGCGGCCGGTGCGGCGGGCATCGACGGGGCTGCCGGCGTCTGGGCCAACGGCGGTACCGGAAACGGCGTCGTTGGCGGCAATGGTGTCCTCGGCGGTAACGGTGGCAATGGTGGTGCCGGTGGTAAGGCGTCGGGCTTCTTCGGCAATGGCGGCAATGGTGGTGTCGGCGGTGTTGGTGGTGCCGGCGGTAATGGTGGCCGTGGCGGTGACGGTGCTGCCGGTGACTGGGATGTGGCCGCCAGCAATGGAAATGGTGGTGATGGTGCCGGTGGTGGTGATGGCGCCAATGGTGGTCA
>LZME01000020.1 GCA_001673575.1 Mycolicibacter heraklionensis | reverse complement strand
CCACGTACTGCCGTCGTCGGTGGACTTCGCGGCGATCGCCGACCTGAAGCCCGACGGGGTGTTCCTGTCCAACGGGCCCGGCGACCCGGCCACCGCGGAGGCGATGGTGGCATTGACCCGTGAGGTGCTCGGCGCCGGAATCCCGCTGTTCGGAATCTGTTTCGGAAACCAGATCCTGGGCCGGGCGCTGGGCCTGAATACCTACAAGATGACGTTCGGCCACCGCGGCATCAACATCCCGGTGATCGACCACGCCACCGGCCGGGTGGCGGTGACCGCGCAGAACCACGGCTTCGCCTTAGAGGGAGAGGCAGGGGAAGTCTTTGACACCGACTTCGGCCCGGCGGTGGTCAGCCACACCTGCGCCAACGACGGAGTCGTCGAGGGCGTCAAGCTCGCCGACGGCCGGGCGTTCTCGGTGCAGTACCACCCGGAGGCCGCCGCCGGACCGCACGACGCGGAATACCTGTTCGACCAGTTCGTCGACCTGATGGCAGGGGAGAAGTAATGCCGCGCCGTAGTGACCTGCGCCATGTCCTGGTGATCGGCTCCGGGCCGATCGTGATCGGACAGGCCTGTGAATTCGACTATTCGGGAACCCAGGCCTGCCGCGTGCTCAAGGCCGAAGGCCTGCAGGTGAGCCTGGTCAACTCCAATCCGGCCACCATCATGACCGACCCGGAATACGCCGACAACACCTACGTCGAACCCATCACCTGGGAGTTCGTCGAGAAGGTGCTCGCCCAGCAGGCCGAGCGCGGCAACAAGGTCGACGCCCTGCTGGCCACCCTGGGCGGGCAGACCGCGCTGAACACCGCGGTGGCGCTGCACGAGCACGGGGTGCTGGAGCGGTACGGCGTCGAGCTGATCGGCGCCGACTTCGAGGCGATTCAGCGTGGCGAGGACCGCCAGCAGTTCAAGGACATCGTCGCCAAGGTCGGCGGCGAGTCGGCGCGTTCCCGGGTCTGCTACACCATGGCCGAGGTCGAGGAGACCGTCGCCGAACTCGGATTACCGGTCGTCGTTCGCCCCTCTTTCACGATGGGCGGCCTGGGATCGGGGCTGGCCGCCAGCCTCGACGAGGTGGCCCGGATGGCCGGCGACGGTCTGGCCGCCTCGCCGACGGCCAACGTCTTGATCGAGGAATCCATCTACGGGTGGAAGGAATTCGAGCTCGAGCTGATGCGCGACGGCAACGACAACGTCGTCGTGGTCTGCTCGATCGAGAACGTCGACCCGATGGGTGTGCACACCGGTGATTCGGTGACCGTCGCCCCGGCGATGACACTGACCGACCGGGAATACCAGCGGATGCGCGACCTGGGCATCGCGATCCTGCGCGAGGTCGGGGTGGACACCGGCGGCTGCAACATCCAGTTCGCGGTCAACCCGAAAGACGGCCGGCTCATCGTGATCGAGATGAACCCGCGGGTGTCGCGATCCTCCGCGCTGGCGTCGAAGGCCACCGGCTTCCCGATCGCCAAGATCGCGGCCAAGCTGGCGATCGGCTACACCCTCGACGAGATCATCAACGACATCACCAAAGAGACCCCGGCCTGTTTTGAGCCGGCGCTGGACTACGTGGTGGTCAAGGCTCCGCGCTTCGCGTTCGAGAAGTTCCCCGGCGCCGACCCGCGGCTGACCACCACCATGAAATCGGTGGGCGAAGCGATGTCGTTGGGCCGCAACTTCATCGAGTCACTCGGCAAGGTGATGCGCTCGCTGGAGACCGACCGGGCCGGGTTCTGGACCAAACCCGATCCCGAAGGCACCGCCGACGACGCACTGGCGCGGTTGCGGGTTCCCACCGAGGGCCGGCTCTACGACATCGAGCTGGCGCTGCGCCTGGGCGCCAGTGTGGAAGCGGTCGCCGAAGCCTCCGGGGTGGACCCGTGGTTCGTCGAGCAGATCAACGGCCTGGTGGCGCTGCGCACCGAGGTCGTCGACACCCCGGTGCTCGATGCGGATCTGCTGCGCCGCTGCAAGTACAGCGGCCTGTCCGATCACCAGATCGCCGTGCTGCGCCCGGAGTTGGCCGGCGAGGACGGGGTGCGGCTGCTGCGGGACCGGCTGGGTATTCATCCGGTGTTCAAGACCGTCGACACCTGTGCCGCGGAATTCGAGTCCAAGACGCCGTATCACTACAGCACTTTCGAGCTCGACCCCGCCGCCGAGACCGAGGTGGCGGCCCAGGACGTCAAACCCAAGGTGCTCATCCTGGGGTCTGGGCCCAACCGGATCGGCCAGGGCATCGAGTTCGACTACAGCTGCGTGCATGCAGCGATCACCTTGAGCCAGGCCGGGTTCGAGACGGTGATGGTCAACTGCAACCCCGAGACCGTGTCCACCGACTACGACACCGCCGACCGGCTCTACTTCGAACCGTTGACGTTCGAGGACGTGCTCGAGGTGTACTACGCCGAACAGCAGTCCGGGCAGGGCGGCCCCGGGGTGGTCGGCGTGATCGTGCAGCTGGGCGGGCAGACTCCGCTGCGGCTGGCCCAGCGGCTGGCCGATGCCGGCGTGCCGATCGTCGGAACCAGCCCGGAAGCCATCGACCTGGCCGAGGATCGCGGTGCGTTCGGTGACGTGCTGACCACGGCCGGCTTGCCGGCGCCGCGATACGGCACCGCGACGACCTTCGAGCAGGCCAAGCGGATCGCCGCCGACATCGGCTACCCGGTCCTGGTGCGTCCCTCGTACGTGCTGGGCGGGCGGGGCATGGAGATCGTCTACGACGAAGAGACCTTGCACGGCTACATCACTCGGGCCACCCAGCTGTCGCCGGAGCACCCGGTGTTGGTCGACCGGTTCCTCGAAGACGCCATCGAGATCGACGTCGATGCGTTGTGCGACGGCACCGAGGTCTACATCGGCGGCATCATGGAGCACATCGAAGAAGCCGGCATCCACTCCGGTGACTCGGCGTGTGCACTGCCGCCGGTGACGCTGGGACGCAGCGACATCGAAAAGGTGCGTCGGGCCACCGAGGCCATCGCTCACGGCGTCGGGGTGGTTGGGCTGCTCAATGTGCAGTTCGCCCTCAAAGACGACGTGCTCTACGTCCTGGAGGCCAATCCGCGGGCCAGCCGCACGGTCCCGTTCGTGTCCAAAGCCACCGCGGTGCCGCTGGCCAAGGCCTGTGCGCGCGTCATGCTGGGTACCACGATCGCCGAGCTGCGGTCTGAGGGCCTGTTGGCCGCCGCGGGGGACGGGGCCACCGTCGGCCCGAACGCCCCCATTGCGGTCAAGGAAGCGGTGCTGCCGTTCCACCGCTTCCGTCGCGCGGATGGCTCGGGCATCGACTCGCTCCTCGGCCCGGAGATGAAGTCCACCGGTGAGGTGATGGGCATCGACCGCGACTTCGGTACCGCGTTCGCCAAGAGTCAGACGGCTGCGTACGGGTCGCTGCCGGCACAGGGCACCGTCTTTGTGTCGGTAGCCAACCACGACAAGCGGTCCCTGGTGTTTCCGGTCAAACGGCTCGCCGACTTGGGCTTTCGGGTCCTGGCCACCGAGGGGACCGCGGAAATGCTGCGCCGCAACGGAATTCCGTGCGATGTGGTGCGCAAGAATTTCGAGGAGCCCAGTCCTGACCGCCCGGAGCAGACCGCGGTGGACGCGATCCGCGCCGGGGAGGTGGACCTGGTGATCAACACCCCGTACGGCAACTCCGGCCCGCGGGTGGACGGCTATGAGATCCGTTCGGCAGCGGTCAGCGTGAACATCCCGTGCATCACCACCGTCCAGGGTGCGGCAGCGGCGGTGCAGGGCATCGAGGCCGGCATCCGGGGCGATATCGGGGTGCGTTCCCTGCAGGAACTGCACAGCACCCTCGGCGGGCACTAGTGATACCGGGGTTCGGCGCGCGCCTGGCCGAAGCGACGGCGGCACGTGGGCCGCTGTGTCTGGGCATCGATCCGCACCCCGAACTGCTGGCCTCGTGGGGCTTGCCCGCGACGCCGGACGGGCTGGCGGAGTTCAGCGAGACGTGCGTGACGGCGTTCGCCGGCTTCGCGGTGGTCAAGCCGCAGGTGGCGTTCTTCGAGGCCTACGGGTCGGCCGGTTTCGCCGTGCTGGAGCGCACCATCGCGGAGCTGCGTGAGGCGGGCGTGTTGGTGCTGGCCGACGCCAAGCGCGGCGACATCGGCTCGACCATGGCCGCCTACGCCGCTGCCTGGGCCGGACCGTCGCCATTGGCCGCCGATGCGGTGACGGCCTCGCCCTACCTGGGCTTCGGGTCCCTACAGCCGCTGCTGGAGACCGCCGCGCAGCATCGGCGTGGAGTGTTCGTGTTGGCCGCCACCTCCAACCCGGAGGGCGCGAGCGTGCAGCGTGCCCAGGACGCGGACGGCCGCACCGTGGCGCAGGCGATCGTCGACGCCGCCGCAGAAGCCAATCGGGCCGAGAATGCGGCCGGCCTGGGTTCGATCGGCGTGGTGGTGGGCGCGACGCTGCGTGAGGTGCCCGACCTGAGCGCCCTGGGCGGGCCGGTGCTGGTGCCCGGCGTTGGCGCCCAGGGAGGCCGCCCAGAGGCCCTTGCCGGGCTCGGAGGGGCCGCCGCGGGCACCTTACTGCCGGCGGTCTCGCGTGAGGTGTTGCGTGCCGGCCCGGACAAGGGTGCGCTGCGTGCCGCGGCGGAGCGGCTACGGGACACCGTGGCCTATTTGGCCGCTGCGGGATAGCTCCGGGGACCCAGCGAGGTCCCGCTGCACGCAACAGGGCCTGCGGGGCGCCCGGTCGGGGTCGCCCGCGCAGGCCCTGGATTGCTGGTTACCGGCCGCCGCCGAAGTTGACGCCACCTCCGGTGTTGGTGTTGTACCCGCCGCCGAAGGGCCCCATGTTGACGTTGGCGCCGTTGTTCTGGCCGCCGCCGGCGCCGATTCCATTAGGGCCGAAGTTGAAGCCGCCGTTTCTGCCGACATTCATGCCGCCGCCGAACGGCCCCATGTTCACGTTGGCGCTGTTGTTTTGGCCGCCGCCAGCGCCGATTCCATTAGGGCCGAAGTTGAAGCCGCCGTTGTTGCCGGTATTCATGCCGCCGCCGAAGGGCCCCATGTTGACATTCACCCCGCCGTTGTTGCCGGCGCCACCGGTGACCCCGTCGTTGGGATCCGCGCTGGCCGCGCCCATCCCGAAAGCACCGAGGGCCAACACCGTGGACGCCGCCAGAGCCCACCGGCCAGCACGGCCGATTGTCGTCATCGCCATCAATTCCCACTTTCTCTACCGAAACGGTATTCAGCGGAAATGTTCATAGTCATACCCCCCATAAACACCCCCGGGTGGACCACCCACCTGGCCGGAACATTAGGCGGCTAACCCGCAGCTTCGACCGTTCAAATGTAGAAACTGCCTGAATAGTTGCTGTCAGTCCACGGCGGTTGCTGGACTCGACTTTCTTGTCGCGCCACTGGGCCTTCGCGGGGAAATGAACGGGGTTGGTGGCTATTGGGCCCTCGGGGCAGAACATGGTGGCCACCCACCGCCTCGAAGTAGCGGTGCTCGTCGCGGTGGACTGTGCCAGGCGCCGGCGCCGGGTGGCCGAACCGGTCCTCGACACGCCCGACACGCCGCGCGGTGCGAAGCCAATGGCACGAATGTCCGGTCACATCCCGAAAGCCACCGCGGCGCCCATGGCGCGACGTCCCGTCCCGCCGGCAAGAACCAGTAAAAGGCAAGGTCAGCGTGGCTTTTCGGGCTGGTTCGCCGAAGATCGCGGTTCACCCGGGGCGGGCCGGGCGACGGCGGCCGACTCGGGTTCGACGGCGCCGCGCCCAAACCCCATACGCTGGGCATTTGTAGCCGGAAACGGGGGGGTGGGGTTAGATTTCGTCAGACGGCGTGGGTACGGTCGTCGTCTCTGGCCGAAGTACCTGGCCGGGACAAGGAAAACATCGACGTTGTCGATGATGACGAGACGGAGGAATCGTGGCCCTTCCCCAGTTGACCGACGAGCAGCGCGCCGCCGCGTTGGAGAAGGCGGCGGCCGCACGTCGGGCCCGAGCGGAGCTCAAGGACCGGCTGAAGCGTGGCGGCACCAATCTCAAGCAGGTGCTCAAGGACGCCGAGACCGACGAGGTCCTTGGCAAGATGAAGGTGTCTGCGCTGCTGGAAGCGTTGCCGAAGGTCGGCAAGGTCAAGGCGCAGGAGATCATGACCGAGCTGGAGATCGCCCCCACCCGCCGGCTGCGCGGCCTGGGCGACCGGCAGCGCAAGGCGCTGCTGGAGAAGTTCGACTTCTCCTGACCCGGCGGTGAATACCGGTGGAGGACCGGACAGTGGGCACGCGGGACGCGTTGTAGTGCTGTCCGGTCCATCCGCGGTCGGTAAGTCGAGCGTGGTCCGGTGCCTGCGGGAGCGGGTACCGGACCTGTATTTCAGTGTGTCGGCCACCACCCGGGCACCCAGGCCCGGGGAGGTGGACGGCGTCGACTACCGATTTGTTTCGCCGGCCGAGTTCGACCGGCTAGTCGAGAAAGATGAGCTGCTGGAGTGGGCCGATATTCACGGCGGCCTGCAACGCTCAGGTACTCCGGCGGCGCCCGTCGTCGAAGCCACCCGCTCCGGCCGGCCCGTTCTGATCGAGGTCGACCTGGCCGGGGCCCGGGCCATCAAGAAGGCCCTTCCGGAGGCCGTGACGGTGTTTCTGGCCCCGCCGGACTGGGAGACGCTGCAGGCCAGACTGGCCGGCCGCGGCACCGAATCCGCGGAGGTCATGGAACGCCGATTGGCCACCGCACGCACCGAGTTGGCGGCGCAGGGAGACTTCGACGCCATCGTGGTCAATAGTCGATTGGAAACAGCCTGCTCAGAATTGGTATCCTTGCTGGTGGATACCGCACCGGGCGCGGTCTGATTTACCCGGGACAACAATCAGCAGGCGCGACCCGCCCCCAGTCAAACAGCTTCAGGAGATTGTCTTAAGTGAGTACCTCGCAGACCGACTCGGCCGTGGTGACCGACGCCGAGGAGTTCGACCCGGCGTCGATCGGCGGTTACGACACGCCCCTCGGCATCACCAACCCGCCCATCGACGAGCTG
>LZME01000019.1 GCA_001673575.1 Mycolicibacter heraklionensis | reverse complement strand
ATCGCAGCGACCGGCCGCCCGCTGCACGGTGCCGTGACGGGGCGCGCCGGCCGCTGGAGCCTCATCGGCGCCGTGGCGAAGCACCGAGCAGCGTCGCCGCGGCCAACGCCAGCGTTGCGGTCACGGGGCCGCTCACGCCGGCATCCGCTCGCTCAGCAGGGCGCGGAATTCGGCGGCATGGTCGGTCAGTCCACGTCCGAACTGCCACACCGGCGCGGCCTGCACGTGCCCGGCGGCGGTGCGGCGCAGCATCGAGATGTCGGTGAGCCGCCGGATGCCGTCGCGGTCCCGTGCGACGTGCATCAGCACCTGAGCGCTTTATCAGAGGTTTAACACGTTCTATTGGTCAATCAGCGTGTTTACCTGCACATTAATCATCGTATACATGTATCCTCTTAGGTATGGTTGGCCAAACATTTTCCAAGTTTGCACGGCGTGGCGCGCCGGCCGATGTGGGATACCGGGGTAAAAATTCACCCCATGGACCTACACGACAATCCACAACTGCTGGTGGAGAAGTTCGTCGAGCAGCATGCTCTCGTGTTGGGCGAAACGCATGGCGATCTGTGTGCGAGGTTGGCGGAGGTTCCGGACCGGTACGTCGATCAGGGGAACGATCCCCGAGGAATCACCGTGTCATGCACGCTGCTGGAGACGTTGCTGTTCTCGAGGTGGCGTCGCCAGACCGAGGACTCGACTTTGAAGGCGATCAAGGGCAACGGGTTTGGGATTGTTCTGGTCGACGGGAAGGGGTCTCGTATCGGGGTGCGCAAACATCCACGCAACTGGGACGGCAGCCTGCTCGAATCGGTGGAGTATGTGCCCGGCGAGCATCAGCTGAGTATCGAGGAGGAATTGGGGTACCCAATCGGCGGCGGGGATGGCATTCCGGAGCCTCCCGGGTATCGGCAATACGTACTGTGGTGGCCAGGCAATCTGGGCTTGGGTGGTGCGGTCTTGGCTGCGGGCATACTCACCGACAAGGTTCAGGTACTCTACGCCAGCACTCCGCTGCCGCCACCGATCATGGAGCAGCGTGCGAAAACGGCACCCACCATGGATCCGTTCACGCAGGCTACCGAGGTTGCAATGCCCGGAAAGCGGCGCCGGGACGAGGACTTCGCGGATGCCGACGGCGTCACCGAGGAGACACTGAACGAAGCGCCGCCGGAATCGTCGTAGCCCTCGTGCACACTGCTGGGTGCATGCGGGGCTCCCACTCGGGTGATGTTGAATCGAGCGCACGATGATCGAGGTTTTTGGTGCACGGGTCCGGCAGGCCCGGCTATTGCGGCGCATGACGGCAACTTCTGTGGTGGGCCTGGTTGGCTGGAGCAATGCCCGCCAGACGAAGATCGAGAAGTCTTCGACGATCATGTTGTCCGTTGATGAGGTTGCGGGGCTGTCGGAGTTGTTCCGCTTTCCTGCACGGTTTTTCAGCTCGGAACCGCAGTCTCGCGTATCGGCGGGTGAGTTGCTTTTCCGGGCGCCAAAGTCGATGACTGTTGGCGAGCAGGACTTCTTGGCGACGTTCGCTTCGCTCGCCGGCGATTTTCTCGGCGACCTGGATGAGCGGTCGAAATTGCCTCATGTGAAGGTCCCGTCGATCTGCGGCAAGGATCATCACCGGCCGAGCGCGGTCCAGGCCGCAGGGTGGCTGCGCGAGGCGATGGGGCTAGAACCTCATGAGCCACTGGATGATTTGATGTATGAAACTGAGCGATTGGGTGCACCGGTGATCGTCCGGCGGCGCACTCCGGGTGAGTGGGAGAGCGAGTTCGCGGCCACACCGGGGAGAGCGCGTGACGAGAAGCACTTGGGTTATTCGAGTTGGGTGGGACGACACCGGGATCGCCCGCTCGTAGTGTTGCGCGAATCCGAGTCGTGGGAACGGACCCGATTCACCGTTGCCCATGAGTTGGGGCATTTGGTGTTGCACAGCCGTGGGCACTGCTCGGTGAACTCGGGCGAGGAGTTGGAGGCCAACCGGTTCGCCACCGAGTTGTTGGCGCCCGTCGCCGCGCTGGCGCCGGAGTTGCCACAGGTGATGTCACTGTTGAACCTCAAACCGCTCAAGGACAAGTGGGGCTTGTCGTTGGGTTCGCTGATCATGCACATGCGTGACTCGGGATTGATCGACGCTGATCGCGCAAAAATGCTTACCACACAACTGTATTCACGGATCAATCCTGAGACTGGGCATACCTGGGGTATGACGGAACCCGGATGGAACGAACGTGACCCCGAGCGGCCCAGGCTGCTGCGCAAGTGGGTGGAACGCTGCTACGGGGATGCCTCGGTGCCGATGCTGGCCGCACGCGAGTCAATGATATTTCCATCGGATCTGCTCGAATGGTTCCTGGCTACGCAACGGCCTTCACCTGCATCTGACAGGCGCCCGATGGCTGCCGTCGGGATGCGCGGTGCTAGCGGATCAGCCCCGGAAGAGCGGCATCAAGTGGTCCGCCTCGACGATTTCCGTCGCGGTAAAACTCCATGAACGGCGCGAGAGGCTGCTGAACGTGGCGCGGGTGCAGCGGCTGTGTTTCCCGGACCGGCCTGATACCTACACGGTGGTCGGCGCCGATCGGCTACCCGTTGCACCTGCCCGAGAGTACTTGCGGTTCCTCGCAGATCAGGGCGCGTCTCCAAATACGGTGCGTGCCTACGCATACGGGCTATCGGCGTGGTGGACGGTGCTCGAACACACCGGCGCGGCCTGGGATGATTTTCCCACTAGCCTGTTTGGCGAGTTCCTGTGTTATCTGCGGACTGGGGATCTGCCGGGCATGGTCCGTATCGGTGAGCCCGGGCCTGGGATGGCCGAGTCGTCGTTGCAGCCGCGGGGGGCTGCGGTGTTGTCGATGTACCGGTACTTCGCCGACGCCCACGATTTGACCCGCCCGTACCGCCGCTTGTTTTCCTCCCACGCCCGATCCTCGCGGCGCCGCTATGCCCCCACCCTGGCTGGTGTCGGACCGCGACGTGATCAGGAGGTGCCTGTGCACCGCCGGCGTGCACCCAATCGCAGCGAGACGCCGGTGTTGTTGCCCGATCAAGTCAACGCCATCCTGGATGGCTGCAGTGTGCAGTCGCCGTCGGGTGAGTGGACCGGCAGCGAGGCGGGTTTGCGTGACCGGTTATTCTTCGCCGTCCTGGCCGAGACCGGAATGCGAATAGGTGAAGCATTATCTTTGCGCCACAATGATTTCCATATCACCGGGGGTGAGACTCCGTCGATTCTGGTGGCCGGCCGCGACGATCACCCCCATGGGGTACGAGCCAAGTCCGGTGCACGCCGGATCTACATCGGCGATGATCTGGTAGCCCTCTACAGCGAGTACGTGTGGCAGCTGATCGGGTGGGCCGCCGACGTCGCGGTTGCCGATCTGGCGTCGCACTTCGTGTTCGTCAATCTGGCACGCGGCCAGCGCTATGCACCGTTGCGCCCGGAAACCGTCTACGACAAGGTGGACACCCTCACGGCCGCCCATGCTGATGTGTTGCCGCAGGACTGGACTCCTCACTGGCTGCGCCACACCCACGCTACAGCTCTGCTGTTGTCTGGGGTGCCTGAACACGTGGTGATGCGCCGTCTCGGCCACGCCGATGTGCAGACCACGCTGTCGATCTACGGGTGGGTGACCGCCGACGCCGAGATGCGCACGGTCGCGCAGTGGAAGAGCTTCGTCGCCGGCTGGAAGGTGAGCCATGACTCAACCCCGTAACAGTCACGTCGATTCTGCAGGATCCGCGGCGGCCACCGTGTGGGATCGGCAATGGCAGCAGGTCCCTGAATCGTGGCGAACTTTGCACTACCGCATCGACGCTGCACCGTTCGACGCCGTGTTCGTGCGCAACCAGCGCTACCTGAACAATCCCGACGGCCACGACTTCACCCCCGCCGATGTCCCAGAACGCTTTCGCCAAGAAATGGCGTGGTGGGTGTGGTTGTGCGGCCACGAAGGAATCCGCAAGATCGAGCCGTTCCTGCTGAAGTGGACGGCCGTCGCCTTGACCGACGCCGCCGCCGAGCACCAGCAGCGGTATCACCGGCCTCCAGTGAGCATTGCAGACCTCGCGGCCGAGGATGTCGTACGTCACGCCGTGGTGCGCTTTGAGCGCCGCAACGCCCGCCTGCCCTCCGCGGGGGCTCGGCGCCAGGTCGTGGCCTTGATCGAGCACCTGCATCTTTACGTATCGGTGCGCTGCACCGATGCCCCGTGGTGGGCCCATGACATCTGGGATCTACGGGCTGATCCCCGCATACCACAGCGCGAACATGAACCCAGCCATGACCAAGTCGTCAAACTTGCCGCGATCCACCCGCCCTGGCTGCGTGAGGGCGTGCGGTTCTGGCTGCGCACCTCCATAACCGCGGAATTGCTGCGCTGGTCATCGGTAGCCGATCGTGCTCGCAACATGGCCAGGCACCTCGGCCCGTTCTTGGCCGCCCGCAACATCAGCACCCCACTGTTGGCCGATGACCGCGCCGCCCTGCGGTTGTTGTTCACCGAGTTCTCCAACTACCTGAAATCCCCATCCGCACAGTTCAAACCAGACCGGCCGTTGTCAGCATCCGCGGTGGACTCGACCCAGTCGCAGGCCCAGGTGTTCTACGCCTTCATGGTTGATCACGCCGAGGAAGCCGCTGCGGCGACCGGCGACCCCCGGTGGGCTCAGATCACCGACACCTACACGCGTCTGTGGGGCGCGGCGTTTCGAACGCGCCGCGCCAACCGGCAGCGGGAGCTGACGTGGTTCTCCACGTCGGAATTGCAGCAGATGCTGTGCTACCTCGATGTGCTGGCGGCCGATCGCGGTATGCCGGTGGCCATCACTCACCCTGATGCAACGATCTCGGTTGTCGCCGGCCTCGGAGACCCGCAAGCCGCGCGCGTCTGGCTGCTGCAGGCGCTGACCGGACGCCGAGCCTCGGAGATACTGATGCTCGACTTCGACCCTCTGACCGCTATTCCCGGCCCGGAACGCCCCACAGATTCCGATGACCCCAACGCATTCGTCGCCAAGTTGCGCTACCAGCAGACCAAGGTCGACGGGGTACTGCCGTCGATCCTGGTTGAGAAGGCGGTGGTCAACGTGATCACCGAACAGCAACAGTGGGTTCGCCGCCGCTACCCTGGGCTGAGCCCGAAGTACCTGTTCCTCGGACTGCGCCACCAGCATCAGGGCCACCGGGCCCGCACCTACCAGTCCTACGGTGTGGCACTGAACAAACTCGACAAGGTTCACGGCCTGGCCGACTCGGCCGGGCGTCCGCTGCGGTTCAGCCAGACCCATCGGCTGCGCCATACCCGGGCCACCGAGTTGCTAAACGACGGCGTTCCCATTCACGTGGTACAGCGATACCTTGGGCACGCATCCCCTGAGATGACCCTGCGCTACGCTGCGACGCTTGCTGCAACAGCTGAGTCAGAATTCCTGCGGCACAAGAAGGTCGGCGCACACGGCACCGATATCGCAATCAGTCCATCCGATATTTATGACATGACTCAACTGGCGGCCCGCACGGATCGGGTACTTCCCAACGGCGTGTGCCTGCTTCCTCCGCTGAAGAGCTGTGACAAAGGAAATGCTTGTCTGTCATGCGGGCATTTCGCCACCGACGCCACTCATCTCGACGAATTGATCGCGCAGCGCGCCAAGACCGTCAACTTGATCGAGGTCCGCCGCGAACAGTACCGGCGACGTAGCGGGCGGGAACTCACCGACGACAACGTGTGGATTCACGAACGGCGCCGGGAGATCGCCTCTCTGGACGCGATCATCGAGCGTCTGCACACCGACACCGAGGGCCTCGCGAACGGAGCCAGTGTGGGCGGTGCTGGTGCCTCAAACCGGTTGCCGCTGTTGAAGGTCAAGACCCGCGGCAGCCACGAATCTGTTCTACGCAAAGCCGACCCCAACGCACCCGGATGAGGCAACGCCCCCCTCCCCCTTCGGATAACGCCCGCCGCGCCCTGGCCGACTACCGTAAGAACATCTCCCAGACCAAGCGCCGGGATATCGAACGCGCCATCAAACACCTGCGCAAGACCAACGCCATCATCAACATATCCACCGTCGCTGCCCGCGCCGGCGTAGAACGCAAGACCGTCTACAAGCACCGCGACCTCGTCGCGATCATCGACGCCTACCGACGCCAGCCGCCTTCGCTCGACGCCGCGACGGGCCGCGAGAGCACCGTCGTAGCCGCCCTACGTGCCCAACTGGTCGCCAAGGACGGTGAGATCCGCGCACTGAGAACCAAGCTTGCCGAACAAGAATCGACAATCGCACTGCTCTACGGACAACTCGACGCCGGAAACGGTGCAGGGGGCGGCGGCTAATGGGTGCCATCGCAACAACGGCTTGGGGCACCGCCTGCACTTCACTCGCGATTCCAGCCATTGTGGCGCCGAAACCACGCACCCGTAGCCGTAATCCCCCAATCTGCGGCGGTTACAGGGTGCCTGTGTCGTAATACGGATCGCTCAGGCGGGCCTGACGGTGTGGAGGTGGGATAGAGCGCGGCGTGTTGGGCCACCAGCTGGCTTCGCGCAGGAGTGTGGCGATGGCGGGGACGGTGAGGGTGCGAACGAGGAATGTGTCGAGTAGGAGTCCGCAGCCGATGATGAGGCCGACTTGGATCATGATCGCGATGGAGCCGAACATCAGTCCGAACATGCTGGCGGCGAAGATGATTCCGGCCGAGGTGATGACCGAGCCGGTGCGGGCGACGGTGCGCAGTACCCCTACGCGAATGTTGTGTTTGGATTCCTCCCGCAGCCGTGAGACGAGCAGCATGTTGTAGTCGGCGCCGACGGCTACCAGGATGATGAAAGCCAGCAACGGGACGGGCCAGGCGATTTCGTAGCCGAGTCCCCATTGGAAGACCAGCACTCCGATGCCCAGTGAGGCCAGGTAGTTCAGCACGACCGTCCCCAGCAGGTATAGCGGGGCGAGCAGGGCGCGCAAGAGCAGGATGAGGATGAGTCCGACGATGACCAGGGTGCTGATGGCCAGTTGGGTGAAGTCAGCCGACAGGAGCCGTTGGATGTCGGAGTTGACGGCGGGGAACCCGGCAACGGCGATAGTGGCGTTGGCCAGGGTGGTGTTGGGGCGGGCGGTGTCGGCGGTCTCGACGATCTGGCGGGCGAGGGTGATCGCCTGCGCGCTGTAGGGGTCGTAGCTGGATTCGACGACAAAGCGGGCGGTTTTGCCATCGGGTGAGAGGAATTGTTTGGCAACGTCGGTGAATTGACGGTTATCGAAGGCACTGGCGGGCAGGTAGAAACCGCTCGCTGCGTCAGAGCCGGCGCTGGCGCGGGCCGAGTTCTGCAGTTGGGCGGCGACCTGGCCCATCCGAGCCAACATTTCGATGTTGCTGTCGGCCAGGGCGTGCACACCGGCGGCCAGCGCTTGCGCCCCGGAAGCGAGTTGGCCGACGCCCTCTTGGAGCCGGCCGATGTTGCCGGCCGGGTCCGCGGGATCACCCTGAGTTCCGAAGGCCTTGTCAAGTGCTGCGGCAGCGGCTTGTATGTCGGCAAGGGTGCCAGCAATGGTGGCGTCGGTGTCAGGGTTGTAGCGATCGCCGAGGGTGGCGACTTCGGTGAAGAATCCGTTATCGCGCAAACTCACCAGGATCCGGACCTGGTTACGGATTTGCGCGCATTGCGGCGTGGTGGCACACCACTCGGAAGTGTTCAGGCCATCGACGAGGGGGGCCAGCACGGCGAGGGCGGTTTCGGCTTGATCCGCCCGCGACCGCAGCCCGGGGCCGGATTGGATGGCTTGGTCGACGGTGGGTGCGGAGGCCGAAAGTTCTTGCAGCAACGGTCGAGATGACCACAGCAGGGTGTCACCGGATTGGGCTCGGGCCAGTACGCCCGACAGCGGGGTCAAGATCGCGTGCAGGGCGGCATCGAGCTGGGCCAGGCCGCCAGCGAGTTGATCGGCGCCGTCGGTGAGTTGAGTGAGGTCGCCTTTTCGTGCGTCGCCATCGGCGACGGCGTCGGCCATCTTGTCGCCGATCTGCCTGTTCTGCCAAGACAGTTGGGCTTGTTCGAGACGGGTGCCGGTGGGGCGGGTTATCCCGATGACTTTGGTGACCCCGGATACTTGGGCGACCCGGGAGGCCATCTCGTCGAGGTCGGCCAGACCTTTGCTGGTGCGCATGTCGTCGGGGTTCTCCACGACGAGAAATTCGGTGATGACGACGTCTTTGGGGAAGTGGCGATCCAGCAGTTGGTAACCCTGGTTGCTGGCGGTGGTGGCAGGCTGGCCTTTGCGGTCGTCGTAGCTGATCTTCATCGTGGTGGCGATGGCCGAGAGGGCCAGCAGGATCACCAGGCTCACGGCCAACAGTGGCACCGGCCGGCGGACCACCGCGACAGCGACACTGTTCCAGTAGCGGCGGGTTCGATCGGATTTCGGCTCGCCGATTCCACGGCGGGCGGCCAGCGCCAGCACCGGCGGCAACAGGGTCACGGTGGCCAGGAATCCGACCAGCACGGCGACCGCGCAGGCCGGGCCGAGCCCGGCGAAAACACTGAGGCGAGCGAAAACCATGGCAAAAAAGGCCAGCGCAACGGTGGCCGCCGAGGCCAGGATCACGCGCCCGATGCTGGCGGTGGCATGAATGACGGCCTGATCGGCGGGGACATGTGCGCGGCGCTGTTCGTGGTAGCGGCTGATCAAAAACACCGTGTAGTCGGTGCCCGCCCCGAGCAGGATCACGGTCATGAACGCCACGGTGAACTGCGAGACGGGCATGCCGCTCTCGCCGAGGACAGACAGCACACCACGGCCGACGGCCAGGCTGACCCCGATCACCAGCAGGGGCAGCAAGGCGGTGAACACCGACCGGTAGACAATCAGCAGGATCAGTGCGATCAGCGCGGCGGTGGCGATCGAGATCAGCAGCAGGTCGTGTTCGGCGGCAGCGATCTGGTCGTTGAAGGTGGCCGCCGGGCCCGTCACGTGCACGGTCGTCGGTGAACCGGCGAATAAACCGGCGGCGATGTCGCGCACGGCTTGGACGGATTCGGCGGCCTTGGGGTCACCCAGGGTGCCGGCCACACCCACCGGCAGATACCAGGCTTTGCCGTCATTGCTGGTCGCATGCGCCGCGGTGACCGGGTCGGCGAGCAGATCTTGAACCAGCAAGACGTGGTCGGTATCGGCGCGCAGCTGCACCACCAACTGCTCATAGCGGTTGCGCACCGGCGCGGTTAAGCCGTCGGGGTCTTCCATCGCCACGACCAGCATCGTTTTGGAGCCCTGTTCACCGAAGGCCGCGCTCATGCGGTCCACGGTTTGAAACGACGCGGCGTCGCGGGGGATCAGGTTCACCGATTGCTGCCGTACCACCGTTTCCAGCTGCGGGAACACCAGTGCAAGCAGCACGGCGACGGCGATCCAGCCGCCGATGACCAGTGCTTTATGACGCACCGTGAACCCGGCCAGTGTTGCTAACCGGCTGCTGTACTCACTGGATTGGCCCGGATCGGCCACCCCGTTGCGGGCCCGCACAGGCAGGGTTGCCGTGCCCGCACCGCCCGGGTTGTCCGCACTCACCGCGCCTGCGCCCACGAAAGACGCTGCCGCCGGTCACAATGACTCGGCTGCCGGCGATGACGAAGATCCTTAGTTGGGGGTCGTTGCACCGGCATTGTCGTCCTCGTCGTAGGGGATGTCATGGCGGACCACCTTGACCCTGCCGTGCGGCAGGCACGCCATGTAACCGTGGTGTTTGCCGTAGAGCTCCCAGGCGGTGGCGCGCTCGTTGGCGCTGACCTCGATGCGCAGGCCGTTGGAGAAGCTCAGGAGTAGCCGACCGGAATCGTCGTGGCATGCCTTCGTGCACACCGCACCCGCCAGATCCAGTAGCGGACGTTGGTGGGCGGCGACCTCGCGCGGGTCGATGAGCACTTCCTCGGCCGGAAACTCACCGCTAGCCGGCAGGGCAAGCCACAGCAGGCAACTGATGACTACCTCGTTGGCGTCATCAAAGCTCAACACCAGATCACCCTGCAACGACATCCGCTGCACGGTGCAACCTTCGATCCACGTGGTGTACATCGCGCACCTCCGTCGACGCCCAACCGGTCTGCACTGAAATGGTACGGCAAGTAGCGCTGCGCTACTAGTAATAGCGTTACGGGTTGCGGGTCAGGATTCCGGATCGCTCGGCGCCCCGTTGTCCCCGAGCCGCCGAAGAAGATGTTCGAACGCTGCTACGTCGCCATAGGCGGCGAAGTGATCGGCGGTGACCACGACGAACACCGCATTTGCGGTGAATCGGGTGGCCCCCTCGGGGTCGGTGCCGGTTGCGCCGATGTGCAGCACGCGGCCTTCCCGGGAGGCAATGTGCGCGGTGATGCGGTGGGATCGATGCAGCACGACCGGCTGGAGGTATTCGACGGTCAGGCTGCGTGTCACAGCGGGCGCGCCGGCAATCCACAGCGCGAACCCCAGCACGTCGTCGCAGGCGGCGGCGACCGCCCCGCCGTGCGCCAGACCGGGCGCGCCGACGTGGCGTTCGTCGAAAGTCACGTCCGCGTACACCGTGTCGCCGCTGCGGTAAACCACCAGCTGCAGACCGTGCGGATTCTGCGGTCCGCAACCCATACACGTCCGAGTATGTGCGGGCAGCAGCTCAGGCCGTGCCGCACCCGAGCGGCCGGACGCGACATCGTGATGCGGTGAGTGATCGGCCACCAACGACACCTTCGGTACACATAGTTTCGCTGCGCTACCGTTGGTACGGTACCCGTTACGGGCGGTGACGCGGGTAATTGGTCGGGA
Organism: Mycolicibacter heraklionensis; assembly: GCA_001673575.1. GTDB lineage: Bacteria > Actinomycetota > Actinomycetes > Mycobacteriales > Mycobacteriaceae > Mycobacterium > Mycobacterium heraklionense_A. Next base: position 38,747 of record LZME01000019.1, on the reverse strand, counting down.
ATCTGGAATGAGGCGAGGGGTGAGTGGGTGTGAGCAGCGAGCAGGTACCGCCGGTGCCCGATGACGACGATATTGACCCCCGCCGGACCCGGTCGCGCAACCGCTTGCTCGACGCCGCGACCGCGCTGCTCAGCAGCGGTGGCATCGAAGCCGTCACCATCGAGGCGGTCACCAAAGCTTCCAAGGTGGCCCGCACCACCCTCTACCGCCATTTCGGCAGCTCATCGCAGTTGCTCGCGGCCACCTTCGAGCGACTCTTACCTCAAGTAACCCCACCCGGGCCGGCCAGTGGGACATTGCGCGAACGACTCATCGAACTGCTCACCCGACAGTCTGCGCTGTTCGCCGACGCCCCAGCACACATCACCATGCTGGCCTGGCTCGCCCTGGGCCCGACCACAATCGATCACGCCAGCACCGAACATGCCCCGCAGGCGCTGCGAGCGCGGGTCATCAACCAATACCGGCAGCCCTTCGACGCCATCCTGCAAGACATTGAGGCCGCTGCTGAATTCGACGGCCTGGACCCGGATCTCGCACTGTGCCAACTCATCGGACCACTCGCGTTCGCACGAATGACCGGCCTGCGATCCATCACCGCACACGACTGCGCCCGCATCGTCGACGACTTCCTGGCCACTCACCGGACCCAGGAAGCCCAATCCGCAGTTCCACAGCCCGACGGTCAAAGGGGCACAGACGACAACCGCCCGGGGTGAGCCCTCTCCCGGGGCGCAATCAGTGCAACCGGGCAGGCGACAGGAGAAACGGGCCGGGATGGCAGCCGCGCAATCCCTAGGCGGGCACACCGTGCGATTCAATCGTTCCCGATTAGGCTGATCGGCACGGGACGCACCTAATCGGTAACAGTCATACACACATGCTCGCGACACCAGATAAGACGGCCGCCGCCAGCTGACTGTGCAGACCGGCACGATCCAGGCCACCCAGCGCGGCAAGCGCTTCCATGCGGGCCGGGACTTCGGCCGAATTGTTGGCGTGTACGGTCCCGGCGCCGCCGTCGTGGCCGGTGTTCAATGCGGCCAGCAGATCGACCACTTCGGCGCCCCGGACCTCGCCGAGCACCAGCCGATCCGGTCGCATCCGCAGCGCCTGCCGGACCAGCTCGCGCATGCCCACCTCGCCGGCGCCTTCGACGTTGGCCGCGCGGGCCACCAGTCGGACCACGTGCGGGTGGCGCGGCAGCAGCTCGGGTGCATCCTCGACGCACACCACCCGCTCGCCTACGCTGACCGCGCCGAGCAGAGCGGCCAGCAGGGTGGTCTTCCCGGCGCCCGTACCGCCGGAGACCAGAAACGCCAGCCGGGCGGCGATGATGTCGGACAGCAGGGCGGCGGCCTGCGGCGCAATGGCGCCCGCGGCGGTCAGTGCGGCGAGGTCCTGGGTGGCCGGACGCAGCACCCGCAATGACAGGCACGTCCCGTCGGCGGCAACCGGCGGCAGGATCGCGTGCAGGCGCACGGTGAACTCGCCGGTGCCCCCGACGTTCAAGCCGTGCAGCTGCCCATCGACCCAGGGCTGGGCATCGTCGAGGCGGCGTCCCGCAGCGACCGCCAGCCGCTGGGCCAGCCGTCGCACAGCAGCTTCATCGGCGAACCGAATCTCGCTGCGCCGCAGTCCTGCTCCGTCGTCGACCCACACCGCATCGGGGCCGGTGACCAGAACGTCGGTGGTGCCCGGGGAGCACAGCAATGGTTCCAGCACACCGGCGCCGGTCAATTCGGTCTGCAGAACCCGGAGGCTGGACAGCATTTCGGTATCGCCAAGCACACCACCGGATTCAGCCCGGATCGCTGCGGCCACCGCCTGGGGGCGCAGCTCCGACGACCCTCCGGACTCTGATGCCAAGCGCTCCCGGACCCGGTCTATCAGCGAATCTCTCACGAGACCAGGGCTTTCCGCTGAGGTAACAGTTCAAGGACCCGACCGGCCGCCGCCGCCAGCGCAGAGCGGCGAGGCAACCGCAGACCCGAGTGTTCGAGGCGCTCGGCCAGTCGGGGTTCGGCCCGCAATGCAGCCAGCAGCGGTAGCCCGACGATCTCGGCCACCTCCGCGGCCCGGAGACCTCCGGGAGCCGGTCCACGCACGACCAAGCCGATGTGGGGGTTCACCGTACGCAACCGTGGCGCGATCGCGGCGGCGGCCGCGCATGACCGTATGTCGCAGGAGCTGACCACCACCACGAGATCGACTACGCTCAGCGCGGTTTCGGCCGGATCGGCCAACGCCCGGGGAAGATCGCAGACCACGGTGACCCCGCCACGACGGCCCGCATCCACGACAGCGTCGACGGTGCCGGCATCGACGTCAGTGACCGCGTAGGTCGCGTCGCCCCGGCGGGCGCCGGACAAGACACTCACCCCGCGCTGACGGGGCAGCGCATCGCGCAGCGCGGGCCAGGTCAGCCGCCCGCTGCGCTGGGCCAGGTCGCACCAGCGCAGGCCGGACGCGTTCTCGGTGCCCACCAGCAGATCGATACCCCCACCCCAAGCGTCGAGGTCGACCAGCAGCGCATCGCCTGCGCGCTGGGCCAGCGCCGTTGCCAGCAACGATGCGCCCGCTCCCCCACGCGCGCCGATCACCGCGATGACGTCACCACGGCACACCCCGTCGCGCACCGATTCGTTGGCCTCAGCCAGCTCGGCCACCAGCTCGTTGCCTTCGGCGGGCAGGGCCAGCACCCGGTGCGCTCCGACGGCGACGCCGGCTTGCCAGGTGAGGCTGGTGGGCTGGTCGCCGGTGAGCACGACGACGTGGGGGCGGCGCGGAAACCGGGCCGGGCCGCACCGCGTGGCAGCCTCCTCGTCGAGCACCACCGCCGCGGCAGCCGACCAGGCCCTGCGGTTCGGTGTCTCGGCGCCGAGGTGAATGACGCGTACACCCGCCGCCGCGGCCACCCGGTCCAATTCGTCGCGCAGCGCCGGTTGGGTGACGAGGGCCAATAGGCCGGCGGCTGTGCTCATCGCCTCACTGTGGCGCGACGGCCCCCGTCACGACACCCGATTCCCGGCGGGTGGGGATGAAATTTCCAACTGTGGAGAACTCAAAGTTATGGGTTGTCAAAAAAACCAAACTAATCGTATGAAAAGCCGGATCTGTAACACGTTCCAGTCAGTGTGAGGGCTCTCCGGCGAACTAATTACCGGTCAAAAAAGACGACCCCCGCCAGGGGGGGAGGAGGCGGAGGTCGTCGCGTATCAACCCCGGGGGGTCGGGCCGATACACCCTCAGCATAAGCCGAGTAATGCCACTATACACACGACAGGCCGGTCCGGCGCAAGTGTTTGCAAGTGTTGCTATCAATTGGCGACCTAAATCTCGCACTACGTGTGAAGTGCTCTTTCTTCCGTAGCACGGGGTTAGCAGGCCTCTCGCACCTATGCTGTGGCGGTGACCGCATCCACCCCGCAGCCGCATTCAGCGCCTACGTCACCGGCCGATCCTGCGGCACCTTTTACGGCCCCTCGAACCCGTACAGCGGCCTTCTTGGACCTCGATCAGACGGTCATTGCGAAGTCCAGCGCCCTGGCCTTCAGCAAACCCTTTATGGATCAGGGACTGATCAACCGTCGCACCGTGCTCAAGTCCAGTTATGCACAATTCCTGATGCTGCTGTCCGGTGCCGATCACGATCAGATGGAGCGGATGCGCGCCCACCTGACCAACATGTGCACCGGCTGGAACGTGGAACAGGTCAAGGCGATCGTCAACGAGACAATGCACGACATCGTCACGCCGCTGATCTTCGCCGAGGCTGCCGAGCTGATCGCCGATCACAAACTGTGCGGCCGCGACGTGGTGGTGGTCTCGGCCTCCGGCGAGGAGATCGTGGCGCCCATCGCCCGGGCACTGGGCGCAACCCACGCCATGGCGACACGGATGGTCGTGGCCGACGGCAAGTACACCGGCGAGATCGCGTTCTACTGCTACGGCGAAGGCAAGGTGCAGGCCATCCGCGAGCTGGCCGCCCGCGAGGGCTACCCACTGGAGCACTGCTACGCCTACTCGGACTCGATCACCGACCTACCGATGCTGCAGGTGGTCGGGCATCCGTCGGCGGTGAACCCCGACCGCGCGCTGCGCAAAGAGGCGATCGCCAACGGCTGGCCGGTGCTGACCTTCTCGCGCCCGGTGTCACTGCGGGACCGCATCCCCGCGCCCTCCGGCGCCGCGCTGGCCACCACCGCCGCGGTCGGCGTCAGCGCATTGGCCGCCGGCGCGCTTACCTACTCTCTGCTGCGTCGACTGGTCCCCTGATCTGACCTCCAGCAAACATCACTGATCACAATCCGATGACACGGCACACGCCGCGTGCGTTTGACCCTTGCTGTGTCGTGCGTCACGTAGTACAAAGGAAGCACGGAAGCCGGTAAGGCCAGGGTCGACCCGGAAGAGAAGGATCGATCTCCCGAACCGCACTTCCCAGTACGGAGAGCGGTACCCACGCGGAGCCACAGCCGCGAAGATGGCAGAAGTGTTGCGGGCCTGCGTAATTGCGGAACGTGATCGGTGTTGGCAGCCCTTTGGGTGGGGTTGCAGCCGAAGAACACCGCAGGAGCGCCGAGGCCACCCACGCAGCCCAAGTTGGACGCTTGGTAACCGTGTACCGTGCTAGCGGGCGGCGAGCCGAATCATTCGGAGCGCCGCCCGCTTCGTCCGTTCCAGGCCCTCTTCAAGCGGCCCGAATCAGGCCCTAGCGACCCGCCTCAGCAATCCCCAGCGCATCGAGTGCTCCGGTGCGCATCGCGCCGCAACACAGCAGCAGCCAGGCGCTGACACCCTCGGCTGAGCCGGTCGCGAAATCCGCCGCCGCCCGCCGGTAGTCGCGCGCGTTGCGCATCCAGCTCACCTCGGGCACGCCCAGGCCATGGCGGTCCAATCCGCTGGCGATGGTGACCAGCCGGGCCGCGCCGCGGGCCACCACGCCGTCGGCGCTGCCGAACGGCGCGAGCGTCAGCAGTTCACCGTGCACCACCGCGGCGAACACCGGCGCGGCCACCGACGTGCCACCGGTGGCAAGGTCGGCCAGCATCTCCAGCCGGCGCCCGACAGCCGCGCCGCCTTCGGGCCGGCCGAGGCGCTCCTCGTCGACGATGTCCGCGGCGGCCAACACATGCAACCGGGCCAAGGCCTGCAGCGGCGCACGCCGCCACACCTCGACCAGGGTGGTCTCGCCGCCTTCCAGAGCCTGGGCCACCCGCAGGGCCCCGGCGAACACCGGATCCGAGGTCGAGTCGGCGTCCACGGCTGCGGGCCCCCCGTCGAGCACCGAGGACGCCCGCGCCGCCCGCAGGGACGCCTCCGCGGCACTGACCGGCCAGCCCCGCATGTTGGTCTTATGCCGGTGCACCCGAGCCAGTTCGTCGCGTACCTGCTCACTGGCCTCGGAGACACCGGGCAGCGCAGCTAACGGGGCCAGTGGATCCTCCTCAGTGGTCACGGGCTGTGACACTACCGCCGCAGTGATTAGGCTCGGTGACCGTGACCGCAACCCCAGCCGCTTCAGCGCCGTCGTACCCGCCTGCTGCCGAGTTCGCTGCCCAGGCCAACGCTGGTCCCGAGTTGTACCGCGCAGCCGAATCCGATCGGCTCGCGTTCTGGGCCGAGCAGGCCAACCGGTTGAGCTGGGCAACGCCCTTCACCGAGGTGCTCGATTACTCGGGCGCCCCGTTCGCGCGCTGGTTCGCCGACGGCAAGCTCAACGTCGCCTACAACTGCGTGGACCGCCACGTCGAAGCCGGCCACGGCGACCGGGTGGCGATCCACTGGGAGGGCGAGCCGGTCGGCGGTTCAGCGAGCCTCGACGAAGGAGAGGCGAAGCTGGGACCGGCGCATGGGCACGGCGACGCCCGCACCATCACCTACTCGGACCTGCTCGCGGAGGTCTCCCGGGCCGCCAATGCGCTGACCGGGCTCGGCCTGGTGGCCGGTGACCGGGTGGCGATCTACCTGCCGATGATCCCCGAGGCGGTCATCGCGATGCTGGCGTGCGCGCGGTTGGGCGTCCTGCACACCGTGGTGTTCGCCGGTTTCTCCGCGCACGCGCTGCGCTCCCGGATCGACGATGCCGAGGCGAAGGTGGTCATCACCTCCGACGGACAGTTCCGCCGCGGCCAGCCGGCACCGCTCAAGCCCGCGGTCGACGAAGCGGTCGCCGATGCTCCGAGCGTCGAGCATGTGCTCGTGGTCCGCCGCACCGGCGGCGAGGTGTCCTGGAACCCCGACCGCGACCTGTGGTGGCACGACGTGGTGGATCCGGCTGCACCACAGCACACCCCGGAGCCGTTCGAGGCCGAGCAGCCACTGTTCCTGCTGTACACGTCGGGGACCACGGGCAAGCCGAAGGGCATCGTGCACACCAGCGGCGGCTATCTGACGCAGGCGGCTTACACCCACCACTACGTCTTCGACCTCAAGGCTGCCTCCGACGTCTTCTGGTGCACCGCCGATGTCGGGTGGGTCACCGGTCACACCTACGCGGTGTACGGGCCGCTGGCCAACGGCGCCACCGAGGTGATCTACGAGGGCACTCCGGACTTCCCGGACCAGCACCGACACTTCCAGATTATCGAAAAGTACGGTGTGACAATCTATTACACCGCGCCCACCTTGATCCGCACCTTCATGAAGTGGGGCCACGAGGTCCCCGACGCTCACGACCTGTCCAGTCTGCGGCTGTTGGGTTCGGTCGGCGAACCGATCAACCCGGAGGCCTGGCGCTGGTACCGGCGGGTGATCGGCGCGGACGCGCTGCCGGTGGTCGACACCTGGTGGCAGACCGAGACCGGCGCGGCGATGATCACCCCGCTACCCGGTGTGGCCACCGCCAAGCCGGGTGCCGCGATGACCCCGCTGCCCGGGATCTCCGCTCGCATCGTCGACGATCACGGCGATCTGTTGTCGCCGGACGATGCTGCGGGGGAACCGGTTTCGGGTTACCTGGTCATCGATCAGCCGTGGCCGTCGATGACCCGCGGGATCTGGGGCGACTCGGAGCGTTTCATCGAGACCTACTGGTCACGCTTTGCCGAGCAGGGCTGGTACTTCGCCGGTGACGGAGCCCGCTACGACGCCGACGGCGACATCTGGGTGCTGGGTCGGATCGATGACGTTATGAACGTGTCCGGGCACCGCATCTCCACCGCTGAGGTGGAGTCCGCTCTGGTCGGTCACGAAGCGGTGGCCGAGGCCGCCGTCGTCGGCGCCATCGATGAGCAGACCGGCCAACGGATCTGCGCGTTCGTGGTACTGGCGGCATCGCACAGCCACGTGGGCGGCACCATCGTCGACGAACTGCGTGAGCGTGTCACCGTAGAGATCTCGCCGATCGCCAAGCCTCGCAACGTTCATATCGTCCCGGAGCTGCCCAAGACCCGCAGCGGCAAGATCATGCGGCGACTGCTGCGCGACATCGCCGACGGCCGCGAACTCGGCGACACCTCAACCCTGGTGGACCCCAGTGTGTTCGACGCGATCCGGGCGGCCGACTGAGCCGCTCTAAGGGATCGGGACGAAGCCCGCACCCGGCCGGTCGTTGGCGTTGATGTCGCCCAGCACCGCGTTGATCGACACCACGACCGCCGGTGTGTGCAACGGGATGTACTTGATCACGCAGGTCGGCAGCGCGTCGCTGAACGCGCCGTGGATCATGCCGACCAGCATGTTGTTCACCACGACCGGCCCGCCGGAGTCGCCGGGGCGACCGCAGACCTGCATCACGATGGTGCCTGGGTCTTGGCCCGGCCCCCAGGTGAGTCCGCAGGAGTTGCCGGTGGTCCGGCCCTGCTTGCAGGCGATCTGACCGAAGATCGGGTCTGGACCGATGCCGCCGATCACGAAGCCGCCGAAGTTGGACACCGGCGTCACCTTGTTCGGGTCGAACTCAATCACCGCGTAGTCGAGGCCGTCATTTCCGGCCACCATGTGGCCGATGATGCCGTTGCCTTCGGAGCCCTCGGCAGCTACCTGGGCGCCGGGGCCACCGCAGTGTGCCGAGGTGAACCCGATCAGCGCACCGGTCTTGTCATGGCCGATCGCGGTCAGCGTGCACAACGTGTCCTCGTCGACCACGAGGCCGGCGCCACCGCCCATCACCACCTTGTCGTCGGCGGCGACTCGGGCCACCGGTGCGACGACGGTGGCCACGGCGACACAGGTCACCCATGCCAACAGCGCCGCGACGCTCCGCAGCAACCAGCGGTGTGCGATCTGCACAGCGGTTCTCCCGTCGATCAACTCCACCCCCGGTGGTAGAGAAACAGCCTAATGGGAATCGTAAGGACGACGGAGTCGGACGCGCGGGTCGTCGCCGTGCGCCCGAGAGCTGCCGCAGCTTTTCCGGGGTCACTCGTCGGGTCAGCTACCGCATGGCAACATTAAGCCGCGACGACGGCGAACGGGAGGACAGCCAGTGAGCAAGGCCGATCGCAGGAATGCATTACGCGCCGCAGCCAAGGCGGACCGCAACGGCGTGCCCAACACCTTGGCGACCATCCCGTTGGCCGACCCGCACGCGCTTCCCGCCGACCCGTCCCTAGGTGACCTCGTCAAGGACGCCACGGCACAGATGTCGACGCTGGTGCGCGCGGAGGTCGAACTGGCCCGCGCCGAGATCACTCGGGACGTCAAGAAGGGCCTGACCGGCAGCGTGTTCTTCATCGCGGCCCTGGTCGTGTTGTTCTACTCCACCTTCTTTTTCTTCTTCTTCGTCGCCGAGCTGCTCAACATGTGGCTGCAGGACTGGGCCGCCTATCTGATCGTGTTCGGGATCATGCTGGTGGTGACCGTGGTCCTGGCGCTGCTCGGTTTCCTGCGGGTGCGCCGTATCCGCGGGCCGCGCCAAACGATCGAATCGGTGCGCGAGACCCGCGACGCGCTGCGTCCCGACCCGGACCGCCTGCACGGCTCGTCGGCGTCACCGGCGGGCTCGCCCGGTAGGCCGACCACCGATCCCTCGGGCTGGTAGTGCCGCCACCGGATCCGTCGATCACCCGCATCGACGGGCCGTGGCGACACTGGGACATCCACGCCAACGGCATTCGCTTCCATGTCGTCGAGGCGACACCGGCCGGCAAAGATGCGACCGACGCCGCCGACGCCCCGCCGATGTCGCGGCCGCTGGTCATGCTGCTGCACGGTTTCGGCTCGTTCTGGTGGACCTGGCGTCATCAGTTGCGCGGACTGAGCGATGCCCGGGTCGTCGCGGTCGATCTGCGCGGCTACGGCGGCAGCGACAAGCCTCCCCGCGGCTATGACGGGTGGACGCTGGCCGGTGACACCGCCGGACTGATCCGGGCCCTGGGGCACTCCTCGGCGACCCTGGTCGGCCACGCCGACGGTGGCCTGGTGTGCTGGGCGACCGCGCTGTTGCACCCCCGATTGGTGCGCGATATCGCCGTGGTCAGCTCGCCGCATCCGGCGGCGCTGCGCAACTCGGCGCTGACCCACGCCGATCAGGGCCGGGCGCTGTTGCCATGGTTGCTGCGGTACCAGGTGCCGTTCTGGCCGGAGCGCTCCCTGACCCGCCGCGGTGGAGCCGAGCTTGAGCGCTTGGTGCGCAGTAGAGCTGGGGCGAACTGGCAGGCAAGCGCGGATTTCGCCGAGACCATCGGGCACCTGCGCACCGCGGTACAGATCCCGTCGGCGGCGCATTGCGCGCTGGAATACCAGCGCTGGGCGGTGCGCAGTCAGTTCCGCGCTGAGGGCCAACGGTTCATGAGGGCGCTGGACCTGCGCACGCTGAACATTCCGCTGCTGCACCTACGCGGCGAGGACGACCCCTACGTGCTGGCTGATCCGGTCGACAAGACTCGGCAGTACGCGCCACACGGGCAATACGTGTCGGTTCCCGGCGCGGGACATTTCGCTCACGAAGAGGCGCCCGAGGTGGTCAACGACCACCTGACCCGATTCCTAAGCGGTGCAACGTAATTCACTCTCCCCCGACGCAGGTCTGCGTCGAGACCGGCTGGGTATCGCCGATGCGGGCGAGCTGACCCGCCACCTCCTCGGCGGTCATCACGAACCCGGTGTCAGCGTCGTCGACCGCCGCACCGAAGACCACGCCGATCACCCGGCCGTCCATGTCGATCATGGGGCCGCCGGAATTACCTTGCTGCACAGTGCCCCTGATGGTGTAAACCCGGCGGGTGACAGTGGTGTTGCGGTAGATGTCGGGACCCTCAAGGTTGATGACGTCGCGAATCCGGGCCGGGGTGGCCTCGAAGACCCCGCCGCCGGGGTAGCCCAGCACCAGTGCGTCGGTGTCGGCCTGGGCGGGCGAGGAGGCGAACGCCAACGGCGGCAACGGAAGATCGGGCACCGCCAGGATCGAGATGTCTTCCTTGGGATCGAAGGAGATCACGGTGGCGTCATACGACTTGGTGCCGCTCTCCACGGTGACGCTGTCCGAGCCGGCTACAACGTGCGCGTTCGTCATCACCCGGGTGGGCGAGATGACGAATCCGGTGCCCTCCAACACTTTCTGGCAGTTGGGCGCCACACCGCGGATTCGCAGCACGCTCGGCGCAGTGGCTTCCACCACCGGACTGGCGGCCAGTTCCGGGTCCGGCGCATCCACCGCGGCGATCGGGGCGTGACTGAAGGGCTCCAGCACGGCCGGCAGCCCGGAATCGTCGAGCACAGCCGAGAGCCGCCGAGGCACGTTCTTGAGCCACTGCGGCGCGACATCGTCGACCTGGCGCAACACTCGCGAATCGTTGACGGCGGCGGCCAGGTTCGGCTGGTCGGACGCGGTCAGCGGGGTGGCCAGCAGCCAGGCCGCGATCAGTACCACCCCGAGCTGCAGCACCACCCCGATGATGGAGTCGACCCCGCGGACACCGGGGTTGCGGATCGCTCCGCGCACCGCCCGGCCCAGCACCACCCCGGCAACCTCGCCGATGACGACCATGGCCAGGATCAGAAACAGCGCGGCGAACAGTTTCAGCCGCGCACCCGAGACGCTCTCGATCAGGTGCGGCGCCAGCAGCACCCCGGCCATCGCCCCGAGCGCAACACCGACGAACGAGAGCAGGGAGCCCAGCGCGCCGGAACGCCAGCCGGATACTGCGGCAACGAAGGCGATCGCCAGCACGGCGATGTCCAGCCACTGCGACGACGTCATATCCCGCCTTCTCCTCCAACTTGCGCCATGGCCTCGTCCAGCCCGAGTACCTCGCTGGTGTCCCAGGGCTGTGCCCAGCCGGCCACATCCAGCATCGCCGAGATCACCTGGGCGGTGAATCCCCAGACCAGCATCTGGTTGAGCCGGAACGCCGGCATGGCCCAACGCCGACTGCGCGCATCACGGTAAACCATCAACCGGTTCTCGGGGTTGATGAATGCCCGGACTGGAACGCGGGCCACGATCGCGGTCTCGCCCGGGTCCACCGCGGTCACCGGTCCGGGATCCTCGGAGTAGGCCAACACCGGCACCACGTGGAACCCCGAGGGCGCGATGAAGATCTTGTCCAATGTGACCAACGGGTGCACCCGGCCAGGGTCGATCCCGGTCTCCTCGTTGGCCTCCCGCAACGCGGTGGCAATCGGCCCGTCGTCCTCGGGATCGACCGCTCCGCCCGGAAATGCGGCCTGGCCGGCGTGATGGCGCAGCGTCGAGGCCCGCACCGTGACCAGCAGGTCAGCCGATTCCGATATCGCCTCCGGCGGGCCGCCGGGTGGGCCGGAGAACAGCACCAGTACGGCCGCGTCGCGCCGGCGTCCGGTGACGCTGGCCTTGGCGTTGGCCGCCGTGATCATCGCGCGAACATCGGCGGGCAGCCGGTGCAGGTAGGCCGTCGGCACCTTCTCGACGTTGTCGACCAGCGGGCGCAGCCAAGACGGGGCGCGCGACGGGGCCCAGGACTGGGACTCGCCAGCGCCCACCGCGCCTCCCTTGCGTGCCGGATCCTGATCACCCAACATCAGCGGCCGCTGTTCTCGACGGCGGCGGCGATCTCTTCGGCATTGGCGAAGGGCTGCGGCAGGATGCGGGCAACGCTACCGTCCGCGGCCAGCACCACCGTCGCGGGCATCACATTGGGCACCCGTAACGCCGCCGCCAGCTGCCGACGGCCGTCTTGCAAGGTAGGCAGCCGCACGCCCAGCTCGGCCAGCAGGGCCAACCCGGCGGCTTGGTTGTCGTCTTGATGCACCGTCACCACCGTCACGGTCGGTCCGACCCGGCGCTGGTATTCGGCGAAGGCCCGCAGCTCGTCGCGGCACGGCCCACACCAGTACGCCCAAAGATTGAGCACCACCTTCCGACCGGCGAACATCGCCGCCACGTCGACGGGCGAACCGTCGGCCGCGCACTCGACGGTGACGCCGCGCAGGGCGCTCGGCCCGCTGTCACCCGCGCCCGCCTGGCAGGGCGGCAGGTCGGCGCGCTGGCGCAGCGAGTCCAGGTCCGCTGCGCCGCCGGCCGCGGCTGCGCTGGATCGGTGCGGGCCGGCCCGCAGGTCGGCCGGTTCCCGGCGCAACTCGTTCACCAGCCCGACGAGCAATGCGGCCACCACCGCCAACACGGCGAGGCCGGCCACGGTCCGTCCGCTCGGTCTGCTCATCGGTGCAATCTGATCCAGGACCCGCTACACCCGATTGCGGCGGCCCGCTGTGCCCGACTCCGTCGGGCTGGCGACCGCCGCTAGCCCGGCCAAGGCCAGCAAATGCTCGGTCTCGGGACCTTTGACCAGCGCAGCAGCTTCCATCGGAGAGGTGGGGCCGATTCCGAATGACGGGCAGTCCTTGGCCAGCACGCACACCCCGCAGGCCGGCTTGCGGGAGTGACAGACCCGTCGGCCGTGAAATATCACCCGGTGGGACAGCAAGGTCCATTCCTTGCGTTCGATGAGCTCACCGACCGCGTGCTCGACCTTGACCGGGTCTTCCTCGCTGGTCCAGGCCCAGCGTCGCACCAAACGGCCGAAGTGGGTGTCCACGGTGATGCCCGGGACCCCGAACGCGTTACCCAGAATCACGTTGGCGGTCTTGCGGCCCACCCCGGGCAGGCGAACCAGCTCGTCCATGGTGTCGGGCAGTTCGCCGTCGAAACGTTCCACCAGGGCCTGGCCGAGGTTGATCAGAGAAGCCGCCTTGTTGCGATAGAAGCCGGTGGGCCGAATCAGCTCCTCCAGCTCAGTGCGATCGGCCTGGGCATAGTCCAGCGCGGTCGGGTACCGGGCGAACAACGCCGGCGTCGTCAGGTTCACTCGCACATCGGTGCACTGCGCCGACAGCACGGTGGCGACGGCCAACTCCAAGGGATTGGTGAAGTCCAACTCGCAGTGGGCGTCGGGAAAGGCCTGCGCCAGAGTCCGATTCATCCGACGAGCGCGCCGGACCAATCCGGTCCGGGTCTCGGTCCGCGCCACGCTGGGCGCCTTGTCCACTGTCACCTCCGACAGGGTACTAATTTGTGACCCCAACGAGACCTTGCCCATGTTTACTGACGACTTGTGTCCTGGTTGCTGATCACCGCCATCCCGACGCTGCTGATGTTGTCAGCGGTCGGGTTGGAACGCATCGAAACCGGGCTGAGTCAGGTGGAGAAGGCGAATCCGCAGTTTCCTCCGAATCGGCATGCCAACCGTGTGTAGCGTTGTAACCTCGCTTGACGCCTAGCTCTAGACTCAGGTGGCTGGCCGGGTAGCGGCCCGCACTTACGATTTCAAACCTTCATCAAAAACATCTAAGGGGCATCGTGGACGAGATCCTGGCGAGGGCCGGAATCTTCCAGGGAGTTGAGCCCAGCGCTGTAGCAGCGCTGACCAAGCAGCTTCAGCCCGTGGACTTTCCGCGCGGACACACCGTGTTCGCCGAGGGAGAGCCCGGCGACCGGCTGTACATCATCGTCTCCGGGAAAGTGAAGATCGGCCGGCGTTCTCCTGATGGCCGGGAGAACCTCCTGACCATCATGGGTCCCTCGGACATGTTCGGTGAGCTCTCGATCTTCGACCCCGGACCCCGGACCTCGAGCGCGACCACCATCACCGAGGTGCGCGCGGTCTCGATGGACCGGGACGCCCTGCGGTCGTGGATCTCCGATCGGCCCGAGATCGCCGAGCAGCTGCTGCGCGTGCTGGCCCGCCGGCTGCGCCGCACCAACAACAACCTGGCCGATCTGATCTTCACCGACGTGCCCGGCCGAGTCGCCAAGCAGCTGCTGCAGCTGGCGCAACGGTTCGGCACCCAGGAAGGCGGGGCCCTGCGGGTCACCCACGACCTGACTCAGGAAGAGATCGCCCAGCTGGTCGGGGCCTCGCGGGAGACGGTGAACAAGGCGCTGGCCGACTTCGCCCACCGCGGCTGGATCCGGCTCGAGGGCAAGAGCGTGCTGATCTCTGACTCCGAGCGGCTGGCCCGCCGAGCGCGCTAGTCGCGTCACTCACGTCGAAACCGACGTTTTGCAGAGTTCTACTCGCACTTTCGCTGCAAAACGTCGGTCTCGACGCGGGGTTCTTCAGCTCCGCAGGTAGTTCAGTTGGGCCTGCACCGACCATTCGGCGGCACCCCACAGCTCTTCGTCGACGTCGGTGTAGACGTATTCGACGACCTGTCGGGCGGTGGCGTCCTCGCCCAGCGCGACCAGCGCGGAGCGCACCTGGTCGAGCCGCTGTTCGCGGTGCTCGAGGTAGCCGCTGGCCACCGCCTCGATGTTGGGCAGCTCCGGTCCGTGCCCGGGCAGCACCGTGCGTCCACCCAGCCCGCGCAGGCGCCGTAGTGAGTCCAAGTAGCGCGTCAGGTCGCCGTCCTCGGAGTCGATGACCGTGGTGCCGCGACCCAGCACGGTGTCGGCGGTCAGGACGGCGTCGTCCAGCACGAACGACAGCGAGTCCGCGGTGTGGCCCGGGGTGGCGAACACGGTGATCCGCAGGCCGGCCGCATCGATCACCTGACCATCGGTCAACCCGCCGCCGAGCCGGCGCTGAAATCCGCTACCCGCGGAGTACACCGGTGCGCCGACGGCGTCCACCAGCTTGTCGATGCCGTCGGTGTGATCGAAGTGCCGGTGGCTGATCAACACCAGGGCGATCCGGCCGACCTCAGCCAGTCGGCCGATGTGCTCGTCATCGTCGGGCCCCGGGTCGACGATCACCACCTCATCGCTGCCCCGGCCACGCAACACCCAGGTGTTGGTGCCATCCAGCGTCATCAGCCCGGGATTGTCGGCCAGCAGCACCGACGCGGTCTCGGTGACCGGCCGCAGCCGACCGTACGCGGGATGACTGGCCGACACCGCTCGGCTACTCCGCCGCGGCCTTCAGCTCGACGATCAGTTCGACCTCTACCGGCGCGTTCAGCGGCAGCTCGGAGACTCCGACCGCGGAGCGCGCGTGCTTGCCGGCATCGCCGAACACCTCACCCAACAGTTCGGAGGCCCCGTTGACCACGGCGGGCTGCCCGTTGAAGTTCGGCGCCGACGCGACGAATCCGACCACCTTGACCACCCGGGCCACGGCATCGAGCCCGACCAGGGCATCCACGGCGGCCAGCGCGTTGAGAGCGCAGATCCGGGCCAGTGCGTGCCCGTCCTCCGGGCTGACCTCCGCGCCCACCTTGCCGGTGCGTGGCAATTCGCCGGCCTGCATCGGCAGCTGACCGGAGGTGTAGACGAGATTGCCGGTGCGCACCGCCGGCACGTAGGCCGCCAGCGGCGCCACCACGTCGGGCAGCTCGATCCCGAGTTCGGTCAGCCGGGTCCGCCAGCTCATTTCGGTCGCTTCAGGAAGGCGATGAGCTGCTCACCGGAGGGCCCCGGCAACACCGACACCAGCTCCCATCCGTCTTCTCCCCATTGGTCGAGGATCTGCTTGGTGGCGTGCGTGATCAAGGGGACGGTGGCGTACTCCCAGACCGTGCGTTGACTCATGGCAGCGAGCTTATCGCTAGGACGCCCAAGTACTTGGTTAGCATGCAGTGGTGACAGCCACATCCAGCAGCGAGCCGCTTCTCGGCTGGCCTTCGCGATTGACGAAGGCCCGGCTGCATTTCGTGACCGGCAAGGGCGGTACCGGCAAGTCGACGGTTGCGGCCGCGCTGGCGTTGTCGCTGGCAGCCGGCGGACGCCGGGTACTGCTGGTGGAAGTCGAAGAGCGCCAAGGCATTGCGCAACTCTTCGACGTGCCGCCGCTACCCATTGACCCAGTCAAGGTCGCGACCGCGGAGGACGGTGGTCAGGTCGACGCGCTGGCGATGGACATCGAAGCCGCGTTCCTGGAATACCTGGATCTGTTCTACAACCTGGGGATCGCCGGACGGGCGATGCGGCGCGTCGGGGCGGTCGAGTTCGCGACCACCATCGCGCCCGGCCTGCGCGACGTCATCCTCACCGGCAAGATCAAGTACCACGTGATCCAGACCGACAAGAACAACAAGCCGATCTACGACGCGATCGTGGTGGATGCACCGCCGACCGGCCGTATCTCCCGGTTCCTCGACGTCACCAAGGCGGTGTCGCAGCTGGCCAAGGGCGGCCCGGTGCACTCGCAGGCTGACGGCGTGGTGAAGCTGCTGCACTCCGATGCGACCGCGATCCATCTGGTGACTCTGCTCGAGGCCCTGCCGATGCAGGAGACCTTGGAGGCCATCGACGAGCTGCGGGCGCTGGACCTGCCGATCGGCAGCGTGATCGTCAACCGCGACATCCCCGCACACCTCGATCCCGCGGACTTGGCCAAGGCCGCCGAAGGCGTCGTCGACGCCGACGCGCTCCGGGCCGGACTGGCCGCGGCAGGGATCACGCTGAGCGACGACGACTTCGCCGGCCTGCTGACCGAAACCATCCAGCACGCCACCCGCATCAGCGCCCGGACGGAAACGGCCGAGCAGCTGCAGCAGTTGGACGTGCCGCGCCTGCATCTGCCGACGATCACCGACGGGGTCGACCTGGGCAGCCTCTATGAACTTTCCGAGATCCTCGGCCAACAGGGGGTTCGATGACACCCGACACGACCGGCAAGCCGCTGGCGCTGGACTTGGCGTCAATCCTGTCCGATACCGCCAATCGCGTGGTGGTGTGCTGCGGCGCCGGTGGCGTCGGCAAGACCACCACCGCCGCGTCGATGGCGCTGCGCGCCGCCGAATACGGCCGCACCGTGGTGGTGCTGACCATCGACCCGGCCCGTCGGCTGGCGCAGGCGCTGGGCATCGACGACCTGGGCAACCACCCGCAGCGGGTGCCGTTGCCTGCGGAAGTGCCGGGTCAGCTGCACGCGATGATGCTCGACATGCGCCGCACCTTCGACGAGATGGTGACGCAGTACTCCGGACCGGAGCGGGCCGAAGCGATCCTGGGCAACCAGTTCTACCAAACGGTCGCCACCTCGCTCTCCGGCACGCAGGAGTACATGGCGATGGAGAAGCTCGGTCAGTTGTTGAGCGAGGACCGCTGGGATCTGGTGGTCGTCGACACCCCGCCGTCACGCAACGCCCTGGACTTCCTGGACGCACCCAAGCGGCTGGGCAGCTTCATGGACAGCCGGTTGTGGAAGTTGCTCTTGGGTCCCGGCCGGGGTATCGGCAAGCTGGTCGCCGGTGCGCTCGGCCTGGCGATGAAAGCGCTGTCGACCGTGCTGGGTTCGCAAATGCTTTCCGACGCAGCGAATTTCGTGCAGTCCCTTGACGCCACCTTCGGCGGCTTTCGGGAGAAGGCAGACCGCACCTATGACTTGCTCAAACGCCGCGGCACCCAGTTCGTAGTGGTGTCGGCAGCCGAACCCGATGCGTTGCGGGAGGCGTCGTTCTTCGTCGACCGGCTCTCCCAAGAGCACATGCCGCTGGCCGGGCTGATCCTCAACCGCACCCATCCGATGCTGTGCGACCTACCCATCGAGCGCGCTATCGACGCGATCGAGACGCTGCAGGAGCCTCAGAACACCGCATCGCTGCCCGAAGGGGCGACTGCGCTCACCACGGCGGCACTGCAGATTCACGCCGAGCGCGGCGCTACCGCCAAGCGTGAGATCCGACTGTTGTCGCGATTCACCCGGGCCAACCCGCGGGTTCCCATCGTGGGGGTGCCGTCATTGCCGTTCGACGTCTCCGATTTGGAGGCGCTCGGCGCGATCGCCGACCAGCTGACGGCGAAGAAGTAGAAGTAGAAGCGAAGAGGGACTCAGCCGGGCGTCAGCCGGCGTCACGCTGCTTGCGCTGGGCGGCGAAGTACTCGCGCCAGGAGGTCACCTCGGGGTGCTGCTTGAGCAGGGCCCGGCGTTGCCGCTCGGTCATGCCGCCCCACACGCCGAACTCGACCCGGTTGTCGAGTGCGTCGGCCAGACACTCGAGCACGACCGGGCAGTGCCGACAGATCACCGCGGCTTTGCGTTGCGCCGCACCGCGTACGAAGAGTTCATCGGGATCCGCACCGCGACAGACGGCTTTGGAAACCCAGGCGATTCGGCCCTCGTCCTGCACGCCGCGCAAGACGGTTCGGGGGGCTTGGGATGCTGAAGCCGTTGGCATGCTGGTGTTGTGAACCGCTGTCCCTGCAACAGACACTGACGATCCTCCGTCCCGGCCGCCGCGGGCAGCCACCTATTCAACATCGGCGCCGACCAACACACTGCGATCTACGCCACATCGTGTCATCAGTGTTACCTGAATCGCACTTGATGTCCAAGTTAGGTGGTCAGGTGCTGTCTGCGCAACAGGTTGATCGGCACTTTTTTGGGACGACCGTGCAGTCCGATCATGATCTGCGGCGCGGTCAGCAGTCGGACTGCAGCACGAACCGGCATTTTTTACGCCTGCGTCAGTTAAAGCGGCCTTGCGGTTCCCGTGGTGCTGGGGGTCTTAGGCGAGCACCTGCTGCTACCGGGCCGGGTGGCTCGCTTCGCCCGGCTCCGCCCCACTTGCGACCACCGCTAGTGTGTAAGCCATGTCGGAGCGCCCCCCGACCGGCCCTACTGTGCTCAAACTGGCCGGGTGTTGTCTGCTCGCCGCCGTGTTGCTCGCGGCGCTGCTGTTTCCCGTCGCCGGCGGTATCGGCCTGATGTCCAACCGCGCCTCCGACGTGGTGGCCAACGGGTCGGCCCAGCTGGTCAGCGGTGATGTGCCCGCGGTGTCGACGATGGTCGACGCCAAGGGCAACACGATCGCGTGGCTGTACTCGCAGCGCCGGTTCGAGGTGCCCAGCGACAAGATCGCCGACACGATGAAGCTGGCGATCGTCTCCATCGAGGACAAGCGGTTCGCCGAGCACAGCGGGGTGGACTGGAAGGGCACGCTGACTGGGCTGGCCGGCTACGCCTCCGGGGATATCGACACCCGCGGCGGCTCGACGCTGGAGCAGCAGTACATCAAGAACTACCAACTGCTGGTGCTGGCCCAGACCGACGCCGAGAAGCGCGCCGCGATCGAGACCACTCCGGCGCGCAAGCTCCGCGAGATCCGGATGGCCCTCACTTTGGACCGGACCTTCACCAAGCCGCAGATCCTGACCCGCTACCTCAACCTGGTGTCGTTCGGGAACAACTCGTTCGGCATCCAGGACGCCGCCCAGACCTACTTCGGTGTGGACGCCGTGGACCTGAACTGGCAGCAGTCGGCCCTGTTGGCCGGAATGGTGCAGTCGACCAGCACACTGAACCCCTACACCAATCCAGAGGGTGCGCTGGCGCGACGGAACCTGGTGCTGGACACGATGATCGAAAACATCCCCGGCGAGGCCGACGCGCTGCGCGCGGCCAAGCAGGAGCCGCTGGGCATCCTGCCGCAGCCCAACGAGCTGCCGCGTGGCTGCATCGCGGCCGGCGACCGAGCCTTCTTCTGCGACTACGTGCAGGAGTACCTGACGCGGGCGGGGATCAGCAAGGAGCAGGTGGCCCGCGGCGGCTACGTCATCCACACCACGCTGGACCCCGACGTGCAGGCCCCGATCAAAGAGGCGATCGACACCTTCGCCAACCCCAACGTCCAGGGCATCGCCAGCGTGATGAGCGTGATCAAGCCCGGCAGTGACGCGCACCCCGTGTTGGCCATGGCCAGCAACCGCACCTACGGGCTCAACGCCGACCTCGGCGAAACCATGCGACCGCAACCGTTCTCACTGGTCGGCGACGGCGCCGGGTCGATCTTCAAGACATTCACCGTGGCCGCGGCGCTGGAGATGGGCATGGGTATCAGCGCCGATCTCGAAGTGCCCGGCCGGTTCCAGACCAAGGGCATGGGCTCAGGCGGCGCCAAGGGCTGCCCCAAGGAGACCTGGTGCGTGGTCAACGTCGCGCCCTACCGGTCGCCGATGAACGTCTCCACCGCGCTGGCGACCTCGCCCAACACCGCGTTCGCGAAACTGATCTCCCAGGTCGGCGTCGGCCGCACCGTGGACATGGCGATCAAGCTGGGCCTGCGCTCCTATGCCGATCCGGGCACCGCCCGCGACTACGACCCGGACAGCAACGAGAGCCTGGCCGACTTCGTCAAACGCCAGAACCTGGGCTCGTTCACCCTGGGGCCGATCGAGGTCAATGCGCTGGAGTTGTCCAACGTTGCCGCGACCTTGGCCTCCGGTGGCGTCTGGTGCCCGCCGAACCCGATCGACAAGGTCTTCGACCGCAACGGCAACGAGGTGGCCGTGACCACCGAGACCTGTGAGCGAGTGGTTCCCGAAGGGCTCGCGAACACGATGGCCAACGCCCTGAGCAAGGACATCCAAGGCGGCGGCACCGCGGCGCCGGCCGCCGGCTCGGTGGGCTGGGATCTGCCGATGGCGGGCAAGACCGGCACCACCGAGGCGCACCGCTCGTCGGGCTTTCTGGGCTTCACCAACCGCTACGCGGCGGCCAACTACATCTTCGACGACTCCCTCTCTCCGGGAGATCTGTGCTCGTTCCCGCTGCGGCACTGCGGGGACGGGGACCTATACGGCGGCAATGAGCCGGCCCGGACCTGGTTC
Source organism: Mycolicibacter heraklionensis (assembly GCA_001673575.1). Lineage (GTDB taxonomy): Bacteria > Actinomycetota > Actinomycetes > Mycobacteriales > Mycobacteriaceae > Mycobacterium > Mycobacterium heraklionense_A. The sequence goes on along the minus strand of LZME01000019.1, from coordinate 17,833 downwards.
GCGGCGATGAAACCGATCGCCACCGAGTTCGGCGACGTCATCATGCCGCCGACCGATCCGCGGTACGTCGACGGTGGCCCCAACTCACGGGTGCCCAGCGTGACGGGCCTGGACGTGGACGCTGCCCGGGCGCGACTCAAGGAAGTCGGATTCCAGGTCGCCGACCAGCCGAACTGGGTCAACAGCAGCGCCCGTTCCGGGGCGGTGGTCGGCACCTCGCCGAACGGTCAGACCATTCCCGGTTCGATCATCACCATCGAGGTCAGCAACGGCATCCCGCCGCCACCGCCACCGCCACCGGACGGCCTGCCGCCGATGGGGCCGGTGGGTTCGACGGTGGTAGAGATTCCGGGGCTGCCGCCGATCACCATTCCGCTGCTGCCGCCCCCTGCGCCGCCGCCGTAACCGCGGTAGCGCGCTCTGGGCGCAGTAGTCTGAACGCCATGGCTCCTTCACCTGCCCTGACCCGGTCCGTCGTCGCCGCTTCGGCGGCGCTCGGGCCGGCGGCTCTCGCTATCGGCTACGGCGCGCTGATCGAACGCAACGCGTTCGTGGTGCGCGAGGCGACGATGCCGGTGCTGGCGCCCGGCTCCTCACCACTGCGGGTCCTGCACATCAGCGACATCCACATGCGTCCCGGGCAGCGCCGCAAGCAGGCCTGGCTGCGGGAATTGGTGCGTCTGGAGCCCGACCTGGTGGTCAACACCGGCGACAACCTTGCACATCCGAAGGCGGTGCCGGCGGTGGTGCAGGCCCTGGGTGACCTGCTGTCGGTGCCGGGAGTATTCGTGTTCGGCAGCAACGACTACTTCGGTCCGCGCCTGAAGAACCCGGCCAAGTACCTCACCAAGCCGACGCATCGCATCCACGGCGTCCCGCTGCCCTGGCAGGACCTGCGCGCGGCCTTCACCGAGCGGGGCTGGCTGGACCTGACCCACAACCGTCGCGAATTCGATGTGGCCGGCCATCGGATCGCCGCGGCCGGTGTCGACGACCCACACATCGAGCGGGACCGCTACGAGACCATCGCCGGCCCGGCCGACCTGACCGCCGATCTGCGCCTGGGGCTGACCCATTCGCCGGAGCCACGCGTGCTGGACCGGTTCGCCGGCGACGGCTACCAGTTGGTGATGGCCGGCCACACCCACGGCGGCCAGCTGTGCGTCCCGTTCTACGGCGCACTGGTCACCAACTGCGGACTGGATCGCTCCCGGGTCAAGGGGCCCTCACAGTGGGGTGCGCACATGCGCCTGCACGTCTCCGCGGGCATCGGCACCTCACCGTTCGCGCCGGTGCGGTTCGCCTGCCGTCCCGAGGCCAGCCTGCTGACCCTGGTGGCGGCGCCCACCGGCGGTGACGACTCGCAGCTCACCCGCGGCTCGACCCAGCCCTCCGTGTCGGCCCGTTGACTGGGCGGATCGCCGACCACGGGCATCCACGGCGCTGGGCCGACAACGCGATCCGGCTGATCGAAGCCGACGCACGGCGCAGCGCCGACACCCATCTGCTGCGTTACCCGCTGCCCGCGGCGTGGGCCGCCGAAGCCGACGTGGCGCTGTACCTCAAGGACGAGACCACCCACATCACCGGCAGCCTCAAGCACCGGCTGGCCCGCTCGCTGTTTCTCTACGGGCTGTGCAACGGCCGGATCGCCGAGGGCACCACGGTGGTCGAGGCGTCCTCGGGGTCCACCGCGGTTTCAGAGGCCTATTTCGCGGCCCTGCTGGGCCTGCCGTTCGTCGCGGTGATGCCGTCCTCGACCAGTGCGTCAAAAGTGTCGCTGATCGAGGCGCAGGGCGGGCGCTGTCATTTCGTCGCGCATTCGGCCGATGTCTACGCCGAAGCAGAGCGGATCGCTCGCGAGGTCGGCGGGCACTACCTGGATCAGTTCACCAACGCCGAGCGGGCCACCGACTGGCGCGGCAACAACAACATCGCGGAGTCGATGTTCTCCCAGATGCGCGACGAGGCCCATCCGATCCCGGATTGGATCGTGGTGGGGGCCGGCACCGGCGGCACCAGCGCAACAATCGGCCGCTACATCCGGTACCGCCGGCACGCGACCCGGTTGTGCGTGGTGGACCCGGAGAATTCGGCCTTCTACCCGGCCTACGAGCAGTGCCGCTACGACGTGGTGTTCGAGGAATCGTCGCGGATCGAAGGCATCGGCCGGCCGCGGGTGGAACCGTCGTTCCTGCCCGATGTGGTGGACCGGATGGTGGCCGTGCCCGATGCCGCCTCGGTGGCCACGGCTCGACACGTCAGCGCGGTGTTGGGGCGTCGGGTGGGCGCCTCAACCGGCACCAATGTCTGGGGAGCGTTTGCGCTACTGGCCGAGATGGTTGCCGACGGGAACAACGGATCGGTGGTCACCGTGCTGGCCGACAGCGGCGACCGCTACGCCGACACCTACTACAACGACGACTGGCTGGCGCAGCAAGGGCTGGACCCGACGGGTCCGGCCGCAGTCTTGGCCGAGTTCGAGAGGTCCTGCCGGTTCGCGTTCGCCTGAGCCCGCTCTTCGGCTGCGTCGGGGTTGGTGGCCGCAAGCCACACCGCAGCCAGAGCGAAGAAACCGGCATACACCGCTCCGCCTAACAGCGTCATAATTCGACTCCCTTTGCGATAAACCTTGTTAGCCAGTCTGCCTAAGTCCGCCTATGTTTGCGAGTTCCGCACGCCGGATGTGGGGCGTTTCATGCTTCGGGGAGCTAGTGAGCTGCGCCTCGATGACGGTTTCCGGGTCCCCGCCATGGGCACAGCCTGGGCGTTTGGGTGACCGGCGGCGCGGTGCGATACGCTGTCGTGGCTTCACACGGGGTGTGGCGCAGCTTGGTAGCGTGCTTCGTTCGGGACGAAGAGGTCGTGGGTTCGAATCCCGCCACCCCGACTCAGGTTGTTGCAGGTAGAAGGCTCTGACCGGTTAATCCGGTCGGGGCCTTTTTCCGTTGGCGTCCCCCGTAGGTCTGTGATTTCATCCAGCCAGGCTTGGTCGCGTAGGTTCTCAGAGAACCCAATCCGAGCACGTAACGCAGCATTCAACGAAGGCCATCATGTCCGAGGATCAGAACACCGACGTTCCACCGAATCACCTCTCCATCGATCCGCGCAGCGCCTTCTATGACGAAGAGGTGCTCCGCCGCGATGTGGGTATTCGCTTCAATGGCGTCGAGAGAACCAATGTGCACGAATACGACGTGGCCGAGGGCTGGGTGCGTGTGGAAGTGCCTACCGCCAAGGATCGCCGTGGAAATCCAATGGTCGTCAAGCTCAGCGGCACGGTTGAACCGTATTTCCGCGTAGCGGAGTAGCGGACGCCCTTCGGTTAGCGGCGCGGTTCTGAGTTCGTCAGACCGTGCCTGGTTGTATCGAAACCGGTCCCCCAGCCTCGTTGGCCGTAGACAATGTCTGCTGTGGACTTCCCGATGCGCTACGACCGGTGGTACCGACCACTGGCGACCGTGTTCGGCCTGGGACCCGGGCGGGCCGCCATCCGGGTGGCCGACGGTCTGCTGCAAGTCCGCAGCGGATGGGCCTTCGCCATGGACATCGCCTTGAACAACATCGAATCCGCCCGGCCGGCACCGGAACGCATGTGGGGCTGGGGCGTCCATCAGGCGTGTAATGGCTGGCTGGTCAACGGATCCCGGCACGGCGTGGTCCAGATACGGCTCACCCACGGCGTCAAACCGAGCAAAGCACCGACGGCCGGCTTGTTCAACAGGCCGGTCCGCTGTCTCTACGTCAGCGTTACCGATCCCGACGGCTTCATCGCCGCGCTGACCGGCTGGCAGTTGCCCGCGACCGGTTCCTAGAGCCGTTCGCGGACCGCGCCGAACGCCGTGGCGGCCTTCATCACCGCCAGCCGGAACCGGCCTATGCTGGTGGCGTGATCGAAGCGGTACTCCCGTGGGCGCTTCCCGTCGTCGTCATTCTCGTCATCGTGGCGATCCTGATCGCGCTTTCGGCACATTTCAACCACGACTGAGCGGTGGACTCGGCGACATCGAGACCGAAATTCGGCCCCGATGGGGCCAGTTCGGGATCGTCCTTTGGCGCTGGCTACATCACCTCAGGGTTTGTGCCGAAATGCATTTGAGCGCTACCGCCTTGATCGCGCTAGAGCCGTTCGCGGACCGCGGCCGACAGCCGCGAACCATCGGCCTTGCCCGCGGCAATTGCGGTGGCGGCCTTCATCACCTGGCCCATGTGCTTCATGTGCGGCCGCTCCCCGATCGCCTCGGCGACCTGCGCCAGCGCGGTGTCGACGACGTCGGCCAATTCGGCGTCGCTGAGCGGCGCGGGAAGGTACTCGTCGATGATCCGAGCCTCGGCGTGCTCTTCGGCGGCGAGGTCACCTCGGCCGTTCTGGGTGTAGATCGTCGCGGACTCCGCACGCTTGCGGGCTTCGCGCGCCAGCACCTTGAGGACGTCCTCGTCGGTCAGTTCCCGGGCCTGTTTTCCGGCGACCTCTTCGGCCTGGATCGCGGCCAACAACATTCGCAGAGTCGCCGTGCGCAGCTTGTCCTGCGCTTTCATCGCCGCCGTGAGATCGGTACGCAACTGGGATTTGAGTTCCGCCATGCCCTGTAACGCTACGCTCAGCCACATGGTGAATCCGCCTCCGCCCGGCTACCCCGGACCTGGTTTTCCGCCTCCCGGCTACGGCCCGCCTCCCGGCTACGGTCCGCCGCCTCCGGGTTACGGCCCACCACCTCCGGGTTACGGCCCACCACCTCCGGGCTACGGCCCGCCGCCCGGCTACGGAGCACCGCCTCCTGGCTTCGGGCCCCCACCCGGCTACGGCCCGCCGCCGGGCTTCGGCGCCCCGGTGGGCTACCCGCAGCCCGAACTCAAGCCGGGCATCATTCCGTTGCGCCCCCTGAGCCTGACCGACATCTACAACGGCGCCGTCGGCTACATCCGGGCCAACCCGAAGACCGTGCTCGGCCTTACCGCCGTGGTGGTGGTGGCCACCCAGATCATCAGTGGAATCGCGCTGTTCGGCCTGCTCTCGACGCTCGGCCCCTCGGGCCCGGGTAGGTCGTCGTCGGAGCTCTCCGGTGGTGACGTCGCGGCGTGGCTGACCGGTTCTGTCGGCGCGGCTATCGTGACCGCCCTGGGCACCATCGTGTTGACCGGCCTACTGACGGTGGTGGTCGGACGCGCGGTGTTCGGGTCGCCGATCACCATCGCCGAAGCCTGGGCGATCGTGCGCGATCGCTTCGGTCCGCTGATCGGACTGACCGCCCTGATCGGCCTCGCCGCGGCAGTGTTGTGTGGTTTCGCGGCGGCCCTGATCGCCTTCGCCGACGGAGCGGGCGGCACCGGCGCCGCGGTGTTGATCGCCGTGCCGCTGGTACCGGCACTGATCGCGGCATTGGCCTACGGCTACACCGTGCTGGTCTTCGCACCGACCGTCATCGTGCTGGAGCGCCAGCCCGTGTTCGAAGCGATGCGCCGCTCGTTCTACTTGGTGCGCAACAGCTTCTGGCGAGTGCTGGGCATCATGGCGCTGACGGCACTGATCGTCTCCCTGATCAGCAGCGCAGTGGCGTTTCCCTTCAACATCTTCGGGATGATCGTCACCCACGGCGCGGACGCCCTGACCGGCGGTGCACAGTTGAGCCTGTTCTCCCGGATCGGAACGACGATCGGTCAGATCATCGTGCTGCCCTTCAGCGCCGGGGTGTCGGTACTGCTGTACACCGACCGCCGCATCCGGGGCGAGGCCTTCGATCTGGTCCTGCGAACCGGCGCCACCGGCGGGCCCTACGTCGGCGGGTGGACCGACAACCTCTGGCTGACCAGGCCTCCGGGGTAAGGATCCCGGGGTGCCCACCGTCGACATCGACCGCGAAGCCGCCCGCGAAGCGGCCGAACGCGAGCTGGCAAAACCGATGTACCCGCGGCCGTCGCCCAAGCAGCAGTTCCTCGACTTCATCGAGACGCTGGTACGGCGGTTGGTGCTCAAGGGTGCGGAGTTGCCCGGCGGATGGTTCACCATCAGCGTGTTGCTGATCGTCCTCGCGGCGGCCGTGGTAGCCGCCGTCCACGTCAGCCGTCGCATGCTGCACGACGGCCACCGCGGCGATCCGTTGTACGGCGCAACACAGCTCAGCGCCGCTGAACACCGTGCCGCCGCGCAACAATATGCCGCATCGGGAGATTGGGTCGAGGCGATCCGGCACCGCCTGCGGGCCGTGGCTCGCGCACTCGAGGAAAACGGGGTCTTGCGTCCCGCCACGGGCCGGACCGCCACCGAACTGGCCCGCGAGGCCGGTGCGGTACTACCCGCCCTGGCCGGTGAGCTGTACCGGGCTGCCGAGACGTTCAACGACGTCAACTACGGCGAGCTGCCCGCCACCCCGGAGGGATATCGGAGCGTCACAGAACTCGACGAGCGGGTGCAGGCCACAACACAGGCTCGGCAGTACCGATGACCACCAGGCGGCGGACGTGGCTGTGGGTCGCGGCGGCCTTGGCCGTGATCGTGGCGGTTTCGGCGGTGGGCGCCTACCTGATCTCACCGCGACCGGGCGGCCGAATGGACCCCAATGCCACCGGCCCCGAGGGCACGCACGCCCTGGTGACACTGCTGCGTCACCGAGGGGTCGAGGTCCTGCCCGCCGCAACCGTCGATGACGTTGCCCTGCAGGCACGTCCCGACACATTGGTTCTGGTGGCCCAGACCCCGCGCATCGCCGGCAGCGAGCTGATGAACCGGCTTGCCGATCTGCCCGGCGACCTGCTGCTGGTCGCACCGGACGCCCTGGCCCGCAAGGCCCTCGCGCCCGGCATCCGGTCCGGCCCCGCACGGGCGTACACCCACCAGCCCGATTGCGGCCTGCGCGAGGCGCAACAGGCCGGAGCCGTCGACCTGCGCACCACTGCGACCTATGTTGCAAACAAAGGCCATTCACTGGACAGCTGCTACGACGGTGCCCTGGTGCGCTACCGCGACGGCAAGCGGACCATCACCGTGATCGGCAGCGAGACGTTCATGACCAACGCCGACCTGGCCCGGGAAGGCAACGCCGCGCTGGCGATGAATCTTGCCGGCACCTCCGATCGCCTGGTCTGGTATGCGCCCCAACATATTCAAGGCGCAAAATCGGGGAAGGCCGCGATCGCCGCCCTGATCCCGGCGAACCTGCGATGGCTGTTCTGGCAACTGTTTGTGGCACTGGCCCTGGCCGCCGTCTGGAAGGGCCGCCGGCTCGGCCCCCTGGTCACCGAACAATTGCCCGTCGTCGTCCGCGCATCGGAGACCGTCGAAGGGCTCGGCCGGCTCTACCGCTCGCATCGGGCCCGCGATCGAGCAGCTGCCGCCCTGCGCACCGCGACTCTGCGCCGACTGGCTCCACGCCTGGGGTTGGGCCCGGGACCCGAACCGCCCGCGTTGATCGCGGCAGTGTCGAGCCGCATTGGGACGCACCCGGACTGGTTGTGGCAGTTACTTTTCGGTCCGCCTCCGGAATCCGACGACGCCCTGGTGGCCCTGGCCCACGCACTCGACGACATCGAAAGGCAGGTCACCCACTCGTGACGCACACTCCCGCAGAGAATCCGGCCGCTGCCGCAGCCCGCGACGCATTGCTGGCGTTGCGCACCGAAGTCGCCAAGGTAGTGGTCGGCCAGGACGCTGTGGTCAGCGGCCTGGTGATCGCACTGTTGTGCCGCGGCCATGTGCTGCTCGAAGGTGTCCCGGGCGTGGCGAAAACACTGCTGGTCCGAACCCTGAGCGCTGCGTTGCGGTTGGACTTCAAACGGGTCCAGTTCACCCCGGACCTGATGCCCGGAGACATCACCGGCTCGCTGGTCTACGACACCCACACCGCGGAGTTCGTGTTCCGGCCCGGACCGGTCTTCACCAATCTGCTGCTGGCCGACGAGATCAACCGGACTCCACCCAAAACCCAGGCGGCGCTGCTGGAGGCGATGGAGGAAGGTCAGGTCAGCGTCGACGGAGCGGCCAAGCCGCTGCCCGACCCGTTCATCGTTGCCGCCACCGCCAACCCCATCGAGTACGAGGGCACCTACCGGCTGCCGGAGGCCCAGCTCGACCGTTTCCTGCTCAAGTTGACTGTCCCGCTGCCGGTGCGCGAAGCCGAGATCGACATCTTGGCTCGGCATGCCCGCGGCTTCGATCCGCACGACCTGTCCGCGGTGGCCCCGGTGGCCGGCGCGCAGGATCTGGCGGCCGGGCGCGCTGCGGTGCGCCAGGTGCTGGTGGCCGACCAGGTGCTGGGCTACATCGTCGACGTGGTGGCGGCGACCCGGCACTCGCCCGCCTTACAGCTGGGTGTCTCACCGCGCGGCGCGACCGCGTTGCTGGCCACGTCGCGGTCGTGGGCGTGGCTGTCCGGGCGCAACTACGTGACGCCCGACGACGTCAAGGCGATGGCCCGCTCCACGCTGCGGCACCGGGTGATGTTGCGCCCGGAGGCCGAACTCGAAGGCGCCACCGCCGACGGCGTTCTCGACAGCATTCTGGCCTCGGTTCCGGTTCCGCGCTGGTGATTCTGACCGGTCGTGCCGCGCTGATCGCACTGCTGGGCGCCGTGCCGATCACGCTGGCCCCTTGGCCGGCGGCCGCCTTCGCGGTCCTGCTGGCTGGGCTCACCGCGGCAGTGCTGCTCGACGTCGCGTTGACGACAGATCCCGCCACGCTGCACATCCACCGGTCCATGGACAACGCGATACGGCTCGGCCAGACGACCACGACCACCTTGTCGATCGTCAACGGCAGCCGCCCATTCCGCGGTCAGATCCGTGACGCCTGGTCGCCCAGTGCCTGCGCCGCACCGCGCTCGCATCCGCTGGAGCTGGCGGCCGGCCAGCTATCCCGCGTGGTCAGCGAGCTACGGCCGATCCGCCGCGGCGACCAGCAGGCCGCCCGGGTCACGGTGCGCTCAATCGGGCCGCTGGGGCTGGCCGGGCGGCAGCGCTCTCGGCAGGTGCCGGGGCAGGTGCGGGTGCTTCCGCCCTTTTTGTCCCGCCGGCACCTGCCGGCCCGGCTGGCCCGGCTACGGGAGGTCGACGGGAATCTTCCGGCACTGGTACGCGGCCAGGGCAGCGAATTCGATTCGCTGCGCGAATACGTCGCCGGCGACGACGTGCGCTCGATCGATTGGCGGGCCACCGCACGGCGCTCCGAGGTGGTGGTGCGCACCTGGCGGCCAGAACGGGACCGGCGGGTCGTCATCGTGCTCGACACCGGCCGCACGGCGGCCGGCCGGATCGGGGTCGACCCCACCGCACGCGATCCCGCGGGCTGGCCGCGACTGGACTGGTCGATGGATGCCGCACTGTTGCTGGCGGCGTTGGCATTACGCGCCGGCGATCACGTCGATCTGCTCGCCCATGATCAGGTGACCCGCGCCGGGGTATTCGGCGCATCGAGGACTCGCCTGTTCGCTCAACTGGTCGACGCGATGGCGCCACTGCAGCCGGCGCTGGTCGAATCCGATGCCGCGGCGATGCTGGCCACCTTGTCCCGGCGGGCGCGCCGCGGCAACCTCGTTGTGCTGTTGACCGATCTCAACCCGTCCGCCCTGGAAGAGGGCCTGCTGCCGGTGTTGCCGACGCTGACCGCGGCCCACCAGGTGATCCTGGCCGCGGTCGCCGATCCGCGAGTGGAACGGCTGGCTCAGGGCCGCGGCGACGCGGCCGCGGTCTATGACGCCGGCGCCGCCGAACGGGCCCGCAATGACCGCCGCGCGATGGCGGCCCGATTGCGTCGCAGCGGCGTGCGGGTCATCGACGCCCCGCCCGAGGATCTGGCGCCGGCGCTGGCCGACGCCTATCTGGCGATGAAGGCCGCCGGACGGCTCTGACCGCGGGGTTTGCCGGACGGGGCTAGCCGGTGGGGACGACGTCGGGGGCATCGGCGATGTCACCGGTTTCGTCCGCGGCCACCGCCTTGCGCCCGAAGTACACCACGTAGGCCAAAAACGCGACCTCCACTGCGGCCCCGATGCCGATCCGCAGCCACGTCGGCAGCGGCGATGGGGTCACCACCGCCTCGAGCAGCCCGGCCACGGCGAACACCACCACCAACCCCACGGCGACCGCGACGACGGCGCGGCCCTGTTCGGCGAGTGCCTGTGTGCGGGGCCGATCACCCGGAGCGATCACCGTCCAGCCCAGCCGCATGCCCACCGCGCCGGCCAAGAACACCGCTGTCAGCTCCAGCAGCCCATGTGGGGCAAGCAGTCCCAGCATGAAACCGCCCCGACCGGCGTGGAACATCAGCCCGAGCCCCAAGCCGAGGTTGGCCGCGTTGGAGAACAACAGCGCCGGGATAGGCAGGCCCAGCAGCACGGAGAACGCAATGGCGCGTGCGGCCACCCAGGCGTTGTTCACCCAGACCTGCAGCGCGAACGATCCGGCCGGGTGATCGCTGTAGTAGGCGGCGAAGTCGTGGTTGACCAGCCTGTCGATCTCCGCGGGGGTGCCGATCACCGCCTGCACGTCGGGGTTGCCGGCCACCCAGCAGGCGATGACCGCCGACACCGCCAGGAACACCACGGCGGTGCCCAGCCACCACCGCCAGGCGCGGTAAGCGACCACCGGAAACGACACCGTCACGAACCGGACGAATTCCGAGGCCAACGGCGCATGGGCACCGGTGACGGCGGCACGCGCCCGCCCCACCAGGGCGGAAAGTCGGCCGATCAGCGCTGCGTCCGAAGACGACGAGCGCAGCACCGAAAGATGGGTGGACACCCGCTGGTAGAGGTCGACAAGCTCGTCGACCTCTGCGCCGCTGAGCCGACGCCGATTCTTGACCAGTGTCTCCAGCCGGTCCCAGATCGGTCGATGGGTCAGCACGAAGGCGTCGACATCCACGTCGCCGAGCGTAGCGAGGACTGCGAGCACGGCGAAGCCGGGCGACGCAGGTCCGCCCTGCGGCACGGCCGCGAGCGCCTCGATGAGTCCTGTTCGGCGAGTAGCGTCTGAGCTATGGCGAACCGCAGCCCCGAGCTGGTGACCGGCGACGCCGTCGTCCTCGACATCGCGATCGCGCAGCTGCCGGTGCGCGCGGTCAGCGCGCTGATCGACATCACCGTCGTGATCGTGGGATACCTGTGCGCGATCGTGCTGTGGGCCACCACCCTCGGCCGGTTCGACGACGCGTTGACCACGGCCATCATGATCATCTTCGCGGTACTGCTCTTGGTCGGTTATCCGGTCATCATGGAGACCGTCACCCGGGGCCGGTCGCTGGGCAAGATGGCGATGGGGCTGCGGGTGGTTTCCGATGACGGCGGCCCGGAACGCTTCCGACAGGCCCTGTTTCGGGCGCTGGCCTCCGTTATCGAGATCTGGGGACTGACCGGAAGCCCGGCGGTGATCTGCAGCCTGCTATCACCGCGCGGAAAACGCCTGGGCGACATCTTCGCCGGCACGGTGGTGATCAGCGAACGCGCGCCGGCTTCGACGCCCCCGCCCATGATGCCGCCGGGACTGGCCTGGTGGGCCTCGACGTTGCAGTTATCGGGCCTGCGGGCCGAATCCGCCGAACTGGCAAGGCAATTCCTGGGTCGGGCCGCACAGCTCGACCCGCATACCCGGCAGATGATGGCCTACCGGATCTCCGGTGATGTGCTCGCGCACATCTCACCACCACCGCCCCCGGACGCCCCGCCCGAGCTGGTGCTGGCCGCGGTGCTGGCCGAACGACATCAGCGCGAGCTGGCGCGGTTTCAGGTCATGCCGCCCGGGCCGTATTTCCCGCCGCCTCCGGCGCCGTGGCCGCCGCCGAATGCCGGCGGATTCTTCCCCCCGACCTGAGCGGCGTCACCTCGCGGTTGGCCCCAGTGGCAGTTGTAGCACGGTGACCCCGAGCGCCTCATAGGTGGAGCGCGCCCGGGCGTCTCTGGTGGCCAGCGGCACACGGTGTTCCCGGGCGGTCAGCGCCACCAGTGCGTCATATGTCGCACCGCCCGTCACGCCCTTGCCAGCGCACTCCCGGTGAAACACCCGTGCGGCACGAACCGAAAGCGCCAGCGGTTGTGCGAAGTTCTCGTCGATCAGGCGCACCGCATCAGGTGCGGACACCCGCGCGTCACCGGGCAGCCGGGTGAGCACTGCGTATGTTTCAGCCAGACTGTGCCCAGTCAGGCATAACGACTGCCCATGTGCCCACGCGGCAACGTGCGCGTGGTGCTCGTGACTGCCGATCAGCAGCGGTACCGCGACGCTGGTATCGACCGCCACCGCGCCCTGGGCCGTCAACGCCGACCCGCGTCGATGAGTCCGAAAACCGTCTCGTCGGTGACCGCGGTATCACTTTGGGCGACCAGTCGACCCGTGGCATCGCGCTCCAGTCGGGCGGTGCGACCACCGGGCGTGATCTGCACGCCGTTGCCGTACTGCGAGATGTCGACCACGGTTCCGGGCGCGAGTCCCAAGCTGTCGCGTAGCGGTTTGGGCACGACGATCCTGCCTGCGGAATCGATAACAGCCTCCATTGGGATGACGCTACCAGCCAGATCCCATTTCCATCTTCTCCCAGATCTGGCCGGCCGCCGAAGAAAATTCGTTGCATCCCGATAGTTCTCGATATATCGTTAGCGTATCGGGAGCGAATCGCGCTCCCCCTTCCCAAGCAATGAGGTACGCATGAACAGCCCCTTTGGTCCGCCCGGCGGACCCTTCTCAGAAGAACCTGCACACCACGTCGGGTTCGGTTTCGGCCCCGCGGGGCCACACCAGCGCCGCGCGGCACACATCGCGCGCCGGCAGGCCCGGCGTGAATTTCGCCGGCAGTTGCGTGACCATGCCGCCGAGCAGTGCGCGCCGTTCGGCTTCGGTCCGGGCCACGAGGCCGCCGGCCCCGGATTCGGCCCGGATTTCCGGCACGGATTCGGTCCAGGTTTCGGCCCGGGATTCGGACCAGGCGGTCCCGGCTTCGGCTTCGGCTTCGGCCCGGGCGGGCACCGTGGACACCGGCGCGGCAATCGCGGCCGGCGCGGCGACGTGCGGCTCGCCATCCTGGCCCTGCTGGCCGAGGGCCCAATGCACGGCTACGAGATCATCCACCAGATCGCCGAGCGCAGCCAGCAGCTGTGGCGTCCCAGCCCCGGATCGGTCTACCCGACTTTGCAGATGCTGGTCGATGAAGGTCTGATCACCGGCACCGAAACCGACGGCAAGAAGCGACTTTTCGAATTGACCGAAGAAGGTCGCGGGGTCGCGGAGACGATCGAGACGCCGCCGTGGGAACAGATCGCCGACGGCGCCGACCCGGGGCAGATCAACCTGCGCACCGCCACCGGCCAACTGTTCGGCGCCGTCGCGCAGGCCGGCCAGGCAGCCACGCCCGAGCAGCAGCAGCGCATCGTCGACATCATCAACAGTGCCCGCAAGGAGATCTACGGAATCCTCGGGGAAACCGACTGAGTCTGATCAGTGCGGGTCAACAGTGACGAAGGACCCGATGCATCGCGGTCTTCTCGTTCGATGAAACCCACAGTCCGTAAGCGGTTTTGACCGTGATTTGGCGGGCTACGAATTCGCATTCGAACGCGGCGTTCGCCGGCAGCCAGCCGGCGGCGTCGCGGAATGCTTTGTCGAAGTTCGCTTGGGCGCTGACCGCGAGTAGGTTGCGCGGATCGTTGGCGAAATCGCGGCGGCGCCTGTCGTCCCAGGTTCGCGCTCCCTTGTACCAGGCGTCGGCCAACGACACGAGATGGTCGACCTGCACGGCCTCGGACGTCTCGGGACCACGGGCAAAGGCGATGGTCTCCCCGGAATACGGGTCGTGCAGGACACCACGCTGCACCAGGCAGGTGCCCCGCCGCAGTTCAACCTGGGTCAGGTCGCGGCGGAGGATGTCGTCGCGGGTATTGCAGCCGTTGTGGCCGAATTCGACGTCGACGTCATCACTCCACCGCTCGCCGAACCGGTAGCGCTTGAAGTCCTTCTCGCGATCCCAGCCCTTGACCGGCAGCGCTTCGAGCAGGCGGCGGGCGTCGTCGAAGCCAGGAGCCAGCGGCGCCGCGCTCGGCCTCGGCGGCGTCGGAGTCGGCGAGGGCCCCGGCGGCTGCGTGAACCACCCGGCCTGCTGCCACCATGCCCAGCCGACAACGGCCACCACGACCAGCGCAACCACCGCGCCGGGCAGCACCCGCCTGCGTGCGGCCATTCTCAGGGCAGCTCGACCCAGTCCAGCGTGCGCTGCACGGCCTTTCGCCACCCGGCATAGCCTTCGGCACGCTGCTCATCCGACCAGTTCGGGGTCCAGCGACGATCTTCGCGCCAATTGGCGCGAAGATCGTCGGGTCCCTTCCAGAAGCCGACACCCAATCCGGCCGCATACGCCGCGCCTAGCGCGGTGGTTTCGGGCACCACCGGCTTGACCACGTCGACGCCGAGCACGTCGGCCTGGATCTGCATACACAGATCATTGGCGGTGATGCCGCCGTCGACCTTCAAAACACCAAGGTGCACACCGGAGTCGGCTTCCATCGCTTCGGCCACGTCTCGGCTCTGGTAGCAGATCGCCTCCAGGGTGGCGCGCGCCAGATGCGCGTTGGTGTTGAAGCGGGACAACCCCACGATCGCGCCGCGCGCATCCGAACGCCAGTACGGTGCGAACAGCCCGGAGAACGCTGGCACGAAATACATTCCGCCGTTGTCGGAGACCTGGCGGGCGAGGCTCTCCACCTGCGTGGCGCCGCTGATGATGCCCAACTGGTCGCGCAGCCACTGCACTGCGGACCCGGTGACCGCGATCGAGCCCTCCAGCGCATACACGGGCTTGGCGTCGCCGAACTGGTAGCAGACCGTGGTCAATAATCCGTTGTTGGAGCGGACGATCTGCTCACCGGTGTTGAGCAGCAAGAAGTTTCCCGTGCCGTAGGTGTTCTTCGCTTCTCCCGCCGACAAGCACACCTGGCCGACCATGGCGCTCTGCTGGTCGCCCAGGATGCCGGCGATCGGCACCTCGCCACGCAACGGTCCGGTGCTCGCGGTGACCGCATGCCGGCGCCGCGTCGACGACGCCGTGATGCGTGGCAGCATCGCCTTGGGGATCGAGAACAACGCCAGCAGCTCGTCGTCCCAATCCAGGGTCTCGAGGTTCATCAACATGGTGCGGCTGGCGTTGGTGACGTCGGTCAGGTGCACGCCGCCGCGCGGGCCCCCGGTCAGGTTCCACAGCACCCAGCTGTCGCAGGTGCCGAACAGCGCGTCGCCACGTTCGGCATCAGCACGCACCCCCTCGACGTTGTCGAGAATCCACTGCAGTTTGCCGCCGGAGAAGTACGTGGCCGGCGGCAAGCCGGCCTTGCGCCGGATCACCTCCCCGTGGCCGTCGCGCTCGAGGGCCGCGGCGATGGCGTCGGTTCGGGTGTCTTGCCAGACGATCGCGTTGTGGTAGGGCTGGCCGGTCTTGCGGTTCCACACCACCGTCGTTTCGCGCTGGTTGGCGATGCCCAGCGCCACCAGGTCCGACGCGTGCAGCTTGGTGGTGTTGAGCGCCGAGACCAGCACCGCCGCGGTGTGGTTCCACAATTCGAACGGATCGTGTTCCACCCAGCCGGCTCGAGGCAGGATCTGCTCGTGTTCGAGCTGATGGCGGCCCACCTCTGCACCGTCATGGTCGAAGATGATGCAGCGAGTGCTGGTGGTGCCCTGGTCGATCGACGCGACGAAATCGGCCAAGTCTGACTCCTGTCCATACCGGTGCCGGTCGGTGCCGCGTCCATCATCGCCCACCTGGCCCGATCGGGTGGCGCTACGCGGCAGGATCGCGACGCCCGGGCAGGTCAGTCCACAAAATTAGACATTCTTCACGAACCCATCAGACGCTATTCATTCACTCGGGCGCATATTTCGATGTATTGCGAGTACATCTCGTGTTGGTGAACAAACGGTGTCGGAACGCCGCCGATGTCTGTGCCCCCCAGCAGCCGCCGTGGCCGACCGCGTGCAGGTCAGAACTGAATCGGAGAAGACATGGACGTCGTCCTCGGTGTGGCACTTGCGTCGAGCACACCCGCCACCATCCACACCGTGCTGGTCTGCGGAGAACGCGGGGACGGCGTCACGCTGGAAGAGCTCAGCATTGACGTCCCTTCCGACGACTCCGTCGAGTTCGCCGCCGTCGACGCGTTGATCGCGGCGATCCTGCGGGCGCGTGATGCCGCGGACTCGGCCGGTCTTCGCCTGGTGTCGACCGGCGTGACGGTGACCGATCCGCTCGACGCGGCCGCACTGAGTTCACGGCTTTCCAGCGGCGCCCTAGAGGGTTTGGAGAACGTGGCTCTGGTCTCCCCGGTGCTTGCGGCGGCAAGCTTGACCCACAACCTGGGACAGACGGTCGGCTGCGACCAGATGGGGCTGCTGTCCGTCGAGGCGTCGACCGCGACACTGGCCATGGTCGACTGCACCGACGGCACCATCACCCGGATCTTTCGGCAAGCCCTCACTGACGGCGACGCCACCGCCACGATCGACACGGTCGCTGATCGGCTCACCGCCGCCCACACGTCTCCGGACGGTCTGTTTCTGATCTGCGCCGAGGGTGATTCGACCGCGTTGCGGCCGCGACTGGAGGCGACGGTCGACCACGAGGTGTGTGAACCCGCGGAGCCGCGGGCCGCGCTGGCCCGCGGTGCGGCACTGGCCTCTGCCCGCCTGGTCGGTGTCGCGGCCGAGTCCGCCGCGCTCGCCTACACGCAAGAACCCGCATCCGATGCGGTCGGGCCCTGCTACTACGACATCCCCGACTTTGACGCCGACGACCTGGCCTACAGCGCCGTGCCCGACGAAGACGCCGAAGCGGCCACCGAGATCTTCGAACCGGTGGGCCATCCGCCTCGCCGACCGCTGCTGGTGGCCGGCGCGGCGTTGGCGTCTGCCGCTTTCGCCGCAGCGTCGGCGCTGATGGTGGCCATGACGCTGGACATCACTCCCAACCTGGTTGCGCTGCGGCCGGATCTGGGGCGGGCGCTGACCATTCCACACCGGGCGCCGAACCTTCAGGTACCCGCCACCGAGCCGTTCGGGGGACAACCGCCGGTGATGGGGCAGGCACCAGCGGACTCGATTCCACTGCCGCCGTTGAGCATGCCGTCGGCGCCCGAACTTCCGGCAGTGCCGCTGGGTGCGCCGACGCCCGGCCTGCCGGCTCCACAGCCGGTGGCGGCCGGGGCCAGCACCGGGCCGTTGTTCGTTCCCGCCCCGATCTTCGGTCCGCCGTTGCCCATCCACCCGCCGGCGGCGCAGACGCCGTCGCCCTTCCTGCTGGCGCCGCTTCCGCAGCCGGCCCCGCACCGGCCCGTCCTGTCGGGGATGCCCGATCTGTCATTCCTGTGGGGATTGCCCGGCAAGAAGCCGGCGGCACCTGCCCCGCCGGTGGTCAAGCCCCAACCGCCCGAGGTCAAGCCCGAGCCCCCGGTGGTCAAGCCCACGCCGCCCGTCGAGCTTCCCAATCCCCCGGTGGTCAAGCCCGATCCGCCGATCGTGAAGCCCAATCCCCCGGTGGTGAAGCCGAACCCGCCGATCGAGCTTCCCGATCCGCCGGTCGTGAAGCCCAATCCCCCGGTGGTCCAACCCGAAATCCCGGTGGTCAAGCCGAACCCACCGGTCGTCAAGCCCGAGATCCCGGTGGTCAAGCCGAACCCACCGATCGTCAAGCCCGAGATCCCAGTGGTTAAGCCGAACCCACCGGTGGTGAAACCGCCGGATCCGCCAGTTCAGGTCCCGGACCTTCCCGTCGTTAACCCGAACCCGGGTATTCAGCTGCCGGAGTCGAACGCGCACCGCTGGAGCTGACAGTGCCGGTGTTGCGTATCTCACCGCACGTCGACACCACCGA
>LZME01000018.1 GCA_001673575.1 Mycolicibacter heraklionensis | reverse complement strand
GCGGCGACTTCGGAGGCCGCGGCATCCCAGTAGTCACAGGACCAGCGCGACCGGTTCACCGCATCGACCCCGCGGGTCCGCCGTGCCACCAATTCGCCGATCACCGCCAGCCGGCGCGCCGAGGCGGCGGCCTCCACCCGGGCCCACTCCGAGATCGCCGCTACCAGGGCCTTGTCGTCGGCATCGGCCAACGAGGACGGCTCCGGCAGATTTCCCTCGAACATGTGTTCGATTGTACCCGAATCGGGCGACAAGGTGGCGCCGCAACGGTCTGGCTCAGGCCCCCGCGGTCTTGAGGTTGCGGTCTAAGAACTCGAGCTGATCCGCGACCGCTCGCTCGAAAGCGTCGCCGACATAGATGTCGAAGTGGCCCTCGCGATATCTCTTGACGGTGCCGCGGGGCGCCTTCGCGGCATAGCGCAGGGTCGGGCCCGGTGGGGCGACCGAGTCGGTGTCGCAGACGCAGAACAGAATCGGGCAGGTCACCTTGGCCGCCGCCCGGCCGGGCCGGTAGGCCAGGATCTTCATCCCGATCCGTGCGGCGACCTCGTTGCGCAGGTTCTGTCCCTGCGGAACCAGCTTCAGGTAGCCCGGGTAGGAGTCGGGAGTGCTCATCAGAGCGACGTCTCCGGGGCGACCGGCGGTCGCCACCATCACCGGCGGGTTGCCGAGCCGGGCCGCAGCCAGATCCCGCAACGCCAACAGGCTGATTCGCGCGATGGTCAACGGCGGGATCGTGCGCGCAGAGGCGATCCCGTCGGTGAACGGGCATTGCGCCACCACCGCCGCCACCCGCAGGCGCGCCGCGGTGGCGATCACGTGGCCGCCACCGAACGACGTGCCCCACAGGCCGATCCGGTTGCGGTCGACACCGGCGATGGTGTGCGCGAAGTCGACCGCTGCGGACCAGTCCGCCAGCTGCCTGCCCACATCGAGCAGTTGGCGGAGAGCGCCGTCGCTGTCGCCGAAGTTGCGGTAATCGAACACCAGGCAGGCGTATCCGGCCGCGGCGAACCGCTCGGCGTAGGCGTCGAGCCGCATGGTGCGCACCGCGCCCAGACCGTGTGCCATCACCAGCAGCGGCACACCGTCGGCTCCGGTTGCGCTGGCCGGGTCGGGGCGGTACAGCCAGGCGCTGATACGGTCCGCGCCGGATCGAAACGAGACGTCTTCGCGGGTAGCCATGCTTAAAGGTAGCCCCGGGTGTGGTAAACCGGCTTCGTGACCGGGGCGGTGACTCAAAGCCAGTTTCGGAGCCTTTTGCACAGCGTGGCGGAAGTGGTGGGCCCCGCCTATGTCACCGATGATCCCGACGTGTTGGCCGGCCGCAGCGTTGACTACACCGGCCGCTACCGGGGCCGGGCGAGTGCGTTGGTGCGTCCCGGATCTCCCGAGGAAGTCGCCGCGGTGCTGCGGCTCTGCCGCGACGGCGGAGCGCACGTCACCGTCCAGGGCGGACGCACCTCGCTGGTGGCCGGCACCGTCCCCGAGCACGACGACGTGCTGCTGTCCACCGAGCGGCTGAACACCGTCGGTGAGGTCGACGTCGTAGAACGACGGGTGAGTGTGGGGGCCGGCGCCACGCTCGCGGCGGTGCAGCGGGCGGCGGCCGATGCCGGGCTGGTCTTCGGTGTCGACCTGACCGCACGGGATACCGCCACGGTCGGCGGAATGGCCTCCACCAACGCCGGCGGGCTGTACACGGTGCACTACGGCAACATGGGTGAACAGGTGCTCGGCCTGCGGGTGGCGCTGCCGGACGGCGCGCTGGTGCATCGGCACAGCGCGGTGCGCTCCGACAACACCGGCTACGACCTGCCGGCGCTATTCGTGGGCGCCGAAGGAACCTTGGGCGTCATCACCGGGTTGGATCTGCGGTTGCATTCCCTCCCGGCCCACCGGGTCACGGCAGTCTGCGGCTTCGCGGATCTGCAGGATCTGGTCCATGCGGCGCGAATCTTTCGCGACCTCGACGGCATCGCGACCCTGGAGTTGATCGACGCCCGTGTCGCCGCGCTGACCGGCGAGCGCCTCGGGATTGTCGCCCCGGTGCGCGGTGACTGGCTGCTGCTGGTGGAACTGACCGGTGACACCGACCAGACGGACCGCCTCGCCGAACTGCTGGCGCAGGTGCGGTCCTGCGACGAACCGGCGGTGGGTGTGGACCCTGCGACCCAGCTGCGGCTGTGGCGGGTACGCGAGGCGATCGCCGACGTCTTGGGTGCATTCGGGCCGCCGTTGAAGTTCGACGTGTCCCTGCCCGTGGCGGCGGTTGTCGGATTCGCCGCGGCGGCAAGCACGGTGGTGCACCAGCATGCACCGGAGGCGCTTCCGGTCCTGTTCGGCCATATCGGTGAGGGCAACCTGCATTTCAACGTGCTGCGTTGCTCAGCATCGGCCGAGGCGGACCTGTATGCGGCGATGATGACGCTCATCGCCGACTGCGGCGGCAACGTCAGTTCCGAACACGGGGTGGGCAGCCGCAAGCGGGCCTACCTGGCGATGTCGCGCGGGCCGGACGACATCGCCGCGATGCGGACGATCAAGGCCGCCTTCGATCCGACCGGCTACCTCAATGCCGCGGTGCTCTTCGACTGAGCCGATGGCGACGACCCGCCGCGCCGGGCTCCGCAGGCTCCGCCGAGCTTGCGATCGCCGCTAGCGGTGCTTGATGCCGACGGCCTGACGCAACTGGGCGAGGAACTGCTCGGAGTCGTCGCTGCGAATGATGTAGTGCGAGATGGCAATCCGGATCGCGGCCGCCGCCTTCACCGGGGCATCCGGCCCGGTCAGCATCCGCTGCAGCCCCTCGCGCATCGGCACGATGATGCGGGAGAAGTCGGCGAGCACGTGCTTGGGCTCGATGTCGATCATTCGCACACCCGTGTACGAGTGCTGGTAGTCGACGATGAAACGCAGTGCGGCGTCGAGCTTTTCGGCGCCCTTTAATCCCTCCGTGGCGCGCGCGATCCCGCTGTCGAAGATGTGCCGCTCGTAACGGGAGAACGCCGAGATCAGCTCTTCCTTCGACGGGAACCATCGATACAGAGTCGGACGGGAGACCCCGGCCTGGGAGGCCACCTCGGACAGGCTGAGCTTCGTCATCCCATTGCGCCCGAGTACCTCCGCGGTGGCCGCGAGGATCCGCTGCCGGGTAGAGCTGTCGGGGCCGTCCACCGTGCTGCGGGTCATAGCGGAGACTTTACAAAAAATAGCGAGAGTGTCACGCTGGTTCGGTGCCTGGACATCGTTCCTCACCGTCGCGGGCCCCGGGGGATCGGGCCGTAGGGCAATTATTGTGATCGAAGCGCCGCAAGTCACGTGCGAGGAACGCACGCATCCGCCGCGAGCCGTGATGATCGTCATCGAAGCAGCCGGGATTGGCCAGGTGGCCGCGGCCCAGTTGGCCGCCCAAGGACACCTGGTGCTGCTCGGAGGTCGACGAATCGAGGAGTCCGAGCGGTTCGCGGCGCAGCTTCGCGACCGCGGCGGCAGCGCGTTCGCCGCCCACCTCGACCTCGCCGAGCCGCGTTCGATCAACCAGTTCCTCGCCGCCGCGGACTACCTCATCGGCACCCCGGATGTGCTCATCACCGATGTCGGTCTCGCCGGACCGGCGGGCGAGGGCCCGGACAGCGTCGGAGTGGGGGCGCAAACCCTGGCCACCCGGCTGATTCCGGCCATGATCACCCGGGGCCGCGGGGACGTCGTGCTGGTCGGCCCGGAGTTGGCCGGGGTGAGCTGCGCCGCCGCCCAGCGCAAGGTTGACGCTTGGCTGGCGGCCTTGGATGCGGAGTTCGTCGGCACCGGGGTACGGGCGTCGGTGGTGCGGTCGGCCCAGCCGGGTGCCTTCGCGTGCGCCGCTGAGGCCGGCCGCCTGCTCGCCGGGATGGCTACCGAGTCGCGGCTGCGTCTCGTCGAAATGCTGCCCGCTGCGGGAGCGGCCCGCTAACGCCGGCGCACCAGGACGGACTGTTGAATGCCCGCCACCGCGCCCTGCTGATCGAACAGGGTGCCGATAGTCGTCCCGATGCCGTCGGGGCCGTAGTTGGTCTCGGCCCGGATGCCGATCCACGCGCCGTCGGGAATCCGGTGCACGTGCACCACCAGGTCGGTGTTGAGGAACGTCCACTTTCTGATGTCGAGCTTGGTGCCGACCCCGTTGGCGTCGTCGGCCACGGTGAACAGCCGTTGCAGCGGGGTCATGGATTCACCCTTGACCAGGTCCACGATCGGTGAGATCCAGGATTCACCGGCGCCGGGGGCCAATGGCGTGGTCAGCCACCGCCAGTCCAGGCTGTGCACATAATTGCGGTCCCAGTTCCGCTGCATGTTGTTGCTCTGTGCCTCACTGACCGGCCGCAGCGGCGGAGCCGACGCGTGCTGCACGTCGCCGGTGTCCAAGGTCTGCAGCCGCCAACCGGACGCACGGGCGACGGGTCGTGGCAGCTGGTCGGGGCCGGGCGCCAGCATCTCGGCGCTGACCAGTTCGATCTGCTTGCCGGCCCGGTCGATCTGGCCGCGCACCCAGAGCGCGCCTTCGGCCGGCACCGGCCCCAACAGATCGATGCTGACCCGGCTGAGTCGGGTGTCGTCGCGCGGCGCCAAGCGTTCCAGTGCCCGCACCAGCAGGGCCGAAACCGGTGCAGCGTGCTGGATCTGTGCCGACCACGTGCCGCGAACCAGATCGGTGGCCCCGAACTTCTCTCCCCGCGGATCGGCGGGGTCCAGCAACTCGTAGTAGGAGTCGGTCATCGAATCCCTTTCAGGGCAGCCCGGCGCCGGGAATCTCCACGCTCACCGCGTCCAGGCGTGAATCGCGGGTGCCGATCAGGTGCTTCGGGTAGGCGGTGGTGCTGGACAACAGGAACAGCGTGCGGCGCTTCGGCCCGCCCAGCGCGCACGCGATCGCGGCACGCTCCCCGGTTGCGATCCGGTCGGTCACTACGCCGCCTTCGGTGATGCGCTCGAACTGATTGGCCAGGGTCATCGCTGTCCAGACCCCGCCGGCGGCGTCCAGCGCAATGCCGTCAGGTGGTCCGTCCAACCCGTCGGCGAACACCCGGCGGTCACGCAGCTCGCCGTCGGCGTCGACGGTGAACCGGGTGAGCCGGCGGCCCATCGACTCGGCGACGATCAGCGTGCCGCCGTCCGGGGTGATCGCCATGCCGTTGGGGAAGTCGAGATCCTCGGCGACCAGGTGCACGCTCGCGTCGGGACCGACGCGTACCAGCACACCGCCGGAGTAGGCCTGCGACCCGATGTAGGCGCGGCCGGCTGCGTCCACCACCATGTCGCCGAGGTCGGCGGGCACCAGCTCGCTCAGATCGGCCAGCATGGTCACGGTGTCACCGTCGTAGCAGAGCACCTGGCGGTCGGAGGCCGAGGCGATCAGCAGTGATCCGTCCGGCCGGAAACCCAGCCCGCTGGGAGTGTGTCCCGGCAGGGGAACGGTGGTCATCGAGCCGCGCAGGTTCACGGTGTGGATCGCCTCGCCGAGCATGTCCGAGAACCACAGCAGCCCCTCGAACCAGCGCGGCCCCTCCCCGAAGCAGAAGCCGCCGGCCAGTGGCGTCGGTGTCGATTGCGAGCTTGCTTCGGCGATACCCAACACTGTCGCCCTCCTGTCCGGCGCCGCGGGTGCGGTCAGAGCCCACTTTACAAAATGCCGCTCAAATGTCACGCTCGCGGAATGTCTGAAGCATCTCCGACCACCGAGACCTCCCCCGCGACGCAATGGTCGGTGAGCGGCCTGCTGGACCTGTTCGAGGTGACCGAGGCCGGCCCGGACCGGTTCACCGGTGCGACAGGTCTGGCCGGCGACGACGAGCGCCAAGTCGTCGAGGGCACCCAGCTGCTGGCGCAGGCAATCGTCGCGGCGGCGAAACGCTTCGGCGACAAGTCCGTCCGATCGGCGCACGCGGTGTTCGCCCGGGCTGTACTGGTAGGACCGGCGGCGGAATACGTGATCGACGTGGTCAGCGAGGGTCGCTCAACGGCTACCGCGGTGATCTCGGTGCTGCAGAACCAGAAGCGTTGCGCGACCATCACCGTGCTGGCCGATGTCCCGTCGGCCGACGTGATCACCCACCACCTGCCGCGGCCCGAGGTGGCCGCCCCCGCGCAGGCCAACCCCTGTGTCATGCCGATGGCCGGACGCGAGGTGCGCCTTGTCGACGTGGTCGACGTCAACAGCCCCGACGAGGTGGGCCCGCCGGAGCTCTACGCCTGGCTGCACTATGAGCCCATTCCGGCCCGCGATGACCTCGCCAAAGCGCTGATCGCTTACTTCACCGGGCATTTGGGCATCTCGACGACGATGCGCGCGCACGTCGGGATCGGCACCAGCCAGTCGCACCTGACGGTGTCCACCGCTCCCATGACGGTCACGGTGAGCTTTCACGAACCGGTGCGCTGGGACGGTTGGATCCTCTACAGCCACGAAAGCACCCAGGTAGGCGCGGGCATGTCCTACGTTCGCGGCACCGTGCACACCGAGGAGGGCGCTCTGCTCGCCTCGTTCGCCCAGGACGGCCTGATCCGGCCGCTGCGCACCAGCGACAGCAAGATCGCCGAGCACTCGCGGCTATAGCCGCGGGCGCCCGGCCGTCGGAGGCAGTTCAGCGAAACCGTCGACGAGCGACAGATCAAAGCTGAAAAGCCCTGCGATGGATGCACTCTCGGGCAGCGGGTCAGGGTAACTCCAAGCCACGTCCGGTACGACGGTGTCTCCGACGACCACGGACCAATAGCTCGCGTAGCCCTTGTAGTTGCAGTAGCTCGACGTCGTCGACGCCTGCAACAGATCCGTGCGGACGTGGTCCGGGGCGACGTACAGCCGCGGCGCCAGGGCCGTCTCGAACAGGATCACGGTGTCATCGGTGTCCACCAGGGACACTCCGTCAACCTCGACCCGCAATGCGCGCCGGGTGGGCCGGCAATCGACCCGGTGGTAAGGGTTCGGGGGGTAGTGCACCAGCCGCCGACCCTCCTCGAACCAGGCGTCGACGGCGTCCCACGCGACCTGCACGAAACCCGATGCCTCGGGCAGCGCCCGATGTGGAAGGTCGCCGATGGCATCCGCGGGGAAGGCGTAGCTCAGCGGCTCGCCCTGGCGATGCACCAGCAGCGCGCTTTCGGTGTCGATTGCGGTGCGCTCACCGAGGATCGCCCGCACGCGGCGCGGATGCGGTTCGACGTACACCAGAGCGCCGGTGATCTCCGGGGCGAACCAGCCGGCGCGCTCGGTGCTCAACGGGCCGTGTCCGGCAACCAGACTCATTTCACTCCCCACCCGTGTTCGCCTCATTGGCTTTACAAATTTAGCTTCAACTGTAATATCTCGGAGAAGTTGTGCTGCGTGGCCGGACAGCGCCCGGCCGGCTGCACCGTCTGAGATTCTCACGACGAGCTGGGATGATGCGATGACGAGTACCGCTGCGGCCCTGGATTCCTTGGCGCAGGATCACTACCTCCGCTACCGCCTCGATGTCATCGCCCCCGATGTCGCCGGCCTGGTGCACGCGGCCGGCGGATGGCTGTATCACCGTGCGGCGACCGGCTGGGACGTGCGGGTGCTGGTGCCTCCGCATCAGGACCTCCGACCGTTGCAGATCTTGGGACTCAACACGGCAGACCTCGAGACGGAGCTGTCTGCTGCCGGCCGCGATGCGCCCGGACACAGCCTGGCGGTGGTCGCCGGTGCGCTCACCGCCGATCCGCGGATCAGCGCGCGGGTAAAACACGCGCTGCGGAGCAGCCTGACCGAGGTCGTGTTGTGGGGTGAGCGTTGGTCGCTGGAGGTCGGGCGTCGGCTCAGCACCGTGCAGCACCTGCCGACCGTGGCGGGCCGGGCGTTCAAGCGGCAGGCGTTGGCCGCCGCCGATGTCGGGCACGCGGGCCCCTTTGACGGTCCGGAGATATTCCGTAGCGACCAGAAGCATTGCCTGCCGGTCAATTCCGACCTGGTCCCGGTCGGCTGATGCGCAAGCACTACGACCACACCCTGCTTTACCTGCACGAGACGATCGATCTGGGCCGCGGCCTGCGCGACGACTTCACCCGCAACTTCAGCGAGATCTACCAGCCGATGATGGCCGACCTGGGTGCCCGCCTGTTCGCGCTTTGGGAGTCCACCGCATACAACGGGCACTGGCCGCAGGTCACGATCATCTGGGAGATCGACGCGTTCGCCGACTACGCCCGAATCGGGCGGGCGCAGAGCCGCGGCGGCAGCCACGCCCAGAGCGCGGCCGAATGGTCGGGCTACCTCGCTGGAATCGGAGCATCGGGGGAGGGCCGCATCATGTACCCCGGCCCGCACAACAAAACCCTGGCTGCCTTACGCGCGGCCGACTTCGACGCGACCGTGGTCATTCAGGAGATCATGCAGACCAAGCCCGGTCGCCAGGACGACTACATCCGGGAACTGGAACGGCTGTATGTGCCGTGGTCGGAGAGCACCGGCAAGCGTTGGCTCGGTTCGTTCACCACCACATTCCGCTACAACGAGGTCATCCATTACTGGGCACTGGACGGCGGCTGGGACTGCTTCGCCGAGCATTACCCGTCGTGGAAGGACCATCCGCCGGCGGAGATCGTGACGTGGATGAGTGTGGCGCCCGCATTACGCGACGGCTGGGAGGACTCGATCCTGCAGGCCCTGCCCCCCTCCCCGCTGCAGCGAGACGCCTCGTGACAAGCGTCGCCGCGCGCGCGTTCTCCTACGATCCGTTCGACCCGGCGGTGATGGCCGACCCCCTCCCGTACTACCGGGTGCTGCGCGATCAGCACCCTATGTACTACGTCCCACAGTGGGATCTGTACGCCCTGTCCCGCTTCGACGACATCTGGGATGTGCTGGCGCTCAGTGACGGCACCTTCGTGGCGTCGGAGGGAACACTGCCGGCGGCCACCGTGCTGGCGCACCACAACAATGGCCCGGTTCCAGACCCGCCGCTGCACCCGCTGCCGTTCCACGCCGTCTTCGACAAGCCGATCTACGACGACATCCGCCGGTTGCAGGCCCCGGCGTTTCGACCCCGATCGGTGGCCGACTGGGAGGGCCGCATCCGCACCCTGGCCAATCAGCGGCTCGATGAGCTGCTTCCGCTGGGCCAGTTCGACCTGACCTGTGACTACGGCGGAGTCGTGGTGGCTCAGGTGGTCTGCGAACTGCTGGGCATTCCGATCGATTGCGCCGCAGAGGTATTGGCGGCGGTGAACGCCGGAAGTCTCGCGCAGGCCGGCAACGGGGTGGACACCGCTGTGGCACGGCCCAACTACCTGCAGTACCTCATCCCGGCCGTACAACGCCGGCGCGCCGAGCAGGGCCCCGGCGAACTACCAATCGTCGATGGGATGCTGGCCTACCGACTGCCGGACGGCACCGACCTCGACGACATCGAAGCGGCGACGCAACTGCTGTGCATCTTTATCGGCGGCACCGAGACCGTGCCCAAGATCGTCGCGCACGGGTTGTGGGAACTGGCCCGGCGCCCGGACCAACTGGCCGCGGTGCGGGCCGATCCGCATGACACGGTGCAGCTGGCACGCGAAGAGATGATTCGCTATTGCGCACCGGCGCAATGGTTCGCGCGCACCGCCCGAAAACCGTTCACGCTGCACGGGACGACTGTCGAGCCGGGCCAACGCATCATCACCCTGCTGGCGTCGGCAAACCGCGACGAGCGCCAATACCCTGACCCCGACGAATTTCACTGGGACCGGCCGATCAAACGATCACTGGCGTTCGGACGCGGACAGCACTTCTGCATCGGCTACCACCTGGCCCGACTGGAAGTGACTGTCCTGGTGCAGGAATGGCTGCGTCGAGTGCCGAACTATCGGATTCTCGACGACGGCGCGACCCGGCTGCCGTCCAGCTTCCAATGGGGCTGGAACACCATCCCGGTGGAGGTCTGAACATGTGGGCATACCGGTTGATCGCGCCGTATCAATTCGAGAAGATCGAGGCCCCCGATCCACGCGAGCAGCAGCTCGGCGCGGGGCAGGTGCTGCTGCGGTTCGTCGCGGCCGGGGTATGCGGCAGCGACCTGCCGGCCTTCCGCGGCGCGCAGGGCAGGTTGCCGGGTGACGACGGCGCCGCGGCCGCGGAGAAGCTCGGCTTCCCGATCCACGAGATCGTCGGCGAGGTCATCGCCAGCCGGCATCCGCAGCACCAACCCGGCGACCGGGTCGTCGGTTGGGCGTCGGGCTTCGACGGACTGATGGAACAGGTGATCAGTGACGGCGACGGACTGGTGGCCTACGACCCGGCGCTGGCGCCCGTCCAAGCCGTGGGCCTGCAACCGTTGGCGTGTGTGCTCTACGCCGTCGAACAACTGCCCGACCTGGCCGGGCGCCATGTCGCGGTGATCGGTCAGGGGTCGATCGGTCTGCTGTTCAGCGCTGTCGCCAAGGCCGCGGGAGCGCGCTACGTCACCGGTGTGGACCCGATCGATCGCCGAGAAATGGCTTCCGCCTTCGGGGTCGACACTGCGGCGCAGGCGACCAGTGATCGCTGGGTGCGTCACCTGGACGCCGACGACCGC
This sequence comes from Mycolicibacter heraklionensis, assembly GCA_001673575.1. Lineage (GTDB taxonomy): Bacteria > Actinomycetota > Actinomycetes > Mycobacteriales > Mycobacteriaceae > Mycobacterium > Mycobacterium heraklionense_A. Next base: position 23,793 of record LZME01000018.1, on the reverse strand, counting down.
CCGGAGATCGTGATCGAGGCGGTCGGCCACCAGGTCGCCACCTTGGGCCACGCCATCGAGGCGGTCGCTCCCGGCGGCACGGTGTTCTACTTCGGTGTCCCCGACGACGACAGCTATCCGATCAGCATGCGCACCATGCTGCGTAAGAACCTCACGTTGATCTCCGGAGTCACCCAGGATCGGCGGCGGATGCTGGAGGTCGCAGGCCGATTCGCCGCGGAGCATCCAGAACTGTTGGGCGACTACGTCACTCACATCTTCGGCTGCCATGAAGCCCAGGCCGCCTTCGAGTTGGCGAGTCGACCGGTGCCGGGCCGCGTCAAGATCGCGATGGTCGCATGACGTCGGCGCTGCGTGCCGCCCTGGCGGACCGGGCCCCGCTCTGGGGCGGCTGGGTCACCGGGCCCACCGTGCTGGGCCCGGAGGAATTCGCCCGCGCCGGCTACGACTACGTGGGTTTCGACGCCCAACACAGTTACCTCGACGACGCCGACATCGCCGCCATGCTGCGCCACACCGAACATCTGCCGATCGCCACCGCGGTTCGATTGCCCAACGCGGACCCCGCCCCTATCGGGCGGGTGCTCGACGCCGGCGCCGACGCGGTCATCATCGCGCTGATCGAGACCGCCGAGCAGGCGGCCGCCGCAGTGGCCGCCACCCGCTATCCCCCGGCGGGAATCCGCAGCTTCGGGCCGCTGCGCCTCGGTCTGGGCCGCGATCTGGCCGGTCTGGAATCGCGAGCGGACGTCTTCGCGATGATCGAGACCGCCGCGGCCCTGGCAGACGTGGAACGCATCTGTGCGGTTCCCGGCCTGGCCGGCGTCTACGTCGGGCCCGCCGACCTGGCGATCTCGATGGGCGTCGACGTCGCCCAAAGCACCACGCACCCCGACCTGCTCGCGGCGATGACACGCATCCGGGGCGCGGCAGCACAAGCGGGCGTGATCGCGGCGATCCACGGCGGGTCGGGTGCGGCGGGCGCGGTGCTGGCCGGGCTGGGCTACCAGATGATCACGCTGGCCGCCGAGTCCCAGGCGCTGCGCCGGGGAGCCCTCGAACATCTCGACGAAGCGAGGGGCCGATGAGCTCGGCACGGGTCGCGTTGGTCACCGGCGCCGCCCGCGGCCAGGGCTGGGCGATCGCCGAACGACTGCGCGCCGACGGGTTCGCCGTCGTCGCCGGCGACATCAACGAGGCCGAGCTGCATGCCGCCGTCACCGGGCGGGCTGACGACGCACTGATCGGCGTTCGCCTCGACGTGACCTGCCCCGAGCAGTGGCACGCCGCGGTGGCAGCCACCGTCCAGCGGTTCGGGGCGCTGACCGCACTGATCAACAATGCCGGCATCTTGCACCGTGCGACGATCGCCGAGGAGACACCCGAGGACTTCGAAAAGTCCTGGCGGGTCAACTGTCTGGGCGCATTCCTGGGAATCCAGGCGGCGCTGGATCTTCTGCGGGAGGCCGAGGGTGCCGCCATCGTCAACACCTGCAGCACCGGGGCGATCCGCCCCTTTCCGCAGCACAGCGCCTACGGGTCATCGAAGTGGGCACTGCGCGGCCTGACCCAGACCGTTGCCGCGGAACTCATCTCGGCGGGCATCCGGGTCAACGCGGTGTTTCCCGGGCCGATCGCCACGCCGATGCTCGACGACGTGACTCAGCAGCGCCTGGCCGCGGTATCGGCGGGTGGCCGACTCGGTAGGCCCGTCGAGGTAGCTGACGCGGTGGCGTTCCTGGTCTCCGAAGCCGCATCATTCATCACCGGTGCCGAGCTTGTGGTGGACGGCGGACAGTGTCTGCAGATCCGATGAAGATCGGCATCATCGGTGCCGGGCCGGGTGGGCTGGCGCTGGGAATCCTGTTGCGCCGCGCGGGGTTCTCCGACTTCACCATCTTCGACCGGGAAGACGGCGTCGGCGGCACCTGGCGAATCAATACGTATCCGGGGCTGGCCTGTGACGTCAAATCACACCTGTACTCCTATTCTTTCGACCTGAACCCGCATTGGTCGCGGCAGTGGTCGCAGCAGCCCGAGATCTTGGCCTATTTCGAGCGCTGCGCGGCCGACCACGGCCTCGACGCGCATCTGCGGCTGCGCACCGAGATTCGCGCCGCCCACTGGGAGCCAGACCGGCGTCAGTGGTGTCTGATCAGCAGCGACGGCGCGCAGCATCGGTTCGACATGGTGGTCTCCGCCGTAGGGCTGTTCACTCAGCCGGTGCTGCCCGACCTGATCGAAGAACAGCCCTTCGCGGGCACCGTGATGCACTCGGCGCGGTGGGACCATTCGGTGCCGATCGCCGGCGCGAAAGTCGCTGTGCTCGGGACGGGTTCAACTGCGGCGCAACTGCTGCCGGAGTTGGCCGACGTCGCCGAGAAGGTGTACTCGCTGCAGCGGTCACCGACCTGGATCCTGCCCAAGCCGGACCGGCGCTATACCCCGCGGGAGCGATGGGCCTTTGCCCGCATCCCGCTGGCCAAGCGGCTGTACCGGATGCGCCTGTGGCTGCGCAGCGAGTCGAACATCGCGGTGATCGAGAACGGCAGCGACAAGACCCGGGAGTTCACCGACATCGCGCGAAAACTCTTGGACAACACCATCGCCGACGAACAGTTACGGGCGGCGCTGACCCCAGATCACCCGCTGGGCTGCAAACGCCTGGTGTTCTCCTCGGACTATCTGCCCGCGCTGGCCCGACCCAACGTCGAAGTGGTGACCAGCCCGGCCCGAGCCCTGCGGTCCCGATCGGTGGTCACCGAGGACGGCACCGAGTGCGAGGTCGACGTGGTGGTCTGCGCCACCGGATATGCGGCCGCGGATTACCTCGGTCAGATCGAGGTGACCGGTGAGGACGCCATCACCCTCAAACAGGCCTGGCGCGACGGGCCGCGCGCCTACCTCGGTATGGCGATGCCCGGATTCCCCAACTTCTTCATGCTCTACGGGCCCAACACCAACGTCGGCTCCAACAGCGTCATCTTCGTGTTGGAGGCCCAAGCGCGTTACATCGTTCGGGTGCTCAAACACCTGCGACGCACGCGCAACTCTTACGTCGCCGTGCGGCCCGCCGCGCTGGCGGACTTCATCGCCAAGGTCGACCGGTGGATGCACGGCACGGTGTGGACCACCCGCTGCAGCAATTACTTTCGTGCCGCCAACGGCCGGGTGGTCACCCAGTGGCCGCGCAGCGCCAGTGCGTTCTGGGCGATGACCCGACGGTTCCGGGCCGCGGACTTCACCTTCGAACCGGCAATCAGTGCGGATCGAACGTGATGATCTGACGGACCGCGGCGCCGTCGGCGAGCTGGTCCATGGCCTCGTTGATCTGCTCGAGCGGCACGGTCGCCGACACCAGCTGCTCGACCGGAAGACGGCCGGCTCGCCACAACTCCACGAAGCGCGGAATGTCACGTGCGGGCACCGCCGAACCCAGGTAGCTGCCGATCAGCGCGCGCCCCTGCGCAACCAGACCCAGCGGGGACACGCTGATCCGGGCATCCGGAGGCGGCAGGCCGACAGTGATGGTGCGCCCGCCCGGTGCGGTCAAGCCGATCGCGGTCTCCAGCGCAACGGGATGACCGGCCGCCTCGATCACCACCGGGGCGCGCACGCCGGCGTCGAGCGCCTGCTGCGGGGTATAGGTGTGCTGAGCGCCCAGCGCGGTTGCGCTGGCCAGCTTGTCCGCCAATCGGTCGATCGCGATGACCTGCACACCGTCGTGGGCCAGCGCGGTCAGCACCGCGGCCATCCCGACTCCGCCGAGCCCGACCACCGCCACGGTGTCACCCGGCACTGGACGGCCGACGTTGAGCACGGCCCCGCCGCCGGTCAGCACCGCACAGCCCAGCAGGGCGGCCACCGTCGGCGGCACGTCATCGGGCACGGGCACCGCGCTGGTCTGGCTGACCACGGCATGCGTGGCGAACCCGGAGACCCCGAGGTGGTGATAGACGGTCTGGCCGGCGCGGTGCAGCCGCTGCCCGCCGCCGAGCAGGGTGCCCGCGCCGTTGGCGGCGCTGCCGGGCTCGCACGGCGCCAGGCCGTCGGTGCCGCATGCCACGCAGTGGCCGCAGCGGGGCAGGAAGGTCAGCACCACCCGCTGGCCCGGCCGCACCGCCGTGACCCCAGCGCCCACCTCTTCGACGATGCCGGCGGCTTCGTGGCCGAGCAGCATGGGCACCGGTCGCACCCGGTTGCCGTCGACCACCGACAGATCGGAGTGACAGACGCCGGCGGCCTCGACCCGCACCAGCAATTCACCCTCGCCGGGTGGGGCCAGCTCCACCTCGGTCACCGTCAGCGGGCGCGAGGCGGCGTAGGGGCGCGGCGCCCCGATCCGCTCCAGCACCGCCCCGCGGATGGTGGTCATGCTGGAATACAACCATGAGTTCGGACGCAGCGGTCCCGCCCGCGCCGGAAGGGTTGACCAGCCAGGACTTCCCGGTGCACTGGCCGGTATTGACCCGCTGGGCCGACAACGACATGTTCGGCCACCTCAATAACGCGGTGTACTACCAGCTGTTCGACACCGCGATCAACGGCTGGATCGCGGCCCACGTCGACATCGACCCGGTCGCGGCGACGGAGCTGGGGGTGGTCGCCGAATCGGGCTGCCGATTCCTGGGCGAACTCGCCTTCCCGGACCGGCTCGCGGTGGGGCTGGCCGTCACTCGGTTGGGCCGCAGCAGCGTCACCTATCGGCTCGCGCTCTTCCGGGCCCCTGAAATCGGAGTTGACGCCGCCGCGGTACCGTTCGCCGCGCTTGGGCACTGGGTGCACGTCTATATCGACCGCAGCAGCCGCCGGCCGGTGCCGATCCCCGACGGAATTCGCGCGCTGTTGGCCACCGCCCAGGTTTAGGTCGGCGGCTGTTTCGTCGGTGGCTATGCTCGGCGGGTGCCGCTCGTGAGCAAGACCGTCGAAGTCGCCGCCGATGCCGCCACAATCATGGGGATCGTGGCCGACTTCGAGGCGTACCCGCAGTGGAATGAAGAGGTCAAAGGGATCTGGGTGCTGGCCCGCTACGACGACGGCCGGCCCAGCCAGCTGCGGCTGGACGCGTCTTACTCCGGTTTCGATGGCACCTTCATCCAGGCCGTCTACTACCCCAGTGCCACCCAGATCCAGACGGTGCTGCAGCAGGGTGATTTGTTCAGCAAGCAGGAGCAGCTGTTCTCGGTGGTTGAGATCGGCCCGACCACGTTGCTCACCGTCGATATGAACGTCGAGACGCAGATGTCGGTACCCAAGCCGATGCTCAAGAAGGCGTTCAGCAACGCCCTGGACTATCTGGCTGACAATCTCAAACGGCGCGCCGAAGAACTGGCTTCGGGCTAGCACAACGCGGGAGAACCGAATTGAGCCACGCAACCGTTGATCCCGCCGAGCAGCCCTACCGGGCGCGTCGACAGAACTGGGTCAACCAGCTGGACCGGCACGCGCTGATGAAACCGGACGCTCCGGCACTGCGGTTCCTGGGCCAGACCACTACGTGGTCGCAGCTGCGTGATCGCGTTGGTGCGCTGGCAGACGCGCTGAGCCGCCGTGGGGTCCGCGCCGGCGACCGGGTGATGATCCTGATGCTCAACCGCACCGAGTTCGTCGAGTCGGTGCTGGCCGCGAACATGCTGGGCGGCATCGCCGTTCCGGTCAACTTCCGGCTCACCCCACCGGAGATCGGCTATCTGGTCACCGACTGTGAGGCCAAGGTGCTGATCACCGAATCGGCGCTGGTGCCGGTCGCCACCGGTGTGCGCGAGTTGACCGGACTGCTGGAACACGTGGTGGTGGCGCAAGAACCCGGTGACGTTGCAGCCGCGGGCCTGATCGCCTACGAGGACCTGATCAACGAGACCGGCGAATCGCATGCGCCGGTGGACATCCCCAACGACTCGCCGGCCCTGATCATGTACACCTCGGGCACCACCGGTCTGCCCAAGGGCGCGGTACTCACCCATACCAACCTGGTCGGCCAGACGATGACCGCGCTGCACACCGCCGGCACCGGCACCTCCGACGTGGCCTTCATCGGAGTGCCGTTCTTCCATATCGCCGGGGTGGGCAACCTGCTGCCCGGTATGTGGCTGGGCATCCCGACCGTCATCAACCCGCTGGGTGCGTTCGACGCCGGCCAACTGCTCGACGTGCTGGCCGCCGAGCGGGTCACCGGCATCTTCTTGGTGCCGGCCCAATGGCAGGCGGTCTGCGCTCAGCAGCAGGCCAACCCGCGCGACATCCGGTTGCGGACCATGTCGTGGGGAGCGGCGCCGGCGTCTGATGCGTTGCTGCGGCAGATGGCGGAGACCTTCCCCGGCACCAAGATTCTGGCGGCCTTCGGGCAGACGGAGATGTCGCCGGTCACCTGCATCCTGCTCGGCGAGGACGCCACCAGAAAGCGCGGTTCGGTCGGCACCGTCATTCCGACCGTCTCCGCCCGGGTCGTCGACGAGCAGATGAACGACGTCGCTGTCGGTGAGGTGGGCGAGATCGTCTACCGGGCGCCCACCTTGATGAGTGGCTATTGGAACAAGCCGGAGGCCACCGCTGAGGCCTTTGCCGGTGGCTGGTTCCACTCCGGCGATCTGGTCCGGATGGATGAAGAGGGCTACGTCTGGGTCGTCGACCGCAAGAAGGACATGATCATCTCCGGCGGCGAGAACGTGTACTGCGCCGAAGTGGAGAACGTGCTGGCCGATCACCCCGACATCGCCGAGGTAGCCGTTATCGGTCGCCCCCACGAGCGCTGGGGCGAGGTTCCGATCGCGGTCGCCGCGCTGTCCCGGGCGGGTCTGACCCTGGCCGACCTCGACGATTTCTTGACCCAGCGGCTGGCGCGCTACAAGCACCCCAAGGCGCTCGAGATCGTCGAGGCCCTGCCCCGCAATCCGGCCGGGAAGGTGCTCAAAACCGAACTGCGCGTTAACTACGGGACAGCTCAGGGATCCGACTAGGGAAGCTCCCCAAGCGATGCCGCCCGAAACAGCGATGAGTGAGGTCGCGGCACGTTACTCTCCGGTAGGAAACCCGGGTAGGTTCCGCTCGTTCGATGCCCTTCTCACGCAGCCATCAGGTATGGTCCGATGGTCGCCAAGGGCACTTCGGGCCGATAAGGTGACGCGGGTCTCGCTGAACGACGGACGGAGAAGATACTGTGCGACGCGGTTCCTTGCTGAGTCGTGCGGCGGGATTTCTAGTGAGGGGGGTGGTGTGACGGCTCCAGCGCGTCCCCGTGTCGCCGACTTCCTCCGGGATCGGGTGCTGCCGCCGCTGATCATGGTCGGCGGATTCTTCAGAATGTGCGCTCTGACCGCTCGTGCGCTTTTCGTACGGCCGTTCCAGTGGCGTGAGACTTTGCAGCAGGGCTGGTTCATCACCAGCGTCGCTATCATTCCGACCATCGCGGTCGCCATTCCGCTGACCGTTCTCCTGGTCTTCACGCTGAATATCCTGTTGGCGCAGTTCGGTGCTGCGGACGTTTCAGGAGCCGGAGCCGGTATCGCCGCGGTCACCCAGTTGGGGCCGCTGGTCACTGTGCTGGTGGTCGCCGGGGCCGGGTCCACCGCGATCTGCGCCGACCTGGGAGCCCGCACCATTCGCGAAGAGATCGACGCGATGGAAGTGCTCGGCATCGACCCGATCCATCGACTGGTGGTGCCCCGGGTGATCGCCGCGACCGTGGTGGCCCTGCTCCTTAACGCCCTGGTGATCGTGATCGGCTTGACCGGGGGCTTCCTCTTCGGCGTCTACCTGCAGAACGTCTCCGGCGGCGCCTACCTGTCGACGTTGACTCTGCTCACCGGGCTGCCCGAGGTGATCATCTCGACGGTGAAAGCCAGTGTGTTCGGACTTATCGCCGGCCTGGTCGGTTGCTACCGCGGCCTCACCGTCCGCGGCGGCTCCAAGGGCCTGGGCACGGCCGTGAACGAAACCGTCGTGCTGTGCGTACTTGCGTTGTTCGCCGTGAACGTGGTGCTGACCACCATCGGCGTGAAGTTCGGAACGGGGACCTGACATGTCGACATCGACAGTTGTCCGGGGCCGTTTTCCCGGGCTGGTTGCCAACTACCAGCGCTACGTCGGGATGGCTGGCCGCGGGCTCGAAAGGAGCGGTCGGCTCGGCTGGTTCTCGCTGACCGCCCTCCGGCAGATCCCGTGGGCACTGCGCCGGTACCGCACCGAGACGCTGCGCCTGGTCGCCGAATTGGGCATGGGCACCGGCGCCATGGCCGTGATCGGCGGCACCGTCGCCATCATGGGCTTTGTGATGCTGGCCGGCGGCTCGCTGATCGCGATCCAGGGGTTCACCTCGCTGGGCAACATCGGCGTGGAGACCTACACCGGTTTCGCCGCCGCCCTGGTCAACGTCCGCGTGGTCGGTCCGGTCAACGCCGGTATCGCCCTGGCTGCAACGGTCGGAGCCGGCGCCACAGCCGAACTCGGCGCGATGCGCATCAGCGAGGAGATCGACGCCCTCGAAGTGATGGGTATCAACTCGATCGCCTACCTGGTGTCGACCCGCGTGGTGGCAGGCTTCACCGTGATCATCCCGCTGTACGCACTCGCGCTGATCATGGCGTTCGCCGCACCGCAGATCGTCACCACGTTGTTCTTCGGGCAGTCGTCGGGTACCTACGACCACTACTTCCGAACGTTCTTGCGGCCAGACGATGTGTTCTGGTCGTTCATTGAAACCATCTTGATCGCCGTGGTGGTCATGGTCACCCACTGCTACTACGGCTTCAACGCCAGTGGCGGTCCGGTCGGCGTCGGCAGTGCGGTGGGCCAGTCGATGCGGCTGTCCCTGATCACGGTGCCCACAGTTGTGTTGCTCGCAGCGTTGGCGCTCTACGGCGTCGACCCCAACTTCAACCTAACGATGTGACGCGCATGGCAACCGGGAAGCAGAACAAAGTGCACAACCCGCCGTTCCGGATCGCGGGCGTGGTGACCTTCGCGGTCTTGGCGCTGATCGCGGGCCTGGTCTACGGCCAGTTCCGCGGGGCCTTCACCAAGACCACGTCGCTGACCATGGTCGCGCCGCGCGCCGGTCTGGTGATGGATCCGGGCGGGCCAGTGACCTACAACGGCGTCCAGATCGGGCGCGTGGCCGCCATTGCGCCGACCGAGTACGAGAACAAGCCGGCTGCCAAGTTCACCCTCGACGTGAACCCCAAGTACCTCAAGCTGATCCCGTCCAACGTCAAAGCCGATATTTTGGCTACCACGCTGTTCGGCAACAAGTACGTGTCGCTGACCGCCCCGGAACACCCGGCGCGGGAACGCATCACCAGCAAGAACATCATCGCGACGTCGGTGACGACGGAACTCAACACGCTGTTTGAGACCATCAACAACCTGTCCGAACACGTCGACCCGATCAAGCTGAACCTGACGCTGCACGCCGCGGCCGAGGCATTGACCGGCTTGGGTGACAAGCTCGGCGAATCCCTGGTCAACGGCAACGCGATTCTCGACGACGTCAACGCCCGGATGCCTTCGTTCCGTCGCGACCTCAAGGGCTTCGCGACCCTGGCAGAGGTTTACGCCGACGGAGCGCCGGACCTGGTGGGCTTCTTGGACAGCTCGACCGTCACCGTCAAGACGATCACCAACCAGCAGAAGGAACTGGACGCCGCGTTGCTGGGCGCCGCCGGGGTGGGCAACCTCGGGGCGGATGTCACCCAGCGGTTCGGGCCCTACTTCCGTGCGCAGTTCTCCGACCTGGTCCCGGTGTCGGCACTGCTGGACGAGTACAGCCCGGAGTTGTTCTGCGCCATCCGCAACCTCGCCGAGGGCGCCCCCAAGGTCTACGAATTCCTGGGCGGCGACGGCTACGCGCTCGACACCGTCAGTGAACTGGTCGGACCGGCTAACCCGTACGTCTATCCCGAGAACCTGCCGCGTTACAACGCTCGCGGTGGCCCAGGCGGTGCGCCGGGCTGCTGGCAGGAGATCACCCACGACTTCTGGCCGGCGCCTTACCTGGTGGCCGACACGGGAGTCAGCCAAGCGCCGTACAACCACTTTGATACCGGATCGCCCCTGGCTATTGATTACGTCTGGGGTCGCCAAGTCGGGGATAACACGATCAACCCATGAACATCACCAGAACCGCCCTCAAACTCGGTGCCGTCGGCTCGGTGCTGCTGCTCTTCACGGTCGGCCTCGTCGTGGTCTTCGGGCAGATCCGGTTCGATCGGACGGCCCGCTACTCTGCCGAGTTCAGCAACGCCAGCGGCCTGCGTCCGGGGCAGTTCGTCCGCGCCTCCGGCGTGGAGATCGGCAAGGTCAAAAAAGTCCGGCTGGTCGACGGCGGCCGTCGAGCTGTGGTCGACTTCGACGTCGACCGGTCACTGCCGCTGTTCCAGTCGACCACCGCGCAGATCCGCTACGACGACCTCATCGGCAACCGCTACATGGAGCTCAAGCGGGGCGAGGGCGAGGGTGCCGACCAGCGGCTGCCCGTGGGCGGATTCATTCCTGCCTCCCGCACCGAGCCGGCGCTGGACCTGGACGCGTTGATCGGCGGATTCAAGCCGGTGTTCCGGGCGTTGGACCCGGAGAAGATCAACACCATCGCCTCGACCATCGTCACGGTTTTCCAGGGTCAGGGCGGCACCATCAACGACATCCTGGAGCAGACCGCCCAGTTGACCGCCCACATCGCCGACCGCGATGCGGCCATCGGCGAGGTCGTCAAGAACCTGAACGTGGTGCTCGACACCGCGGTCCGGCACCGTCAGACCTTCGATGAGACGGTCGACAACTTCGACAAGCTGGTCAAGGGTTTGAACAGCCACGCCGACGGGTTGGCGAACGGCACCGCGGAGTTCGGTAACGCCGCAGGCAATCTGGCGGATCTGCTGGCCGACAACCGCACGCAGTTGCACAGCTTGTTCCCGGTAGCGGGCCCAGAGCCGCCAGACCGGCTCAACGACGTCGACGAGCTGCTGCAGAAGATTCCGAAGGCGCTGAAGCTGATCGGGCGCACCGGTGTCTACGGTGACTTCTTCAACTTCTACATCTGCGACGCGACCATCAAGCTTCCCGGATTGCAGCCCGGTGGACCGGTGCGAAACGTCCGGTTGTGGCAGCAACCGACGGGGAGGTGCACGCCCCAGTGAGGACCCTGGAACCGCCCAACCGGGCACGGATCGGCATCATCGGCGTGGCCACAGTGGCGCTGGTGACCCTGGTGGGGCAGAGCTTCACCACGGCGCCGATGCTCTTCGCCGAACCGAGTTACTACGGACAGCTCTCCGACACCGGCGGCCTGACCGCCGGTGACAAGGTGCGCATCTCCGGCGTGGACGTCGGAAAGGTCCAAGACCTGTCGATCGAGAACGACCATGTGCTGGTGAAGTTCTCGGTCGGGGCCAACCCGATCGGGAGCGACAGCCGGATCGGGGTCAAGACCGACACCATCCTGGGCCGCAAGGTTCTGTCGATCGAGCCCAAGGGCGAGCGCCGCCTCGCGCCGCAGGCCGTCCTGCCGTTGGGCCAGAGCACCACGCCCTACCAGCTCTACGACGCGGTCTTCGACGCCACCAAAGCCGCCTCCGGCTGGGACATCGACACGGTCAAGAAGTCGTTGAAGGTGCTCTCGGAAACGGTCGATGAGACCTACCCCGACCTGAGTGCCGCACTCGATGGTGTCGCGAAGTTCTCCGACACCATCGGCAAACGCGACGAAGAGATCACCCACCTGCTGGCGCAGACCAATCAGGTCGCGAGCGTTATCGGTGACCGCAGCAACCAGATCGACGCGCTGCTGCGCAACACGCAGACCCTGTCGGCAGCGGTCAATCAGCGCAGCCAGGCGATCTCGGCGCTGCTGGGCAACATCGCCTACTTCGGCGAACAGGTGCAGGGCTTGGTCCGCGACAATCCGGGCCTGGATCTGAACCACGTCTTCACCGAGGCCTCCAACATCACCGACATGCTGGTGCGCCGCAAAGAAGACCTGCGGGAGATGAACACCATCCTGGGCAGGTACCTGACAATCGTGAACGACGCGATCGCCTCGGGGCCGTACTTCAAGGTCTCGACCCTGAACCTGATCCCGTTCTGGATCCTGCAGCCCTGGGTGGATGCCGCCTTCAAGAAGCGCGGAATCTCGCCGGAGGAGTTCTGGCGCAACGCCGGGCTGCCGGAGTTCCGTTACCCCGACCCCAACGGAACCAGGTTCGCCAACGGCGCACCGCCGCCTGCTCCGCAGGTGATCGAGGGCACCCCCGAGCACCCCGGGCCGGCCGTCGCACCCGGATCGCCGTGTTCCTACGCACCCGCAGCGGGCATGTTCCCGACCCCGGGCAACCCGCTGCCGTGTGCCAACCTCGACCCGAATGATGGCCCGTTCGGGCGCAGCGGACCGTACCCGGGCCCGACCGATGTGTTGGTCTCGCCGGCGAACCCGGACGGCCTCCCGGCCTCGCCGGGCATCTCGATCGCCGGACGTCCGGGCGAGACACCGCCGGTGGTGCCCGGTACTCCGGTCCCGATGCCCGACGCCAACCCCGGCGGACGTTCCGAGCCGATGGGCCCCGTCGCCGGTCCAGCTCCCGCCAATCCGGGAGCGGCACCGCCCCCGGCACCGCGGGCACCCGGTCCGCCGGCTCCGCCCGGACCCGGCAACCAGTTGCCGGCACCGTTCATCACGCCCGGCGAAGGTGGTAACAGCCAGCCCGGTGGCGGCGGTGGCGCAAGAGGGAGTGAGCGGCCGTGAGTACCGTCTTTGATGTTCGCAACCTGAGGCTGCCGGAGCGATCGCGGTCGACGGTGATCGTCGGGTCGCTGCTGTTGGCGCTGGCCCTGGTGGCCGGTTTCGGCGGCATGCAGCTGTTCCGCAAGTTGAACAGCACCAGCGTCGTCGCCTACTTCCCGCAGACCGACGCGCTGTACCCCGGTGACGCGGTGCAGATCATGGGTGTCCGGGTGGGCGCGATCGACAAGATCGAGCCGGCCGGCGACAAGATGAAAGTCACCCTGCACTACAACAACAAGTACAAGGTGCCCGCGGACGCCAAGGCGATCATCTTGAACCCGACGTTGGTCGCCTCACGCACTATTCAGTTGGAGCCGCCGTACCGCGGCGGCGCGGTGCTGGCCGACAAGGCCGTCATCCCCGAGGAGCGCACCGAGGTCCCGGTGGAATGGGACACGTTGCGCAACGATGTCACCAACATCATCAACAAGTTGGGGCCGACCGCCGAGCAGCCCAAGGGGCCGATCGGCGACGCCATCGAATCGTTTGCCGACGGATTGTCCGGCAAGGGCCAGGAGGTCAACAAGGCGTTCGACAGTCTGTCGGACGCCCTGACCGCCTTGAACAAGGGCCGCGGCGACTTCTTCGCGGTCGTGCGCAGTCTGTCCTTGTTCGTCAAGGCGCTGGACCACAATGACCAGCAGTTCGTCGCGCTGAACCATGATCTGGCCAAGTTCACCACCAACCTCAACAGCACCGACCAGGCGCTGGCAACGGCGACCGACCAGTTCTACGCGACCATGACGATCGTCAAGGCGTTCCTCAATCAGAACGCAAAGCCGTTGGTGCACAGCATTGACAACGTGGCGGAGGTGACGACGGCGATCACGCAGCCGGAGGCGCTGGAGGGCTTCGAGACCGCGCTGCACGTGCTGCCGAACGTGCTGGCCGGCGTGGACGAGATCTACCACCCGGCGCAGGGCATGGTCCTCGGTTCCCCGGTGATCGTGAACTTCGCGAACCCTATGCAGTTCATCTGCAGCGCGATTCAGGCCGGCAGCCGTCTGGGCTACCAGGACTCCGCGGAGTTGTGTGCGGAATACCTGGCACCGGTGGCCGACGCGATCAAGTTCAACTACCTGCCGTTCGGTATCAACATCTGGACCAACGCCTACACCACGCCGAAGCAGATCGCCTACTCTGAGCCGCGGCTGCAGCCGCCACCGGGGTACAAGGACACCACCGTCCCCGGGATCTGGGTGCCCGACACCCCGACGTCACACCGCAACACCCAGCCGGGATGGATCACCGCGCCCGGAATGCAGGGCGTGGAGCCCGGTCACGACACCGCGCGACTGCTGACCCCGGAGTCGCTGGCCCAGTTGATGGGTGGCCCCGACCCGGCTCCGGTCGACTCGCAGTACCAGACGCCGCCCGGCCCGCCCAACTCGTACGACGAGTCCGCCGGTCCGCTGCCGTTCATCGGCCTGCCGCCGGGTCAGGCACCGATCGCACCGCCTCCGCCGGGACCGAACGTGATCCCGGGCCCGGTGGCGCCGCTTCCCCCGCGAGGTGATGGCTGATGAGACGGAGGACAGCGATGAACACGGTCAGCCGCCGCGGCTGGCAGGCTCTGGTGCTGCTGATGGCCGCGCTGACGCTGACGTCCTGCAGCAGTTGGCGCGGTATCGCCAACGTGTCGCTGCCGGGCGGTCCGGGCAGTGGCGCCGGCGCCTACACGGTGTACGTCCAGGTGCCGGACACCTTGGCGCTCAACGGCAACAGCCGGGTCCTGGTCGCCGACGTCTTCGTCGGCGCTGTCGAGCGGATCGAGCTCAAGAACTGGGTCGCCACGCTGAAGTTGAAGCTGAACAAGGACGTTCATCTGCCGCGCAACGCCACGGCGAAGATCGGCCAGACCAGCTTGCTGGGTTCGCAGCACATCGAGCTGAAGGCGCCCGAGAACCCGGAGGGTGAGCTCCGCAACGGCGACACGATCGGCCTGAGCAATTCGACGTCGTACCCGACGATCGAACGCACGCTGGCCGGGCTGGCGCTGCTGCTGCAGCGCGGTGGGTTGTCGGACCTGGACACCATCACCACAGAGTTCGCCGCGCTGTCCAACGGGCGGGCCGACCAGATCCGCGCGTTCTTGACCAAGCTGGACACGTTCATCGGCAACCTCAACGACCAGCGTGAGGACATCACCCGGGCGATCGATTCGAGCAACCGGCTGCTGGGCTACTTCGGTGCGCACAACGACTCCATCGAGAAGGCCCTGACGGACTTCCCGCCGTTGTTCAAGTACTTCAACGCGCAGCAGGGGATTTTCATCAACGCCATTGACGCACTGGGCGCGATGGGCACTCAGGTCAACACCCAGATCGCACCCGCGAGGTCCGACCTGCACAAGGTTTTGACGTCGTTCCAGTGCCCGGGACGGGAACTGCGCAAGGCGTCGCCGTATCTGCCCGACCTGCTGCAGGTGATGATCACCGCGCCGTACCACGTCGACGGTGCCTTCAAGGCGGTCCGCGGCGACTTCATCAACACCTCGTTGGTGGTCGACCTCACCTACGCGTCCATCGACAACGCGATCCTGACCGGTACCGGTTTCTCCGGGATGTTGCGGGCGTTGGAGCAGTCCTTCGGCCACGACCCGGCGAAGATGATTCCGGACGTTCGGTACACGCCGAACCCGGCTACCGCACCCGGCGGTCCATATGTGGAAAGGGCTGACCGGAATTGCTGAAACCTCAGATCAAGCGACAACTCGTCATTTTCAGCGTCTTGACCGCGGTGGCGCTGCTGGTGTTGGGCGTCTACTACCTGCGGTTGCCGACCATGGCGGGACTGGGTCAGTACACGCTGAAGGCGGACCTGCCCGAGGCGGGCGGCCTGTACAAGACCGCCAACGTCACCTACCGCGGCACCATCATCGGCCGGGTCACCAGCGTGGAACCGACCGAAACCGGTGCGCAGGCCACCTTCCAGATCTCCAGCAAGTACAAGATTCCGGTCGACGCGAGTGCCAACGTGCATTCGGTGTCGGCGATCGGTGAGCAGTACCTGGATCTGGTTTCGACCGGTAACCCGGGCCAGTACCTGAAGCAGGGCCAGACCATCACCACGGGGACCGTCCCGTCGGCGATCGGTCCGGCGCTCGACACCGCCAACCGCGGGTTGGCGGCATTGCCGGCCGGCAAGATTTCGGCGCTGCTCGACGAGACAGCAACGGCAGTGGGTGGGTTGGGCCCGTCGCTACAACGCCTCGTCGATGCGACACAGGCGATCGTCGGCGACTTCAAGACGAACCTGGCCGACGTCGACGACATCGTGGAGAAGTCGGCGCCGATCATCGAGAGTCAGACCGACTCCAGCGACGCTATTCACCAATGGGCGCGCAACCTGAACGTGCTGGCCAGTCAGGCGGCCAGCCGAGACGACACGGTCAAGCACATCATCTCGGATCTGCCGCCGCTGATCGACCAGGTGCACACGGTGTTCAACGACACTAAGGACTCGCTTCCGCAGCTGATGGCGAACGCGTCGATCCTGACCGAGATGGCCAAGCGCTACAACCGGAACACCGAGCAGGTCTTGGTCTTCCTGCCCCAGGCCGGCTCGATCATCCAGACCGTGAGCTCGACCTACCCTGGCCGCGCATCTCTGGGTGTGGCGCTCGGTGCCTTCCCCGGACCGATCTTCCCGGTGCCGGTTCCGGGCCTGAGCCTGAACACCCCACCGCCGTGTCTGACCGGCTATCTGCCGGCATCGGAGTGGCGGGCGTTCGCCGACACCACCCCCGCAGAGCTGCCGGATGTCTCGTGCCGGATTCCGCAGGACACCCCGGCCAACAACGTTCGCGGTGTGCGCAACATCCCCTGTGTGGACGTGCCCGGTAAGCGGGCTCCCACGCCGAAGGAATGCCGCAGCGACAAACCGTACGTCCCGCTGGGCACCAACCCCTGGTACGGCGACCCGAACCAGATCCGCAACTGCCCGGCGCTGGGCGCTCGCTGTGACCAGCCGGTCGAACCGGGTCACGTGATCCCTGCACCGTCGGTCAACACCGGCCTCAACCCGCTACCCGCGGATATGGTGCCGGGGACGCCCCCGCCGGTCAGTGACCCGCTGTCTCGGCCGGGTACCGGTAGCGTTCAGTGCAACGGGCAACAACCGAACCCCTGCATCTACACCCCCGGCGGGGGACCAGCCGCGATCTACAATCCGCAGAGTGGCCAGGCGGTAGGGCCAGACGGCGTCGAATACTCCGTCGAGAACTCGATGAACATAGGAGACGACGCATGGAAGGGGATGCTGGCACCGTTCCGCTGAGCACGGACGAGGACCAGCAGACCGCAGATACCTCGGCTCAGGAAGCTCTGGACGCTGAGGGTATGGCGGCGGACGCGAATCCGGAGGAGTCGATTGACTCAGTGGCGATAGACGCCGAGCCGGCACCGTCGCGTCTCGGCCGTCGCCAGCAGGCGGGTATCTGTGTGCTGTTACTGCTGTTGGCGGCCGGCTTGGTGGCCGCGGGGTTCGTTGGCTTACGCGACCACGCGGCAAGCCAGCAACTGGCCCGCGACAACGCCGAAGCCATTGCGGCGGCCAAAGCGTGTGTCCTCGCGACCCAGGTCCCGGACTCCGGCGATGTGTCACTGTCCCAGGAGAAGATGCTGAACTGCGCGACCGGGGAGTTCCGCACCCAGGCCTCGCTGTACGCGCAGATTCTTCCGCCCGCCTATCAGGCGGCGAAGGTCCACGTCGAGCTGACCGAGATGGGTGCGGCAGTCGAGCGCAACAACCCCGACGGCTCGGTCGACATCCTGGTGGCCTTCCGGATCAAGGTTGACAACGTCGAGGCCAAGGGCAGGGAGGTCGGTTACCGGCTGCGTGTTCAGATGGTCCGCGACGACGGCCAGTACCGGATCGGCAGGCTCGACCAGGTGGCCAAGTGACCGACACAGTGGCCGAGGCGCCGCGTCCTGAGCCGGCCAGCTGGGGCACACGCGCCACGGCGTTGGCGATCGACCTGCTGCCGGGGTTGGCCGTGATGGTGACGATGGGCATGGCTGCCCTCTGCTTCCCGTCCGGTGGCCTGTGGCGGTGGCTCGCGACCATCGTCGGTGCGTTGGCTTTCCTGGCTACCGAGGTCAACCGAATTCTTTTGCCCGCGCTCAAGGGCTGGAGCCTGGGTCGTGCGTTCACCGGGATCGAAGTGGTGCGCGGCGGCGACGGGTCGGTTCCGGCAGCCGGCGTCGGCCGACTGTTGCTGCGCGAGGTCGCGCACCTGCTCGACACTGTGCCGGTTCTGCTGGGCTGGCTCTGGCCGCTGCGGGACCGACGGGGCCGTACTTTCGCCGACGTGCTGGCGCGCACCGAGGTTCGTCCGACTGCACAGCGGCAGCCACCGCCAAACATCCGATCCGTAACGGTGCTGGTGTTCGTGGCCACGGCTGTCCTGAGCCTCATCGCTGCGGCCACCGCGTACTCGGTGGTCTACCAGAATGACCACAAATCGGATCTGGCCCAGGCCGAGATCTCACGCCAGGGTCCGAAGATCGTGGCGGATATGTTGTCCTATGACCCCGAGACCTTGCAGGACGACTTCGACCGCGCCCAGTCATTGGCCACCGAGAAGTATCGCCAGCTCCTAGTTCCCCAGCAGGACGCGATCCGCGATTCCAAGCCGGTGCCGAACTTCTACCGGGTGACCGATGCCGCGGTGCTCAACGCCGCCCCGCACCGCGCCACCATGCTGCTGTTTTTGCAGGGCCAGCGTGGCACACCCGGCAAGGAACGCCTGATCAGCGCTACCGTCCAGGTGGTGTTCGCGCAGACATCGGGAATCTGGCGGGTCGACGACCTTACTGTCGTCAGTAAGCCGCTGCCCGCCGAGGGGGCGAAATGAGCCCGCGCCGCCGCAGGGACGCTGAAGCGCAACCACTCTTTGTCGACCGGCCCGTACCGCGGCGCCGGCGGCTGCCGATCGTCATCGCAAGTTCGCTGGCACTGACCGCTGCCGCCATCGCGGTGTGCGCGATGACGCTGGTGACCCACGAACAACACCGCCGGGCCGCCGTGCGGAACGTCGAGGCGCGAGATGCGGTCGCATCGTTCATGACGATGTTCACCTCGCCGGATCCGTTCCACGCCAACGACTACCTCGCCAATGTCATGGACCACGCCACCGGAGACTTCGCCAAGCAGTACCAGGAGAAGGCGAATCAGATCCTGATCGCGGTGGCGCGCAGCGAACCGACCACCGGGACGGTGACCGCCGCCGGTGTCGAACGGTGGAACGACGACGGCAGCGTCAGTCTGCTGGTAGCCGTCGAGAACAGCGGTAAGTCGCCGGACGGAAAGCATGATGTCAAGGTGGCCACCCGCTGGCTCGCGACAGCGCAGAAGGAAGGGGACCAGTGGAAGATCAGCAATCTGAACCAGGTGCTGTGACCGACGCGTCCTCCGGGGCAGAGGTCGATCACGCCGCCGAATCGACTGGCGACCTCGAACCGGACGCCGCCACCGAGGTGGATCCGGAGGCCGAAGTCGAGGCGGAGAACGAGGCTGAGGCTGAGGCGGAGACCGAGACCGAGGCCGAGGCGGAGATGGTGGCCGCCAAGCGCCCCGGGCGGCGTAAGTTCGGTGTGCGGCTTGCGGTTGCGGTATCGGCCGCGGCCTTCGTGGGCGCCGCCGCGTTCGCGGGTGCTACAGCACAGCCGTATCTCCTCGACCGGGCAGAGGTGGCCACCAAGCTCGACATCGCCCGCACGGCGGCCCGCGCGATCCACACGCTGTGGAACTACACCCCGGAGAACATGGATTCCCTTCCGGATCGGGCCTCGGTGTATCTCAGTGGCGACCTGGAAGCTCAGTACCGCAAGTTCATTGACGCCATCGCGGACAGCAACAAGCACGCGAAGGTCACCGACACCACCGAGATCGTCGGTGCGGCCGTCGAGACCCTCGATGGCCCCGAGGCCACAGTGATCGTCTACACCAACACCACGGCAACCAGTGAACTGAGCAAATCGATCCCGCAGATCAAGTACCTCACCTACCGGCTCTTCATGAAGCGCGACCAGAATCGGTGGGTGGTCACCAGGATGCCCACGATCACCTCGCTGGACCTGACTCCGCGTCTCCAGGGCTGAGCGGCCGGAACCCGTGGCCGTCACATCGCCGATCTCGCACCGGCGGACCGTGGCGGCCCTACTGCTGCTGACCTTCGCGACGGGTCTGGTCGACGCCGTCAGTGTCTTGGTGCTCGGTCGGGTGTTCGTGGCGAACATGACCGGCAATGCGATCTTCCTGGGTTTCCTCTTCGTCCCCAGCACCGGATTCGATCTGACCGCCGCGGTCGTCGCGGTAGCCGGATTCCTACTGGGCGCGGTCATCGGCGGGCGGCTGTTCCGGACCTTCGGGGAACAGCGGCCCCGGCATTGGCTCACGATCGCACTGGGACTGGAAGCGGTGATGCTGCTGGTGCTGGCCGCGTTGGCCGGAATGGGCGTGTTGGACTACTACAGCGCCAGCAAGCTGCTCTTGATCGCCGGACTCGCGGTGGCGTTCGGTGTGCAGAACTCGACCGCCCGCCAGTTCGGCATCCAGGAGCTCTACACCACGGTGCTCACCTCGACGATCGTCGGTATCGGGGTGGACAGCCGCTTGGCCGGCGGGACCGGCGAACGCGGAAAGCTGCGCTACGGCGTCGTTTTCGTGATGATCCTGGGGGCCGTTGTCGGGGCGACGTTGACGCCCTTCATGGTGGCGCCGGTCATCGCGATCGCAGGGATCGTGGTGCTGGCGAGCCTGGCGCTGTTTCGGTACGGCTAGCAGAGCTCCACTTAGGAGCCGCCGTACTCCGGGCGCAGGATCGAGGCGAGCGCCGACAGCGGGATGTGCGCCTGCACGTTGCCACCGTCCATGTACCACTGCATTTGGTTGTACTGGATCGGACTGTCGTGGCTGACCGGGTAGTCGGGCATGTAGAGAATCAGCTCATCGGGGGTCAGCGCCCACGACCGGTAGCCGCCGGAGAATACCTTGTCGGGCGTGAAGCGCTCTGGGACAAAGGGATAGTCCCCGGGGCGGTGCTCCCAGAACGCCCGGTCCAGCGCCTCCTTGATGTAAGGCTCGCCCAGCTGCGGGATCATCGCCAGGGGGTCGATCCCAGGCTTGGTGATGTCGGCCAATTGCAACTGCCGCCCGCCGGCTCCCATGTCGAACGTAAACGTCCGGTAGGCGTTGTTGATGTAGGGACCGTCGGAGTGGTAGTCCTCGTGGAAGACCGCGGTCAATGCGTTGCCGTGCTGGAAGATCTCGTAGTTCTCATTGCCCCAGCTGTCGGCGACCATCGAGGCACCTTTACTGCGCCAGTTGGTGAACAACTTCGACAGGTAGTCCCGGATCGGGGGGCCGGCGATCGGGTGGTCGACTAGATCGCCGGGCACCGCCATTCGGATATAGCGGGTGGCCAGCCGTTCGGAATGCACGTCGGTAGTGCAGTATTGCCCGTCCCAGTTGCCGCCCAGCCCGCTGCAGAATGACGGCGCTGAAGCGCCAGCGACCGGTGCCCCGGACACCGTAGCCACCGGAAGTACGGCGGCGAGCACGCCCGTCAGTAGCCGGGTCGCCCACATAGTCTGTCTCCTAAGGCAATTCGACTTTGTTCGCCAGCCATCGGCCGTCGACCTTCTGCATCGTCATCTTCATCCGAACCCGATCCACCCGCGGGTCGGGACGCGTGGTGTTGGTGATCGTCTGGTTGACCATCAACAGCACCACGACCGTGTCCTTGGAACCGGACTGCACAGCGGACTCCACCACCGTGCCCTGCGCGGTCGCCTTGTTGTCGATCAGCAGCTGCCGCAGCTGAACGCTGGCCTTGGTGTAAGTGTCTTTGAACTCCCCGGTTGCGCCGTTGAGTACCGCGGAAAAGTCATCGTCGACCTTGTTGGAGTCGATACTGGTCAAAACCTGGGCATAGTCCACCGCCGCCTGGCGTCCAGCCGTTTCCGCCGCAGAGATCCGATGCTGTTGCCACAGCGGCCATCCGAGGCCGACGACGAACCCGAACACGGTGACGTAGGCGGCTGCGACGATCGCGACTGGCAACGGGACACGACGCTTGCCTGCCGGTGCGACGGCCGCCTCCACGGTGGCGACCTCGACAGTCTCCTCGACGGCTTTTGATTCCGGTTCGACAGCGGTCGACTCCACGTCCTCGGGCGTGGTCTCGGCGGTCGGTTCGTCGGCGGTGCTCACCGCGGCATCTCCTTGAGCATCAACGCGGCGGCTCGATCAGCAGGGGCGGACCGCCGTAGGGAGTGGGAATCGTGTAGCGGCCCTTGGGCGTCGGGTCGGTGGTCGCCGCCAGGTCTGCACCGGGCGGCGGTCCCGCGGTGTCATCGCCCGGTGGCCGTGGCGCATTGTGGGCGCCGCGCACCAGCACGGACTGGTCGGTGTCCCGGCAGTAGCCGTACAGGAACGGCTCCGGGTAGTCGGCCTGCGATGGTGGCCGCCGGGGGGTGCCGTAGTCGCAGGTGTAGCGCGGGTAGATATCGACGGTCGCCCACATCCCGTCCTCGTGGATGGCCGAGCTGAGCGCCTCGAACGTCGAACCGCGGTAGTTCGGGAACAGTGCGTTGAGCGCGGGAGTCCGCACGTAGAGCAGCTGTGCCGGGGTGACCAGATTCCCCAACAGGCCGACCATGGTGTCGGAGTTGTCGTCGAACAACCCGTCGACCTGGGCTAGCATTCCCGGAGCCTGGTCAACCAGTCGGTGGTATCCGCCGATCATCGGGTTGACGCCCTTGAGCACCTTGTCGAGGTTGGCCGACGTCGCGGCCATGCCGTTGTTGACGTCGCTGAGCATGGTCAGCACGACCCGGCTCGACTTGAGCAGGCTCACGGTCTCGGGCAGTACCGAATCCAGCGTGGACAGCAGGAACGAGCCGCCGTCGACGATGTCGGTGAGTTTTTGCGGGCCCTCGCCGGAGAGGCTGAGTTCCTTCTTGATCAGTTCGAGTTTGCGCGGATCCGTCTGGGCCAGCATGCCGTCCGCGTCGGCGAGCAACTGTGACATCGGGATCGGAGTCGTCGCGCGATCCCGCGAGACCACGCTGCCGGCGGACAGGAACGGACCGGAGCTCGACGGGGGCTCGAAGTCGATGTACTGCTCGCCGGCGGCCGACAGGCCGGAGACGCGCACCGGGCTGGCGGCGGGAATCTTCACCTTCGAGTCGATGTTCGCGACCGCGTCGACGCCGTTCGGAGTGACTCGCAGCGATTCGATCCGGCCGACCGGGACTCCGCGCACCGACACGTCCTGGTTGGTGAGCAGTCCGCCGGAATCGGGCAGTGCGATGGTGATCTGGTAGGTCGATCGTGCCGGGTTCACCCGCAGTGCACCCACCAGCAGGTAGCTGACCGCCACCACCAGGGTCATCGCCAACGCGAGCCCGGACAGCAGATTCTTCCGCCGGTAGCCGGCGCGGACCAGGGCCACGATCTGGCGACTCAGTGCGTCGATCATGGTGCCGGCCTCGGTATCAGCGGGCCGGGCGCGGCGTCTTCCATGTCAATCTCCGCCGGGGTCGGCGGAATCGGTGGCCCGACCGCCGTCCACGGTGCCTGGCCCATGTCGGAGTCCGGGCCGCGACCCACCACGCGTTCTTGCAGCCGCCAGAGCGCGTACTTGATCGAACCGGCCATCTTCGCCCAGTCGTAGCGCTTCGGGCCGTGGAACGCCGGGTCGCCCTTGAATCCCGCGTCGGGCATCGACCCCCACACCAGGCGGTCGACGCTGGCGTGCACCGAGACACCGGAGCCCGCCGTCATCTTGATGAAGGGCGCCATCAGCCGGCAGCTGGCCCGCTTCCCGTCGATTGCCGGAACCGACGATTCGGGTCACAGTTTCATCAAGGACGCCAACGTGTTGGCCGGTGCGTGGAACGACGTGGCCACCGACCCCAGCACCAGCCTGGCCGCCCTGAACCGGCTGATGGCGCCCTTCATCAAGATGACGGCGGGCTCCGGTGTCTCGGTGCACGCCAGCGTCGACCGCCTGGTGT
>LZME01000017.1 GCA_001673575.1 Mycolicibacter heraklionensis | reverse complement strand
ACCACGAAGCACAAGAAGGCTGTCATTGACGCTCGTCGTGGCAAGAATTTTGCGCGGTTGATCAAGAATATTGAGGTTGCGGCGCGGGTTGGTGGTGGGGATCCGTCGGGTAATCCGACGTTGTATGACGCCATTCAGAAGGCGAAGAAGAACTCGGTGCCCAATGACAATATTGAGCGGGCGCGTAAGCGTGGTGCTGGTGAGGAAGCTGGTGGGGCGGATTACCAGACGATCACCTATGAGGGTTATGGGCCCAATGGGGTGGCGGTGTTGATCGAGTGTTTGACCGACAATCGCAATCGTGCGGCTAGTGAGGTGCGGGTGGCGATGACCCGTAACGGTGGTCAGATGGCTGATCCTGGGTCGGTGGCGTATCTGTTCAGTCGTAAGGGCATGGTGACCTTGGACAAGAATGGGTTGACTGAGGATGACGTGTTGGCGGCGGTGTTGGATGCCGGTGCTGAGGATGTCAATGATTTGGGGGAGAGCTTCGAGGTGATCTCGGAGCCGGGGGATTTGGTGGCGGTGCGTAGTGCGTTGGTGGATGCCGGGATCGATTATGACTCGGCGGAGGCGAGCTTTCAGCCGTCGGTGAGCGTGCCGGTGGATGTTGAGGGGGCGCGCAAGGTGTTGAAGTTGGTTGATGCTCTTGAGGACAACGACGACGTGCAGAACGTGTGGACCAACGTCGATCTGTCCGACGAAGTACTGGCAGCCCTCGAAGCCGAATAGG
>LZME01000016.1 GCA_001673575.1 Mycolicibacter heraklionensis | reverse complement strand
CTCGGCGCCGTCGGTGGTCATCCACTGTGCGAGTACTTCGGCGGTGGCCGCGATACGCGCCGGCGACTTGCCCGACACCACCAACGTGCTCACCGGCACCGCAGGAGCCGCCGCCACAACCTCAGCATCCGGCGCCTGCTCAACGATCACATGCGCATTCGTGCCCGACACCCCAAACGACGACACCCCCGCCCGACGCGCACGCGACACCGCCGGCCACGCCCTACCCCGACCAGCAATCTCAAACTTCGACGCCCCCACACCCGCATTCGGCGTCAACTCCGAAAAATTCAAATGCCGCGGAATGAAACCCTGCTGCACCGACAACACCGTCTTGATGAACCCGGCAACACCCGACGCAGACTCCAGATGCCCCAAATTGGTCTTCACCGACCCCAACACCAACGGCGCCGAAGAACCCCGCTCACCAAACACCGCCGACAAAGCATCCAACTCAATCGGATCACCCAACGCCGTACCAGTGCCATGCGCCTCGACATAGTCGATATCAGCCGGGGACAACCGCGCCGACGCCAACGCCGCCCGCACCACCTTCTGCTGCGCCGGACCCGACGGCACCGTCTGCCCCGACGACGGCCCATCCTGATTCACCGCCGAACCCCGCACCACCGCCAGAATCCGGTCACCATCACGCTGCGCATCCGAGAGCCGCTTGAGCACCACCACCCCAGCGCCCTCCGAGCGCACGTAACCGTCGGCGGCCGCATCAAAAGTCTTGCACTGCCCATCGGGGGCCAACATCCCCCACCGCGACGTCGCAATACTGTTCTGCGGGGTCAAAATCAGGTTCACCCCGGCCGCCAACGCCTGATCCGACTCCCGACGCCGCAAACTCGCACACGCCAAATGAATCGTCACCAACGACGACGAACACGCCGTATCCACCATCATCGCCGGGCCATGCACACCCAAGAAATACGACAACCGACCCGCCGCGAAATTGGCCGCATTGCCGAAGGGCACGTAGGGGTCCACTTCTTGTGGTCGGATCTGGCTCATGATGTCCAGCGCGTAGTCGTTGGTGGTCATACCGACGAAGATGCCGGTCTGAGTGCCCCGGATCGCCTCCTTGGTGATCCCGGCATGCTCCAATGCCTCCCAGGCCACCTCCATCAACAACCGCTGCTGAGGATCCATCGCATCGGCCTCACGCGGCGAAATACCAAAAAACTCCGCGTCAAACTCCGCCGGCTGCCACGACGTCAAAAACCCGCCCTCACGAGAACAAATCGTCCCCGGCACCGAATGATCCGACGAAAAAAACGCATCAGCATCCCAGCGATCCGCCGGAACCCGAACAATCCCCGAACCCTCATCACACAACAACCGCCACAACGCGGCCGGACCATCCACCCCACCAGGCAGACGACACCCCACACCCACCACCGCGATCGGCTCAGTATCGCCGGCCTCAGCAACAGCCAACCGCGCCGTCAAATCATCAATCTTGCGCAGCGCCTCAGCAACAATCGCCCGACGATCCGGCCCCCCGACCGGCGCAGCACTCTTCTCGCTCAACTCAACCTC
>LZME01000015.1 GCA_001673575.1 Mycolicibacter heraklionensis | reverse complement strand
CTGTTGGCCTGCTCGTAGATCACCGCGAAGTTGCGACCCAACTGCGCCACAAACTCCTGGCACGCCACCGAACCCGCACCACCCCAGAAATCACCGGCAGCCAGCACATCGTGCACGATCGCCTGATGCTCAGCCTCCAACGACGCCGCCTGGGCACGAATCAACGCACCGTGAGCATCCACATCACCGAACTGGTAATTGATCGACATGGTCGTGGTTCTCCTTCTAGCTCGACAGGATCTGCTGAGAAGCAGCTTCCTGCTGCTCGTAGTGGTTAGCATCGCGAATCAGACCATCACGCACACCGTGCAGCATGTTCACGATGTTGCGAAACGCCGTCTGCATCTGACCCATGGTGTCCATCGACGTCCGCTCCGCCAGACCACCCCAACCAGCACCGGAGATGTTGGTCGACGACGCCCACATCCGACGAGCCTCGTCCTCCACCGTCTGCGCGTGCACATCAAAACGGCCCGCCATCGAACGCATCGCGTCCGGATCAGTCATAAAACGTGTTGCCACTGTTGTGTCTCCTTGTCTGAGGTTCGTTGTTTCTGATTGATATTCGTAGTTGACGGGTTATTGCCGCCGGTTACGTCGGTAACCGACGACCGGCTTTGAACGAATGAATGGTTCCCCTTCCATCAGCCCGTAGCCGGTATGCGGTTGGCTCCTGATCAGCCCGCCGCAGCAGCGTTGGCCGCCTCGGTGGCGGCGTAGGAGGTCGCACTGCTGTTGAGCGTGGCGACGAACATCTCGTGGATCGCCGCGGCCTGCGCGCTGACCTGCTGGTACATCGTCGCGTGCGCGGCGAACTGCGCCGCGGTCAGTGCCGAGACCTCGTCGGCGGCGGCCGGGACCACGCCGGTGGTCGGGGCGGCTGCGGCGGCGTTCTGCGCATTCAACGCCGAACCGATACCGCTCAAGTTCGCAGCGGCAGCCGACAGCGCTTCGGGCTGCGCATTCACAAACGACATTCGAGTCCCTCCTCATCGATCGCGGTCAGCAATCTCTCCGGTGTCGATCGTAAGGGCTCAAAGTGCCCGGCAGTAGCCATAACGCCGACTGTTCACCTGCCGATAACAAGTGTTCATCTGGGGTAACAATCCGGTAGCGAAGGCCAGGCCGTTCGGCCCGTGAAATGGCTCCGTACTGGAAAAACACAGAGCTGGCATTTCCGGCGTGGTCGGCAGCCGCCCTGCCCTGCGCTACCTGCGGGCACGAGGCCGTGGTTTAAATCTTGCCGCAATTAAGTCACCGCCCGCTCCGGGGCTGTGACAGCTCCAGCAACCACTGTGACGCTGTTGCTCGCGTCACAGCGGTTGCTGGACAAACCGGTCAGCCGGCCGGGGTGGCCGCGCGCTCTTGCGTCGGCGCCCGCCGCAGCTCGGTGGCGGCGACCTGAACGAACACGCCGGTGTCCTCGGCCATCAGCAGGCCACGACCGCGGGGCAGCGGGCCGCCCTTCATCTTGCCGCGGATGAAGCCCTCGTCCGGGTCGGCGTCCATCACCAACAGCGGCGCGTTGGCCTGGTGCAGAGCCCGTAGCAGCGGGTCGGCACCGGCGGACGACCAACCGCCGAACGTGCGGGTGGCGATCACGTGCAGGCCCACGTCTGCCGAGCGGGTGACCCAGGGCGCAGCCTTCTGGAACGGCGAGTCGAAGCCGGGCGGGAACTGCTGGATGTCGTCGATGATCAAGAAGATCTCCGGCCCGCTCCACCAGGTCCGCGACAGCAGCTCTTCGGCCGACAGCCCCGGCGGAGGTTCACGGTTGGCCAGCGTGGCGGCCAACTCGTTGACCAGCGCGACGGCGCCGTCCAGGTTGTAGGCGAACTTCTCCACGTAGTCCGACCCCAGCGTGGTCAGCAACTGCCGACGCGGGTCGATCAGCCACACCTGGGCCGATGGCCGACCGTCGGGGCTGGGCGCCGGGGCACTGCTGGAGCCCGGCGCGTAGAGCCGCTCGATCTCGCTCATGATGGTGGCCAGCGTGGTGGTACGGCCGGATTCGCGGCGACCGGTCACCATCAGGTGGCCGTTCTCGGCGAAGTTCAAGTAGACCGGCTGCAGGTCGAGTTCGGAGATCGCCCAGGCGATGCCGCCCGCTCCCACTCCCTCGCGGCGGTCGTTGGCCGCGACCGCGCGCACCTCCTCCAGGCCGAACCGCGCCGGCAGACGCCGCACCGGGCGCACCCGGCCGACCGCCACCTGGCTGACCGCCGCCGCCACGCTGTCGGACTCGAACACCTTCTCGCTGGTGTCTTCCATGGCGGGCCGGGCGATCAGGGTGTGCAGACCAGATTGGGGGTCGCTGTCGAGGCGTACGTAGTTGACCGCGACCATGCCGCGCCCGGGCTTCACCGGGACGTCCTTGGCGAACCGGGAACGCACCAGCTTGGCGTCCTCGACCGCGGCCAGACGCAGCTCAACCCGCGATCCGAAACCGCTTCGCACCGGCGGGCGCAGCTCCGATTCGCGGTCAGCGGTCACGATCACGTGCACACCGAACGACGGGCCCTGGTTGATGATCTGGTTGACCTGCTCGACGAGTACCTCGTTGTCCTCCGACAGTGCCCGGTAGTTGTCGACCACCAGATAGACGTCGCCGAAACCGTCGTTGGGCACTCGCCCGGCTTCGCCGGGATCAGCACTGAACTTCCGCCGGCGGAAGACGTCCATCGACGCAACGTCGTTCTCCAGGAAGCTGCGCTTGCGGGTCCGCACCAACGCCAGCAGTTCGGCCACCGTGCGGCGCACACCGTCGGGGTCGGTCGGGCCACAGACGCTGCCCACGTGCGGCAGACCGGCGACGGTGGTCAGCGAGGTGCCGCTGTAGGCCAGGCAGTAGAACTGGACCTGTTCGGGGGTATGCGTCAGCGCCGCCGAGCAGATCAAGGTCTGCAGCGCGGTCGTCTTGCCCGAACCACCGGCCCCCAGGATCAGCACATTGGCGCCCGGACCGGAGGTGTCCACCGTCCACGGCGGCTGGTCGTGCTTGAACGGCCGGTCGATGACACCGATCGGGAACACCAGGTCGCGCCGGGTGCCGTAGTCCTGCTGCCACGGGTGGCCCAGGTAGCGGTTCACCAGGTTCTCGACGGTCACCGGGACGTCCAGCGGCGGCTGCCACAACCGGTAAGGCTCGAAGTCGATCTGGCGCAGCTGGTCGATGATGACCGTGCCGACCTTGGGAGTCCGGATGAAGTCCTCTTCCTCGGCCGGCTCGCCGGGCGCGGCTGCCGGCTTGGAGTCGATCGCTGCGATCTCCTCGGGCGCCTCAATCTCGGGCGTGCTGACGCTGACCTCGAGCGGAGTGAACTCGGTGGTGAACAGCTGCGGCCGGATGTAGTCGACGGCGTGCGTCAACGGCATCTGCTCGTCGTCGAGCATGCCGCCCCGGTGGTAGTCACGCCACAGGAACTCGGCCTGGAAACGGATGACCTCTTCGCCGCTCTTGCGGAAGTAGCCGAGGCCGGCCTTGGCCGGCAGGTTCACCGCGTTGGGCACGCCGGCGGCCTGCGCGGCGCCGGCGGTCTGCGCCTTGAGCACGAGCCGGTAACCCATGTTCTCCATGAGCTTCTCGGCGCGGCTCTCGATGGTCTGCGAGGCCATCATCAGGTGCACCCAGTAGGCGCGGCCCTGTCGGCCGATCGAGTCCAGCACCTCCACCGCGGTGGGCATGATGCGGAACCACTCGTAGAACTCGTCGATCACGACGACCAGCATCGGCAGCGGCGGCAGGCTGTCGTCTCCGCGCGCCCGCATCCGGGACCGGATCTCGTTGTACTCCTTGGCGCCGTCGACACCGGCGTTGTCGCACATGGTCTTTCGCCGGGCGATCTCACCCCACATGGCCTCCAGGAAGCGCTCCATGAGGGCCTGGTCGTCTTCCAGGTCGGTGATGATCCGGGACACGTGCGGCACACCCGCGAACGGCTTGACCGCTGATCCACCCTTGAGGTCGGCCAGCACGAACTGCAGTTCCTCCGGCGAGTGAGCCAGCAGCAGCGACTCGATCACCGTGCGCACCAGGGTCGACTTACCGGAACCGGTGGTGCCAGACATGACGCCGTGCGGCCCGTCACCGCCCTCGTCGAGGGACTTCATGTCCAAGAACAGCAGTTCGCCGTTGTCCGAGCGGTTTCCGAACGGAATCCGCAGCCGGCCCCGGCTGCCCGCATCGCGCCGGCTGGCCCACAGCTCTTCGAAGTTGATCCGCCCGGCGTCTTCGATGCCGTAGTAGGCCATGATGTCGCGCGCACCGATGTGGTGCGTCACCTTCTGGCCGATCTCCTCGTAGGCCGCCGCGAGCCGCCAGTGCGCCAACCGCTGCGCGAACTGTTCGGCGTCGGTCGGGCTGACCTGGTCGGCGAGGGCGAAGAACCATTCGTTGTCGTCGATCACCATCCAGGTGTCGCGGTCACGTGGCAGGGCGTTGATGATGCCCTTGTCGTCGAGACGCAGCACCCGTTGTGAGACGCCACGCCATTCCGGGGCGCCGGTCAGGTCGAAGAACGTCACCCCGTC
The DNA here is from genome assembly GCA_001673575.1 of Mycolicibacter heraklionensis. Lineage (GTDB taxonomy): Bacteria > Actinomycetota > Actinomycetes > Mycobacteriales > Mycobacteriaceae > Mycobacterium > Mycobacterium heraklionense_A. The sequence goes on along the minus strand of LZME01000015.1, from coordinate 16,503 downwards.
GATGCCCTCGGTGGTGTTGACGTACTCCCACTGCGGGTCCAGGCCGTCGACAATGATCAGGTGGTGCGGGGTCGGGGTCTCCGCCGACGAGCTTGCGTGCCGCGGCATGAACGATCCACGCCCGGAGAACAGTTCGGCGTGTTCGGTGGCGAAGTCCTGCACCGAGCCGTACACCATGCGGGCGTTGCCCGCGGCGTCCTGGCGGCGCGGGTCGCCGAAGTGCGGCATCCACTTCACCCAATCCCACTGCGCCACATCCGACGTCACCACGACCATGCGCAGATGGTCGGGCCCGTGCGAGAAGGCCAGCTGGCAGATGATCGCGCGCATCAACCCGAGCACCTGCTCGCGCTCGCCGACCAACGAGTACCACGGCTCGACCAGCAGCGAGATCATCTTGGGCAGGTTGTAGACGACGCTCTGGTAGCGCCCGAACTCCTGCAGCGCCTTACCGGTCACGGGTTCCAGCTCGATGTCGGTCGGCATGTTCTGCGGCTCACCCCAAGTCACCTCGGGGCGGGTCATCCCCACCCCGACTCGGGCCAGGCCGAAGTTGAGGTCCTTGCCGTTGGGCTGGCGCTCCCACATCCGCGACGACCCCACCGCGGCGGCCAGGGTGGACGGCGCCGGGTGGTACCACCGGTAGTTGGCGTCCATGCTGTCCGCGGACTCCGCCGCCGACTCGCGCAGCCGGTCCAGCATGAGCATGAACTGGGCGCGCATCGCGTCGAGCTTGGGCCGACTCAGTTGCTGGGCGCCACCGCCGAAACGGCCGCCGAACATCATCATCGCCACGCCGCCGATCATGAAGATCGGGAAGATCGAGCCCGCGCCCAGGAACATCCGGGAGCCGCTGGCCACGGTCATGGCGACCATGCCGACGAGCAGGCCGACCACCAGCACGCCGACCACCACCAGCCACCACGGCTTGCCTTCTGGCGGCGGGACGCTCAGCGGCGTCGGCAATACGATGTTCTCCGGCTTGACCACCGGCGCACGTTCCGGCGTCGGCCGGGCGTATCCACGTTTCACTTGGGCACCGCCAATTCTGCTGGGCTCATATCGGTTGGCAGGGTGTCGTGACGGACCAGCGCATCCTGTCGGGACAGGGTCGGGCCGTGTGCCAGCAGGCGCAACGCCACCGATGGCGCCAGTGCCGGTTCTCCGACCAGGCCCAGCGCCTTGCGCTCGTCATCGCCGGGGATCCCGAATCGCACGCCCGAGGCCGATATCCACCACAACGATTCCCGCGTGGAGGCGTCCGGGTCGTTACCGGTCACCGCGACGAAATTGCCGTAGCCGGAACCGAAGTAGACGCGGTCGGCCTCCGGCACATTGGCGTCGTTGGTTTTCACCAGCGACACCACCCGGTTCATCTGCTTCTGCGACACCGGAATTGTGGGGCCGGACACCACCTGCACCCGGGCCCGGCTGTCACCGGTGGAACGCTCCCACCACCAACACGTGGAGGGGTTCTCCTTGATGTCGACGACCTGAAGCGGTCCGTCGGGGTATGCCGACAGGTCCAGTCCGGTGACCACCGGCATCTTCGCCAGATCCTGCGGCGTCACCACGGCGGGCGCACCGCCCCCGGTGGCGCCGGCGTTCTGCAGGATGCGGGCCACCACTGGCGACACCGTCTGCACGCCGTTCATCAACACGACCGAATACTGTTGCGGCCCAGCCAACTGTGGTGTGGTGAACACCATCCCCACCGGGCCGGGGGCGTTCGGGAAGGCCGGCGGGTGGCCGGCGTCCGGAACGAAGGGCACCGCCAGTTCCGGGCCCACCGGCAACGCGTCGAACAGCGCCTGGCTCATCGGGCGGGCGTGATCGACCTGCTCGGGGGTCAGCCCCAGCGGCAGCAGCACCGCCCGGTCGGCGGCGTCGATGCGCGAGCGGCGGCCCTGGCGAACCACCCAGGACTCGTTGCCGTAACGCAGCACCACCGCGTCGGGCCCGTCCAGCACCCGGCGGCGGGAGTTGAGTTCCGGGGCGCCGTCGATCACCGTCACCGTCACCGGCGTGACCGCGCCGACGCCCTGGACGTTGGCGACGGTGTCGCAGATCAGCCACGACGACGTCGAGGGCGTCGTGGGCAGGATGTCCGACGGCGCGCCGGGAATTCCGACGAGCGGGCCGTGCGGCTGCTCGGCAATTTGCGTGGAGCGCACCTTGTGCGGGTTGTCGGCCCGGCCGGCGATCAGTCGTGCCGAGGCCAAATTCAGCGCGGGATATATGGTGTCGCCAACCCGTACATACAGGGCGCCAGAATCACGGTCGGCAATGATCGGCGATTCGTTCAGCTGGCCCGACGGACTCAAGAACGACCACAGCAGCGCACCGAGGCAGACGACCGCCGCGGCCGACACGGACGCCACCACGGCCAACGACTGGCGCCGACCGGGCTCTACTTCCATCCGAACCTGCCAGCGGGTCAACGCCATCGCGGTCCGTCGCGCCAGGAATTGGTACCCCGTCATCTGGGTACGCGTCGACAGCCCAAGGCCGTAACCGGGTCCCCGCTGTTCGTCAGCCACGGTGCGCCCCAACCCCCGCCCGAAGCATTGGCAGCTCTGCCGGATTACGGCGCGGTGCCGGTCCCGTATAGGTCGTCATCTACCCCTGCCTGGTCACAAGTTTCTACACTGCGCATGCTAGCTGCGTCGCGCTACGACTGCCCGCGGTGCAGATTGCAATCTGATGGCGATGGCGAAACGCACTTCGCCTGGTCTTCCCCGAATTATGACCGCGTTAGATGAACGGTCTGTAAAGCGCGAGATCCGCGTGAGTTCACTTGCGTCTTGCTCAGCAGAAAACGCCGGTTTGCCCGCCGAAATAATCGCGGCGATCCCAGGATCGCGCCGGTCAGCGAGGCCGGCATCGTGCTGGCTGCGCCACGGCGGCCGTCGCGGCCACCAAAATCCGCACTTGCGATACCTGAGTTTCCTGTCAGAAGCCTGCGCATCTCATGTCAGAGTATCGGGTCACGAGCTTTTTCGCGCTACCGTCGAAAAGTGACCACGATTGATGGACAGGGTGCTGAAGGGCAGCTCGACCCGCGGGGTCCCGCGACCTCACCAGCAACGAAAGAGACAACTCGGCCGGTCGACTACTCAGCGGACGTCGTCGACGTCGAGCTGGAGCTCGAACAGGGCTACCGGACCGAGATTCACAAGAACCACAACGAGACCGTCGACGTCGAGACTTACGGCGGCGGTTTCGACCTCAGTCGGCGCGCGGTCGCCCCGCATCTGCGTGTCGGCAAAGATAGGTGGTTCAACCTGCTGTGGCTGATCCCGATCGGCTTCGCCGGGCTGGTGGCGATGATCGCGATCGGCAAAGGCGTTCGGCACATGCCGGGCATCGAGGATTTCATCGCCAGGTATCCGGGCAGCAGCCCGTCCACCGAAGTCGCCGGCGGCCTACCGGCCTGGGCTGGGTGGACGCACTTCTTCAACCTGTTCATGATGATCTTCATCATCCGAGCCGGCATCCAGATTCTCTGCGACCACCCGCGGCTGTACTTCAGCCGTAACTCCACTCCAGGCAAGGACGAATGGCTGCGAGTGGGGCCGCCGGTGCCCGATGACCCGTATTGGACGGCCAACGCCGATACCGTCGCCCTGCCGGCGCAGTTCGGGCTCCCGGGCTTCCGGCACTCGATCGGATTGGCGCGCTGGTGGCACATGGGGCTGGGCGTGTTGTGGTTGCTCAACGGTGCGATCTTCTATGTCCTGCTGTTCACCACCGGTCAGTGGCGCCGCATCGTCCCGACCAGCTGGGATGTCATTCCGCACGCCGCCTCGGTGATGATCCAGTACGCATCGCTGGACTGGCCGGACGACCACACCTGGACCAACTACAACGCACTGCAGCTGATCTCCTACTTCGTCACGGTGTTCGTAGCTGCGCCCGCCGCGCTGATCACGGCGCTGGGCATGTCCCCGGCGCTGTCACAGCGACTCGGGTTGATCAGCAAACACATGCGCCTGAACCTGCAGATCGCGCGGTCGCTGCACTTCGTGGTGCTGGTCTACTTCCTGTTGTTCATCCTCGTGCACGTCACCATGGTGTTCGCGACCGACGCCTTCGACAATCTCAACCACATGTTCGCCGCTCGCGGATGCGCTGAAGGTGCAGGCCCGGAATGCCATAGCGCTACCGGCTTCTATGTCTTCTGCGTGGCAGCGGTGGTGTGCACCATCGGCTGGATCGCAGCCACGCCGCTCACCCTGCGCTATCCGCGGGTGGTCCAGAAGATCGGCTATGCGCTGATCGGGCCGTTCCAGCGCGCGTTGGAACATCTCAACCCCGAGCCCGGGACCTTCACCGAGGACGACATCTCACCGTTCCACTGGCGCAACGGCCGACTGCCGGAGACCGTCGAGTACAAGGAATACGAGGCGAACGACTTCAAGGATTGGCGGCTCAAGGTCTACGGCCTGGTCGAGAACCCGATGGAGTTCTCGCTGGAGGATCTCAAGGCCCTGCCGTACCACGACCAGATCACCCAGCACATGTGCGTGCAGGCCTGGTCCGGCGTGGCCAAATGGGGCGGCGTGCAGATGTCGACGATCATGGAGATCGTCAAGCCGCTGCCCCAGGCCAAATGGGCGATCTTCTACTCGATGGGCCTGGGCGCCACCGGCGGCATCTTCTACAACGCACACCCGGTCGACCAGATGTGGCACCACATGTCGATGCTGGCCTACAACATGAATGACCAGCCGCTGCCCTACATGCACGGCCGGCCACTGCGGCTGCGCAACGAGCTGCAGCACGGCTACAAGCTGGTGAAATGGATCAAGGGCATCGAGTTCGTCGAGAGCTATAAGGAGATCGGCAGCGGCCACGGCGGCTACAGCGAAGACCACAAGTTCTTCGGCCGCCATCAGACGATCTGAGCCGATTCGAGGGAACGCCGGCTACCGCGGCCTGACAGGAACACCTGTCAGGCCGCGCCGCATCTGCGGAAGTTCCGAGGGGCGGCGGGCCGGTCGCAATGTTGTCGACGGCTGGTCCGCCGAAGCCACCCCGGCGTCGTAGGGTGACATGAGGCAACTGAACAACGGGGAGAATCCATGCGCAATCGCGGTATCGGAAAGTCAGTCCTGTCGGTGGTGGCGGTGGGGCTCGCCGTGGGTGCGGTGGCCACCGCCTGCGCCGGCTGCGACAGTGATTCCGAGGAAGACACCTACGGCGAAGTCACCCAGGCTCCCGCAGCGCCGATCGCGCCGACCGCACCTGCCGACAGCGAGGCCGGCGAGTCCGAAACCGGCCCGACCGCGCTGCCGGATGCCCCGCTCACCAGCGCTGCTCCGGTTGTCGAGCCCACCGCAAAACAGGCTCCGGCGGCTTCGGCAGTGCCGCGGGCCCCGTCTGCGCCCGCCGTCCCGGCGATCCCCGCCGTCCCGGCGATCCCCGCGATTCCGGCGATCCCCGCGATTCCGGCCATCCCGGCGATTCCGGCGATCCCCGCGATCCCCTACCCGTAGGGATCGCACCGGCGAGCGGTCAGATCCCGGTCCAGGCGGAGTCCAGCTGCTCGGCCACATCGATGATCTGCGCCCGCTGGGATTGCGGACTGTCGATCTCGGCTGCCACATAGCTGGCGATGAACCGCCGGATCTCCCCGTCGACGCCGGCGAAGATCCGCAGCAGCTCGCCGCGGATGGACGTCGACGACACCTCGACGGTGATGTCGGAGGACCGTGGCTTGGGCACATCGATGATCAGCAGCAGCGGCTCGGCCGCTCGCGCGGTGGCGTGCAGGGCGATGTCGCCGGCCACGGTGAACCGTTGCTTGTCCAGACGCAGATCGATGAGCAGGTCGATCTCCAGCGGAATGTGGATCGCGAACGTCAGCAGATCCCCCAGACCGCGTGCCACCCGCGGCTCTTGGACCCGCACCTTCGCACTGACCTTGGCGATGCCGCCCGGTCCCTGCCGCATGGCGGGCATCTCGAACTCGTCGCCGGCGATGACGGCGAACGCAGCTGCCACTCGCTCCTCGGTGACCGCGACCTCGAAGAACTTGCGCCCGAACTCTTCGTAAGTCAGGTAATTGTGGTTCTGCATAGGTTGATACGGTCTCACGTCCCCGTCGCCGACGGGCGCTGATCTGTCTGCGCGTCGCGGTCTTCGCGCCCCACCACGCCACGATCGGTCAGGTGCTCGATGAGCGGCATCACTCCGGCCGACAGGTGCTCGGCCATCGCGGTGCGCGCCAGCGTCTGATCGTGTGCCGCCAGTGCCGCGAGCACGCGCCGGTGATCGGCCATGGAGCGTTCCGGCCAACCGGCGATGCCCGGGAAAACCGCCTCGGGCGCATACCGGGTTATCTGCGACATCATTTGGGCCAGCTTGGGCGAGGCGGCGGCCACGTTGATGGCCCGGTGGAAATCGTGGTTGAGCCGCACGGTCCGCTCTTCGTCGTCGCCGGCGTAGGCCTGCTCCAGCCGGGACTGGATCTCATTGAGCTCGTTCAACTGCTCCTCGGTGATACCAGCCGCGGCCCGCGCCGCCAACTCACCGCCCACAAACGCCTGGACCTCGGCGACATCGGCCAGATCACGCTTGGTCACCGGCAACACGACGAACCCGCGATGCGGCTGCTGGTCGAGCAGGCCTTCGGCGCGCAGCTCGAACAGCGCCTCCCGCACCGGGGTGACGCTGATACCCAATTCCGTTGCCAGTTGGTCCAATCGGACGTACTCCCCCGCGGCGTAACCGCCGTCGAAGATCCGCTGGCGCACGAAGCGTGCGACGGCCTCCGACAATTGCGGCCGGGTGCTGAAGTCGGGAACAGACATGGCGTCAGATGCGGTAGTCGGCCAGCAGACGCTTGCTGATGATCTGCTTCTGGATCTCGCTGGTGCCCTCGCCGATCAGCAGGAACGGCGCGTCGCGCATCAGGCGCTCGATCTCGTATTCCTTCGAGTAGCCGTAGCCGCCGTGGATCCGGAAGCTCTGCTGGGTGACCTCGTTGCAGTACTCGCTGGCCAGGTATTTCGCCATGCCCGCGGCGACGTCGTTGCGTTCGCCGGAATCCTTGAGTCGGGCCGCGTTAACGACCATCAAGTGGGCGGCCTCGACCTTGGTCGCCATCTCGGCCAGCCCGAACGCCACGGCCTGATGCTCGGCGATCGGCTTGCCGAAGGTGGTGCGCTGCTGGGCGTATCGGGCCGCGAGCTCGAATGCGCGGATGCCCACCCCGCAGGCGCGTGCCGCGACATTGACCCGGCCGACCTCGATGCCGTCCATCATCTGGTAGAAACCGCGGCCGGTGGTGCCGCCCAGAATGTCGGCAGAACTGGCCCGATAGTCGTCGAAGATCATCTCGGTGGTGTCGATGCCCTTGTATCCGAGCTTGTCGAGCTTGCCGGGGATGGTCAGGCCCGGGACGACTTCACCGAAGCCGGTGGGCTTTTCGACCAGGAACGCGGTCATGTTGCGGTGGGGGGTATCGGCCCCCTCGTCGGTGTGAACCAGCACCGCCACCAAGCTCGACGTGGCGCCGTTGGTCAGCCACATCTTCTGGCCGTTGATGAGGTAGTCACCGTCGCCGGTGGGTGTCGCCCGGGTGCGGATGGCGGCGACGTCGGAGCCGAGTTCGGGTTCGGACATCGAAAACGCCCCGCGCACATCGCCGGTGGCCATCGCCGGCAGGTAGCGCTGTTTCTGCTCGTCGGTGCCGTGCTGGCGCAGCATGTAGGCGACGATGAAATGGGTGTTGATCACCCCGGAGATGCTCATCCAGCCGCGTGCGAGCTCCTCGACGCACAGCGCGTAGGTCAGCAGGGACTCGCCCAATCCCCCGTAGGCCTCCGGAATCATCAGGCCGAACAGACCCAACTGCCGCATGCCGTCGACGATCTGTTGCGGGTAGGCGTCGGCGCGTTCGAATTCGGCGGCGTGCGGAATGACCTCTTTGTCGACGAATGCCCGTACCGCCGCGATGATCTCGGTCTGGCTCTCGGTCAGCCCCAACGTCTGGCACAGCTTGGTCATTCACGCCACCCTCTCGAACACGGCGGCCAAGCCCTGGCCACCTCCGATGCACATGGTTTCCAATCCGTAGCGCTGCTGGCGGCGCTGCAGCTCACGCGCCAGTGTCGCCAGCATCCGGCCGCCGGTCGCGCCCACCGGATGCCCCAGCGAGATCCCCGAACCGTGCACGTTGGTCCGGTCACGGTCGGCCACCCCGAATCGCCACTCGGCCATGACCGCGAGGGCCTGAGCGGCGAACGCCTCATTGAGCTCGATCAGGTCGATGTCGGCGAGCGTGAGACCCGCCTTGGCCAGGGCGACATCGGTGGCCGGCACCGGGCCGATGCCCATGACGTTGGGCTTGACCCCGGCCAGTCCCCAGGAGACCAGCCGCACCAACGGCGTCAGGCCCAGCTGCTCGGCCTTGGCCGGGGTGGTCACCACACACATCGAGGCCGCGTCGTTCTGACCGCTGGAGTTGCCGGCGGTGACGGTGGCGTCCGGATCGCTTTTGCCCAGAACCGGTTTGAGCTTGGCCAGCGACTCCATCGAGGTATCGGCGCGGGGATGCTCGTCGGTGTCGATCCGCTGCTCGCCGGCACGGGAGCGCACCGTGACACCGATGATCTCGTCGGCGAGCACGCCGCTGCGCTGGGCCGCCACCGCGCGCTGATGCGAGGTGACCGCGAGGTCGTCCTGTTCGGCGCGGGAGATCTGGTACTGGCGGCGCAGGTTCTCCGCGGTCTCCAACATGCCGCCGGGAACCGGGTGGTACCGCCCACCCGCGGTGGTCCGGCCGCGCGCCAGACCGTCGTGCACCCGTACGCCGTCGCGGCCAGCGCCCCAGCGCATGTCGGTGGAGTGGAACGCCACGTTGCTCATGCTCTCCGCGCCGCCGGCGATCACCACCTCATGCGCGCCACTGCCGACCTGCAGGCAGGCCTGGATCACCGCCTGCAGTCCCGATCCGCACCGCCGATCGACCTGCATGCCCGGAACCGTCACCGGCAGGCCGGAATCCAGGGCGACCACCCGCCCGATCGCCGGGGCCTCACTACTGGGATAACAGTGCCCCAGCACCACGTCATCGATGGCGTCGGCGGGCAGGCCGGTGCGCTCCAGCAGTCCGGTCAGCGCGGCGACGCCGAGCTCGACGGCGGTCAGCGACTTGAACACCCCGCCGTAGCGCCCGATCGGGGTACGAACCGGTTCGCAGATCACCGCCTCGCGCGGAGTCATAGGTGGCGACCGCCGGTCACCTCGAGCACGGTGCCCGTCATATAAGAGGACAAGTCGGAGGCCAGGAACAGTGCGACCGTCGCGACCTCGTCGGGTTCTCCGGCCCGGCCCATCGGCACCTCGGCGACCTTGGAATCCCAGATCCGCTGCGGCATGGCCTCGGTCATCGCCGAGCGGATCAGTCCCGGCTGGATCGCGTTGACACGGACACCGAGGTAGGCCAGCTCCTTGCTGGCGGCCTTGGTCATCCCGACGATGCCCGCCTTGGCGGCCGAATAGTTGGTCTGCCCGACCATGCCGACCTTGCCCGATATAGAGGACATGTTCACGATCGCGCCGCGCTTGCGCTCCCGCATGATCGCCGCGGCCGCGCGCAGCCCGTTCCAGGTGCCCTTGAGGTGGACTGCGATCACCTGATCGAAATCGTCTTCGGTCATCTTGCGCATGGTGGCGTCCCGGGTGATGCCGGCGTTGTTCACCATGATGTCCAGGCCGCCGAACCGATCGACGGCGACGCCCACCAACGCCTCGACGTCGGCGGCGTCCGTGACGTCGGTGCGCGCCGCCACCGCGATATCGGCGCCGAGGCGCTGCGCCGCGGCCTCGGTGGCCTCCAGGTTCAGATCGCCCAGCACCACCCGGGCGCCCTCGGCGACAAAGCGTTGTGCGATCGCGAAGCCCAGCCCCTGCGCTCCACCGGTGATCACCGCCGTCTGCCCGTTGAGTAATGCCACGCCGAAACCGTCCTCTACATGTCGTGCCCACCCGTGGTCCGCAACATCATATTTCATATATGATTTGTGGGCCAGTGCCGAAAGGGGCCGTGCCATGACGACCGCACCCGTTGAAGACGACGTCTTCGCCGAGATCCTGTCCCAGACCCGCCGGTTTGTCCGGACGATGGTCGTCCCGCGCGAACAGGAGATCCTCGACACCGATCAGGTGCCAGACGACCTGCGGCAAGCCGCCAAGGACCTGGGCCTGTTCGGGTACGCGATCCCCCAGGAGTGGGGCGGGCTGGGCCTGAACCTGGCCCAGGACGTGGAACTGGCCATGGAATTGGGCTACACCTGCCCGTCCGTTCGGTCGATGTTCGGCACCAACAACGGCATCGCCGGCCAGGTGCTGGTGGGGTTCGGCACCGATGAACAAAAGGAGCGCTGGCTGGAGCCCATCGCCTCCGGAGCGGTCGCGTCCTTCGCCCTTACCGAGCCCGGCGCGGGTTCCAATCCGGCGGGCCTGCGCACCAAGGCCGTCCGCGACGGCTCGGGCGCGGACGAGACTTGGGTGCTCGACGGGCAGAAACGGTTCATCACCAACGCCCCGCTGGCCGATCTGTTCGTGGTGTTCGCCCGCACTCGGCCGGCAGACGAACGCGGCGCCGGAATCGCGGTGTTCCTGGTACCTGCCGACACCGCCGGGGTCGAAGTCGGCGCCAAGGACGCCAAAATGGGCCAGGAAGGCGCCTGGACGGCCGATGTCAGTTTCTCCGGCGTGCGACTGCCCGCCGCCGCCCTGGTCGGGGGTAACGAGGACATCGGTTACCGGGCGGCGATGACGTCGCTGGCCCGCGGCCGCATTCATATTGCGGCGCTGGCGGTAGGAGCCGCGCAGCGCGCACTGGATGAATCGGTGAACTATGCCGCCACCGCCACCCAAGGCGGCAGCATCATCGGTGACTTCCAGTTGGTACAGGCGATGCTCGCCGATCAACAGACCGGAGTGCTGGCCGGCCAGGCGCTGGTCCGCGATGCCGCCCGCAAGTGGGTCAGCAACGAAGATCGGCGGATCGCTCCGTCGGTGGCGAAGGTCTTCTGCACCGAGATGGCCGGCAAGGTCGCCGATCTGGCGGTGCAGATCCACGGCGGCAGCGGATACATCCGTGGTGTGCCGGTGGAGCGCATCTACCGCGACGTTCGGCTGCTGCGGCTCTACGAAGGCACCAGTGAGATCCAGCGGCTGATCATCGGGTCGAATCTGATCAAGAACGCGAAGCGTTCACTGTAAGCAGCATCACTTTTTGCCCGGAGAACGTCACGCCGCCCGCCTCGATATTTTCGCCGATACCGGCGGTAATGGATATCTGCGCCGCACCCATTGATCAGGCAATTTCATCCTAATAATGCGAATTTGTGACCTTTGAGACCACGCTCAACAAACACATTCGAGGCATCTACCAGCACTTACGGAAATTAACGGTCGCGTTCGCTACATTTTTGCGGATCTACCTGGCGTTTTCCGTTGCGGCGTTACGTTTGACAACATGAATACTAAACGTGATGGGCGCCACAGATTTTGGTAAGTGCAGTTATCCATGGTTAATGTGCTCGGTCATGTTTGGTCTAGAAGCTCTGATGGCGCTCATCCAGCAGGTTTCGGGCACCCCGTACATCGTCGGTGGGAACACTCCCGCGGGTACGGATTGCTCGGGTTTGGCCTCGTGGGTGTCCAACGTCGCCAGCGGCCGGCCGGCCTTCAGCGGCCGGTTCCACACCGCCAACGAGGAGTCGGCGCTGCTGGCCCGCGGCTTCAAGTACGGCACCGCGCCCAACGCTCTGGTGGTGGGCTGGAACAGCCACCACACCGCGGTGACCCTGCCCGACGGCACTCCGGTGTCCAGCGGTGAGCCCGGCGGTGTGAAGATCGGCGGCGGCGGCGCCTACCAGCCGCAGTTCACCCACCACATGTACCTGCCCATGGACGAGGCACCGGCCCCGGAAGCCCCGGTGGAATTCGCCGCCATGGTGGAGCCGGGCCCCGAGCCCGCCGCGGAGCCGATGGCCGAGCCCATGGGCGTCGAACTGGCCGCAGCCCCCATGGAGGCTCCGCCGTTCGACGCACCGCCGCCGTTTGAGGCACCTCCGGCCGAGGCGCCGATCGACATGCCGCCCGGCGAGGCGCCGCCGATGGATGCCCTGCCGCTCGACGAGGCCCCGGCCGAGCCCGGCCCCGAGCCCAGCGACCGCGAGGCGCCGGCTCCGGCCTAGTCTCATCCGTCCGCGTGCACTGACGGCGTCGCCTTGCCGCGACGCGCCAACAGCCACGCCAAACCGTCCGCTTCACCGTCGGCGAGCAACTCCAGGCCGGCGAACGCCGTGCGCAGCTCCCCCGGAGCAGCCCGGAACCGCCCTGCGGTGCTGCCGACCTGACTCAACGCGGTGATCGCCAGCAGTCCGCCCGGAGCCAGCCGCTGCAGCATCGGCGCGTCGAGCCGACTGTCGCGGAACCTGGCGCAGTAAATGACATCGGCCGGCGGCCCGTCCGGCAGGCCGTCGTCGAGATCGACGACGTCGAATCGGCACCGGTCACCAACGCCGCTGCGCAGGGCGAACGCCCGCGCCTGCTCGACGGCGACCGGCGAGATGTCGCATCCGGCCACCTGTAGGCCCCGCTGGGCCAGCCAGACCGCCGCGGCGCCCTGGCCGCAGGCGATGTCGAGCGCGTGGCCGGCGACCGGAAACACGTCCGTGAAGCGCGCAAACACCGCCGCGGGCCCGATCCTGTCCGGTGCCGGCGCGCAGCGGCCTGCGTATTTCGCATCCCAGCGGGTGCGGTCCTGGGCGCTCATTGGAATGGACGATACTGCGGGGGTGAAATTACGCCCCCCGATCGCGTTGTTGCTGTTCGTCTTGGGTGGAGCGGCCGGTCTGATCGGTGACCACTCCCACGTCGTCACCGGGACCACCGAGTACCTGTCCCCGTCGCAGGCCGTGCCGTTCATCTGGAGCAGTCCGCTCTATTTCCCGATCCTGGTCGGGTCCGCCACTGTTTTCCTGGCGGAGTTGCGACTGCATCTCCCCTCGCCGCGGACCGCGGTCACGGTGCGTCAGGGGGTGGCTGGTCTGGCCGCGGTGCTGGGCAGCTACGTGGTCACCGCGATGTTGCACGCCTCGCCGGTGGTTCCCCTGACGACATTGATCTGCGCGTTCGCTGCGATCACTTTCTGCGCCTTGGGAGATCGTCCGGCGATTGTCTGCGGCGTGCTGATCGCGGCCCTCGGCCCGGTGGTCGAGATCGGGATCGCGGCGGTCGGCCACTTCCGCTACGCCCCCGGCTCGGACGGGTTGTTCGGGGTGGCGCCGTGGCTGGTGCCGCTGTACTTCGCATTCGGTGTGGTCGCGGCGCTGATCGGTGAGATCGCCGCCGGTGTCACGCGGGCGGCGGAATAGGGCCACTCGGGGAGGGACGCGATGGCACCGGTCACGCTCGGCGGCTACCCGGCAAAACGGTGCGCTCGCGTCACCCATAACGAGTTCGCTCCCGGTATTGCCGAGCCGGCGCCGCCGCGTCCGGACTTGGAGGCACTGCGCAGCGCCGGAATCGAATTCGAGGAACACGTCCTCGCCGAACTCCGGTCACGCTACGCAGACTCCGAGCGACTGCTGCTGCTCGACACCGAGATCGGTTGGACCGAACGCCGGCGACGCACCGTCGCCGCGATGACTGCCGGTGTCGAGGTGATTGCCGGCGGGAGCCTGCCGGATGTCAACGGCCGCAGGGGCCTGCCCGACGTGTTGGTCAGACACCACGGCGGCTACCTGCCCGTCGACATCAAGAACCACCGCACGCTGGCCTCCGCGAAACGCGCAGAGGTGGAGATCTCGACGCTGTCACAACCCGATCGGCGACTGACCTATCCGGGCCACAGTGACCACGGTGCACGCTGGCGGGACGACGTCATGCAGCTGGCGCACTACACCCGCATGTTGCAGGAGTTGGGTTTTCACTGCGGGGTGAACCGCGGCGGCATTGTCGGCAGCTCCGACCTCACTGCCCTACTGGGCGAGAGTCTCGGCATCACCTGGTATGACCTGGATGCCGAGAACATCGTCACGTATTCGGCCAGCGATCCAACGCATCGCCGACCGCGATCGGCTCTGCAGCGCTATGACCACGAGTTCGCCTTCCGCGTCGACGTCGCGCGGGCCGCGGCGGCCGGACGAGAACTGGTGCGGCCCTATCGGATCGCCGACTGCGGCACGTGCGCCTGGTTCGACCACTGCGCCACGGTGGTCGGCGAGGACGACGCGTCGTTCGCGATCGAGACCGGCCACCTCACGATCCGGGAGTGGCAGTACCTGTATCAACACTGCGGCGATGGCGTGACGTTGAGCGTTGCGCAGTTGGCGGCTGTCGATGTGGACGCGCACCTCGAAGCATTCCGCGTCCAGTCCGTCGGCACCAAGACGCCGCAGGCCCGGTTGGCCAACGTGGTCCGACGAGCCCGGATGGCTTGCGCCGGAATTGATTTCGAGGCACACGAACCAGGCTCAGCGACTGTTCCCTGCGCCGACATCGAAATCGACTTCGATATCGAGTGGGACGATCAGGGCCGGATCTATCAGTGGGGCCTGCGCGTTCGCGACGGCCAGGACGACTCCACCGCCCGCTACCAACCCGTGGTCTCATTCGATCCCCTCGACGAGACCGGCGAAGCCGAACTGGCCGCCGAGTTCGCCTCCCGGATGCAGCAATTCCGCAGCCACGCCGCCCAGGCGGGCAAGTCGCTTCAGGTCTTCCATTGGCACCATCCCGAAATCAGCAGCACCCGCAGGTTCCCCGAGGTCGAGCGGGCACTCGACGGCCTCACCTATGACCTGCGGAAGTGGTTCGACGCGACATTCTTCGTCCGCACCTCGTCGTCGATCAAACAGGTCGCCGGATTCTTCGGCTTCCACTGGGAGGTCGACGATCCGGGGGGCCTGGCCTCCCTGGGTGCGGTCGAAGCCGCCCGGGGCAACGGTCCGCAGGCCGACGCCGCGCGCAAGTGGTGTCTGAGCTACAACGAATGTGATGTGGCGGCGCAGGCCGCGATCCGCGACGGGGTGCGTGCGTACCGCCGCTGAGCCGGGTTCAGCCCTGCGTCTTCGCCGTCGGGCAGATATTGCTGCGGGCCGACTCGACCACCTCACCGGCGGTGGGCTTGGCGATCTGCAGGTAGACCGAGACCTGCTCGACGATGAGGCTGGTCGGATGCTTCGGGAACTCCAGGCACGCGGTCCGTCCGGCGGCCAGCCGGCGGGCTTCGGTACCGGGCGGGAATTTCCCGCGGATGGCGTTGAGGTAGGCCATCTCGGCTGGACTCGGGTACGTCGACTGCTGCTGGGTGCACAGCAGGATGTCGGGACTGTTGCCGCAATAGTCCGGATCACGCGGGTTGAGCGGATCGGCCTGAGCGGATGACGTAGCACCGATCAGCCCGGCCAGCAGACCTGCGGCCAGGGCCGCCGCGAGTGCGGTTGATTTCACGTCCAGCGCCTTTCTGTCGCCGCTGACGCTAGCAGCAATCCGAAGCCGCTCGGGCGGACTTGCCGGGTCTGGCCAGGCACCGGCCACACCGCGCCGGGCCCACCGGCCGTAGCATTGCCGCTATGAGTTGGGCAGCCCGGTTCACCGCACCTTTGGCGATCACCGGTGTGGCGATGGGAGCGTTGGTCGCGGCAGCGCCGGCGCACGCCGACGACGCCAGCTTCATGAAATACCTCAACACCCACGGCTACACCGCGCGCTACGGGAATGACGAGCCGATCTCGGAACCCAGCGTGCGCGCCCTCGGGCACATGATCTGCGAGAACCTGCGGGTAGGGCGAACCGTCGAAATGCAACTGCCCCATTACCCCGCGTGGCCGCAGTTCGGCTTGATCGCCGAGGCGGCACGCCAGGAGTTGTGCCCGGGCGCCTAGCCACTGTCGGCGCTGCGTGTCGGGCGGTCCCGGTGCGAGTAATTCGGTGCCGTGAGACTGCGCAGAAGCAACACCGCGGGCCCCGGGTTTCGCCGAATCGGGCGAGGCCGCGGGTTCTCCTACACCGATGGGAGCCATCCGGTCGACGACCCGCAGGTCCTCGCCCGGATCAAGACGCTGGCCATCCCGCCAGCGTGGCGAAAGGTGTGGATCTGTCCCTATCCCAACGGGCACATCCAGGCCGTCGGGGAAGACGCTGCCGGGCGTCGTCAATACCTGTATCACCCGCAGTGGGAGGCCGAACGTTCCGAGGAGAAGTACGACCGGGTCCTGACCCTGGCCAAGCTGCTGCCGGACTGGCGCGCCGAGGTGCTCACCGACCTGCGCGGTCGCGGCCTGAAACGCGACCGGGTGCTCGCCGTCGCCCAGCAGCTCATCGACCGGGGCTATTTCCGGGCCGGCGGCGAGGAGTACGCCCAGGAGAACGGCAGCTTCGGGCTGGCCACCTTGTTGCGTGACCACGTCACGATGCGCAGCGGCTGCGTGGACTTCGACTATCCGGCCAAAAGCGGCGTACGGCGGACGGTTT
>LZME01000014.1 GCA_001673575.1 Mycolicibacter heraklionensis | reverse complement strand
CGGAATCGCCGCGAAGGCCGAAGGCGCCACGTTGGCGGTCGGGAAACCCAGTCCGCGCCCACGCCCGTCGCCGCGCACCACCAGTCCTTCGACTCGGTGCGGCCGGCCCAACGCCTCGGCTGCCGCCAACACATCGCCGGCGTCCACACAGGACCGGATGTAGGTCGAGGAGAAGGTGACCGATTGCGCGGCGACGGGCGTGGGCGCGGACTGGGTTTCCCGACCGCCAACGTGGCGCCTTCGGCCTTCGCGGCGATTCCGGCCGACGGGGTCTACGCGGCATGGTTCACCGTGTTGGGGCACGGCCAGGTGCCCGGCACCGTCGTGGCCGGTCAACGCTGCCGGGCCGCGGTGTCGGTGGGCACCAACCCGACGTTCTCTGGGCGGGCCCGCACCGTGGAGGCGTTCGTGATCGACGAAACCGCCGACCTCTACGGGCAGCGGGTCGCCGTCGACTTCGTCAGCCGGATCCGAGGCCAGGAGAAGTTCGACTCGGTGGCGGACCTGGTGGCGGTGATGAACACCGACGTCGAGAAGACCCGCGGCCTGCTCTCCGGCGACTGAGCGCCCGCACGATTGGGACAGCTGCCCCGGGCGCTGCTAGACTCCCACCTCGGCGTGCTGCAGTCCGCGGTGGCCGCCGACCTGATATTCGCGGGACCGATTGATGGAGATTTGTCGTGGCGCTGACCGTCGAGCAGAAAAAAGAGATCCTGGCCAACTACGGCCTGCACGAGACGGACACCGGCTCGCCCGAAGCTCAGGTCGCCCTGCTGACCAAGCGGATCGTCGACCTCACCGAGCACCTCAAGAAGCACAAGCACGACCACCACTCTCGCCGCGGCCTGCTGCTGCTGGTCGGCCGGCGTCGTCGTCTGCTCAAGTACCTGACCGCGACCGATGTGGCGCGCTACCGCTCGCTGATCGAGCGTCTCGGCCTGCGTCGCTGACGACGAACCGGGCCGGCGTCAGCCGCCTCCGTGTAGAGTGAGGCCGTCCCGGGCCGCCCAGGCCCGGGCATCGGTGTGGCTCCCGCATCCGCGTGTGCCACTCCGGCACGTCACGACGGGACACGTTCCTGCGATCAGCCAGACCTGAGTCGGGCGGTCTTCGGTAGTGGCAGCCGGGTCTGAAAGCGCGTCTTAAAAGATCCGGCCGCTTCGATCGACGACCGTAGCCGCATCCAGGTCCAGCGCTGACGCACGTCCGACGTTGCGAAACAGCTGAACAAACCAGGAAAGGCCGTACGGGCTTTTATGTCTGCAATTGAAATTGAAGAAGGCGTATTCGAGACCACCGCTGTCATCGACAACGGCAGCTTCGGCAAGCGCACCATCCGCTTCGAGACCGGCCGGCTGGCCCAGCAGGCCGCCGGCAGCGTCGTCGCGTACCTCGACGACGAGACAATGCTGCTTTCGGCGACCACCGCCAGCAAGGCTCCCAAGGACCATTTCGACTTCTTCCCGCTCACCGTCGACGTCGAGGAGCGGATGTACGCCGCCGGGCGTATCCCCGGCTCGTTCTTCCGCCGCGAGGGTCGGCCGTCCACCGACGCGATCCTGACCTGCCGTCTCACCGACCGCCCGCTGCGCCCGTCGTTCGTCGACGGCCTGCGCAACGAGGTCCAGGTCGTGGTGACGGTGCTGAGCCTGAACCCGAACGACCTGTACGACGTGGTGGCGATCAACGCCGCGTCGGCCTCCACCCAGCTCGCCGGCCTGCCGTTCTCCGGTCCCGTCGGTGCCGCGCGGGTGGCACTGATCGACGGCACCTGGGTCGCGTTCCCCACCGTCGAGCAGCTCGAGCGCGCGGCGTTCGACATGGTGCTGGCCGGACGTGCAATTGAGTCCGCGGACGGGGGCACAGACGTCGCGATCATGATGGTCGAGGCCGAGGCCACCGAGAACGTCATCGAGCTCATCGAAGCCGGTGCACAGGCGCCGACCGAGACCGTGGTGGCCGAGGGCCTGGAGGCGGCCAAGCCGTTCATCGCGGCGCTGTGCAAGGCCCAGCAGGAGCTGGCCGACGCGGCCGCCCGGCCGACCGCCGACTACCCGCTGTTCCCGCCCTACGGTGACGACGTCTACTACTCGGTGGCCTCCATCGCGACCGACGAGCTGGCCAAGGCGCTGACCATCGCCGGCAAGGCCGAGCGTGACGAGCGCACCGACGAGATCAAGGCCGAGGTTCTCCAGCGCCTGGCCGAGACCTACGAGGGGCGCGAGAAGGAGATCAGCGCGGCCTACCGCAGCCTGACCAAGAAGCTGGTGCGTCAGCGCATCCTGACCGACCACTTCCGCATCGACGGCCGTGGCATCACCGACATCCGGGCGCTGTCGGCCGAGGTCGCGGTGGTTCCCCGGGCGCACGGCAGCGCGCTGTTCGAGCGTGGCGAGACCCAGATCATGGGCGTGACCACGCTGGACATGATGAAGATGGCGCAGCAGATCGACTCGCTGGGGCCGGAGAAGTCCAAGCGTTACATGCACCACTACAACTTCCCGCCGTACTCGACCGGTGAGACCGGCCGCGTCGGTTCGCCCAAGCGTCGCGAGATCGGCCACGGCGCCTTGGCCGAGCGGGCCCTGGTTCCGGTGCTGCCCAGCGTCGAGGAGTTCCCCTACGCCATCCGGCAGGTGTCGGAAGCGCTGGGCTCCAACGGATCCACCTCGATGGGTTCGGTCTGCGCGTCCACGCTGGCACTGCTCAACGCCGGTGTGCCGCTGAAGGCACCGGTCGCCGGTATCGCGATGGGCCTGGTCTCCGACGATGTCGAGGTGGACGGCAAGACCGAGCGCCGCTTCGTCGCGCTCACCGACATCCTCGGTGCCGAGGACGCGTTCGGCGACATGGACTTCAAGGTCGCCGGCACCAAGGACTTCGTTACCGCGCTGCAGCTCGACACCAAGCTCGACGGTATTCCGTCGCAGGTGCTCGCGGGTGCTCTCGCTCAGGCCAAGGACGCGCGTCTGACCATCCTCGAGGTGATGGCCGAGGCCATCGACGCGCCCGACGAGATGAGCCCGTACGCCCCGCGGGTCACCACCATCAAGGTTCCGGTGGACAAGATCGGCGAGGTGATCGGGCCCAAGGGCAAGATGATCAACTCGATCACCGAGGAGACCGGCGCTCAGATCTCGATCGAGGACGACGGCACCGTGTTCGTCGGCGCCACCGACGGTCCGTCGGCGCAGGCCGCGATCGACAAGATCAACGCGATCGCCAACCCGCAGCTGCCGAAGATCGGCGAGCGGTTCCTGGGCACCGTGGTCAAGACCACCGACTTCGGCGCCTTCGTGTCGCTGCTGCCGGGCCGGGACGGCTTGGTGCACATCTCCAAGCTCGGCAAGGGCAAGCGGGTCGCCAAGGTCGAAGACGTGGTGAAGGTCGGCGACAAGCTGCGCGTGGAGATCGCCGACATCGACAACCGCGGCAAGATCTCGCTGGTTCCCGTAGAGGACTCGGCCGAGTCGACCGACTCAGCACAGGGGTCCGCTGAGTCTGCCGATGCCGCGACTGCCGAAAGCTGACACCGGGGCGCCGCCGCGCGCCACACTGCGACGCACCACCCTGCCGGGCGGACTGCGGGTAGTCACTGAGTACCTGCCTGCGGTTCGTTCGGCGTCGGTGGGCGTCTGGGTCGGCGTCGGATCGCGTGACGAGGGCGCGACGGTGGCCGGGGCCGCGCATTTCCTGGAGCACCTGCTGTTCAAGGCGACCCCGACCCGCACGGCGGCCGGCATCGCTCAGGCGATGGACGCGGTCGGTGGTGAGCTCAACGCCTTCACCGGTAAAGAGCACACCTGCTATTACGCCCACGTGCTCGACACCGATCTGGAGCTGGCCGTCGCGCTGGTGAGCGATGTGGTGCTCAACGGATCGTGCGCGGCTGCCGACGTCGACCTCGAACGCGACGTGGTTCTTGAGGAACTCGCGATGCGCGATGACGATCCCGAGGACGCGCTGGGCGATGTGTTCTTGACGACGCTGTTCGGCGACCATCCGATCGGCCGACCGGTGATCGGCAACGTCGAGTCGGTGTCGGCGATGACTCGCGCACAGTTGCGGTCGTTCCACCAGCGCCGCTACACCCCGGAGCGCATGGTGGTCGCCGTGGCCGGCAACATCGACCATGACACGGTGGTGGCGCTGGTGCGAGAACACTTCGGGCATCGCCTGATTCGCGGTGAGAAGCCTGCCGAGCCGCGGCGCGGCAGGGCCCGGGTCCCGGGCAAGCCCGGGCTGACCGTGGTCAACCGCGACGCCGATCAGACCCACATGTCTTTGGGGGTACGTGCACCCGGACGCTATTGGCAACACCGTCAGGCGCTGGCGGTGCTCAACACCGCTCTGGGTGGCGGCTTGAGTTCCCGGCTGTTCCAACAGGTTCGGGAGACCCGTGGCCTGGCCTACTCGATCTATTCGTCGGTGGATACCTTCGCCGACGCCGGCGCACTGTCGGTGTACACCGCATGTCAGCCGGACCGGTTCGCCGAGGTGGCAGCCGTGACCGCCGAGGTGCTCGAATCGGTGGCGCGCGATGGGATCACCGCCGACGAGTGTCGAATCGCCAAAGGTTCATTGCGCGGGGGATTGGTGCTGGGCCTGGAGGATTCCGGTTCCCGGATGAACCGGCTGGGCCGTACCGAGTTGAACTACGGCCGGCATCGGCCCATCGCGCGCACCCTGCGGGAACTGTCCGCGGTCACCGTCGACGAGGTCAACGCCGTGGCCCGACAGCTGTTGCGCCAGCCCTATGGCGTCGCCGTTCTGGGTCCGTACCGCTCGAAAGGGGCGCTGCCAACCCGTCTGCGGGCGCTTGTCGGTTGATGGCAGGCTAGGGGAATGGCGTTCAGCTTCTCCGAACTCACAGTCCCATTGATCGGCGCGCCGATGGCCGGCGGTCCCAGCACACCGGCGCTGGCGGCCGCGGTGTCGGAAGCGGGCGGGTTGGGGTTCATCGCTGGCGGGTACCGCACCGCCGGGCAGCTGGCCGACGAGATCACCGCCGCGCGCGCGGCCAGCAGCGGTCCCATCGGTGTCAATCTGTTTGTGCCCCAACCCAGCGGCGCTGACGTGGTGTTGCTCGACGAATACGCCGATCTTTTGGATCCGCTGGCCGAGCACTACGGCGTGGAGCTGGGCCGGCCCCGCTTCGGCGACGACGACTGCTGGCCGGAGAAGCTCGAGGTGATCGCCGACCTGCGCCCCACGGTGGTGTCGTTTACGTTCGGGACGCCGTCGCCCGACGAGATGGAGACGCTGCGGGCGTTGCGCATCCTGACGGTGGTCACGGTGACGTCGGCCTACGAAGCCGGGGTCGCCCTCGGTCACGGCGCCGAGGCGTTGGTGGTGCAGGGCCCCAAGGCGGGCGGGCATCGGGGCACTTTTGCACCGGACGTGCACCCGGGCACCGACTCGCTGGAACATGTGCTGGCAGAGATCACCCACGCCCACGGCCATGTCCCGTTGGTGGCGGCGGGTGGGCTCGGCACCGCGGCCGACGTGGCCGGGGTGCTGGGCGGTGGCGTGGTCGCGGCCCAGGTCGGTACCGCGCTGCTGCTGGCCGACGAGGCCGGAACCAATCCGACACACCGTGCGGCACTGACCAATCCGGAATTCACCAACACCACAGTGACGTGTGCGTTCTCCGGCCGCTATGCGCGCGGTCTGGAGAACGACTTCACCCGCGCCTTCGAGGATGTGGCGCCGGTGGGATACCCGGAGATCAACCACATGACCACCCCGATCCGGGCGGCGGCCGTGGCCCTGGACGACCCGCATGGGACGAGCCTGTGGGCCGGGACCGCCTACCGGACCGTCCGGTCGGCGCCGGCCGCCGACATCATCGCCGACTTGGCGTCGGGCTGATCCCGGTAGGGATCGCCGGCGGCCGGAGGCGCCTCACCACATAGACGACCGTCGCCCCTTGGCGGCCTTTCGCTTGGCCTCTTCGTTCTGGTCGTCCTTGGCGCGCACCGCAGCGCTGCCACGCGGACCCATCCCCATCAGCGGCGGAGCGCAGAGTAGCGGCGAGCCACCCATCATCGGCGTGCCTGCGGTGGCCAGCGCGGGAGCCGCGAATTCGGCAGCGGCCAAGCGCATTTCCGGGGCTGCGGTGGCCCATGCCTTGGGTACCGACAAGCCGCTGACCGAGGCGGCGTTGCCAACCGCGGCCGATGCTGCCGATGTCGCCGACGCAAGACCGGCACTTCCCAGGGTTGGCGTCAGCCCCAACGGCAGACCCGCGGCGATGGCAGCGGGCGCTGCCGCCTCCAGGCCGAACGGTGACGGGAGCGCCGCGCCGGCAATGAGGTATTCGGGTATGAACGCGGCAATGATGGCGGTGCTCATCATGGTTGACACCGGAGCCGCACCCAACGTCGCCAGGTCACCGAAGATGGGCGGAAGGTTGAGCGACCCCGCTTCGGCTGCGCCCGCCAGCGCACCCGGCAACGTCTCCATCGCCAGATTGGTAGCAGCCTGGCCGGCGGAGGCCGCAGTCACCTCGGCGGACGCCGCCTGCTGCGCCGCTATGCCGCCGGGGTTGGCCGTCTGCGGCGGCGTCGTGAAGGGCACCATCTGTGCTGCGGCCTGCGCGGCAGCACTGTAGGAGTACATCGCCGCTGCGTCCTGCGCCCACATCTCGAAGTATTGAGCCTCGGTGGCTGCGATGGCCGGGGCGTTCTGCCCGAAGAAGTTCGTTGCGACCAGCGTGGCCAACTGTGCCCGGTTGGCAGCGATCAAGGGCGGTGGAACGGTCATGGCGAATGCGCTCGAGTGGGCGGTGGCTGCGGCCTTGGCCTGAGTGCTGGTCAGCTCCGCCTGCTCGGCCGTGGCGGTGAGCCAGGTGGCATACGGTGCGGCCGCCGCCGCCATCTTCGTTGATGACACGCCCAACCACGGACCACTGGTCAGCTCTTGGACGACCGCGCGGTAACTCGCCGCCGCGGAATGAAGGTCGACAGCCAGCTCATCCCAGGCCGCAGAGGCGGCCAACAGTGACCCTGCACCAGGGCCGGCGTACATGCGTCCGGAGTTGACTTCCGGTGGTAATGCTGCGAAATCCATTGCTGTGCCTCCTCTCTTATCCGGCCGCGATCACGTTGGCGGCCTCGGCGGTCGCGTAGGTGTTCGCACTGGCGTTGAGAGTGGCGACGAACATCTCGTGAATGGAGGTAGCTTGGGTGCTGACCTGGTGGTACAGCTGCGCCTGAATGGCGAATCGGGCAGCCAGCATGGCCGACACGTCGTCGGCGGACGGGGGGACCACTGCGGTGGTCACGATGTTCGCGGCTTCGTTTTGCGAAGCGAGCGCAAAGCCAGTGCTCGACAGGGCGTCGGCAGCGGTTGTCAGGGTCTCGGGATGTGCGTTGACGAACGACAAAGGCCTCTCCTTGGAATTTACGGCGGCAACAAAAAGGGCCGGCTTCTTTCGGAGTCGGACCCTGTTGCTCGACATCCTTGCTGGGAACATCCTCCAGATTTCCTGACAGCCCGGCTGGTATCCAAGCTGGTTAACAGCCTCTTAACGTTCGCCGCGCAACGTTTACACAACGGCGCGGAAATGGCCGTTTTGACGGCTCTGTGCACTGCGGCACCGCGGCGGCGAACCCGAGGGGGGAGTGGCGACGGTCACAATCCAATTTAGGCGGTACCGGTGGTATCGTTGTACCCTGTCGGGCAATCTGTCCATTGTGAAGACAATCATTGGGTGTTTGTAAACCCTAGTGGGAGGTTCGCCATGCTCAAGGTCGATGACAGCGCCGCCGGACCGCATGACGGGTCACTTGATCACGAGCGCATCGTCCTGCAAGCCCGCGACGTCGGGTTCGACTGGTCGGACTTGCCGGTGCACTACGTGCCAGGCGAGCCCTTCGTCACCCACTTCTGCAATGTGCTGCACCTGTTGCTGCCGGCCGGCGAAGAGTTCTTCGTTGAGGTGTTCAAGCAGGCGCTACCGCTGATCAAAGACGACCAGTTGCGGCTCGACGTCCAGGGCTTCATCGGTCAGGAGGCCACCCACTCCCAGGCGCACACCGCCGTTGTCGACCACCTAGCCGCTCGCGGCGTCGACATGTCGCCGTTTACCAGCCAGATCAAATGGCTCTTCGACAAGCTGCTCGGTGACCGGCCGACCTGGAGTGAGCGTCGCCAGCAGCGCTGGCTACTGGAGCGGGTGGCGCTGGTGTCCGCCGTCGAGCACTACACAGCGATTCTCGGGGAGTGGGTCCTGGAGAGCCCCGCACTGGATGAGGTCGGCACCCACCCGGCGATGCTGGACATGTTGCGCTGGCATGGTGCCGAAGAGGTCGAGCACAAGGCTGTCGCATTCGACGTCATGAAGCACCTGCGGGCCGGTTTCTTCCGGCAGGTCCGTACGCAGCTGGCCGTCACACCCCTGATGTTGCTGTTGTGGGTACGCGGTCTGCGGTTCATGTACAGGGTGGACCCGCAACTACAGGCCGGAACCAAGCCGCGCTGGCGGGACTGGTTCATCGCGGCGCGCCGCGGGCTGGTGCCCTCGCCGTTCGAATTCCTGCCCGCTATCGCCTCCTACTACCGTCCGGGCTTCCATCCGGCACAACTCGGCGGGGTGGAGAAGGCGGTCAACTACCTGGCCGTGTCGCCCGCTGCCCGCGCCACGCACTGACCCGAACTGCGGGCAAACAACGAGGAGTGCAGTCCATGACCACCACCACCACTGTGACGTCGGCCGACGGTGTGACCCTCGCGGTGCACGCGTACACGGACCTGGACCCGCAACGGGCGACCATCCTGGCGATCCACGGCTATCCGGACAACCACCACGTCTGGGACGGGGTGGCTCGCGAGCTCATCGAGCAGAACCCGGGCCGCTACAACGTCGTCGCCTACGACGTACGCGGTGCGGGGACGTCCTCGGCGCCGGCGGACAGATCGGGCTACCGATTCCCGCATCTGATCGCCGACGTCGCCGCGGTGCTCGAGCACTTGGGCCGGCTGGGGTTGGACCGGGTTCACCTCCTGGGGCACGACTGGGGTTCGATCCAGGGCTGGGCCGCCATCACCGACCCCGCCGTGGCGGCCAAAGTCGGTTCCTACACCTCGATTTCGGGCCCGCACCTGGATTACGCCGGCCGGTTCCTGCGCTCGGCGCGCAACCTGCGGACACTCGGCGACGTCGTCAGGCAGCTGCTGGAGTCGAGCTACATCTGGCTGTTCCTGACCCCGCGGGTTCCCGAGGCGGCCTTCCGGTCGGGGCTGGGCGTCCGAGTGCTGGGCTGGCTTGACCGCATCGGTCGCTCCGGCAACCCGCAGCCGACCATGCCCCGGGGCGAGAACGACTATGTCAACGGGCTCAACCTTTACCGCGCGAACATGCCGGGGCCGTTTCTGAGGCCGTCGCGGCCGCTGCCGGCCACCGATGTCGCGGTGCAGGTGCTGGCGCCTCGCCTTGATGTCTTCGTCAGCCCGGCCTTGCAGCGCTACACCGGATCCATCCCGGCCAACCACCGGGTGCTCGACATCGACGGCGGCCACTGGGTGGTGACCGATCGCCCAGAGGTGATCGCCCGCCTCACCGACGAGTGGGTGCAGCACAGCGTGGCCGGCGGTGCCGGCGCGTCGGGCAATGACATCCGGCACGCCTGACATGACGGCGCAGATCTGGAAATCGCGCCCCGCAGACCTTTACGGGCGGCGAAAACATGACCGGCTGTTCAACGCACTCTGGGGTGCGATCACCGTATTCGGTGGAATGGCGGCGCTTTCGCGGTGGAAGCCGTCGCGAGTGGCTCCGGTGTCACGGACGATCGCGGCCGTGGTCATCAAGCGGGAGATGCTGACCAGCGACGTGGTGGCGCTCACCCTCGCGGACCCCGACGGCGGACTGTTGCCGTCCTGGACCCCGGGTGGCCACATCGACGTGCAGTTGCCGTCGGGCCGTCGCCGCCAGTATTCGTTGTGCGGGGTGCCGGGACGTCGCACCGAGTACCGCATCGCGGTGCGCCGGCTGGACCACGGCGGTGGCGGCTCGGTCGAGATGCACCAGGCCTACGCCGAGGGCGACACGTTGCTGTTCGAGGGTCCGCGCAACGCGTTCTATCTGGGCACCGGTGAGAGCGAGGTGCTGTTCGTCATCGGCGGGATCGGCGTGACCCCGATGCTGCCGATGCTGCGGGAGGCCGCCCAGCGCGGAACCGATTGGCGCGCTGTCTATGCCGGCCGCAGCCGGGCTGACATGCCGTTGCTCGACGAGGTGCTGGCCGTAGATCCCGAGCGTGTCACGGTGTGGGCCGACGACGAGCACGGGCGCTTCGCGGGCACCGAGGAGCTGTTGGCCGGTGCCGGACCGCAGACCGCGGTGTACGTGTGCGGCCCCAGCGCGATGCTCGAAGCGGTCCGTGTCACCCGCGACCAACACGCTGACGCTCCGCTGCACTATGAGCGGTTCAGCCCGCCGCCGGTGGTCGACGGGGCGCCTTTCGAGCTGGAGCTGGCCCGATCGCGTCGGGTATTGGCGATTCCCGCGGACCGCTCGGCGCTGGACGTGATGCTCGACGCCGATCCGACAACCGCATACTCGTGCCGGCAGGGATTCTGCGGCACCTGCAAAGTCAAGGTGGTTTCGGGGGACGTCGACCGGCGTGGACGCACCGCGGAGGGCGGCGACGAGATGCTGGTCTGCGTATCGCGGGCCGACGGGGGACGGATCGTCGTCGACGCCTGAGTCGAGCCGTATCGGTGCAGATAGGATGCTCGGATGTCTGGTGATGCTGAGATTCATCGTGGGAGTTTGCGGGCCAGAATCATCTACGCGGTCTTTGCGGCGGTAATGCCGCGGTTGGTGCGGTGGGTCAGCCGCCGCGGCGGCCCCGAGGCCATGCCCGGGTTGTTGGCGCAGTTGGGCCGCCGGACCAACACCGTCGCCCGCCTGCAACGGTTGCGACCGTATTTCCGGATCCGCTTCGCCCGCGAGTTCGCCGCAACGGTTCCGGTCGAGATTGTGCGCCGAGCAGATTGCGTCGCCCCGCTGGGCGACGGCGCCATCTTGTACTTTCACGGCGGCGGGTTCTTCACCGGCGGTCTCGACACCCACCTGCACGTCGTGGCGACCTTGGCCCGGCGCACCCGGCTGCCGGTCGTGCACGTCGACTATCGGCAGTTCCCCGACGTAAGCGTGGACGGCTCGGTGGAGGACTGTGTCGGCGCCTACCGCTGGCTGCTCGAGCAGGGGGCGGACCCGGCCAAGACGGTGATCGCCGGAGACTCCGCAGGGGGTTTTCTCACGTTCGCCACCGCGCTGCGCGCCCAGCAGGAAGGGTTGCCGGCGCCCGCCGGAGTCATCGGGATTTCGGCGCTGCTGGAGCTCGAGGGAACGGCCCGCAGTACTCACTCGAACATGGGCACCGACGCATTCGGCATCGCGGACGCGCTGCCGGATCTCGTCGAGCATGTGTGCCCGTCGCTGCCGATGCGTCACGACCTGTCGCCGATCAACGGCCGGCTGGAGACCATGCCGCCGGCGCTGCTGATCGCCGCCGAGTCAGAGATCCTGCGCTGCGACAACGAACGGCTGCACGCGGCGCTGCTGGATCACGGCCGGTCCAGCCGGCTTGAGCTGTGGGACCACCAGGTGCACGCGTTCCCGGCGCTGTTCCCATTCCTGCCGGACAGCCGGGCGGCGTTTGACCTGATGACCCGCTTCGTGGCCGACCGACTGGCCGATGCCGACCGGCCCGACGAGACTCGCCGGCAAGTGTCGTAAGTAGGGTGGCAGCCATGCGAGTAGCAGTGCTGGGCGCCAAGGGCAAAGTCGGCGCGACGATGGTTGCGGCGGTGCAGGCCGCGGAAGATCTGACCCTGTCCGCCGAGGTCGACGCCGGTGACGAACTGAGCCTGTTGACCGACGGCGGGACCGAGGTGGTGATCGACTTCACTCACCCCGACGTCGTGATGGATAACCTGAAGTTCTTGATCGACAACGGGATCCATGCGGTCGTGGGCACCACCGGATTCACCGAGGAGCGCCTGGCCCAGGTGCGTTCCTGGATCGAGGCCAAGCCCGGTTCGGCGGTGCTGATCGCACCCAACTTCGCCATCGGCGCGGTGCTGTCGATGCATTTCGCGACCCAGGCCGCAAAGTACTTCGAATCGGTGGAGGTCATCGAGTTGCACCACCCGCACAAGGCCGATGCGCCGTCGGGTACCGCCGCTCGCACCGCCGCGCTGATCGCCGAAGCGCGAAAGGGATTGCCGCCCAACCCCGACGCCACCAGCACCGGCCTGCCCGGTGCCCGCGGCGCGGACGTGGATGGTGTGCCGGTGCATTCGATCCGGCTGGCCGGGCTGGTCGCTCACCAAGAGGTGCTGTTCGGGACCATGGGGGAGACGCTGACCATCCGCCACGACAGCATCGACCGGACCTCATTCGTTCCCGGGGTGCTGCTGGCGGTGCGCCGGGTCGCTGAATTCCCCGGGCTCACGATCGGCATCGAGCCCCTCCTCGACCTGAAGTAGTCGTGATGAAGGTGTCGCCGGCCAACCGGGTGAAGGTGCTCATCGTCTTCATGTGCCTGGCGCTGCTGATGTATCTGGCGTTCCTGGGGCGCATCGCGGTGCTACTGATCGCCTCGGGTTCGGTGGCGGCGATCGGGATGGGGCTGGCGCTGCTGATCATGCCGTTCCTCGGACTGTGGGCGATGGTCGCCACCCTGCGGGACGGATTCGCCCACCAGCGCCTGTCGCGGCTGATCGCCGAGGACGGTATGGAACTCGACGCCGGCGCCTTGCCGCGCCGGCCTTCTGGACGGTTCGAACGCGAGGCTGCCGACGCCCTGTTCCACACCGTTCGCGCCGAACTCGATGCCGACCCCGACGACTGGCGGCGCTGGTACCGGCTGGCCCGGGCCTACGAGTTCGCCGGTGACCGCCGTCGCGCGCGGGAGGCGATGAAGACCGCGGTTCAACTGCAGGCGCAGCGGTGAGCAAGACCCTGCTGGTGGTGCACCACACGCCCTCGCCGTTCTGCCAGGCCATGTTCGAGGCGGTGGTGTCCGGGGCGACGGACCCGGAGATCGAGGGTGTCGACGTGGTGCGCCGCGCCGCGCTGGAGGTATCGCCGTCCGAGATGCTGGCCGCCGATGGCTACCTGCTGGGCAGCCCGGCCAACCTCGGCTACATCAGTGGCGCGCTCAAGCACGCCTTCGACGTCTGTTACTACCCGATCCTGGATTCGACCCGCGGCAGGCCGTTCGGCCTCTACCTGCATGGCAACGAAGGAACCGAGGGCGCCGAGCGGGCCGTCGACACCATCACGACGGGGCTCGGATGGGTCAAAGCGGCCGACTATGTGGTGGTGTCGGGTAAGCCCGGCAAGCCCGAGCTGGAAGCGTGCTGGGAGCTTGGCGCGACGGTAGCCGCGCAGCTGATGGACTGAACCCCTACTAGGGGTCGATGTGGCTTTCCGGCATGTAGAACGAGTGCAGCGGGTAATCCCGGCCGGGCCCCATCGAGTGGCAGTCCTGCTGCGACGGCGGTGATTTCGGCGGCTCGTAGTAGTAGATGACGCAGCGCTGCCAGCTGCCGTCGGGCTGAACCGGACCGTCGCATTTTTGGGCGGTGGAGAAGAACAGCAGCGGGTTGTCCTGGCAGCCCGCCTGGGCCGCCGGCGCCGAGGCGATCAGCCACCCGGCCGCCAGCCCGGTGGCCGCCAGCGCGGTGGTCAGGCCCCCGGTGAGGTAGCGCTTCACGGTCGACCCCTTCTCATCGCGTCGTGTTGTCGAGTGACTATGCCCGACGCGGCCGATGTTTGTCGCAGATTATGCCCGCGGTTCTCTCGCAGTTCCTATCGTGAGGCGATAGGCTGCGATGCCGTGACCCAAGCAAACGACACTGCGTCCACCACGGACCTGCTTGCGCGCACGCTGGAGTCTGCGCGCGTCGCCTACGAGAACATCGCGGAGCTGGCACAACAACAGGACGGCATCTACGCCGTGGCCCAGACCGCGAGGGGCACCGCGCTGATCCACGACTTGCGTAAGCAACTCGACCAGCTCAACAAGATCCTGCCCTTCAAGAGCTAGGTGCCCACCGTCGTCAGGGTGGCGCCTTGTTGAGAGCGCGTTCGCTGTTGATGCGGTGGGCGCGGTCTTGGCTGCGGGTGCGCTTGCGGGTGGGCATCATCAGGGTGCGGTTGGCGGTGGATGTCGGTGGTGACGGTGGTGCCGCTGGTGCGGTGGTGGCCTGGCACAGGGCGGGGAATAGCAGTGTGC
>LZME01000013.1 GCA_001673575.1 Mycolicibacter heraklionensis | reverse complement strand
ACGTAGGCACGCTGGTAATGGCCGCAGTCGCCGCACTGCTTGTCGGGCTGGCCGCCCCACCGGCTGCCACCGCCGCCCACCCGCCGGCCCGCTCACCACGCACCACCAACGTCAGATAGGCGGGTAGCAGCGCGAACCCACACGGATTCAGGGCCGCCACCAAGCCCGCGGCGAAGGCCAGCGCCGGCAGATTCTGGTTCACCTACGTCAGCGCCGCGACGCGGTCGGACAACTCCTGTTGCGACATCGCCGACGTCGGGTTGTTCACGAAGGTCGAGGTGCCATCGGAGCGCTCGAAGACGTAGGCGGGTTGCCACGGCACCCCGAAACGCGCCCAGATCGAGCCGTCGGCGTCGTTGAGATTGGTGAAGTTCAGGTGGTACTTGGCCGCGAAGTCCTGCATCGACGCGACATCCGCGCGGCCCGCGACCCCGATGAAGGTCACCCGGGGGTTGGCGGCCGCGACCTGGCTCACCGATGGCGCCTCGGCATTGCAGAACGGGCAACTCGGTCTCCAGAACCACAGCACCGCGGGTTTGCCCTGCAGGCTGGCGCCGTTGAACGGGGTCCCGTCAATCGTGGTGGTGGTGAACTGCAGGCGGTCGTCGGCGGCGGTGGCAGCCGGTGGGGCGGCCAGCCCGACAAGCAGTGCGGCGACAGCGGCCATTACCAGCGTGTAGATCCTCATGTAAGGCACCACGAGCCCGAGCGGCCGATGGTTCAGCCCAAGCGTCGGGGCCGCGGTTTAGGGTGGCCGCGATGGCACTGCACCTGCACCGCGCCGAGCGCACCGATGTCCTCGCCGACGGCCTCGGTGCCCTGTTGGCGACGCCGCCGGCCGACCCGTTCGCCCGGGAGTTGGTGCTGGTGCCGGCGCGCGGGGTGGAACGCTGGCTGTCCCAACGCCTGTCCCATGTGTTGGGTTCCGGTCCCGGAGGCGACGGGGTCTGCGCCGGCGTGGAGTTTCGCAACCCGACATCGCTGATCGCCGAGATCACCGGCGCCGGCGACGACGATCCGTGGTCCCCGGATGCCATGACCTGGCCGCTGTTGGCGGTGATCGACGAGAGCCTGGACGAGCCCTGGTGCGCCACGCTGGCAAAGCATTTGGGCCACGACGACCCCAGCGGAGAAGGTGAGCTGCGCCGCGGCCGGCGCTATGCGGTGGCACGCCGGCTGGCCGGATTGTTCGCCTCGTATGCCCGGCAGCGCCCGCAGCTGCTCGTCGACTGGAGCGCCGGCGAGACCACCGACGGTGCCGGCGGAGCGTTGCACGACGACTTGGGTTGGCAGCCGCCGCTGTGGCGGGCGCTGGTGGCTGCCGTCGGGATCGATCCCCCGCACGTTCGGCACCGTGATACGGTCGCGCGGCTGCGCCGGGCGCCGACCGAAACGCTGCCGGCCCGGCTGTCGTTGTTCGGCCACACCCGCTTGGCGTGCACCGACATCGAGTTGCTGGACGCGCTGGGGGCCCATCACGACCTGCATCTGTGGTTGCCCCATCCCTCCGATGCGCTGTGGCGCGCGCTCGGCGACGTGCACGGCACCGTTCCGCGTACCGATGACGAAACCCGGCGCCGGGCACACCATCCGCTGCTGGAGACCCTGGGCCGCGATCTACGGGAGCTGCAGCGCGGGCTGCCCGCGGCACCCGCCAGCGATGAATACCTCAGTGCCGCAACACACCCCGACACGCTCCTGGGCTGGCTGCAATCCGATCTAGGCGCCAACGCGCTGCGCCCCGAGGGCCGCAACCGCGCCGCATCCGACCGCTCGGTGCAGGTGCACAGCTGCCACAGCCCGGCCCGGCAAGTCGACGTGCTGCGCGAGGTCCTGCTGGGGCTGCTGCACGACGATCCGACACTGGAGCCGCGCGACATCGTGGTGATGTGCCCCGACATCGAAACCTATGCGCCGTTGATCGTCGCCGATTTCGGTCTGGGCGAGCTGGCCGGCGACACCCACCCGGCGCATCGGTTGCGGGTGCAGCTCGCCGACCGGGCGTTGACCCAGACCAATCCGCTGCTGGCCGTGGCGGCCGAACTGCTGGAGATCGCCGGCAGCCGCGCTACCGCCACGGCCGTGCTCACCCTCGCCCACACCGGACCGGTGCGGGCGAGGTTCGGCTTCACCGACGACGACCTGGCCCAGATCACCACCTGGGTGCGTACCGCCAACATCCGCTGGGGCTTTGACCCACGCACCCGTGAGCGCTACGGCCTGTCGCACATCGTGCACAACACCTGGCGGTTCGGCCTGGATCGCATCCTGACCGGAGTCGCGATGTCCGATGATTCGCAGGCCTGGCTGGACACCGCGCTCCCCCTCGACGACGTCGGCAGCAGTCAGGTGGAGCTGGCCGGGAAGCTAGCCGAGTTCGTCGCCCGGTTGCAGTCGGCGGTCGACAAGCTGGACGGCACGCGCCCGCTTGCGGAATGGATCACCGCGCTGCGCGACGGGGTCGCCGAGCTGGCCGATGCCGGCACTGATGCCTGGCAGAGCGCGCATCTGCAGCGGGAGTTGGCGCAGGTGCTCGACAACGCCGCGGCCCGTAGCGACACCGCACTGCGGCTGCCCGATGTGCGCGTGCTGATGGCCGGGCATCTGGCCGGGCGCCCGACCCGGGCCAACTTCCGCACCGGAACGCTGACGGTGTGCACCATGGTGCCGATGCGCTCAGTGCCGCACCGGGTGGTGTGCCTGCTGGGGGTGGACGACGGGGTGTTCCCCCGGCTGGACCTTCCCGACGGCGACGATGTGCTGGCGCGGCGCCCGATGACCGGGGAACGTGATATCCGTTCTGAGGACCGGCAATTGCTGTTGGATGCGATCACCGCCGCCACCGACAAGCTGGTGATCACCTATACCGGTGCCGACGAACACAGCGGCCACCCGCGCCCGCCCGCGGTCCCGTTGGCCGAGTTGATCGATGCCCTGGACCAGACCACGCCCGAACCGGTGCGCGAGCACCTTGTTGTGGAGCATCCGCTGCAGCCGTTCGACGTCAAGAACGTCGAACCGGGCCGGCTGATCCCCGATGTGCCGTTCACCTTCGACCCGACCGTGCCGCTGGCCGCCAGAACCGCCGCCGGAACCCGGCGTGCCGCGCGGGAGTTCATCGCCGAGCCGCTGCCTGCGCCGCCGCCGGGAGACGTCGCGCTCGTCGATCTGCTGAAGTTCTTCAAGGATCCGGTCAAAGGCTTTTTCAGTGCGCTGAACTACACGCTGCCGTGGGAGGTCGACGAGGTCGAAGACGGTATGCCCGTCGAGATCGACGCGCTGGGCGAATGGGCGGTGGGCAACCGAATGCTGCACGACATGCTGCTGGGCACCGACCCCGGCAATGCCATCGCGGCCGAGTGGCGGCGCGGCAGCCTGCCGCCCGGGCAGCTGGGCTGGCGCACCGCCAAACAGATCCGGGACCGGGTCGTGCAATTGGCGGCCGCGGCGCTCGAGCATCGCCGAGGTGCTCCGGCGACCTACGACATCGATCTGGATCTTGGCGGTGGGCGCCGGCTGACCGGCACCGTCACCCCGGTGTTCGATGCCACCACGGTGTCGGTCAACTACTCCAAGCTGCGGGACACCCACTTGCTGCAGGCGTGGATCCCGCTGGTGGCGCTGGCCGCCCAGCGTCCCGACGTCGAGTGGACCGCGCGCTGCATCGGCCGCGACCGGGGCGGTGAACGCGCCCTGCAGCGGGTGTTCGGGCCGCCACCCAACCCGGTCGAGACGTTGCGGGAGCTGTTGTGGCTCTACGACATCGGGCGCTGCGAACCGCTGCCGCTACCGATCAAGACGTCGTTCGCGTGGGCCGAGAAGCGGCACGCCGGTCGCGACCCGGTCTGGTATGCCAGCAGCAAGTGGGCCACCCAGCGCTATCCCGGCGAGGACGCCGAACCCGCCAGCGTCCGGGTTTGGGGACCGCGCGCACCGTTCGACGTGCTGCAGGGCCCGCCGCGCCCGGGTGAGGAGATCGACGGCGAGGACACCCGACTGGGCGCGCTGGCGGCCCGGCTGTGGCTGCCGCTGCTGCGCGCGGAACGGCGGGTGCGCTGATGGAACGCTTCGATCTGCTCGGCCCGCTGCCGGCCCGCGGCACCACCACGGTGCTGGAGGCCAGCGCCGGCACCGGTAAGACATTCACGCTGGCCGGTCTGGTGACCCGTTATCTGGCCGAGGGCCACGCCACGCTGGACGAGATGCTGCTGATCACGTTCAGCCGCGCAGCCACCCGGGAGCTGCGGGACCGGGTGCGCCGCCAACTGGTGGAGACATTGGCCGCCCTCGACGGCACCAACGCCCAGGAACCCAATGATCTTGTCGCGCACCTGTGCAGCGGCACCGCCGACGAGCGGGAGCTGCGCCGGCGCCGACTGCGTGATGCGTTGGCCGGCTTCGACGCCGCGACCATCGCCACCACCCACCAGTTCTGCCATCTGGTGCTGAAATCGCTGGGCATCGCCGGTGACACCAGCGCCGGCGTCGAGTTGGTGGAAAGCCTTGACGACCTGGTGATCCGCGTCGTCGACGACCTGTACCTGGCGAAGTTCGGCACGCAGCGCGACGAGGTGGCCCTGAGCTATGCCGATGCGGTGAAGCTGGCGCGGGTGGTGGTCTCCGACCCGTATGCCCAACTGCGCCCGCAGGATCCCGAGCCCGACACCGTGGCCGAGGTGCGGTTGCGTTTCGTCGATGCGGTCTGCACCGAATTGGAGCTGCGCAAACGCCAGCTCGGCGTGTTGGGGTACGACGACCTGCTGCGCCGGCTGGCGGGTGCCTTGGAGCCCGAAGACTCGCCGGCCCGCGAACGGATGCGGCAACGCTGGCCGATCGTGATGGTCGACGAGTTCCAGGACACCGACCCGATCCAGTGGCAGGTGATCGAACGCGGCTTCGTCGGGCATTCGGCGGTGGTGCTGATCGGCGACCCCAAGCAGGCGATCTACGGGTTCCGCGGCGGCGACATCTACACCTATCTGCAGGCGGCCCGCACCGCGGGACAGCAGCGCACCCTGGCGGTGAACTGGCGCAGCGACGCGGCGCTGGTCGACGCGCTGCAGACCGTGATGGGCGGTGCGGCGCTGGGTGATCCGCAGATCGTGGTCCACGAGGTCGAGGCCGCGGTCGGCGGAACCCGGCTGGCCGGTGCGCCCAGCACCGCGCCGTTCCGGCTACGGGTGGTCGGCCGCGCGACGTTCGGCGTCAGCGCGGAACGTGTCGTCCCGATGCCCAAGCTGCGCCGCCACATCCCCGATGATCTGGCCGCCGACGTCGCCGCCTTGTGCACCAGCGGCGCGACTTTCGACGGCCGGACGATCAGCCCCGGCGACGTGGCAGTGATCGTCGAGAACAGCAGGGACGCGGCCGCCTGCCAAGAAGCCTTGCTGCGGGCCGGAATTCCCGCGGTGTTCACCGGCGACGCCGACGTATTCTCCTCGGCGGCGGCCGCCGACTGGTTGTGTCTGCTGGAGGCGTTCGAAGCAACCCATCGCGCTGGGCTGGTGCGGGCCGCCGCGGCGACGGTGTTCTTCGGCCATACCGCCGCCGAACTGGCCGCCGGTGGTGACACGTTGACCGACCAGGTGGCGTCGACGTTGCGGGACTGGTCCGATGAGCTGCGGTTGCACGGGCCGGCGGCGGTGTTCGAGGCGGCGCAGTTGGCCGGCCTCAAGCGCCGGCTGCTCGGCGAGTACGGCGGCGAACGCACCATGACCGATCTGGCGCACGTGGCGCAGCTGCTGCATGAGGCCGCGCACCGGGATCGGCTGGGCCTGCCGGCGTTGCGGGATTGGTTGCGTCGTCAGTGCACGGAAGGAACCGGCGGCGGGCAGCACAATCGTCGGCTGGACTCCGACGCCGCCGCCGTACAGATTCTGACGGTGTGGGGTTCCAAGGGTTTGCAGTTCCCGATCGTGTATCTGCCGTTCGCGTTCAACCGGCACATGTTCGACGAGGCCATCCCGCTGTACCACGAAGCCGGTGTCCGCTGCCGGCACGTGGGCGGCCCGGACAGCCCCGATCACACCGACGTGCAGCGGCTGAGCCTGGCCGAGGCCGCCCGCAACGATATTCGGCTCGCCTATGTCGCGTTGACCCGCGCGCAGTCGCAGGTGGTGGCGTGGTGGTCGGCGTCCTACGACGAACCCAATGGCGGTCTGTCCCGGCTGCTGCGCGGCCGGTGCCGTGGCGAGGCGCC
The DNA here is from genome assembly GCA_001673575.1 of Mycolicibacter heraklionensis. GTDB lineage: Bacteria > Actinomycetota > Actinomycetes > Mycobacteriales > Mycobacteriaceae > Mycobacterium > Mycobacterium heraklionense_A. Next base: position 22,138 of record LZME01000013.1, on the reverse strand, counting down.
GGTGCCGGATCGCTGCGAGCCCAAGCCGTCCGATGACGAAGCCCTGCGTTGCTTTCGGGAGTGGGAGGCCGCCGGCGGTCTGGTCATCGAGGAGTCGGTGATCGCCCCGTTGACCCCGGTCGCCCCGGTGCAACCTCCGGATGACTTGGAAGCACGGCACTTCCACCGGCACATCGACACCGGCTGGCGGCGCACGTCGTATTCCGGGCTGATCCGGCACGCTTCCGAAGACGTGGCCGGCGCGGCGTCGGGGGTGCACAGCGAACCGGAGCTGACCGCCCGCGACGACGAGGCCGACGACGTCCCGGTGGCGGTGGCGGCGCCGCCGGTCGGCGCGGATCTGGTCTCGCCGATGGCCGAGCTGCCCGCCGGGGCGGCGTTCGGTTCGCTGGTGCACGCGGTGTTGGAGACCGCCGATCCGTTCGCCGCCGACTTGGTGGCCGAGTTGGAAGCCCAGGTACGCGTGCACGCCGCCTGGTGGTCGGTCGACGCCGAGCCGGCCGCGCTGGCCGCGGCGCTGGTGCCCATGCACGACACCCCACTGGGGCCGCTGGCAAACGGGCTGACCCTGCGCGACATCGGCACCCGAGACCGGTTGCGGGAGCTGGACTTCGAGATCCCGCTCGCCGGCGGCGATGTTCGGGGCGTGGCGCCGGACGTGCGGCTGGCAGAGGTCGGGACACTGTTGCGCGAGCATTTGTCCGCTGACGATCCGTTCGCCCCGTATGCCGACCGGCTGGCCACCGAGGCACTGGGTGGCCAACCGCTGTGCGGATATCTGTCCGGGTCGATCGATGTGGTGCTGCGGGTGCCCGAGCAGCGCTTTCTGGTGGTCGACTACAAGACCAACCGGCTCGGTGACACCGCTGCCGACTACGGCTTCGATCGGCTCACCGCCGCGATGCTGCATTCGGATTATCCGCTGCAGGCGCTGTTGTATACCGCGGTGCTGCACCGGTTCCTGCGATGGCGGCTGCCCGGTTACGACCCCGAGCAGCATCTGGGCGGGGTGCTGTATCTGTTCGTGCGTGGGATGTGTGGGCCGGACACGCCGGTCATCGACGGGCATCGCGCCGGGGTGTTCGACTGGCGGCCGCCGACGGCACTGGTGGTGGCGTTGTCGGACCTGTTGCATGCCAGGCGGGCGGCATGAGCGAGTTGTTGGAGTGGCGAGTGGCCTCCGGCGCCACCGGACTGTTGCGGGACTTCAATCGGGCCGGCGTGCTGGATGCCGCCGATGTGCATGCCGCCCAACGCATCACGGCTTTGGCCGGTGAACCGGATGAGACGGTGGGCTTGGCGCTGGCGCTGACGGTGCGGGCGCTGCGGCACGGGTCGGTGTGTCTGGATCTGTCGTCGGTGGCCGCCGATACCGATGGCGCGGAGGTGTCCTGGCCGGAGCCCGGGGCTTGGCTGACCGCGGTGCGCCACAGCCAGCTGGTGCAGGCACAGGTGCTGCGGCTCTACGACATCCCGTCTGGCGCGCTGCTCTACCTCGACCGATATTGGCGCGAGGAGGAACAAGTCTGCGCCGACCTGCTGGCGCTGTCGGCGCCGGGGACGATACCGGCGGAGCTGCCCGCCTTTGAGCGACTTTTTCCGCCCGGCCAGTTCGATGAGCAGCGTGCGGCCGCCGAAATCGCGCTGTCGCAGCCGGTTACGGTGCTCACCGGCGGGCCGGGCACCGGCAAGACGACCACGGTGGCGCGGCTGTTGGCGCTGTTGGCCGAACACGCCGAACGGTCAGGCACGCCAGGGCTACGGATCGCGTTGGCCGCCCCGACCGGCAAGGCCGCGGCCCGGCTGACCGAGGCGGTCGCCGCGGAGGTGGCCGAACTGGAGCCGGTGGACCAGGCGCGGCTTGCCGGACTGAGTGCCACCACGCTGCACACGCTGCTGGGATCGCGGCCGGACAGCTCGGTGCGGTTCCGCCACGACCGGGCCAACCGGCTGCCGCACGAGGTGATCGTCGTCGACGAGACGTCGATGGTGTCGCTGACCCTGATGGCCCGGCTACTGGAGGCGATGCGCCCGGATGCCCGCCTGATTCTGGTGGGCGACGCCGACCAGCTGGCGTCGGTGGAAGCCGGTGCGGTGCTGGCCGATCTGGTCGACGGGCTGGCGGCGCGGCCGGACACCCGGGTGGCGATGCTGCGGACCTCGCACCGGTTCGGGGAGTCGATCGGCGCGCTGGCGGTGGCGATCCGCGACGGCGACGCCGACCAGGCGATCGCGCTGCTGGCCGCCGGCGGCGAGCACGTGGAGTGGATCGACACCGACCATGCGGGCGACGTGGCAGAGCGGTTGGCGGCTCTGGTGGTTCCCCACGCGTTGGCGGTGCGCCAGGCCGCGCTGCTCGGTGATGCCACGGCAGCGGCGGCCACGCTGGACGAGCACCGGTTGCTGTGTGCGCACCGAGAAGGCCTGCACGGGGTGCGGCACTGGAACCAGCAGATCCGCCGCCTGGTGGCCGAGCAGACCGGTGATCCGATGTGGACCGAGTGGTATGCGGGGCGGCCGTTGCTGGTGACCGCCAATGACTACGGGCTCGGGCTGCGTAACGGCGATACCGGGGCGGTGGTTGTCCGCAACGAGGGGCTGCGCGCGGTGATCTCGACGGCGTCCGGGCCGCTGGAGTTCGCCACCAGCCGGCTCGCCGAGGTCGAGACCATGTATGCGATGACGATCCACAAGAGCCAGGGCAGCCAGGCCGGCGAGGTCACCGTGCTGATGCCGCCGGTCGAGTCGCGGCTGTTGACCCGGGAGCTGTTCTACACCGCGGTGACCCGGGCCAAGACGAAGGTACGGGTGGTGGGATCGGAAGGTTCGGTGCGGGCGGCGCTGGGGCGCCGGGTGGTGCGGGCGTCCGGGTTGGCGTTGCGGCTGCGGGAAGCCTGACCGCGTTGTACTACAAATTCGTAGTACAATTTTTCTATGGCCGAGGTGCCGGTACGCGAGCTGAATCAGAACACCGCTGGCGTGCTCGCGCGCGTCAAACGGGGCGAACAACTTGAGATCACCGAGCGGGGCGCGGTGATCGCTCGCCTGATCCCGGCCACGGAGGAACCGCTAGCCGAGATGATTCGGTCCGGGCGTCTACGTCCGGCGACCCTCAGCGGGCCGGTGCCTCGTCCCTCGGGTCCGATTCGTACCGATCATGAGGCCGGAGAAGTGCTCCGCGAGATGCGGGATGACGAGCGCTACTGATGTTGTATCTGGACACGTCGGCGCTGGTGAAGCTTATCCGGCGTGAGCCGGAGACCGACGCGCTCGCCGATTGGCTCACCGCACAGGAGTCCGCCCCGTGGGTGTCATCAACGTTGATCGAGGTCGAACTGCCTCGCGCTATTCGGCGGATGGATCCCGCCCGCCTGCCCGACATCCCCGCACTGGTATCCCGGATCTCGCGCTACGAGGTGGATGAGGTGGTTCGGGCCGCCGCTGCGGCGTACCCCGACCCGACGCTGCGATCCCTGGACGCAATCCATCTGGCAACCGGTCACGCAGTGTTCGGCGCCAGGTTGACCGCGTTTGTCGCCTACGACCAACGTTTGCTCGAGGCCGCCGGAGCCCTCGGCCTGCCGACCACCTCCCCGGGTCGCTAGTAGCCCCGGGCTGTCGTACCCCCGGATTACCGTCGCGACCATGGGGAAACGCAAGCAGCCGGGCAGCACCGGAACGGGCTTGGCCATTCTGCTGTTCATCGCGCTGCTGTGGTGGCTGCGCTGGCTCATTCTCGCCGGTGCCGTGGTCGCCCTGCTGGTGGTTGTCACGCGGCGGCTGATGAGCAGCTACGCCGCGCACCGCGCCGCCGAGCTGAACCGGCTGCGCGAAATCCGGCAGCGCGCCGACGTGCAGAACGCCCAGGTGTTGCGCGGGGATCCGCACGGTTTCTTCGGGCAGTACCCGCTGCCGGACCCGGAGCTGATTCCGCGGTGGTACCGGGCCGGTTAGCCGCCTCGCCGGCCCGGACCATGTGGACCCTTGCCGGCCAAGGCGTTATGGATGGGGCCGGTGGTGCGCCACACTGGGACCATGACGGAATCCGGCGATACCCGGGTCGCGGTCTACCTCGACTTCGACAACATCGTGATCTCGCGCTACGACCAGGTCAACGGGCGCAGTTCGTTTCAGAAGGACAAGTCCAAGGGCCTGTCCAAGCATCCCGAACGCCTCGCCCGGGCGACCGTCGACGTCGGGGCGATCATCGACTTCGCCTCGTCGTTCGGGACGCTGGTACTCACCCGCGCCTACGCCGACTGGTCGGCGGAGGTCAACACCGGCTACCGTGCGCAGCTGGTGGGGCGAGCGGTCGATCTGGTGCAGTTGTTCCCGGCCGCGGCCTACGGCAAGAACGGCGCCGACATCCGGTTGGCGGTCGATGCGGTCGAGGACATGTTCCGGTTACCGGATCTGACGCATGTGGTGATCGTCGCCGGCGACTCCGACTACATCCCGCTGGCCCAGCGCTGTAAACGGTTGGGCCGCTATGTCGTCGGCATCGGCGTGGCCGGCTCGACCAGCCGCGCCCTGGCCGCCGCCTGCGACGACTTCGTCAGCTACGACGCGCTGCCCGGCGTGCCGGTGTTCGAGCCCGCGCCGGTCACCGCCGAGGCAGACGCCGAACCGAAGCGCCGCACCCGCCAAGCCAAAGAGGAGCCCGAGGAGCCACAACCGGATCCGCAGGACACCGCCACCGGGCTGCTCATCCGCGCCCTGAAGATCGGCCTGGAGAAAGACGACGTCGAGTGGCTGCACAACTCATCGGTCAAAGCACAGATGAAGCGCATGGACCCGTCATTCAGCGAGAAGGCCCTGGGGTACAAGTCTTTCAGCGATTTCCTGCGGTCCTACTCGGACCTGGTGGAGCTCGATGAGAGTTCGACGACACGCATGGTGCGGCTGCGCACCTAGCGGCCGAACTAGCCCTCCGCGGCCACCAGCGACCGCAGCTGCACATCGGGGTTGTCGCGCTGGAAACCCTGCAGCCGCCACGCGTTGGAGAACAGCACCAGGTGCACGCCGTCGGTGCGGGTCAAGACTTCCGCCAACGACTGCTTGTTCACGAAGTCGACGTCGGCGGCGTCCACGATCCGCGCGACCTGATACGGCAGCGGCTCCAGCGTGATCGGCGCGCCCATTTCGCTGGCCATGCGGTGTGCGGCCACCTCGAACTGCATCGGGCCGACCGCGGCAAGCACCGGCGCCTGCTCACCACGGCGATCGGAGACCAGCACCTGCACCACGCCCTCTTGGTCCAACTGCTCGATGCCGCGGCGGAACTGCTTGTGCTTGCTGGGATCGACGTTGCGCGCCACCGAGAAATGCTCGGGCGAGAAGCTCGGGATCGGCGGGTACTGCACGGGCACATCGCAATACAGCGTGTCACCGGGACGCAGCGCGGCGGCGTTGGCCAACCCGATCACATCGCCGGGCCAGGCGGTGTCCAAGGTGGAGCGCTGCTGGCCGAACACCGACTGGGCGTACTTGGTGACAAAGGGCTTGCCGCTCGCGGCGTGGGTGAGCACGTCGCCACGTTCGAAGGTTCCCGAGTACACCCGCGCGAAAGCGATGCGATCGCGGTGCGCGGAGTCCATTCCGGCTTGCACCTTGAACACGAAGGCACTGAACGGTGCGTCGGTGGCGCGCCTGCCGCCGTCGACGTCGAGCGCCCCGCTGGGCGCCGGCGCCAACTCGGTGAGCACGTCGAGAAGCTGATTCACGCCGAAGTTCAAGGCCGCCGAGGTGAACAGCACCGGTGTCGCCGTGCAGTCCAGGAACGCCTCGCGGTCGAAGTCGGATCCGTCGGCGCTCAGCAGCTCGCACTCTTCGACCGCGGTATCCCAGTCATCGCCGGCCGCGGCATGCGCGTCGGCCGCGGCGATGTGCTCCTCGGGTGCCGCGGTGGCGCCGCCGGCGGTGCGGGTGAACCGGATGAAGTTCCCGGACCGGCGATCGAGCACCCCGTCGAATTCTCCGGCGATGCCAACCGGCCAGGTCAGCGGGGTGGGGCGCAGCCCGATGCGGGTGTGGATCTCGTCCATCAATTCCAGGGCGTGCCGGCCGGGCCGGTCCCACTTGTTGATCACCGTGATGATCGGGATCCGACGATGGCGACACACCTGGAACAGCTTGAGGGTCTGCGGCTCAAGGCCTTTCGCGGCATCGATGAGCATGACCGCGGAGTCGACGGCGGTCAGCACCCGGTAGGTGTCTTCGGAGAAGTCGGCGTGGCCGGGAGTGTCGAGCAGGTTGATGACGCAGTCCTGCCCCTTGGGGGTGCGGTACGGGAACTGCAGGGCCGTCGAGGTGATGGAGATGCCTCGGGCTTTCTCCATCTCCATCCAGTCCGACACCGTGGCACGACGGCCGGATTTGCCGTGCACCGCGCCGGCCTCGGTGATGGCCTTGGCATGCAGCACCAGGGCCTCGGTCAAGGTCGATTTGCCGGCATCGGGGTGGCTGATCACGGCGAAGGTTCTGCGGCGGCCCGCTTCAGCGGAGATCTCGGTCATTGCGCCCGCGATTGTATTTGCGACCTGGAGCGAATCACTAATCGGCGCTCGCCGCCAGGACGGCGGGAAGGACCAGCGTGTCGATGACCTGCCGGGCGAACTTCGCGTCGAAGCTCTGACCGCTCATGACCCGGATCAGACCCACTCCGGCCAGCACATCGGCGATCAGCGACCAGTCACGGCCGGGTGCCACCTCGCCACGGTCGGCGGCCCGCTGCAGGATGGTGGTCACCACCCGTCTGCCCTTGAGCAGAAGCATGTCGTCGAGTGCGGTGGCGAGGTGTGGATCGTGGGCGGCCTCGACCGCAACCCGCAGCACCACGTCGTTGGGGATCAGCGCGTCGTCGGTGCGCGCCATCCGTCCCACCAGCGCGTCGAAGTCGCCGGCCAGGCTGCCGGTGTCGGCGACGTCGTCGTCCATCAGGTCGGGTCGCCAGTACACCAGCGCATCGGCGATCAGCGCGGCCTTCGACGACCAGCGGCGGTAGATGGCGGCCTTGCCGACACCGGCTCGCGCCGCGATGTCGTTCATGTTGGTGTCGTCGTAGCCGTGTTCGGCCAAGGCGGCCAAGGCGGCATCGAGGATCGCGGGGTCACGCGACCGATCGAGTCGCCCATCGGTGCGCCTGCGCAACTTCGATTCGGTGTCTGCCATCGCCGGGCACCTACGACGTGGGTTGCGGAATGGGCGCGGTGTTGTCTTCGGCCGGCTGCGGTTCGGGTCCGCTACGGCCGCGCCTGGTGATCTCAAAAGTGTTGAGCGGCCACCAGAACCAGCGACCCAGCGCCGCAGCGATCGACGGTGTCATGAACGCCCGGACGATCAACGTGTCGATGATCAGGCCGATACCGATCGTCGTACCGAGCTGGCCGACCACGCGCAGGTCACTGACGATCATCGCCATCATGGTGAAGGCGAACACCAAGCCCGCCGCGGTCACGACACGCCCCGTCGCCCCCACACCTCGGATGATGCCGGTGTTGAGCCCGGCGGCTATCTCTTCCCGCAGGCGCGAGACCACCAGGAGGTTGTAGTCCGAACCCACGGCCAGCAGGATCACCATCGACAACGGGATCACGATCCACTGCACGCCCAGGCCCAGGATGTCCTGCCAGAGCAGCACCGACAATCCACACGCGATACCCAAGGATGCCGCCACGGTGCCGACGATCACCAGGGCGGCCACCACGCTGCGGGTGATGATCAGCATGATCGCGAAGATCAGGATCAGCGACGCGATCAGCACAATCATCAGGTCGATGACGACGCCGTCCTGCATGTCGGCGTACAGCGATGCGGTACCGGCGAGCGAGACCTTCGCGCTGGCCAGCGGGGTGCCCTTGAGGGCGTCGGCGACAACGTCTTTGAGGTCCCGGACATGTGCGATGCCCTCCACCGAGGCCGGGTCGCCCTGGTGGGTGATGATCATCCGGACCGACTTGTGGTCTGGCGACATGAACATCTTGATGCCACGCTTGAAGTCAGGATTGTCGAACACATCCGGCGGCATGTAGAAGAAATCGTCGTTCTTGGCCTGATCGAAGTACAGGCCTATCTCCGTCTCGCCTTTGGCCAATTCCTGTTGCTGGGCCTGGGTTCCGGCCATGGTGCTGTGGGTCGCGAGCATGAAGTCGCGCATCGTCGTCATCGAGTCGATGGTGTTCTGCAGAACCGGCAACATCTGCGGCAGCAACTTGTCCAGGCGGTCCATGTCGACGGTGAGATTCTGGATCTGTTCGTCGAGTTGGTCGATGCCGTCCATGGTGTCGAAGATCGATCGCAGTGAGTTGCAGATCGGGATGTCGAAGCAGTGCGGTTCCCAGTAGAAGTAGTTGCGGAACACCCGGAAGAAGTCGTCGAAATCGGCGATATGGTCCCGCAATTGATCGGTGGTGTCCGCCATGTCGTGGGTCCTGGCGACCATGCTGTGCGTGACTTCGGTCATGCGCTTGGTGATGTCGTACATGCGCTCCATGTTGGCGACGGTCTTGCTCATCTCGTCGGCCTGTTCGAGCATCTGAGCCGAGTTGTCATTGTTGAACTTCGCGGCCTGCAGGGTGCCGGCGTTCTGCGCGCCGAGCAGGAAGGGGATCGAGCTGTGCTCGATCGGTGCGCCCAGCGGGCGGGTGATGGTCTGCACCCGATCGATGCCCCGCATGCGAAAGACGCTCTTGGCGACCTTCTCGATCACCAGCATGTCCGCGGGGGTGCGCAGGTCATGATCGGTTTCGAGCATCAACAGTTCGGGGTTCATCCGGGCCTGGGAGAAATGCCGGTCCGCAACCGCCATGGCCAGGTTGGCCGGCATGTCGGCAGGGGTGAACTTCTGGTCGTTGTACTGCGGCACATACGTCAGCAGGCTGATGAAACCCACGACGGCAAGCGCACTGCTCATCAAGATGACCGGGACGGGCCAGCGGACCGTTACGGTTCCGACCTTGCGCCAGTTCCGCGTCGACAGTTTCTGTTTGGGGTCGAGCAGCCCGAACTTCGATGCCACGGTGAGTATCGCCGGGGCCAGTGTCAGGGACGCGGCGATGACGACCAGGATCGCGATCGCGCAGGGCGGGCCCATGGTCTGGAAGTAGGGCAGCGTGGTCATGCTCAGGCACATCAAGGCGCCGACGATGGTCAACCCCGAACCCAGGATGACGTGCGAGACGCCGCTGTAGGAGACGTAGAACGCCTCTTCGGGGTCGAGGCCCTTCGCTCGCTCTTCGTGATATCGGCCGAGGAGGAAGATCAGGTAATCGGTGATCGCGGCGATGGACAGCATCGTCACCATGCTGACCGCGTACGGGGTCAGGCCGACGATGTTCATGTTGCCGGCGGCGGCCGTAACGCTCATGGCGGCAAACAGTCCCAGGCCGATGGCGACCATGGAGATCAGCATCGTCACCACCGAGCGGTAGATGGCGAGCAGCATCACGATGATGATGGCGACCGACACGAACTCCAGCCGATGCATGCTTTGATGCCCGGCCACACTGGTGTCGGCATTGAGGACCGTGTTGCCCGCGACATGGGCCTTGATGCCCGGCGGCGGGGGCACCGACGCGACGATGTCGCGTACCGCCGCCACCGACTCATGGCTTTCGGTGGTGCCCTGCGAGCCATTGAGGAAGATCTGCACGTAGGCGGACTTGCCGTCCACGCTCTGCGAACCCGCCGCGGTCAGCGGATCACTCCAGAAGTCCTGAACGTTCTGCACGTGCTCGTGATCGGCCTCGAGTTTGGCGACGATCTGGTCGTAGAACTCGTGCGCGGCCTCCCCGACCGGCTCATCGCTTTCGAGCACGACCATCGCCGTGGAGTCCGAGTCGTACTGCTGAAACACCTTGCCGATATTGAGCATCGCCGCGTACGACGGCGCGCCGGTAGGGCTGATCGGGACCGACCGGGTGGCCGCGACCTCGCCCAGTGACGGGATCACCGCACCCAGGACGATCACCAGGAGCACCCAGAACAGGATGATCGGCAGCGAGAAGACCCGGACCATCCGGCCTAAGAAGGGGCGGCGGGTCTGCGGCTCGCTCATACGGATTTCACCAAGCAGTAGATGAACGGTTTGATGGTGTCGTCGCTGGCGCGCTCGTCGCGCACTTCGTCGTCGACGGTGACCCGGCATCGAAGGTCGCGGGTGTTGCGATCGCCCTGGGCCATGATGTTGGCCGACATCGACGGCAGCGTCGTCACGATCGTGAATGACCAAGGCAGCGACGCGTTTTCGATGAGATTCGGTTGCCCGTTCTCGTCGAGGTAGTTGAGGTTTGCGGTCCCACCGGTCCCGGTGACCTCGTAGGTGATGTGCTTCGGATTGAAGTTCTCGGTGATCGCCGAACCCTCTGCCAGGTTCGGGCCTTGGTGGCCCAGAGATGCGCGAATCCGGGAAATGGCATACCCACCCAGTGCCACGACAACCACCAGCAGTAGCGGAATCCAGAACCGCCTCATTAATCGGAACACCGGGTGCATGCCTCTCGGTCGTTCGGGTCGATCAGATCCAGACGGGGCAACCCGGCTCGCGCAACGCCCAATTCAGGCGAAGAAAACCTGTCGCCAACCGATACGGAACCTGAGTTCCGTGCGTAGAACGGTCGTTAGATTACCTGACGATCTGGCCGTGTGGCACTACCTTGATCGCGTTCGTGGGTCTGTCGTGTTTTTGCCGGTCGTTACGGGGCCGTACCCTTACCAGGCGTGACCGTCATCGACCCGGAGAAACTCGCGACCTGCCTGCAGGTGTTGTCCGAGATCGACTCGCTGCCGGCCGAGCACCCCGACGCCGTCGCAGTGCGCCGGGCCACCGCGCGCATGTTCAAGGCGGTCAAGAAGGCCCGCCGGACCGCCCGGCGCGACGCGGTGGCCGCCGCCGATCAGGCCGTCATCGCCGCCACGGCCACCGGAGCGCCGGGCCGCATCGATGACGAGACGCAGGGCATTCCGCTGGTGTCTGCCGCCGTCGGGGCGTCGGCGGGCACGCTGTTGCGCTCGCGGGCCTGCTACATCTGCAAGACCCACTACACGCAGGTCGACGCGTTCTATCACCAACTCTGCCCGGGCTGCGCCGCCATGAGCCGGGCCAAGCGTGACGCTCGCACCGACCTCACCGGACGACGCGCCCTGCTCACCGGCGGGCGCGCCAAGATCGGCATGTACATCGCGCTGCGGCTGCTGCGCGACGGCGCGCACACCACCATCACCACCCGGTTCCCCAACGATGCGGTGCGCCGGTTCGCGGCGATGCCCGACAGCGCCGACTGGCTGCATCGCTTGCAGGTGGTGGGGATCGACCTGCGTGACCCGGCGCAGGTTGTCGCGCTGGCGGACACGGTGGCCGCCCAGGGCCCGTTGGACATCCTGATCAACAACGCCGCGCAGACGGTGCGGCGCGCCCCCGGCTCGTATGCCGCCCTGGTCGAGGCCGAGCGCACCCCCGCAGGCGAGCTGGTGGACGTGATCACCTTCGACCACGTCAGCGACGCCCACCCGGCGGCCCTGGCCGGTAGCCTCGCCGAGCACCAGACACCGCACGCGCTGACCGAACTGGCCCTGACCGCCCGCAGCGCGTCGCCGGAGCGGATCGCCGCCGGTACCGCGATCGACGCCGGTGGGCTGTTGCCCGACACCGCCCCGGTGAACAGCTGGACCCAGCGGGTGCACGAGGTCGACGCCTTGGAGCTGCTCGAGGTGCAGCTGTGCAACCAAACCGCGCCGTTCATCCTGGTGAGCCGGCTCCGGCCCGCCATGGCGGCGGCGAGCGCGCGCCGTAAGTACGTGGTGAATGTGTCGGCGATGGAGGGACAGTTCAGCCGTCGCTACAAGGGTCCGGGCCACCCGCACACCAACATGGCCAAGGCAGCGCTGAACATGCTGACCCGCACCAGCGCCGGCGAGATGCTGGAGAACGATCGCATTCTGATGACCGCGGTGGACACCGGCTGGATCACCGATGAGCGCCCGCATCCCACCAAGCTGCGCCTGGCCGAGGAGGGCTTCCACGCCCCGCTGGATCTGGTCGACGGCGCCGCCCGGGTCTACGACCCGATCGTGCGCGGGGAAGCCGGCGAGGATCTGTACGGGTGCTTCCTCAAGGATTACGCGCCGAGTAATTGGTAGCCGGTCAGTACAGCGGCCCGCCGCCGAACAGTTCGCGGTGCGAGTCCGGCTGGTTTCCCTCGAGGTCGGTGATGCCGTAGTCGAGCGCGGTCTCGGCGGTGATCAGGGTGTGGCCGCTGCGGGCGGCTAGGTCGGGGTCATTGGCCAGGGCGGCGACGACGCGGCCGATGAACTCCGGGGTTTCGGCGTTGGCCAGCGGGAAGCCTTGGAAGTTGTCCAGGCCACGGGCCATAAAGCCCTGCATGACTTCGTTTTTCACCAGTCCGGGCCACAGCGATACCGCGCTCACCCCGGTTCCGGTCAGTTCGACGGCCATGTCGGCGGCCATCTTGTCCAGCCCGGCCTTGGACATGCCGTAGAGCACCGAGTGCAGGTGCCCGCGGGTTCCGAACGAGGAGATGTTGGCGATCAGGCCGGCACCGCGCGGGACCATCAGCTGCGCGGCGTGCACCGAGGCGACGTAGTGGGCGCGCAGGCCCACCCCGATCAGGGTGTCCCAGTCCGATAGGGGGCGCTGCCAGAACTTCTCGGCGAATCCACCGAACCCCTTGGGTGCCGCCCAGACGTTGTTGACCAGCAGATCCAGCCGGCCGTTCTGCTCGTCGGCGATGCGGGCGAACAGCGCGGCGATCTGGTCGTCGTCGCGGTGGTCGCACTGCACGGCGATGCCGCGCCCGCCGCGTTCGGTGATGCTTTGGGCGGTCTCGTCCAGCGGGCCCTGATGCCGCGCGGTGACGTAGACGGTCCAGCCGTGCGAGCCGAGCGCCAACGCGATGCCCTTGCCGACGCTGCGGCTGGCGCCGGTGACCAAGGCGATGCGGGTGGTCATCTCTAGGCCTCCACAATCGTGTCGTCGCCGAGCGGTCGGGTGATCACCCAGAGCTGGCGGAAGTGGCTGCGGGCCATTTTCCAGGCGCCGTCCTCGATCACGTAGTCGTCGTCGTATTCGCCGGTGAGCAGGCGTTCGGTGCGCTCAATCATGTTGAGCTGGCGGAATTTCAGCGTCCATCGTCCGATGGCTGTGCCGGGGCCGGTGATGGTGATGTCGGGGTGCATGCCGTGGTGCATGTCCAGGATCGCCGGTTTGCCGTCCACCTTGTGCAGCGCGATCCGGGTGAAGACCTCTGCGATCTGGTCGGCGTCGTCGAACCCGCCCAGCGGTCCGTAGTGGATGTCGGCACCGCGGGCGATGAAGCAGGCCCGGAAGGTCTCGGGGTCTTTGGCGTCGCAGGCCCGGAAGTAGCGGTGCTTGAGGGCTTTGATCGCCTCGATCTGTTCGAGCGCGGTCAGCCGCTCCTCGGGTGTCATCGCTCGACGATAGTTGTCGGCGCCTCACACCACGGCGGGGCATCGGATATATGCCGGCGGCCTATGGCTGCCGGTAGGTCACGCGCGGGAAAGCGTGCCCATCTCGTGAATCAGCAGATTTGGCCGGCGAAGAAGGCGGCCGACACCAGGCCCACACACAACGCCAGGGTGGCGTGACCCATCATGCCGGCGCCGACGGTCGCGGTGGCAGCGGTGGCAGCCAAGCCGCTCAGAAAAGTGGTCATCGCCCTATCTCCTGTGGTGTGCATCACATCTACGATTCCAACGTGGTCTACACCACATCATATCTCTAAGGAAAATGCCAGTCCCGTCAAACTCGCCGCCGCTACGGCCAGCTTCCGTATCGGCACGAGGGAACGCCACGGCGATGCGGCCGCGTGCCAGATCTCTGCCACGCCCAGCGCGGAATATCGGTATCAAGAGCTGCGGTAAACCGGTACTAGAAGCTGCGTAATATCGGGAATCAGCGCCCGATAACTGGTACTCTCCCGGCATGACCACGCCGTATGTACCCCGGATGGTCGATTCAATGATCGCCGAGCTGCTGGCCGGCTTTCCCGCTGTGCTGGTGGTGGGACCACGAGCATGCGGGAAGACGACAACGGCAGCCCGACACGCTCGCACCATTGTTCGGCTCGACCGCGAAGCAGAAGCTGCGGCGGTTCGCGCTGATCCCGATGGCGCGTTGGACGTTGCACGGCCCGTGCTGCTCGACGAGTGGCAGCTGGCACCCGCGATTCTGGCCGCCGTGAAGCGGGCGGTCGACGCACGCCCGGGGTCCGGCAGTTTCCTGATCACCGGATCGGTGCGCTCCGATCTGGAGAGTTCGGGGTGGCCACTGACCGGCCGCGCGTTGCGGGTGCAAATGTATGGGATGACCGAGCGTGAGATCCATGGTGACTGCACCACGGGATCACTACTCGATCGGCTCCCGGCCCACGGCGTCGATGGTTTGCCAACCTCCGAGGAGTCACCCGTCCTCAACGAGTACATCGCGCGTGCGTTGCGGTCTGGGTTTCCCGATGCGGTGCTGGCCGCCTCGGATCGGCTTCGCCGCCAATGGCTTCGAGCCTACGTCGATCAGTTGCTCACGCGGGATGCCGAGACGGTCGAGCACGGTCGCGACCCGATACGGCTGCGCCGCTACTTCCATGCGCTGTGTTTGAACACTGCGGGTGTCGTTGCTGCCCAAACCATCTACGAAAGCGCCGGTGTAGATCGGAAGACCGCACTGGCCTACGACCGGCTGCTCACCAATCTGCTGGTGATCGAGGAAGTGCCGGCGTGGTGGACTAATCGACTCAAGCGGCTGGTGCGGACCCCGAAAAGATACGTCCTCGACCCAGGCATCGTTGCAGCGCAGCTCCGTCTTGACCTCGCGGGCGTCCGCCGCGACGGCGACCTGCTGGGACGCTTGTTGGATACCTTCGTCATGGCGCAACTGCGTGCCGACGCTGCCGTGAGCGAAACAGAACCCACCCTGTATCACCTGCGCTCCGAACAAGGTCGCCACGAGGTCGACATCGTCGTTGAGTACGCCGACGGCTCCGTGTTTGGATTCGAGATCAAGTCCAGTAGCGGGCCAAGTGCTGACGATGCCAAGCACCTGTGCTGGCTCCGCGATGAGCTAGGCGAGCGATTCCTCGGCGGTGCGGTGTTGCACTCCGGGCCTCGCCGTTATCCGCTTGCCGATCGCGTTGTCGCCGCGCCGATCTGCTCACTCTGGGGGTGATCAACGTAGACGCTTCAGGGGTGTCGCTGCTGACATCGGCAACCACTCCATGAGCGCGGCAACGCCCTCCCGCCTACAGCTCGGTAACACCCCCGGCTTCGACCCGCCACGTGCGGTCCAACCGGACGTTCTGCAACATCCGGCGGTCGTGAGTCACCAACAACAGCGCGCCGTCGTAGGTGTCCAGCGCCTGCTCAAGCTGTTCGATCGCGGGCAGATCGAGATGATTCGTCGGTTCGTCGAGGACCAGCACGTTCGTGCCGCAGGCCTGCAGCAACGCCAGGCCGGCGCGAGTGCGCTCCCCGGGCGAAAGGTCGTCGACCGCGCGCTCCACGTGGTCGGCGGTCAGCCCGAACTTCGCCAGCAGGGTTCGCACGTCGGCGGTCGACCAGTCCGGGACCCGTTGCTCGAAGCGATCGACCAGCCGGGCGGGGCCGGTGAAATCGGCGCGCGCCTGGTCGATTTCACCGATGGCGACGCTGGCGCCCAGGCTTGCGCGGCCTGCGTCGGGCTGCTGACGGCCGAGTAGCAGGCGCAGCAACGTCGACTTTCCCGCCCCGTTGGGGCCCACGATGCCGATCCGCTCGCCGGCATCCACCTGGAGCGACACTGGCCCGAGGACGTAATCGCCTTGCCGCACTACCGCATTGTCGAGTGTGGCAACCACCGAACTCGACCGTGGTGCCTCCCCGATGGTGAACTGCAGCGTCCATTCCTTACGGGGTTCGACGACCTCCTCGAGGCGGGCGATCCGGCTCTCCATCTGACGCACCTTCTGCGCCTGCTTCTCGCTGGACTCGGTGGCGGCGCGACGGCGGATCTTGTCGTTGTCGGGGGCCTTGCGGATGGCGTTACGGACGCCCTGACTGGACCATTCCCGCTGGACGCGGGCGCGCGCGACCAGGTCGGCCTTCTTCTCGGCGAATTCCTCGTACTGCTCACGCCGGTGCCGGCGGTTGATCTCGCGTTCCTCGAGATAGCTGTCGTACCCGCCGCCGAAGACGGTCGTGGTGTTCTGCGCCAGATCCAATTCCAGGACCCGAGTGACGCTGCGGGCCAGGAACTCCCGATCGTGGCTGACCAGCACCACCCCGCCACGAAGATCACGGACGAACTGCTCCAGCCGAGCCAATCCGTCCAAGTCGAGGTCGTTGGTCGGCTCATCGAGCAGGACGATGTCGAACCGCGACAGCATCAGCGCAGCCAAGCCCACCCGGGCGGCCTGTCCACCCGACAAGCCGGTCATCAGCGTCGACTCGGGCCGCACCGCCTCGGAGTCCAGTCCGAGGTCGGCCAGCACCGCCGGTAGCCGGTCGTCGAGGTCCGCCGCGCCGGTGACCAGCCAATGGTCCAGCGCGATCGAGTAGGCCTCGGCCGGATCGGTATGCGCGGGAGCCAGATCCGGATCGGCCAGGGCCGCGGCCGCGGCGTCCATGGCCTGCGCCGCCTGTGCGCAGCCGGTCCGGCGAGCGATGTAGGCGGCGACGGTCTCGCCTTCCACCCGCTCGTGCTCCTGCGGCAGCCAACCGACGAACGCATCGGCCGGGGCGATGGTGACCGCGCCCTCGAGCGGCTCCAGGGCGCCGGCCAGGATCCGCAACAGGGTGCTCTTGCCGGCGCCGTTGGCGCCCACGACGCCGATGACGTCGCCCGGTGCCACGGTGAGGTCAACGCCCTCGAACAGCGTGCGGTGCGCGAAGCCGCCGGCGACGTTCTTGGCGACGAGTGTTGCGGTCATCGGTACATGGTCGCAGGCGGCGGGCGCGGGCTCGGGGGGGATGGCGGTGTGCGGGAACGCGCAGCTCAGCTATTCGTGCAGCGAAGATCACGCCGCCTCGACTGGCTAGAGGTGTTCAACCTTTTCGAGGCCAAGCGTCGGCTCTGCCTACTTGTAGGGCAGGGGACAGATTCCCGATGTGAGCGCCATCCGCTGACTATTTCGTGAAACACCGACCCCTGTTGTTGGGCGGCCAGCTGCTCGGTGAGTTGGGATCTGTAGACACCGGTGTCCATGGGGTGGAGGTAACCGATCGGCGGACACCTTCGAAGAGCCGAAATCCTTACTGCTAGGGCCAGTCACTTCTCCGGCTTGATATTGGGACTGCCCCGGCTGATTCAACTGCACTCGGGGCAGCCCCGGCCGCCACCGCCAAAGCGCGGGCCAGTACGGGTTCAGAACATCTTTGGGATTTGCTGTACGGATAGGTTGATGGCAGACCCCAGCTCAGTCACCAACGACAGCTTCTAGGTCTTCTTCGCTCAGCCCGTACGCCGCCGCAATGACGCTGTTGACTTTCGTACGGAGTACCTCGAAGCGGCCGCTCAACGTCGTCCGGATCGAAGCGTCCTGCTCGAATCGCAGCCGTACGACGATGTCTTGTATCTCGGTGACGGCTACTTCAATCTCGCGCTGCGAAGTCTCGTCCAAGTCCGGTATTGGGACAGCCTCCATGAATGCCTTCCGATGAACGACATACGCACCTCGGTACTGCCGTCCACGCGACGCCACAAATGCGTCCACAGCGGGATGAGACAGGATTGCTTGCACGATATTGATCGAGTACGGACACGCGACGTCTGGACGCGCCAAGTAGTACGGGCCACCATCGCCGCCGCCGGGCGTGACAAGGCCTTCTGAATCGAGCACATATTGCGGCGCAAGCGACAACACTCGAACGATGAGCTTCGGATCGTGGAGCTTGGTAAGTGATTGAGACCGACCGTAAGCCCAGAACTTGTCGCCAGGGTCAGGCGAAACGCTTCGCATTTGGAGCGCTTCCTTGTGGGCCGTTAGGTATTCAAGTGCCTTCGGATAGTGCGCCTTCATGGTGGCCTCGTCGTAGACGACGGCCCTGCCTCTGACACGACCAGGCGGTGCCGGTTGCACGTTGTACGGGAAGATCGCGTACGCGTCTGGGACAGGGCTTCGGCCGTATGGCTCCAACGTCCGGTCTCGGATAGCGGGGCGCAGAATTGCCCGCTCAACCTCGCGTTCAGCACCATCGGGATCTTTGAATCGAACGACAGTGTCGTTCGAGCCATTTGGGTCCGGTGTGATGAAGAAGATATCGTCGGCTGAGGTTTGCACGCCGACGAAGATGTTGACCCAACCAGCGTCTCCGAGCTTAGCAATGCCCGACTGTTCCATCTTCTCAAAGACTTTGGCGTGTGCTTCGTCAGCGATGGGCCAGCTCTCGGCGCTCAGGCTCCCGCGCTCGACTTGGACCACGGACGAGACGCCCTCTTGACGCCAGACTGACAAGTCATTGACGATCTCGAACTCTGCCGGCGCCGAGGAGGGTGCGCCGGCTATGACGAGCGCGGTATAGGTCTGTCGCCCCTCAAATACCTGCTGCTCGCCGAAGTGCACCAGCCGTGTGAGTCGCGGTGCCAAAAGCTCACGCATTGCGGTTGCGGGAAGCAGATTGGTGAAACGGTTTGGCACGATGTACGCGAAGTATCCGTCCTGGGCGAGGAGCTGAAATGCTCGCTCCACGAAAAGCTGATAGAGATCGAAGTTGTGGCCCTGCGCCGACTTGTAACGGCTTCGAGCATCCTGGAAGTACTCCAGCTGATCGGGCATCAGTTCCGCAAGCACCTGAATGCGCACATACGGCGGGTTGCCCACGATGAGGTTGAATCCACCAGCCCGTATCGTCGCGCCGAACACCGTCTTGAGGTTCAGAGGAGCTGCCGCAGCACGCCGTTCCGGGATTCTGGCTGCTGCCGGGACAATAGTGTCGAAGTCGGTCTCTATGAGCGAGTTACCGATCAGCAGGTTGCTCGACAAGTCTGGCAGTACATTTCGCGCGGTTGACGGATCGACCACCTCGTCGCCGAGCACTGCTAGCAGCAAGCTAAGCTTCGCAACTTCTCCAGCGGCGCCGTCGATATCCACTCCGAACAGATGATCTTTCACCAAAGCGGCTCGTTGAGCCAGTCCAACCGAGCGCCCGGCGCGTTCTTCGATCTCAATGAGGCGTTCGAGAATCTCGATAAGGAAAGGACCAGACCCCGCTGATAGATCGAGCGCCTTAAAAGCGGCAGGCACTGGTTGCCCTGCTGGGAGTTGTGGATCTAGACCTCCTGCAACCAGTTCCGAGACTACCCACGCCGGCGTCATCGCTACGCCGCCAGCATGCGTGAGTTCGGGCTTCGGCGCGAGCGTCACATTTCGGTCAACACCTAACTCCACACGTTCCGCCAAGTACTGTTCGTAGACGGCCGCTAAGATATCTGGCCGGAGCACACCAAATGCGAATCTGCTTCGAGGCCAATACATTTCGCGAACTACCCCGGTCAGCACCTCAGCGCTGCACGTGGTTGAAGTCAATACGTCGAATAACCCAGCGTTGAACGTTCGATCAGCCGACTTGAATGTTTCCATCAGTTTGGCGTCTCGGGCCGACTTCAAGAGTGCTTCATATTGGCCAATGTTGCGGTCCTCGCAAACACGTAGGAACAGAAGTGCGTTGAGGAGCCGCTGGGTACGCCTTCCTATCTCAGCCGCGGGCAGGGACGGGTTCAGTTTCGCAATGTCCGAAGCGAGTGCAATCCGCCACTTCTTGAACTGAGCCAGGAAGCTTCGGTCGAATGCGGACGTGCCGCGCGGCGGCTCAGCATACGAGTACAGCTGATAGTACGAGTCACCCGTAACCGATTCGTGCGACAGACGTTCCCAGAGGTCGTCGAAGCGGTTGACGTAATCATCCACACTGAATTTGCCGCCTGGCACGACGGCGACGTCCGGGCCGTCACCCTCTTCGGGAGCGATCGCCGTGTCAAATACCACGGTTTGGGCAACATTGGTCAGGATTGCGGCGGGAAGGGACAACGACCACCCGTACGAGCGCGCTTGCCTGGCCGGACCGGGCGACGTTGAGAGCTTGACAGATGGCTTCTTAGCTTCCACCGGCAGACGGTCGCGCCCTCGCGTTCTTAGCCGGTAGTCGGGGCGACCCCCCTCATCGCTCTCACTGAGTTCGCGCTCGAGTACCACCTCACGTGAGACCTGGGGCTGACTGTCTTCGTTGGCGATGTCCCATCCGAGGATGCGTAGGAAACGGTCGATGTACTCGGTCCGGGCTTCCAACTCTGTGTAAGACGAATGCGGTGCTTCGAGGTCCGCGGCGTGCTTCTTGTAGTCCTCGACAAATGCCTCCATCGCGTTGCGGGCATCTTCCTTGGCGAGTCGATGGAACGGCACGTTATGAGACTATTGATGCCCCCCGACAGACCGCGAACGGCACGCCGTCAACACGCGAATGGCCGCCCGTGTCGTACCAGTCCGTCAAGATGGGTCAATGGCGAAGTTCGCAGCTAAGGTGGCCCCCGAGGGCGACAAGCTCCGGGGCGGCTACTACACGCCTGAGCAGATCGCCCGCTTCGTGGCTGGCTGGGCGGCGAAGGCTGGTGGCCGCGTCCTGGAGCCCTCGTGTGGCGATGGAGCAATCCTGCGGGAGTTGGTTGCGGCTTGTGGGGCGACAGAACTAGCAGCTGTTGAGCTGCTCAGCGAGGAGGCCGCTAAAGCTACCGCCTGCTCGGGCGTGCAGGTGGATGCCGCTGACTTTTTTACTTGGTTCAAATCGTGCCGCCACGGCAGCTTTGATGCTGTCGCGGGCAATCCGCCATATATCCGGTTCGGCTCCTGGGCTGAGTCATCGCGCGACCCCGCCCTTGACCTCATGCGCAGCCAGGGCCTACGTCCAACGAAGTTGACGAACGCATGGGTACCGTTTGTGGTGGCGTCTGTTCTTGCTGTCCGCCCGGGTGGTCGCGTCGCCTTGGTGCTTCCTGCCGAGCTACTACAGGTCGGTTATGCGGCTCCGCTCCGCGCGTACCTTGTCGATAACTGCTTGAACGTGACAATCGTGTCGTTCAAGCACCTCGTCTTTCCTGGCATTTTGCAGGAAGTGGTCCTTCTTCTTGCCGAACGTGGGAAGGGGCCGGCCGAGATTCGTACTATCGAAGTACCTGACGCATCTCACTTGGATTCCGTTACGTCCGGGAATACTCCTGCAGCGCGTGCCCACCTCCACGAGGCAGAGAAGTGGACAAAATACTACCTCGAAGTAGCGGACATCGAGATGCTACGCAGGGTGCGTGCCGATGGGCGGATGCTGCCCTTGGGCCACTTCGCCAACGTCGACGTTGGCGTAGTGACGGGTAGGAACTCGTTCTTCTGCCTTTCGGCCGCTGATGTCAAGCAGCGGAAGCTGTCCCAGTTCGCGGTGCCGCTTGTGGCACGGAGTATGCAAGTTCCGGCCCTGAGTTTGTCCGCGCAGGATCTCGCTGACCAGGACATGACTGATATGCGCACCCGGCTCCTCGCAGTGCCGCCCGATGTCAATCTTCGGCGCCAGGCGGCACTGGCGAAATATATTGCCGAGGGTGAGGCGAGCGGCGTCCCTGACGGCTACAAGTGCCGTATCCGGCGCAACTGGTGGGGGGTGCCATCGACTTGGGTTCCGGATGGCTTCATGCTCAGACAAATCAGCACACACCCCCGGCTAATCGCGAATGGCGCCGGCGCCACCAGCACCGACACTGTACACAGGGTGCGGGTGGAACCGAATGTGGACATGGCGAGCCTTGCGGTGGGTGCATTCAACTCGGCGACCTTTGCTCTCGCCGAAGTTCTGGGCCGTAGCTACGGAGGCGGCATCTTGGAGCTGGAGCCAAGCGAATGTGAAAGTCTGCCCGTGGCCAATCCGGCTCTCGTCCCAGATTCTTTGCACCAAAAGACCGATGAGCTGGTTCGGGAGCGACGATACGACGATGCTCTTGACCTTGTGGATCGGACGGTGCTGGTGGAGCGCTTGGGTTTTACTGTCGACGAAGTGACTGCACTCCGCCGCGTCTGGACGCAGCTACGTGACCGGCGCATGGCTCGCTCTAAACGATCCTCTCGATAGATTCGTTGATCTCGAAGGGTAGCGTTGC
>LZME01000012.1 GCA_001673575.1 Mycolicibacter heraklionensis | reverse complement strand
CGTTCATGGATCCGATCCTGGATGAACTGCGTGCCGAACTGGCCGACATCACCCCCCAAATGCCCCAGATCCCGTTCCTGTCCACCGTGGTCGATCCGCTCGGACCCACCCCGGTGCTCGACGCCCGCTACTGGGCAGACAACGTGCGCCAACCGGCTCGGGTGAATCAGGCGGTCGCCGCCGCCGGGGACAAATACGGCACGTTCATTGAGATCAGCCCGCACCCGATCCTCACCCACACCATCGACGAGATCCTGGACGCGGTGCCGCACTGCAGCGTTGCCACGCTGGTGCGCGACGGCGATGACACCGTCGTGTTTCATCAGCATCTCAACAGCGCCCACCCGGTGAGCCCCCGCGAACTGCCGCACCCGTCGGGGACCTACCCGGTGCTGCCGACCACACCGTGGCGACACACCCACCACTGGCTTGTGGTCGAAAGCTCCATCACCGCAGCCGAATCCGCTCCACGGCCGGGCCTGCTGCTGGGCACCCACATCACGATTGGCAGCACGCCGACCATCCACCTGTGGCAAGCCCGGCTGTCGCCGGAGACCAAGCCGTATCCCGGCAGTCACCGCAACAACGGGGTGGAGCTGGTCCCGGCATCGGTGCTGCTGCAAACCCTGTCGGACGCGGCGTTCGAGGTCAGCGGAGACTCCGCGGTCAGCGAGATCAGGTTCGAGCACCCGATCATCGTCGACCGGCCGCGGACCATCCAGGTGGTCGCCGACGGCGAATCGGTGACAGTGTCGTCGAAGTCGGTTTCCGACGACCCGGCCGCCCGGTGGGTCAAACACCTCAGCGCCCGCATCACGCCGCGCAACGAATCCGTCGGGCTCGCTGTTGATTCCAGCCTCACCAACGGTCACAGCGGAACCGCCTTCGATGACGACGCGGTGACCGAGCTGTGGCTCACCTGGGGCAGCGAGGGGCGTCCCTTCGAGTGGTCGCTGACCTCCGGTCGGGTCACCGCGACCCAATTGTGTGCCGACGTCGCGTCCGCACAGTCCGGCACGGCAGCGCTGCTCGACGCCGCTCTGCATGTCGCCCGCCTGGTCGACAACGCCAACCCCGAGCTGATGGTGCCGGCGTCGGTCGACGATGTCCGCTTCGGCGACGCACCGGTCGACGGTCGGGCCGGAGTCACAGTGCACCGGCGCGACGGCGGTGAGGGCGAACTCATCGTCGACATCGCCGTAACCACTGCCGACGGCGCCCGGTGTGTCGACATCCGGGGGCTGCGCTACACGGTGCTGAACGTGGCTACCTCGGACGACCCCAGCTCGATCGCCCACGCGATCGACTGGCAGCCCTGGGATGCCGAACGGCAGACCCCGAGCCAGCCGGGGACCCTGGCAGTGGTCGGTGGCGGCGCCGCCGCCGACCGTCTGCGCGACGGACTGAGCGCGGTTGGTCACCCCAGCGTCGGGATCGCCGAGGCCCAGAACGTCGTCTATGTCGCCGACCCGGGGCCCACCGACGAATCCGACCTGGACTGCGCGGCCCGACTGGCCGGCGAGGTAGCCGACCTGGTGGCCGCGCTGGCCGACCGCGACACGCACCCGCCGGCCCTGTGGATCGTCACCCACGGCGTCCACGAGGCCGCCTCCGCCGCTGCCGTGCGCCAAAGCTGCCTGTGGGGAATGGCGGGCGTGATCCGGGCCGAGCAGCCGCAACTCTGCGGTGGGTTGGTGGACCTGCCAACCGATGACACCGCTGATGCAGCTGCGAGCGCTGCGGCGCTGTCGAGCATCCTGCGCACGCCGGCCAAGTCCATCCTGGTGTGGCGTGGCGACCGGTTCCTGACGCCGGCTTTTACTCCGATCTCCGGTCCGCCGCAGCGCCGGCCGATGGTGTGCCAGCCGGACGGCGCCTACCTCATCACCGGCGGTATGGGAGCGCTCGGCCTGCTGATGGCCGGATGGTTGGCCGACCGCGGTGCCCGCCGTCTGGTGTTGGCCGGCCGCAGTGCCTTGCCGCCCCGGCGCGACTGGGACTCCGAGGAGATCGAGGTCGGCGTGCGGAAGAAGATCGCCGCCATCCGGGCGTTGGAGCGGCGCGGTGTCACCGTTGATGTGGCTGGCCTGGACGTCGGGTCTCGGGCTGCGGTGACCGACCTGTTGGCCCGCCGGGACGCCGCCGGCGCCCCGCCGATCCGCGGCATCATCCACGCCGCCGGTATCACCGAGGGACAACTGCTCACCGAGGTGGAGACCGAGCGGCTGCGCGACACCATGTGGCCCAAGGTCGCGGGCGCCCAGGTGCTGAACGAGCTCTTCCCGCCCGGAAGCCTGGACTTCTTCTTCATGACCGCAGCCGCCGGGGCGGTGTTCGGGGTTCCTGGTCAGGGCGCGTACGCGAGCGCCAACGCCTACCTGGACGGCTTGGCCCGTGCCCGCCACAAGCTGGGTTGCCATAGCGTCAGCCTGGACTGGGTGGCGTGGAAGGGCCTGGGGTTCGGGGCCGAGGCGCATGTGGTGCTGCACGAACTGGAACGGATGGGCTCGCGACCGATCACCCCGGCGGAAGCCTTCGCCGCCTGGGACCACGTGGAGCACTACGACGTCGCGCAGGCCGTGATGGTGCCGCTGCCCAGGGAAGGAACGCCCGGGGAGTCCGCTTCCGCTGGCGCCGGACCGGTCCGCGACTGGGCGCAGCTGCCCGCCGATGAGATACTGAGCGAGCTGGAAATCGGGTTGCGCAGCATTCTGGCGCGCGAGCTTCGCATGTCGGAGGCTGAGCTACAGCTGGACCGGCCGTTCGCCGAACTCGGCCTGAACTCCGTGATGGCGATGGCGGTCCGCCGTGATATCGAACAGCTGGTCGGTATGGAGCTGTCGGCGACCATGCTGTGGAATCACCCGACAACTGCGGCACTGGCGGCGCACCTGACCGGCAAGCTGCTGCCGCAGGACGATGTCGGCGGCGGCGCGGCGGCCTCAGGCGGTGAGCTGCCGGAGTCGACCGACAGTGTTTTGAACGAGCTGTTCGACAGCGTGGAATCGGCTCCGGCCGGATGGGACGGGATCTAGTGGGAATTGAGTTCCCCGCATGACCGCAGCATTTGATGAAGAAGCACTGCGCCACTGGCTGGCCGACTATCTGGTCACCAACATCGGTTGCAGTCTCGAGGACATCGATTTCAACGCGTCGCTCAACGATCTGGGCGTCGGATCGCGCGATGCCGTGGTGCTCTGCGGCGAGCTGTCCGAACTGCTCGGCCGCAAGGTCTCACCAGTAGAACTCTGGCAGCACCCGTCGGTCGCGGAACTGGCCCGGTTCCTCATCGAGCCCGAGTCCGCCGATGAAGAGTCGGCACCCGAGCCCGGGCGCTTCGGCACCGATGAGCCCATCGCGGTGATCGGTCTGGGTTGCCGGTTCCCCGGGGACATCAACTCACCGGACGCGATGTGGCAGTTCCTGCTCGACGGCGGCAACGCGGTGACCGAAGTGCCCGCCGATCGCTGGGCTCCGTTCGACGACGGGTCAGCCGAGACGGGCAACGCGATCGCCCGCACCACCCGCTGGGGCTCGTTCCTGCGCGATATCGCCGCATTCGACGCCGACTTCTTCGACATCTCCAGCCGCGAAGCGGTCAAGATGGACCCGCAGCAACGGCTGCTGCTCGAGGTGGCGTGGGAAGCCTTGGAGCACGCGGGAATTCCGGCGACCTCGTTGCGGCGATCGCAGACCGGTGTGTACGTCGGCGCCAGCATCACCGAATACGGATGCCACGCGTCTGCCGACCTGGCAGGCGTGGACGCCTGGAGCAACGCCGGTGGTGCACTGAGCATCATCGCTAACCGGCTGTCGTATTTCTTGGACCTGCGGGGCCCGTCGGTCACGGTGGACACCGCATGCTCGTCTTCGCTGGTCGCCCTGCATCTGGCCTGCCGGAGCCTGCGCACCGGGGAGTGCGAGACCGCGATCGCCGGCGGGGTGAACCTGCTGATGTCACCCGCGGTGTTCCGCGGTTTCGACCAGAGCGGGGCATTGTCGACGACCGGTGCATGCCATGCGTTCGACGCCGACGCCGATGGATTCGTCCGCGGTGAGGGCTGCGGTGTTGTGGTGCTCAAACGGCTGTCCGTCGCCCGCCAAGACGGCGACCGCGTGCTGGCGGTGGTGCGTGGATCGGCGATCAACCAGGACGGCCACTCCAACGGCCTGCTGGCGCCGAACCCGGCCGCCCAGATGGCGGTCCTGCGGTCGGCCTACGCCGATGCCGGCATCGCCCCGCAGGAAGTCGACTACGTCGAAACCCACGGAACCGGAACGCTGTTGGGCGACCCGATCGAGGCCAAAGCACTGGGCACGGTGCTGGGCCGGGGCCGTTCTCCGGAGGCGCCGCTGCTGCTCGGCGCTGCCAAGTCGAACCTCGGTCATCTCGAGGCGGCCGCCGGGATGGTCGGCTTCATCAAGACGGTGCTGGCCGTGCAACGCGGGCGGATTCCGAAGAACCTGCATTTCAACACCCCGAACCCGCACATCACGTTCGAGCAGATGCGGTTGAAGGTCGTTGCCGAACACCAGGACTGGCCCTCGACGGATCACCCGCGGCGAGCCGGGATCTCCTCCTTCGGCTTTGGTGGCACCAACGCTCACGTGGTCATCGAGCAGGCACCCCCTGCCAAGATCACGGCGCGCGAGGTAGATCCGGCGGTGACCACCCTGGTGGTCTCCGCCCGGACCCCGGAACGGATCGCTGCTACAGCCACCGACCTGGCCGACTGGCTGGAAGGTGACGGCGCCGGCGTGGAACTGCCCGACGTCGCGCACACCCTCAATCACCACCGTGCCCGCCAACCCCTGTTCGGCACGGTCTGCGCCCGTGACCGGGATGCGGCGGTCAGCGGCTTGCGGGCACTGGCGGCCGGTACCTCGGCGGAGGGCCAGGACTGCGGCGTCATCGGGCCGCACGACGGCCCGTGCGGCCCCGGAACCGTCTTCGTGTACTCCGGTCAGGGCTCGCACTGGATCGGCATGGGCCGTGCGCTGCTCACCGACGAACCGGCGTTCGCCCGGGCACTGGCCGTGCTGGAACCGGCGTTCGTCGAACACGTCGGGTTCTCGCTGTGGCAGGTGATCTCCGCCGGTGAACCGGTCAGCGGCGATGCGCAGGTACAACCCGTCCTGATGGGGCTGCAGTTGGCGCTGACCGAGCTGTGGCGCTCCTACGGGGTCCATCCCGACGCTGTTATCGGTCACTCGATGGGCGAGGTCACCGCCGCGGTAGTCGCCGGCGCGCTGAGCCCGGCCGACGGGTTCCGGGTCATCGCGGCCCGTTCGCAGTTGATGTCGCGGCAAGCCGGGCAGGGCGCGGTGGCGCTGC
>LZME01000011.1 GCA_001673575.1 Mycolicibacter heraklionensis | reverse complement strand
GACTGGATCCTCAATGGCTCCAAGTGCTGGATCACCAATGGTGGTAAGTCGAGTTGGTACACGGTGATGGCGGTGACGGATCCGGATCTGGATGCCAATGGGATTTCGGCGTTCATGGTCCATGTCGACGATGAGGGTTTTTCGATCGGGCCCAAGGAGCACAAGCTCGGTATCAAGGGTTCGCCGACTACGGAGTTGTATTTCGAGAACTGCCGTATTCCGGGGGATCGGATCATCGGTGAGCCCGGGACGGGGTTCAAGACGGCGTTGCGGACGTTGGATCACACGCGTCCCACGATTGGTGCTCAGGCGGTCGGTATTGCCCAGGGTGCGTTGGATGCGGCGATCGAGTACACCAAGGATCGCAAGCAGTTCGGTAAGAACATCAGCACGTTTCAGGGTGTGCAGTTCATGTTGGCTGATATGGCGATGAAGCTTGAGGCTGCGCGGTTGATGGTGTATTCGGCGGCGGCGCGTGCCGAGCGTGGGGAGACCGGGTTGGGTTTTATCTCCGCGGCCAGTAAGTGTTTTGCCTCGGATGTGGCCATGGAGGTCACTACTGATGCGGTGCAGTTGTTCGGTGGCGCGGGGTACACCACGGATTTCCCGGTGGAGCGGATGATGCGTGACGCCAAGATCACCCAGATCTATGAGGGCACCAACCAGATCCAGCGCGTCGTCATGAGCCGACACCTCCTGCGCTGACGCGGGCGATGACAAACCGGATCGACATCGTCCGCGCGGCGCGGCATGCGTTCGTCGACACGGTCGACGGGCTCACGGACACTGAATTCGATCACGGCACCACCCTGTGCGCCCAATGGTCGCCGCGCGACGTGCTGGCCCACCTGATCGGTACCTCCGAGATCGGCAGATACCTGCGCGCACCGTGGCGGTTGCACAAGATCAACGCCGAAGTCGTCACGGCGGGACGTGGCCGCGACCGGGCCGAATTGATCGCCGCCGCGCGGCGCTGGGCGCAGGTACCCGACCGCGCGGTGGCCGGGCTGCTGCTCGGCGACTTGGCGATGCATCACCAGGATGTGCTGCGCGGGCTAGGGCGTAGCCGGGATATCCCGCCGGTTGAAGAGGCCGCGATCCTGGCTGAGGGAGTGAGCCTGACCGTGCAGAAGCTGCAGCCGACCCTGCTCCGGTATCGGGTCGAACCCACCAACGGGATCGGCCGGCCCCGTGGCCGCGGCACCGTTGTCCGCGGCACCGCAGAAGCGCTGGGCCTGTGGCTCGGCGGCCGCAACATATCCGATGTCGAGATCGGCTGAAGCCGTTCGCGCGCATCAGTGAACGCACGAATGCGACAGCCCTAAGATTGGCAATCGGCGCTGTCCGCCCCACCTAGGAGAGGCTTCATGCCAGGACTTCTTCCCGACGTCGACCCCGACGGATTGCTGGAGTACTCCGTCGTCTACACCGACCGGGCCATCAACCACATGTCCGCGCGCTTCCAGGACGTCATGAACGACGTCTCGGCAATGCTGCGCGAGGTGTACCACGCCGACGCGGCGGTCGTGGTACCCGGCAACGGAACATGCGGCATGGAAGCGGTCGCACGCCAATTCGCCAACGACGCTGACGTGCTCGTCGTCCGCAACGGGTTCTTCAGTTACCGGTGGAGTCAGATCCTTGCGACCGGCCGCATCACCGACCGTGTCACCGTGCTCAAGGCCCGCCCGACCGGTGACGGCGACCAGGCGCCCTTTGCTCCCGCGCCCATCGAGGAGGTCGAGGAGGCGATCGCGCGGATCCGTCCGGCGGTGGTGTGCGTTCCGCACGTGGAAACCGCCAGCGGAATCCTGCTGCCCGACGACTACCTGACGCGCATCGGCACGGCGACGGCTGCGGTCGGTGGCCTGTTCGTCCTGGACTGCATCGCCTCCGGCGTGGTCTGGGCGGACATGGCGGCCCTCGGGGTGGACGTACTGGTGACCGCGCCACAGAAGGACTGGAGTGCCGCCCCGGGCTGTGCCATGGTCGGCCTGTCCAACCGCGCCCTGGAGGCCATGGAGCGCACCCAGAGCACCAGCTTCGCGCTGGACCTGAAGAAGTGGCGCGAGATCATGGTGGCCTATGAGAACGGTGGCCACGCCTACCACGCGACCATGCCGACCGGCGTGATCAGCAGCCTTCGCGACGCCATGGCCGAGACCCGTGACCGCGGCTTCGACGCCGTGCGTGAGCAGCAGTTCGCGCTGGGGCGCAAGGTCCGTGCGCTGCTGGCCGAACGCGGCTTCCCCAGCGTGGCCGCACCGGGTTTCGAAGCACCCGGCGTGGTGGTCAGCTACACCACCGACCCCGACATCCGCACCGGGCGAAAGTTTTTGGCCCAGGGCCTTCAGACCGCAGCGGGAGTCCCGCTGCAATGCGATGAGCCGGCGACGTTCAGCACCTTCCGGATTGGGCTGTTCGGTCTGGACAAGTTGGCCGATATCGAGGGAACGGTGGCGCGACTGAGCTCCGCGATCGACCGGATCGCCTTGGCCTGAGCCGATGTCAGAAGGTAACGCCGGAACGTCGAGCATCTACCTCGCCGCGGCCGAGGGCGGCTCCGGCAAGTCGGTGCTCGCGCTGGGCCTGCTGCACCTGCTGGCCGCGTCATCGACCCGGGTGGGCGTCTTCCGACCGGTTGTGCGATCGCTGGACGAGCCCGACGGGCAACTCGAACTGCTGCTCGCCCATACCACCGCAAGCATCGACGACCACAGTGCCTGCCGGGGGGTGACCTACCAACAGGTGTTCGCCGACCGCGAGGCGGCGCTGGGCGAGATCGTCGCGCGATTCCACGAAGTCGCCCGGCACTGCGACACCGTACTGGTAGTCGGCAGCGACTACACCGACGTCGTCAACCCGAGCGAGTTGAGCTTCAACGCCCGGGTCGCGGTGAATCTGGGGGCGCCACTGCTGCTGGCGATCAACGGCCACAACCGGGACGCGCAGGCCATCGCCGACATCACCGAGCGTTGCCTGGCCGAAGTGGCCGCGGTACACGCCCATCCGGCAGCGGTGATCGCCAACCGTTGCGACCCGGACCGGCTGGCCGAAGTCACCCAGGCGATCTCGGTGCGTCTGGCCGGCGCAGACGTTCCGGCGTTCGCTGTTCCGGAGGTGGCGCTGCTGTCGGCGCCGACCATGGCCGAACTCTGCACGGCACTGGAGGGCACCGTCTACAGCGGTGACCCGGAGTTGCTGCGCCGCGAAGCGCTCAGCGTGATGGTCGGTGGCATGACCGCCGAGAACATTCTCGATCGACTGTCCGAGGGGCAGGTCGTGATCGTGCCGGCCGACCGCTCCGACGTACTGCTTGCCTTGGTGAATGCCCATGAGGCACAAGGCTTCCCATCCCTGGCGGGAATCATCCTCAACGGCGGCCTGCTGCCACACCCGGCCATCGACAAATTGGTGAAAGGGCTGCGTCCCACGCTGCCGCTGATCGCCACCAGCCACCGCACCTACGACACCGCCGAAAAGGTGTCACACACCGGCTCGCGGATCACCGTCGGTGCATTGCGCAAAATCGACACCGCGCTTGCCCTGGTCGCCGAGCACATCGACGGCGCCGAGCTGGCCGAGCGAATCCGGGTGCCGGCGTCGACCGTGATCACCCCGCAGATGTTCTCCTACCGGCTACTGGAACGGGCCCGAGCCGACCGGCGGCACATCGTGCTGCCGGAAGCAACCGACGACCGGATTCTGTTGGCAGCCGGGCGGTTGCTCTCCCGCGGGATCGTTGACCTGACCCTGCTCGGCGTGGAAGGCGCGGTGCGTCAGCGCGGCGCTGAGCTGGGCGTGGACCTGGACGCCGCGCGGGTGATCGACCCCGAGACCAGTGATCTGCGGGACACCTTCGGCGCCGAATACGCCCGGCTGCGCGCGCACAAGGGCGTCACCGAGGACCGTGCCCGCGAGATCATGCGCGACATCTCCTATTTCGGCACCATGATGGTGCACCTGGGGATCGCCGAGGGAATGGTGTCGGGTGCGGTGCACACCACGGCGCACACCATCCGGCCGGCGTTCGAGATCATCCGCACCGCGCCCGGGGTGTCCACGGTGTCCAGTGTGTTCCTGATGTGCCTGTCCGACCGGGTACTGGCCTACGGCGACTGTGCGGTGGTACCCGATCCGACCGTCGAGCAACTCGCCGACATCGCCATCTCCTCGGCGGCCACCGCGGCCGCGTTCGGCATCGACCCCCGAGTCGCGCTGCTGTCCTACTCGACCGGTGAGTCCGGTTCCGGAGCCGGCGTGGACAAGGTCCGTGCCGCAACACAATTGGTGCATGAGCGTCGCCCCGATCTGCTCGCCGACGGTCCGATCCAATACGACGCCGCGGTCGACGCGGGAGTCGCGGCGGCCAAGATGCCGGACTCGCCGGTGGCCGGGCGGGCCACCGTACTGGTGTTCCCCGACCTCAACACCGGCAACAACACCTACAAGGCGGTGCAGCGCAGTGCCGGTGCGATCGCAATCGGTCCAGTGCTGCAGGGACTGGCCAAGCCCGTCAACGACCTGTCCCGCGGTGCGCTGGTCGACGACATCGTCTACACCGTGGCCATCACCGCTATCCAGGCGCAGGGAGTGACTCCTTGACCACAACCGCGTCCGGGCTGGTACTGGTGCTCAACTCCGGCTCGTCATCGCTCAAGTACCAATTGGTCGACCCGGTGGCCGGGACTGCGCTGCTGTCCGGGCTGGTGGAGCAGATCGGCGAGGCCGACAGTCCGGTGGCCGACCACGCCGCCGGTCTGCGGCTGATCCACCGGCAGCTCGTCGACTCCGGCATTGACCTGGCCGCCGTCCGCGCCGTGGGGCATCGGGTGGTGCACGGAGGCAACCTGTTCCACGCACCCACCCTGATCACCGATGCGGTGGTGGCCGAGGTGGCGCGGCTGGCCGAGCTCGCGCCGCTGCACAATCCGGCCAACGTGATCGGGATCGAATTGGCCCGCACCGACTTTCCCGACGTCCCGCACGTGGCGGTGTTCGACACCGGGTTCTTCCACTCCCTGCCGGCGGCCGCCGCCAGCTATGCCGTCGACCACGACGTAGCGACCCGATACGGCATCCGCCGCTATGGATTCCACGGCACCTCACACGAATACGTCTCCGGTGAGGTCGCCGCCGTGCTGGGCCGCAACCCCGGCGATCTGAACATCATCGTGCTGCACCTGGGCAACGGTGCCTCGGCGACGGCGGTGCAAGGCGGGGTGGCAGTCGAGACCTCGATGGGCCTGACCCCGTTGGAGGGCCTGGTGATGGGGACCCGCAGCGGTGACATCGACCCGGGCGTGCTGTTCCACCTCAACCGCACCGCCGGGATGGGTGTCGATGAGCTCGACGAACTACTGAACCGCCGCTCCGGGCTCAAAGGGCTGTCCGGGGTCAACGACTTTCGGGAGCTGCTGGAGCAGCGGGAGGCCGGCGGCGCACGGGGTGAGGCCGCCGGGCTGGCCTACGACGTCTACATTCACCGGCTGCGCAAGTACGTCGGCGCCTACCTGGCCGTGCTGGGTCGCGTCGATGCCATCGCCTTCACGGCCGGAGTGGGGGAGAACGCGCCCAGCGTGCGCGAGGACTCGCTGGCCGGCCTGGACGGGCTGGGCATCGTCGTGGACCCCGAACGCAACCGCACCGGCAAGGGCGCCCGAATCATCTCCGCCGACGGATCGCGCACCACTGTGTTGGTGGTTCCCACCAATGAAGAGTTGGCGATCGCACGGGCGGCCTGGCAGTTCGTGTGAGCGTCGCCCGCGATCTGGATCCGGTAACCCCGCTGTGGCGGGCCGCTCAGGTGTTTCGGCTGCTGAGTTGCCTGTACGCGCTGGGATTTCAGCTCGCGATCAACGACGATCTGCGCCGGCCGGGGCTGGCCTGGGCGCTGTTCGCGGGGCTGATCGGCTTCAGCGGCCTGTGCGCGGTCGGCTATCTGCGCGGGTTCGCCCGTCGGCCGGGATGGGTGATCGCCGAGATCGTGGTGGTGGTAGCCCTGATGCTCTCCACCGAGGTGGTCGCCTCCCGGCAGTGGGAACTGGACAACCAGACCTGGCCGACGACCCTGTGGGCCAGCAACGCCACCATCTCGGCTGCCCTGCAGTTCGGTGCGACCGGCGGCATGGCGACCGCGGCCGTGGTGACCGCGGCCAGCGCTTTCGTCAAGGGCTACGTCAGCCTGAACTTCGGCCGCAACGCCACCATGATCGTCGAGCTGGCGCTTGGCCTGGCGGTCGGCATGGCTGCGCAGACGGCGCGGCGGGCCCACGACGACCTGCAGCGGGCGACCCGGCTGGCCGCCGCCACCGAGGAACGCGAGCGGCTGTCGCGCCACGTCCACGACGGTGTCATCCAGGTGCTGGCGCTGGTCACCCGAAAGGGGCGCGAAATCGGCGGAGCGGCAGCCGAGTTGGCTGAATTGGCCGGCGAGCAGGAACGCGCGCTGCGCAGGCTGGTGAGTTCCCCGAACGTGACTCCGAACGATCAAGCCACCGATCTTCGGGCGCTGCTGAGCCGTCGCGCGGACGATCGGGTGTCGCTGAGCCTGCCCGG
Source organism: Mycolicibacter heraklionensis (assembly GCA_001673575.1). Taxonomy (GTDB): domain Bacteria; phylum Actinomycetota; class Actinomycetes; order Mycobacteriales; family Mycobacteriaceae; genus Mycobacterium; species Mycobacterium heraklionense_A. The sequence continues at coordinate 132,550 of LZME01000011.1, read as the reverse complement.
CACTCCGGTGCTGCTGGAGCAGCGCACGGCCGTCGAGCTCGACGCCGCCGTCGGCAATGCCCTGGACAATGTGCGGGCCCACGCCGGTGCGCACGCCCGAGCCTTTGTGCTCTGCGAAGACCTCGGTGAGACGGTGACCGTCAGCGTGCGCGATGACGGTGTGGGCATCGCCGCCGGGCGACTGGAAGAGGCTGCGCGCCAAGGACATATCGGGGTGTCGAAGTCGATCGTCGGCCGGCTGGCGGCGCTGGGCGGCAGCGCCGTGTTGCACACCGCGGCCGGGGAGGGAACCGAATGGGAACTCAGTATCCGACGGTGATGGTGGTCGACGACCATCCGATCTGGCGGGACGCCGTCGCCCGCGACCTGGCCGATTCCGGCTTCAGGGTGGTCGCCACCGCCGACGGGGTGGGCGCGGCGCGGCGCCGCGCCGCAGCCGTGAAACCCGACGTGGTGCTGATGGACATGCGCCTGGCAGACGGCGACGGGGTGGCCGCGACCACCGCGGTGCTCGGGGTCTCCCCGGCATCTCGAGTGCTGGTGCTGTCGGCCTCCGACGAACGTGACGACGTGCTGCAGGCGGTCAAAGCCGGCGCGATCGGTTATCTGGTCAAAAGCGCCTCACGAGAAGAGTTGACCGATGCGGTGCACGCCACCGCAGCCGGCCGCGCGGTGTTCACTCCGGGACTGGCCGGGCTGGTACTGGGCGAATACCGGCGCCTGGAGCGCAGCCCGGACGCTGGGCCCGCCACCCCCGCGCTGACCGAGCGGGAGACCGAAGTGCTGCGGTACGTCGCCAAGGGCCTGTCCGCCAAGCAGATTGCCGAGCGGCTCTGTCTGAGCCATCGCACCGTGGAGAATCATGTCCAGGCGACATTCCGCAAGTTGCAGGTCGCCAACCGGGTGGAGCTGACCCGCTACGCCATCGAACACGGGCTGGACAGCTGACCGGCGAAATCGAGTAGTCCTACTCATCCGATTCGTGCCCGCAATGCGGCATCGTTGCTCGGGTGACCGAACCTCATGCCGTACTGCACCGCCTTACCGCGGAATGCCACGCCTTGTCGTGGCAGCTCTACCGGGTCTCGACTGAACTCGCCGAACTGGACCGGGCGCTGCACACCCCGGCGCCCCAAATCGTCCCAACTGCACAGATGGCCCCGGCGGTTCTGCCGGTGCGGCCGGCCCCGCCGACCGTGGAACCGAAACCTGTTACCGGAGAGGGCGACTCGGGTTGGATCGGCAAAGTACTGGCCGTCGCGGGAGTCGCGGTGACGCTGGTCGGCGTGGTGCTGCTGCTGGTGATGGCCGCCCAAGCCGGCATCCTGGGCCCGCAGATCCGGGTGGCCGGTGGGTTCGTGCTCTCGGCCCTGCTGGTCGGTGCGGCATGCCGACTGCACAACCGGCCGGGCGGACGCACCGGGGCCATTGCGTTGGCAGCCACCGGAATCGCCACGGCCTACCTGGACATCATCGCGATCACCGCCTACTACCAGTGGGTGCCCGCAGCCGTCGGGCTGGTGGCCGCGGCCACGGCCGGCGGGGCCGGCCTGGCACTGGCGCGGCGCTGGAATTCCGAACACCTCGGGGTGCTGGTGCTGGTCCCGCTGATCGGTCTGGCCCCGATCGTCACCGGCGACGTCGACCTGCTGCTGATCGGATTCCTGCTGGCACTGTCTGCGGCGGCGCTGCCGGTGCAGCTGGGCAAGGACTGGACCGGGATGTTCGCGGCCCGCATCGCGGCTGCCACGCTGCCCCTGCTGGTGGCGCTGGTCGGAATCGGCGGAGATGTCTGGCTGGTCGGCGGTGCCTGCGCCGTGGGCGCGCTGCTGGCCGTGGTCAGTGGGCTGATCGTGCTGCCGACCACCACCAGGCCGGCTGCGATCGCGCTGCTGACCGCCGCCGGAACCCTCCCAGTGTTGGCGGCCGGAGCCACGGTGGACCCGGTGCCCGCCACCGTGCTGGCGGCGACGCTGTCGGTCATCATGCTCGCGATCGTCGGAGCTCATCGAGCACTGCCGCCGGTCGTCGTCCAGATCTTCTCGGCGCTGTCCGCGGTCGCCGCGCTGATCGCGGTGACCACGGCATTGCACGGCTCAGTGCTGGCCCCGGTGCTGCTGGCTATGGCCGTCGTCGTCGGGGTCGCCGGTCGGACCGTTGGCGTGGCCCGTTGGGTCGCAGCAGGATTCGGATTCGCGGGGGCGATCGTCTACCTGCACTACGCATCGCCGGACAACCTGATCAGCGCGACGGCGATGTCGAGGGCAGACACGGTGTCCACGCTGATCGCCAGCATGCTGGCGATCGCGCTGGTGGTCGTCATGGCACGCGCATACGCGGGCGCCCCCAACACGAACCCCGCGAATACGCCGGTCTTGGCCGTGGTCGGCGGGGCGCTGAGCGGCTACGCCGTCACCGCGTTCACGGTCACCGCAGGCGTCGCGATCGGTGGAACCGGCGGTGGGTTCCTGACCGGCCACATGGTGGCCACCCTGTGCTGGATCGTGATGGCGGCGGTCCTGCTGCGCTACGCGTTGCGCCTCGACGACCGCGGCGCCCGCACCTGGGCGATCACCGCCGGCCTGGCGCTGACGGCAGCCGCCACCGCGAAGCTGTTCCTGTTCGATCTGGGCACCCTCGACGGCATGTTCCGGGTCGCGGCGTTCATCGCCGCGGGGCTGCTGCTCCTGGGAATGGGCACCGGCTACGCCCGCAGCCTGGCGCAGCAGGATGAGAGGTAACCGACGATGACCACCCTGCTGGGCTTCCCCAACCCCACCGAGCTGGCCGCGGCCACACCGGCCGGGCGCGATCGCGCCCTGGACGTCATGCGCATCACCGCGCTGCTCGGCGTCGTCGTCGGCCACACCGTGATGGCCACCAGCACCATCCGCAACGGCGTGCTGATCTGGGACAACCTCCTGACGGCTACACCCGCGCTGGCGTGGCTGACCTGGGTCTTCCAGGTCATGCCGCTGTTCTTCTTCGCCGGCGCCGCCGCGTGCCTGACCACGTGGCGCCCGGGCGGCGACTGGGGCGGCTGGCTGATGAAACGCTGCACCCGTTTGTTCCGGCCGGTCTTCTTCTATCTCGGGTTCTGGGCCGCCACCCTGGCGGTGCTGCGCCCGCTGCTGCCGCAGCACGTCTACGAACCGGTCGCCGGCGTCAGTATTCAACTGCTGTGGTTTCTCGGCGCCTACGTGCTGGTGCTGGCCGCGATGCCGTTGCTGTACCGGATCAACACCGCCGGAACGCTTTTCGCCGGTGTCGCCGCGGTCTACTCGGCGATCGGGGTGGTCGACGCACTACGACTGCAGCACCCGGCGCTGGCGCCGATCGGCTATCTCAACCTCGCCGTCTGGCTCATCCCAGCAATGTTCGGTGTCGCCTACCGGCGAGCCCTGGTGCCGCGGCGTAGGGCGCTGGCGATCGCGGTGTTCATGGTGGCGATCGACGTCGCGCTGGTGCGGTTCGGGCCTTATCAACTGAGCATGGTCGGCACTGGTGACCACCAGTTGTCCAACACCAGCCCGCCGTCGCTGCTGCTGGCCGGACATGCGATCGCCATGAGCGCGCTGGCGATCTGCGCCGCGCCGGCGATCACCCGATGGGCGCAACGGCCCCGGGTCTGGTGGTTGACCGCGGTCGGAAACTCCGGGGCCATGACGCTGTACCTGTGGCATATTCCGGTGCTGCTGGGTGTGCACCTGGTCTTCGACCAACTGGGTTGGGCCCGCTACCCGGGTCAGCCGCATTTCGTCGCGATCAGCGTCGCGCAGTTCATCATCGTGGCGGCCGCCGTAGCGCTGTCGTTCGTCGGGCTGCGGCCGCTGGAGAACAATCCGCTGCCCGGTTGGGACGCGCCGGTCTCGACGGCGCCGGGCCGGGGCACCGCTGCGGGTCTGCTGCTCATGATGGCTGGGGCGGCAACGCTGGTCGCGATCAAATGGGGTCTCAAAGATGACGGGCTGATCTGCGTCGCGGTCATGCTGGTCGCGCTGATCGGTGCACGGCTGCTGGTCTGCCGGGCCGGCACGGCGTCGCCGCACACCTCGTCGCGGTCCTGACTCGGCGGCGGGGGAGACCGGTCGCAGCGCATCCGGCCGTACCAGGCCCGCTCGCGGTGGGTCGCGGTACAGTGTCGTCCTGTGAAATTCGGCCGATCGACCGCGCTGCCGGCCCTGCTGGCTGTTGGCGCACTGACGGTTTCGGCCTGCGGCGGCGGCTCCGATCAATTGGTGTCCGCCGAGGACCCGGCGGCAGGCGTGGACTGCGGGGGCAGGCAGGAACTGCATGCCGGCGGCTCGACCGCCCAGGCCAACGCGATCGAGCAGTTTGCCTACGCCTATTCCCGGGCCTGTCCCGGGCAGGCGCTGGTCTACAACGCCAACGGCTCCGCCACCGGAGTCGATGACTTCATCGCCAACGAGGTTGACTTGGCTGGCTCCGAGGTGGCCATGGACGCCGCCAAGTCGCAGCCGGAACGTGCCGCGGACCGATGCGGCTCGCCGGCTTGGGACCTGCCGCTGGTGTTCGGTCCGATCGCCGTCACCTATCACATCAACGGGGTGAACAGCCTCAGCCTGGACGCGCCCACCCTGGCGAAGATCTTCAACGGCAGCATCGGCAGCTGGGACAACCCCGCGATCAAGGCGCTCAACGCCGGCGTCGCGCTGCCCGCACTGCCCATCCACGTGGTGTACCGCAGCGACCGGTCACCGAGCACCGCCACTTTCCAGAAGTACCTCGACGTTGCCTCAGAGGGAGCCTGGTACGCAGGCGGCGGCGATATGTTCAACGGCGGCACCGGCGAAGGCGCCACCGGCAACAACGGTGCCGCGGCGGTGCTGCAGACCACCGACGGATCCATCACCTACAGCGAATGGTCGTTCGCGGTCGGCAAACAGCTGCCCATGGCTCAGATCGTCACTGCGGCCGGCTCTGCGCCGGTGGCGATCTCCGCCGAATCGGTCGGCAAGACGATCGCCGGGGCGAAATTCGTGTCGGACGCCAACCCCGACAACGACCTGGTGCTGGATACGGCGTCGCTCTACCGGCCGGCCGAACACGGCGCCTACCCGATCGTGTCGGCGACCTACCAGATGGTCTGCTCGAAATACCCCGACGCCGCCACCGGTACGGCCGTCAAGGCGTTCCTGCAGGCTGCGATCGGTCCAGGCCAGGACCGGCTGGACCAGTACGGCTTCATTCCTCTGCCGCCGTCCTTCAAAACCAGACTCCAGACGGCGGTCAACGCGATCTCGTGACTATTTGCGGCGTCGGCGCCGGTTAGTCTGGTAGCCAATCTTTCGCCGCAGTGCGCGGCACTGTGGTCGAAGGGAGCGTCGTCGGTGAACAATCCCGAGCCGGGTTCGCGGACCGGATCGCGATTCGGCCCCTATCAATTGGGGCGGTTGCTCGGCTACGGCGTCGTGGGCGAGGTCTACCGGGCCGAGGACACCCGCAACGACGAGACGGTGGCGCTCAAGCTGATCTCCGAGTCGCTCTCTGCCGACGAGGCGTTCCGCGGCCGACTGGAGGACGAGGCAGAAGCCGCCGGGCAGTTGACCGAGCCCCATGTGGTGACGATCCGCGCCTACGGCGAGATCGACGAGGTGCTCTACCTCGAGACCGGCCTGATCGACGGCACCGACCTGGCCACCGCCTTGGCCGACGGAGGTCCCCTGAGCCCGCCGCGGGCGGTGGCCATCGTGCGGCAGGTGGCCGCGGCCCTGGACGCGGCCCACAACGCCTATGTCGTCCACCGCGACGTCAAACCCGACAACATCCTGCTCACCGACGACGACCTGGCCTATCTGATGGACTTCGGGGTGGCCGCGGCCATCGCCGAGCCGGGCGTGCGGGCCAAACCGGCGGTCGGCACCCTGCGCTATATGGCGCCCGAGCGTCTGACCGGCGAACAGGTCACGCACCTCGCCGACATCTACTCGCTGGCCGCTGTGTTGGCCGAGGCACTCAGCGGGGTGTGCCCGTTCTCGGCCGAGACCCTCGACGAGGCGATCGAAGAACGCCGCACCGCCGAGCCTCCGCAACCGAGCAAGCTGCGCCCGGGGCGCGTTCCGGCGGCCATCGACGCGGTGCTGGCCCGCGGGCTGGCCCGCAAACCGGAGGAGCGTTACAGCAGCGCCGGTGAGCTCGCCGCCGCTGCCTACCAGGCGCTGACCGAGCCCGAACGCCACCAGGTGTCCCGGATCCTGCGGCGCGGCGAGCCCGCACTGCACCTGCCCGGCGGCCTGGAACCCGAGCCCAGATCCGAGGGCCGAGGTGGCGGTGCAGCGTCGGCCGGGGTGAGCCGGGCCGGATGGGCGCCGACCGACATCGGATTCGGTGCCGCCTTGGGCACCGGTCTGGGCGGCCCGCCCCCGGCGCCGTTCCCGATGTCACCGCTGCTACGCAACGACCTGCAGACTCCGACCACGGTGATCCCCACCCCGTCTCGACGGTGGCGGCTGCCCCGCAAGCCGGTGCTGGTGGCGGCCGCGGCGGTTGCCGCGGTCACCGTCGTCGCCGGCATCGGGCACGTGGTGTCGGAGCCCTCGTCGGCGACGCCGGTGGCGGCACCCCCGCAGGACGTGCTGGCATTCGGCGACCTGGACTTCCGGCTCTCGCCGGGTGGGGTGGCGCTGGACGGCGACGGCAACGTCTACGTCAGCAGTGAAGGCATCCACGGCCGAGTGGTGCGCCTGGCCGCCGACTCGGCCGCCTCGACGGTGGTGCCCTTCAGCGACCAGTACCAGCCGCGCGGCGTGGCAGTCGACGGCATCGGCAACGTGTACTTCTCCGATGTCAACAATCGGGTGGTCAAGCTCAGCGCGGACTCCGAGACGCACACGGTGCTGCCGTTCGCCGGCCTGGACGACCCCGACGGGGTGGCGGTGGACTCCGACGGCGGCAACGTCTATGTCGCCGACCGCGGCAACGACGTGGTGCTGCGCCTGGACACCGTCACCAACACGCAGACCACGGTGCCGTTCGTCGGCCTCAACAAACCCGACGGGGTGGCAGTCGACTCCGCCGGCAATGTCTACGTCACCGACACCGCCAACAACCGGGTGCTCAAGCTGGTGGCCGCCTCGGGCGAACAGGTGGTGCTGCCCTTCGCCGGGATCGTCGCCCCGTGGGGCATCGCGGTGGACGAAGCCGGCGACGTCTACGTCACCGAGCACAACCGCAACAAGGTCGTGAAACTGGCTGCCGGTGCCGCGATCCCGGTGGTGCTGCCGTTCACCGGACTCAACGCCCCGTTGGACGTCGCCGTGGACAAACACGGCAATGTCTACGTCGCCGACCGCGGCAACGACCGCGTCGTCAAGGTGGTCTCCAACAGCTGAGTGGCGCCTGAGGCGCCGGCGCTGTGACGGCTGCCTCACCGAAACGCCAGGTAACATTTTTTGCGTGGACAGTAGCGTCGTGGGGCCCGCAGCGGGCATCGCCAATCCGGTGATCGACGCCCCGGACACCACCATCGGGCACCACGACCACGATCACGATCACAGCGGGCATGCCCACGGCGTTCCCGTCGTTCGCGATGCGGGTTGGCACCGCGCAGCGACCTGGGCTCGCCGGCTGGCCTGGGTCAGCCTGGTCCTGGTGGGAATCGAAGGGGTGGTGGGCCTGTGGCAGGGGCTGGCCGCCGGTTCGATCGCCCTGACCGGCTGGGCGCTGGGTGCCATTCCGGAGGCGCTGGCCGGGGCGGTGGTGATCTGGCGATTCACCGGTGCACGCACACTGTCCGAGACGGCGGAGCGACGCGCTCAGATCGGCGTGGCGATCTCGTTCTGGATCAACGCCCCTTATATCGCCGCGGAATCGATACGCCACTTCGTCGGCGACCACCGCAGCGAAGGCAGCGCGATCGGCATCGCGGTCACCGCTGCGGCCGTGCTGGTGATGCCGATGCTGGGCCGGGCCCAGCGCCGGCTCGGCACGCGGCTCGGCTCGGCGGCGACCGTCGGTGAGGGAGTGCAGAACTATCTGTGTGCGATCCAGGCCGCCGCGGTGCTGGTCGGTCTGACTCTCACCACTCAGTGGTCCGGCGGTTGGTGGCTTGACCCGCTGATCGGTCTGGGGGTGGCCGCCGTTTCGGTGTGGCAGGGCTTCCGCTCCTGGCGCGGCGAGGGCTGTGGCTGTTAACGGCTGCTAAGGGGCTTGCTAAGGGGCTATTGCGCCTACCGACGCTAAGTCCCGACTGCCCTGGAGCTGGTGGTGGTGCTCGACAGGAACAGTCGGGACCTCGACAGATTACGGCACGGATGGCACGGACGCCATCGGCGTCGCCGACTCGACGCCCAGCCGGTAGCGAATCAACCGCGAGCTGTTGGCGACGACGGCCACCGACGACGCGTTGTGCAGGATCGCCGCGAGCACCGGTGACAGTGCTCCGCCGGCGCCGATCAACAGGCCGGCGGCGTTGACCGCGATCGACATGCCGTAGTTCTGCCGGATCACCTCAACGGCACGTCCGCCCAGGTCCCGGACGTCGAGCAGCCGGCGCAGGTCGTCGTTGGCCAAGGCGACATCGGCGGTCTCCACCGCAACGTCGGTACCGGCCAGACCCATCGCGATCCCGATGTCCGCGGCGGCCAATGCCGGTGCGTCGTTGACGCCGTCGCCGACCATGCCCACCACGTAGCCCTCGTCCTGCAGTCCGCGGACCACCTGCAGCTTGTCCTCCGGCAGCACCTCGGCTCGCCATTCGTCGATGCCGAGTTCGGCCGCCACCGCTGCCGCGGTCTCCGGATGATCGCCGGTGAGCATGACGATGCGGCGAACACCCTTGGCGCGCAACGCCTCAAGCACCTCGCGTGACTCTGGGCGTACCTCGTCACGCAGACTGATCAACCCGACCAGGGTGCCGTCAACGGCCAGCAGCAGCGGCGTCTCGGCCTGCGCACGCAGCTTGTTGACCCAGTCCGCCGCCTTCTTGGAGATGCGAACTTTCTCCGAGCGCAACAGGTTCGGGCTGCCCAGCAGCAGGGTGCGGCCGTCGGCCCAGGTGCGGATGCCCAACCCCACCAGGACCTCGCACTCCTCATGCGGCGGGATACTGATGTGACGTTCTTCGGTGGACCGAATCACCGCTTCGGCCAGTGGGTGACGCGAATGCAGCTCCGAGCTGGCGGCATAGGCGAGCACCTGTTCGGGCTGCCAATCTTTGTGGATGGCAACGATATTGGTCACCACCGGACGGCCCACCGTCAGCGTGCCGGTCTTGTCGAACACGATCGCGTCCACCCGGCCGGCCTGCTCCAGATGCGAGCCGCCCTTGATCAGGATGCCGCGCCGGGCGCCGTTGCCGATCGCCGCGCTGATCGCGGTCGGCGTGGCCAGCCCCACCGCGCACGGGCAGGCGATCAACAGCATGGTCATCGCGCGGCGGACATCGCCGGTGAGTACCAAGGTGATCGCCGACAGGATGAACGAGGCCGGTACGAAGCGCCGCGAGAAGTTCTCGCCGACGGTCTGGATCGGTGCGCGGTCGTGCTGTGCCTCCTCGACGCGGCTGATGATGCGGCCGATCACGGTCTGGTTTCCCACCGCGGTGGCCCGGACCACCACGCGGCCGCGCACCACCACCGACCCGGCATGCACTCGCGCCCCAGCGATCACGCTGACCGGCAGGGTCTCGCCGGTGATGGCCGATTGGTCCACGATGGCTTCGCCGTCGATGACCTCGCCGTCGACCGGGATTGCCACGTGGTCGTGGATGATCACCTCGTCGCCGATCTGCACTGTGTCGATGGGCACCTGGACTTCGGTACCGTCGACCAGCCGGACCCACGCGGTGTCCTGGTTGCCGCGCAACAGATCCGAGATGGCGCGGCGGGTGCGGCGCAGTGTCAGGTCCTGCAGGTACTCACCGATATTGAGCAGCCATAGCACGGTCAGCGCGACCACGTTCTCCCGAAGCACCAGGCTCGCCACGGTCGCGGCGGTCACCAGTGCGTCGGTGCCGGCCTTGCCGGACCGGATCGAGCGCAGTGCGCCCCGCAGGAAGGGGTAACCCATGAAGACCGTGGCGCCGGTCGCGACGAGCTGACCGCTGGGGCCCAGCAGCGGCGGCCGGGCGAAGACGTAGCGGCGCATCCCCAGCAGTGCCAGCGCCGCGCCGCCGATCACCATGCGCAGCACGTCGGTGTTGCTGACGTCGGCCGAGCGCGGCGTGCGGGCGGGGATCAACTCGGCGGCGACGGTGGCCGCGGATGCGATCGCCGCGAGGATCTCCGCGGTGTCACTGCGTTTGGGGGAGTACCAGACCACGACCGAACCGGTCCGCGGATACGCATGCACGGTACGTACCCCGTTGACGCGGCCGGCGGCCTCCTCGGCGGCCACCGCACGCCGTGAGTCGCCACGGACCCAGGCGACCTGCACCCGCATCCGGCCGGCGGCATCGGAGATGACCGTCAGCTCGTGGTCGTCGCCGGCCGGCACGGTCGCTATGGCGCCGCTGCCGTTCATCGCTGCGCTCCCCATCGTCGGCGCCGGGTGGTCAGTGGTCGTGGTCGTGCGCGACGGCCGCTGCCGGCGGGGTGGATTCCTCGCCGATGCGCTCGCGAGCCTCGGCGACCACGTCGGCCACCTTCAGTCGTGCCGACTCGGCGACCTCTTCGGCTCGCCGGGTTCCGCGCAGGCTCCACTCGGTGGCCGTCACCGCGGCCTCGTGCAGCGGAGCCTTCGCCAGTGCCCGGCGGGCTACCTCGTAGGCGCTTACCCCGACCAGTCCGGTGAACACCGTCGACGCCGCTTTCGCCAGCAATCCCTGCACTGCCATGAGTCATCTCCTCTTTCGTCCGGCGGGTTCTTGCGGGCAAGCGTATCAGCATATAAGCATTTATGCATGTATTGCCGTATGGCGATTTCGGCGCGGTTGCGCCCGCTGAGCGGGAACAATCGCGCCGAAATCGCGTCAATCCAGGTTTCGGGTGACCTTCTCGCTGGTCCGGCGGCGCTCCTGCAGGTTGGGGTCGGGGTTGGCGACCTGCACCAGGGACGCTCCCGCGGCGAACACGGTCAGCATGTTCTCGATCAGCGCGGCGGGGTTGTTCCAGTCCTTGGTCGACCACACCCGATCCGACGACGTCAAACCCAGCGCTGCCGCGCACTTTTCGCACGCCGCCAGCACGTCGTCGGCCGACGAGCCGGCCAGGGCGGGGCCGGGGGCGCGTTCGGCGATGATCTGGTCGCCGTGAACCCGCACCGCGGTCGCGTAGTCGGTGACGCCCACCGGCAGGTCGGGGGCCGGCCGGCCGAACGGGTCCAGCGACAGCACCACCACCTCGCCGCCGGTGGTGGCCACCGCCGCGTCGGCCTCGTCGAGCCGCTCGGCGGTGCACAGCGCGACGTCGGCATCACCGTCCGGCGCTTCCAGCAGCACCTCGGCCCCGATCCACCAGGCGCCGAACAGCACCGCCGCCGTCTGCCAGTGCGCGGGCAACAAGACCGCGATGCGACTGCCGCCTGCGGCACCGAGCTCGTCGCGCAGCAGGTTGCCGGTCTTGGCAGCCCAATTCGCCAGCGTCGCCGCGGACAGTTCGATGCGCTCGGCGGAAGCGTCGTCGTAATAGGTGATCCGTGGCCCCACCGGGTCGGCGCGCATCATCGGATCAAGGATCGCCGAGCTGAGATTGATCACCGCTGCGACGTTAGTTCACGCACTGTGGATCGTTGGAACCCGCGGTCAGAATCGGTGGCGCAACGGGGATTTGGGGCGCCTCGTCGTCGTCGTAGCTGGAGATGCCGGCCGCCTGTGCACTGCTGCCACCGGAGCCCATGCCCGATCCGGGCCCGGTGTAGTCGTTGGCCAGCACGACGCGCACCGAGCCGGTGGGGACCGATTCGTTGGATACCACCGGCAGTCCGCCCAGATCCCTGGCCACCGCCAGTGCGCCGGGGTCGTCGGCCGAGGCGGCCTGCACCTGGCTGGTGGGCACGTGCCCGGACTCGTTGTTGCCGACCGATCCGGTGCCGAATCCCTTGGCGTTGAGCACCCCGGAGACCGCGGCGGCCAAGCCGTTGATGTCGGTGTCGTTGAGCACGCTGGCGGTGGTCTGTTCCGGATTGTAGGCCAGCAGCTCGGTCTTGCCCTCGTCCTGATCGTGCAGCAGTCCGGCCACCCAGTCGGCCACCTGGCCGGGGTCGACGCGCACCACGCTCTGCATACCGTCGTCGCTCCAGCCCGACTCCTCGAGCACCGGGATGGTGGCGAACGCCACTTTGCCCGCGGCCAGGTCTTGGGCCTTGGTGACGAAGTCGATCACGTCCCAGCCCGCCGACAGCACCACCGACCGCTGTACCGCGGCCTGCAGTCGCGACAGGGTGCCGGGGCTCGACAGGGTCTTGCCGGAGATGACCTGGTGCGCCAGCGACGCCATCACCGCCTGCTGGCGCCGCACCCGGTCCAGGTCGCCGTGGGGGAGTTCGTGGCGCTGCCGCACGAAGCTCAGTGCCTGGGCGCCGCCGAGTCGCTGCCAGCCGGCCGGGAAGTCCGCGCCGGAGAGCTCCTCGTACACCGGCTCCTTGAGGCAGACGTCCACGCCGCCGAGGGCGTCGGTGATCAGCGCGAACCCGAGCAGTCCGATCTCGGCGTAGTGGTCGACAGTCACGCCGGTCAGATCGGCCACCGTCTTGATCAGGGCCTCACGGCCCGCCTCGGTACCGCGCGCCTGCGCCTGGATCGGGTCCATCCCGGATGCGACGAGCGCGTCGGCGGTCTCCAGCCGGGTGGCCCCGTACACGCCGTTGATCTTGGTCTTGTCCAGCCCGGGTGCCGCCACGTAGGAGTCGCGGGGGATCGAGATCGCGGTGGCCGACTTCCCGTTGTTGGGGATCCGGACCAGGATGATCGTGTCGGTGTTGGTGGCTTCGTCGTCGCCGACGCGCAGTGCGGCCAGCTCTTCCGGCGTCAGCGGATTACCGTGGGCGTCGGTGCGGCTGTCCATCCCGACCAGCAGGATGTCGACCGCGCCGTCGGATCCGCCGTTGCCCAGCGCCAGTGACGAGACGTGGAAGATCCCGTCTTCGAACGATCGAACTTGGCTCCAGGCCACCCCGGTGCCCAGGACGATGGCGACGGCTGCCACCGTGGCAATCACACGAATCACACGTTGCGCAGGCATCACTTCAGATTACTTGCGTAACTGCTGTATCGGCGGTAGCCGACTGCGGCGTGCCAGACCGGCGGTTCAGCGAGGCTCGACGGAGGAGAGGTGAAGCTGGGGCCGCCGCATGGGCTCGGCGGTTCAGCGAGGCTCGACGGAGGAGAGGTGAAGCTGGGGCCGCCGCATAAGCTCGACGCTCATGCGGATTGTGATCACCGGCGCCGGCGGCCAAGTCGGCACTTTTCTGGCCTCCCGCGCCGCCGAGACAGGCCATGACGTGCTGGCCCTGACCTCGGCGCAGTGCGACATCACCGATGCCGCCGCGGTCGACGCCGTCGACTTGCGGGCCGGGGACGTGCTGATCAACTGTGCGGCCTACACCCAGGTCGACGCCGCCGAGAACGACGCCGAGCGTGCCCATGCCGTCAACGCCGCCGGGCCGGGCCACCTGGCGGCCGCCTGCGCGCGGGCCGGGGCCAGGCTGATTCACATCTCCACCGACTACGTCTTCGACGGCGACTTCGGTGATGACGAGCCGCGCCCGTACGAACCGGGCGATGCCACCCGGCCGCTGTCCGTCTACGGCGCCACCAAACTGGCCGGTGAGAACGCGGTACTGGCGGCGTCTCCGGAGGCTCTGGTGGTGCGCACCGCATGGGTCTACACCGGCGCCGCCGGCGGCTCCGACTTCGCCGCGGTGATGCGCGAACGGGCCGCGGGCAATGGGGAAGTGCAGGTGGTCGACGACCAGGTCGGGTCCCCGACCTATGTCGGCGATCTCGTCGATGCGCTGCTGGCATTGGCCGCCGCACCGCCGAGTGCGCGGGTGTTGCATGCTGCCAATGCCGGGGCCGCCAGCCGGTATGAACAGGCCCGGGCGGTGTTCGCCGCGATGGGCGCCGACCCGGACCGGGTACGGCCGGTCAGCAGTGCCGCGCACCCGCGCCCGGCGGCCCGGCCCGCCTACTCCGCGTTGTCGGGCGCCGAGTCGGCGCGGGCCGGGCTGGCACCGCTGCGCCGGTGGAGCGATGCACTGTCCGCCGCCTTGGCCAGATAACCTCTACGCCGTGAGTGAGGCCCTACCGGTGGTGACGGTGACCTATTCGCCGGGTTGGCATCTGGACCGATTCCTGGCATCGCTGTCGCTGGCGACCGACCGCCCGGTGCGGGTGGTGATGGCCGACAACGGATCCACCGACGGTGTACCGGAGGAAGCCGCGGAGCGCTACCCCAACGTGCAGCTGCTGCATACCGGGTCCAACCTGGGCTACGGCGGAGCGGTCAATGCCGGCGTGGCTCTGCTGGACTCCGAGGGCGGCGAACGCAGCGAATTTCTCATCGTGGCCAACCCCGATGTGCAGTGGGGTCCGGGCAGCATCGAAGCGCTGTTGGACGCGGCCGCCCGGTGGCCGCAGGCGGCGACGCTGGGTCCGCTGATCCGCGAACCGGACGGCTCGGTGTACCCCTCGGCCCGCCACCTGCCCAGCCTGATCCGCGGCGGCATGCACGCGGTGGTCGGTCCGGTGTGGCCCAACAATCCCTGGACCCGTGCTTATCGGCAGGAACGGCTGGAGCCCAGCGAGCGGCCGGTCGGGTGGCTCTCGGGAGCCTGCCTTTTGGTGCGCCGGGCCGCCTTCGACGCGATCGGCGGCTTCGACGAGCGCTACTTCCTCTATATGGAGGACGTCGACCTGGGGGACCGGCTAGGCAAGGCCGGCTGGCTCAACGTCTACGTGCCCTCGGCCGAGGTGTTGCACCAGAAGGGCCACGCCACCGGCAAAGACCCCGCGCGCAACCTGGCCGCGCACCACCGCAGCACCTATACCTACCTCGCCGACCGGCACACCGGCTGGTGGCGGGCCCCGCTGCGCTGGAGCATGCGGGGCGCGCTCGCGGTGCGCTCACACTTGGCGGTGCGCAACGCCCGCCGCGCCTTGACGAAGGGACACCCGTGACACTGAGCCAAGTCGACGCGGTGGTCCTCGTCGGTGGCAAGGGGACCCGGCTGCGGCCGCTGACCCTGTCGGCGCCCAAGCCGATGCTGCCGACCGCGGGTCTGCCCTTCCTGACGCACCTGCTGTCGCGGATCGCCGCCGCCGGCATCGAGCACGTCATCCTCAGCACGTCGTATAAGCCGGAGGTGTTCGCCGAGGAGTTCGGCGACGGCTCCGCGCTGGGCCTGCAGATCGACTACGTGACCGAGCAGGAGCCGCTGGGCACCGGCGGTGGTATCGCCAACGTCGCACCCAAGCTGCGCCATGACACCGCGATGGTGTTCAACGGTGACGTGTTGTCCGGGGCTGATCTGACCGAGTTGCACGCGTACCACCGCGAGCAGGGCGCCGACGCGACCCTGCACCTGGTCCGCGTCGGCGACCCGCGTGCCTTCGGCTGCGTGCCCACCGACGACGGACGGGTCACCGCATTCCTGGAGAAGACCGAGGACCCGCCGACCGACCAGATCAATGCCGGTTGCTACGTGCTGTCCCGCGACGTCATCGACCGCATCCCGCGCGGACGCCCGGTGTCGGTGGAGCGCGAGGTGTTTCCGGCGCTGCTGGCGGACGGTGTGAGGGTCTGCGGATACGTCGACACCAGCTACTGGCGCGACATGGGCACCCCGGAGGATTTCGTGCGCGGGTCCGCGGACCTGGTACGCGGCATTGCGCCGTCACCGGCGTTGGGCGGCCGGCGCGGCGAGGCGCTGGTGCACGACGGTGCCTCGGTGGCGCCGGGGGCGGTGCTGATCGGCGGAACCGTGGTGGGCCGCGGCGCCGAGATCGGGCCGGGCGCCCGCCTCGATGGCGCGGTGATCTTCGACGGGGTGAAAGTCGAGGCCGGCAGCGTGATCGAACGCTCGATCATCGGGTTCGGCGCCCGGATCGGGCCGCGGGCGCTGATCCGCGACGGGGTGATCGGCGACGGCGCCGACATCGGGGCCCGCTGCGAGCTGCTGCGCGGGGCTCGGGTGTGGCCCGGGGTGTCGATCCCCGACTGCGGAATCCGCTACTCCAGCGACGTCTGAGCCGGTTCCCGGCTGACTCTGCGCTCAGGGCGCACCCTTCTCGCACTTTTCCGCCATAGACGCAGAGTCAACGGTGGATAGTCGTAGTCATGTTCACCAAGGTCCTCGTCGCGTGCCTGGCAGCGGTAGCCATGGCGCCGTCGGCAGCTGCCGATCCGCTTGACCCGATTCCCGGTAACGGCGTCTATCAGGTCGGCACCGATATCGCCCCTGGCCTGTATCACACCGGCGGGTCGGGTTCGGCATTCGGCGTATGGATCAACAACGTACCGACGCAAGAGTCGATGTGTTCGTGGTTCACCTACAGCACACCCGATACGGCCAAGGACCATGTGGTCCAGACGAATACGTCTATCGGTCCGATGTACGCGAGCATTCCCGCCACGGTCAAGGCCTTCGAGTCGCAGAACTGCCAGCCCTGGACGCGGGTCACCGACTCCCAATGAGCCCGCGGGCAGGGCTACCTGACCGCCCGCGCCACCAGATGCGCCAGCGCGTCGTCGGCATCCGGCGGTAGCGCGTCCACCGGCCACCAGCGCAGGGCAAGCGACTCGTCGCTGATTCCGATCTGTGCATCCGCGGGCGCATGCGCCACGAACTGCAGGTCTAGGTGCCGGGTCGGCACACCCAGCGAGCAGGTCACCGGATGCACGTGCACGGCCGCCAGCGCCGGATCCAGGCGCAGGCCGGTGATACCGGATTCCTCGGTGGCCTCGCGCAGCGCGGCCGCGACGATGTCGGCGTCGGTCTCCTCGCAGTGCCCGCCGAGCTGCAGCCAGCGGCCCACCCGCGGGTGCAGCGTGAGCAGCGCGCGCTCACCGGTGTGGTCGAGCACCAGGGTAGATGCGGTGATGTGGCCGGGAACGCATTCGCGCCGGCAGGCGTCGGGGCGGGCAGCCAGAAACGCCAGCATCGCATGCCGCAGCGAGTCCTGCGCCGAATCGGGTGCGGCCCAAGCGCTCAGCGCTGCGACAGCGGAGTCGTGCAGACTCATCGCCGCACCAGCATATCGCCGACGTCGGCCGGTGCACGGGGCTCGGGCGGTTCGGTGGGGTAGCCGATTGCGATGGCGCCCAAGGGTTCCCAGTCGGGCGGCAGATCCAGTTCGGTGCGGACCAGCTCGGGGGTGAAGATGGTCGAACCGATCCAGCAGCTGCCCACGCCGCGTACCGCCAGCGCCACCAACAGGCCCTGGACGGCGGCGCCGACGGCGACCGTGAACATGGTGTGCTCGGCAGCGGTGCGGACGGCGTCGGGGTAGTGGTGGGCGCCATCGGGCACCATGATCGGGATAACGACTTCGGGTGCGTCATAAAGGATCTGCCCACGCGAGACCCGGGCCTCAATGGCCTCGGGGGTTTTACCGTCGCCGGTCAGATCGGATCGCCACTGCTGTGCCATGGCATCGAGCAGCCGAGTGCGCACGCTCGGGGTCTGCAGCCACACGAACCGGACCGGGCGGGTGTGATGCGGCGCTGGGGCGGTCAGGGCCTCGGCCATGGCGTCGGTGATCAGTTGCGCCGGAACGGGTTCCGCGGCGAAGTTGCGCACGGAGCGGCGCAGCAGTTGAGCCTGCCCGCGCCCCACCTCGATGGCCTCCGCGGTGCCCAGCCAGAACAGGTCCTCGGAGCCGGAACGCACCAACGCGGCTGCGGTGGAACCGTTGTCGGGGCTGGCGACACCACGCACCACCGCCACCGGGACGTCGGTGAGCTTGCCCTTGACCAGGTCGGCGGCCGCAGCGAGTTCGTCAGCGACGGCGACCTCGGTGACCACCAGTTCGTTGCCGTGCCGGTCGACGGACCCGGCGTAGCCATTGAGCACGGACAGTCCCGACGCGCCGATCGCGACGTCGATCTGGCCGTTGCGCCAGGCGCGGCCCATGGTGTCGGTGATCAGCACTGCCACGCTGACGCCTAGACGCTCGGCCAGTCCGGCGCGCAACGCGGCGGCGCTGCCGTCGGGATCGACAGGTAACAGCGCGAGTTCGTCGGAGCCGACGTTGGAGCCGTCCACACCGGCGGCGGCCTGCACCAGTCCGAGGCGATTCTCGGTGATCCAGGTACGGCCCTTGCGGGCCAGTACGCGTACCGCCTCGGCCTCGACCAGTTGGCGGCGCAGCGCATCACGTGCCTCGGCGTCGTGTGGCGCCGGCACGATGCGGCCTTCGCACTTGGACACCACCTTGCTGGTGACGACCACGATGTCCCCGTCGGCCAGCCACGGTGCGGCGTGGGCCAGCGCGGCCGCGAGATCGTCGCCGGGCCGAAATTCGGCCAAGCCAGTCACCGGCAGGATCTCGACCTTGGCGGCGCTGCCGTGCTCGGTCATCGCACTCCCGCGAGATCCAGTCCGGTGCGGACCATTTCGGCGGTGGCCGCCGGATCGGTCATCAGCAGCGGGGCGGCGCGGACGGTCACGCCGGCGATGTCGGGGCCATCAGGGGTGTCGAGGGACTCGCCCTCGTGCACCAGCCAGTAGTCCAGGATCCCGGTTCCGCTGCGGGCACCGTAGTGCTCGCCGACGGCCCGGGAGGTCGAATCCAGTCCGATCACGCTCAAGCAGACGTCGGCCATGCCGCGCAACGGCTTTCCAGCGATGATCGGGGAGTAGCCGACGACCGGTGCCGCAGTGGAGCGCAGCGCCGCGCGGACACCCGGAACCGCCAGGATGGCGCCGATGCTGACCACCGGATTGGAGGGGGCCAGCAGCACGATGTCGGCGCCGGTGATGGCGTCGACGACTTCGGGTGTGGCCGTGGCCTTCTCTGCGCCCACGAAGCCGAACCCGTGGGTGGGAACCTGGGCGCGGTAGCGCACCCACCACTCCTGGAAGTGAATCGCGCGCTGGGTGTCGTCGGTTGGATCGGTGATGACGACGTGGGTTTCGCTGCTGTCGTTGGTGACCGGCAGCAGTCGCGCTCCCGGCTGCCAGCGCTCGCATAGCGCCGAGGTCACCTCAGTCAGCGGATAACCGGCGCGCAGCGACTGGGTGCGGACCAGGTGGGTGGCCAGGTCGCGGTCGCCGAGGCCGAACCAGTCCGGCTGCATCCCGTAGTGGGCCAACTCCTCCATGGCATGCCAGGTTTCGTCGCGGTGACCCCAGCCGCGCTCGGCATCCACGCCGCCGCCCAGGGTGTACATGCAGGTGTCCAGGTCGGGGCAGATGCGCACCCCGTGCATCCAGGCATCATCGCCGACGTTGACGACCGCGGTCAGTTCGTGTGCGTCGGCCCCGTGGTCAGCTGGGGATTCGGCGAATTGGCCCAGACCCAGTAGTTTCTGGACGCCGAGCAGGAACCGGGCGCCGCCGACCCCCCCGACGAGAACGGTGACCTTCACAGCGCACGACAGTACCTTTGGCGCCGCTGCGGCCGGTGTGGCGGACCGGTGTCGTCGCTGTATCGGGGGGCGCGGTAAGACACGCCGAGGGACGGGTGTGGGGTAGATGACACGGACTCGCCGGTCTCGGACACGTTGGAAATCGATCACGGGATGGTAAGGAATTTGGCCAATCAGCTTGACCGGGCTGATCAACCCGTGTCTAATCACACTAGTGTCATTTCCCGGTTGGCCAGCCGATTTCGGTGTCGCAGACCGAGATTCGATCACACGTTCGAATCGGGATGGTCAATATCTTCCGATTCGGCCGACATATCAGGATCGCGCTACAGGTGAGGAGGCGGAGCATGTCCTATGAGCACCTTTGGGGCGTGATGGGGGGAGCACCGCACGCCGGTGCCGAAATGGCTGAAATGGCTGGGCCGAGCGGGCTGGAGGCGATGCCCAGTCGACCACATCTGAGTCTGGTTCCCGCGCCCGAGGACTACGACGAGTTCGACCCGTTCGACCCCGCGACCGCCACCAATGAGCAGTGGCAGGACCGCGCCCTGTGCTCGCAGACCGACCCCGAGGCGTTCTTCCCGGAGAAGGGCGGCTCGACTCGGGAGGCCAAGAAGATCTGCCAGCGTTGCTCGGTTCGCAGCGAGTGCCTGGAATACGCCTTGGCTCACGACGAGCGCTTCGGTATCTGGGGTGGACTTTCCGAGCGTGAGCGCCGCCGCCTCAAGCGCGGCATCATCTGAGCTAGGGACTAGTCGTCGATCGTCGGGTCGATGACGGTGGGCTCGACATCCAGGTAGGTGGCGACTTGGGCCACCAGAATCTCGTGCAATAAATCGCCGAGTTCTGTGCTGTCGTTTGCGCGTTGCTCGATCGGCTTGCGGAACAGCAAGATTCGGGCGCGTGTCGGATTTCCCCGAACATCCACCCCGGCCGGAATCAACCGGGCCAGCGGTATCGGCCCGTCCGCGACCACCTCCGGGGGCCACTGCACACTGTCGGGATCCTTGGCGGCGATCCGCGGGATCTCATCGACGGCGACGTCCAGCGCCGTCAGCCGTTGCTTCCAGCGTTGTTCGATGGGCTCGTAGGCCTCCAGCACGGCCATATCGAACCGTTCGGCGCGGGTGCGCCATCCCGGCACAGTGGGCGGCAACAGCGGCCCGCGGGTTTCGCGGCCGCGCCAGCGGCGACGCGTGGCGATCACGCAGAAGATGGTAACGGTTGTGCATAGGGTGCCGGCGCCTTGCGCGTGTCCGGCGCTGCGGGGGCGAGCGGCCACGATAGCCTCACGGGCGTGAACGTTCCTCGTCGTTGCTGCCGGCCAGGGTGTCCGCACTATGCGGTGGCGACGCTGACGTTCGTCTACTCGGACTCCACCGCCGTGGTCGGCCCGCTGGCGACTGCCGCTGAGCCGCATTCCTGGGACCTGTGCTTCAACCATGCGGGCCGGATCACCGCCCCACGCGGTTGGGAACTGGTCCGCCACCCCGGCCCCTGGGTTTCGCCTGAAGAGGATGACCTGATCGCCCTTGCCGAGGCGGTTCGTGAGCGCGAATCCGGGCGGGCTGCCCCGGCCAACGGGTGGTACCCACAGGCCAATCCGGTCGACGCCCCGACCCGCGGAGCGCCCACCGCCGGACCCGGTGGTGGTGTGCTGGCACCGCCCGGTCCGCCCGGCAAGACCAATGGTCGACGCCGTGGCCACCTGCGTGTGTTGCCAGACCCTTCGGACTGATCGCGGGTTCCGGGCTAGGCTTGAGCGTCAAGAGTCCACTGCGTCAGGAGCCCTGTCCATGTCTCGGCCCGCTGCGGCTGTCCACCGTGTGATCAAGGCGTACGACGTACGCGGCCTGGTCGGTTCGGAGATCGATGAAACCCTCGTCACCGAGGTCGGGTCCTCGTTTGCCCGGCTGATGGCCGAGGAAGGCGCCCGCCAGGTGGTGATCGGCCACGACATGCGGGACAGTTCGCCACTGCTGTCTGCGGCGTTCGCCGAGGGCGTGGTTGCCCGCGGCCTGGATGTGGTCCGGATCGGGCTGGCGTCGACCGACCAGCTCTATTTCGCCTCCGGGGCGCTGGACTGCCCGGGTGCGATGTTCACCGCCAGCCACAACCCGGCCGCCTACAACGGCATCAAGCTCTGCCGCGCCGGTGCCAAGCCGGTGGGCGCCGACACCGGCCTGGGCCGGATCCGCGATGAGCTGATCGCCGGGGTCGACCCGGCCGGCGACGGCCAAGGATCGCGCGGCAGCATCACCGACCGCGACGTGCTGGCCGACTATGCGGCATTCCTGCACTCCCTGGTCGACATCTCCGGCCTGCGGCCGCTGCGCGTGGCCGTCGACGCCGGCAACGGCATGGCAGGCCACACCGCACCGGCGGTGTTCGGATCGGTCGGCGCGATCACGCTGCTGCCGCTGTATTTCGAGCTGGACGGCAACTTCCCCAACCACGAGGCCAACCCGCTGGATCCGGCAAACCTGGTGGATCTGCAGGCATTCGTACGCGAGCAAGGCGCCGATATCGGCCTGGCCTTCGACGGTGATGCCGACCGCTGCTTCGTGGTCGACGAGCGCGGTGAGCCGGTCTCGCCGTCGGCGGTGACCGGCCTGGTGGCGGCCCGCGAATTGGCCCGCGAGCCCGGTGCGACGGTGATTCACAACCTGATCACCTCGCATGCGGTGCCGGAACTGGTCGCCGAGCGCGGCGGCACACCGCTGCGGTCGCGCGTCGGGCACTCCTACATCAAGGCGCTGATGGCCGAGACCGGGGCAATCTTCGGCGGGGAGCACTCGGCGCACTACTACTTCCGGGATTTCTGGGGCGCCGACTCGGGCATGCTGGCCGCCCTGCACGTACTGGCCGCGCTCGGTGAACAACAGCGGCCGCTGTCGGAGCTGACCGCCGACTACCAGCGCTACGCGGCATCCGGTGAGATCAACTTCACGGTCGCCGACGCGCAGGCCTGCGTGGATGCGGTGGTCGGGTCTTTCGGTGACCAGGTGTCGTCGGTGGACCACCTCGACGGCGTGACCGTCGACCTGGGTTCGGGCAGCTGGTTCAACCTGCGCAGCTCCAACACCGAGCCGCTGCTGCGGCTCAACGTCGAGGCGCCCGACGCCGCCGCGGTGGACGCGGTGGTGGCCCGGGTCGCCGCGCAGATCGAGACCGTAACCGCCGCGGAGAAGTCGCGTCCGTGACCGCGTTCTCCGGCTCCTTCTCCACCGTCGACCTCGATGACACCGAGGCCCTGCTGGCGGCTGACCGCGACGGCGCACTGTGGGCCGCATCGATGGCCGGCGCGCAGGTCCGCGCTACCGCCGCGACGGTCGATGAGGGGGCCTTGGACGCCGTCCGCAGCGAGAGCCGTGACTACCCGCCGCGGACGATCATCTGGCTGTCCACCCGCGGTACCGCGGCCACGGCCGGGAGCCTGCTTAACGCCGTCCGCGGCGATTCGGCGCGCGCACCGCTGGTGCTGGCGGCCGAGGTCCCGTCCTGGATCGGATCGCTGGACGTTCTGATTGTCGCGGGCGACGACCCGGGTGACCCGGCGCTGGTCGCCGCGGCCGCGGCCGGGGTACGTCGCGGCGCGCGGGTCGTGGTGGTCGCGCCCTACGAGGGGCCACTGCGTGACGCTACCGCCGGCCGCGTCGCCGTGCTGGAACCGCGAATCGCTGTCTCGGCGGAGTTCGGCCTGCCGCGCTACCTGGCCGCCGGGTTGGCCATCCTCGACGCCCTGGAGGGCGCGGCCGCACCGACCGACTTGGGGGCGCTGGCCGACGAGCTCGACGCCGAGGCGCTGCGCGACAGTGCCGCGCGTGAGCTGTTCACCAACCCGGCGAAGATGCTGGCGGACCGCATCGTCGGCCGCGACGTCGCGTTGGCCGGTGACTGCGCGGCGACCCTGGCGTTGGCGCGGCACGGCAGCGCGGCGATGCTGCGGATCGGTCGGACCACAGTGGCGGCGACCGGGTTGGCCGACGCGGTGAGTGTGCTGCGGGCACAGTCCGCCGGTGGCCGCGATGTCGCCGACATCTTTCACGACGAGCAGATCGACGGCCCGGCCGCCGACCGGCTGTGGGTACTGGCCCTGACGCTGGCCGCCGAACGCACGGTGGTGGCGGCCCGCATCAACGGCCTGCACGATGTGGACCTGATCGCAGCCGGGGATGTGCCGGTGGCACCGGGGGCCTCGGAGGAAACCGCAAGCCCAACGGAGGCATTGTCGCCGAGCGGCCCGGCGCGGGCCGAAGAGCAGCTTGCGGTGTTGGCTGTGCGGTTGGAGATGGCCGCCGCCTACGTGAGACTTTTGCGGGGTTGACGGGAACAGTGGAACAACTACGCGGTGCGATACGGACCTACGCCTGGGGCTCGAGGACCGCTATCGCCGAGTTCACCGGCCGGCCGGTTCCGGCGGCGCATCCCGAGGCCGAACTCTGGCTGGGGGCACATCCGGGGGATCCGGCCTGCCTGGAGACCGACACCGGCGAGGTGTCGTTGCTCAACGTTTTGACCCACGACCCGGAGGGCCAGCTGGGCCCGGTGGCTCAGGCGCGCTTCGGGGACCGGCTGCCGTTTCTGGTCAAGGTGCTGGCCGCCGACGAGCCGCTGTCGCTGCAGGCCCACCCCAGTGCCATGCAGGCGATCGAGGGCTACGAGCGCGAGGAGCGGCTCGGAGTCCCGGTGTCCTCGCCGATCCGCAACTACCGCGACACCAGTCACAAGCCAGAACTGTTGGTGGCGCTGCAGCCGTTCGAGGCGCTGGCGGGCTTCCGGCCGGTGGCGCGCACCATCGAGCTGCTGAGGGCGCTGGCAGTATCCGACCTGGACCCGTTCATCGACCTGCTCGGCGGCCAGTCCGGCAACGGTCAGTCCGATGTGCCGTCCGACGCCGATGGACTGCGGGCGCTGTTCACCACCTGGATCACGGCGCCCCAACCCGATCTGGACGTGTTGGTGCCCGCCGTGCTGGAAGGGGCCATCCAGTACCTCAGTTCTGAGGCCGGCGAGTTCTCTGCCGAGGCCAAGACGGTCCTCGAGCTGGGGGAGCGGTATCCCGGGGATGCCGGTGTCCTGGCTTCGCTGCTGCTCAACCGGATCAGCCTGGCACCGGGTGAGGCCATCTTCGTATCGGCCGGAAACCTGCACACCTACCTCCATGGGGTAGGTCTGGAGGTGATGGCCAACTCCGACAACGTGCTGCGTGGCGGGCTGACCCCCAAGCACGTTGACGTCCCCGAGTTGCTGCGGGTGCTGGATTTCACCCCCACCACCGAGGAGGCGCTGCGGCCGGCCACCTATACCGAGGGACTCGAGGTGGTCTACCAGACGCCTGCCGAGGAATTCGCGCTGTCGCGACTCACGCTCGACGGCGTCCACCTGGGCCACGAGGTGGACGCGCCGGCACGCCACGACGGTCCGCAGATACTGCTGTGCACCGAGGGCTCAATCACCGTGCACGCCAAGTCCAAGACGCTGACGCTGCACCGAGGCGAGTCGGCCTGGGTGCCCTGCGACGACGGGCCGATCCGGCTGCTCGCCCAGAAGCCAGCCGCCCTGTTCCGGGCGACGATAGGACTGTGAGTGTCGTCCTCGGGTAGTACCAAGGCCATCGTCGCGGCCTTGGCGGCCAACGGCGGGATCGCGGTGGCGAAGTTCACCGGTTACCTGATCACCGGTAGCGCCGCCATGCTCGCCGAGGCAGTGCACTCGGTGGTCGACACCTCCAACCAGGCGCTGCTGCTGTTCGGCCAGCGCGCCGCCGCCAAGGCGCCCGACGCGCTGCATCCCTTCGGGCACGGCCGCAGCCGCTACTTCTGGTCATTCGTGGTGGCGCTGGTGCTGTTCAGCCTGGGCTCGATGTTCGCGCTGTACGAGGGCTACGAGAAGGTGCGCCATCCGGTCGAGCTGAGTTCGCCGCTGGTGGCGATTGTGATCCTGCTGGTGGCTATCGGCTTGGAGACCTACAGTTTTCGCACCGCAATACGCGAGTCGCGCCCGCTCAAGGGCGACGGCAGCTGGTGGCGGTTCCTGCGCACGTCGCGCAACCCCGAGCTGCCGGTGGTCCTGCTCGAGGACACCGCGGCGCTGATCGGCTTGGTACTGGCGCTGATCGGGGTCGGGCTGAGCGTGGTCACCGGAAACCCGGTGTGGGACGGCGTGGGAACCCTGGGCATCAGTGCGCTGCTGGGAGTGGTCGCCGTCTTCCTGATGGTGGAGATGCACAGCCTGCTGATCGGTGAGGGCGCCACCGCCGCCGAGGATCGGGCCATTCGTGCGGCGCTGGAGGGTACCGAGAACGTCACCCGCTTGATCCACATCCGCACCCAGTATCTGGGCCCGGACGAGATGCTGGTGGGGGCCAAGATCGCCGTGGTTCCGAGCCTCGACCTGCCCGGCGTCGCGGCCACCATCGATGCCGCCGAAGCCAATATCCGCGCGGCTGTGCCCACGGCGCTGGTCATCTATCTCGAGCCGGACTTGGACCGGACGCCTGTGCCACACTCGGTGGACCAGAAAGGTTGATCGCTTTGTCCAAACTTTCCTTTCCGCAGCTTGTCGCCGCCTGCCAGGCCGGCGGCGGCAGCACCTTGACCGTGTCCACCGAGCTGGCGCCGGCCGGAGGACCGCACGCCGCGGTCAGCCCGGCTCCTCGCGCCGGGCGCTCGGCGTCGGCCGTCGAGACCCGGCTGATCGACGGGGAACCGACGGCGACGGTGCTCATCGATGACAACCAGAGCCAGGTCCAGCGCGTGGAAGCGGCGATCCTGCAGGGCATCCACGCCCAACATCCGCTGCTGAGCCGGGTGCCGCGGATGGAGGTCTCCTACGAGGGCGGACGGTTGGTCTACACCGACCTCGAACTGCCGCAACGCATTTTCGACGGGCACTTTCTTACCGGCTCCATCGACGGCAAGCCCGCGATCGCACACCCCGCCTACCGTGTGGCCCGCGAGAGCACACCGGACAACGCTCGCGCGCTGCTGGAACTGAGCCCCGGCAGCCTGATCTTCGGTGCGATCGACGCCGCCCTGGGCACCGGTCAAAGCCGTTTCCGCGGAGTGCTGTCTGGTGAGATCATCGGCGTACTTGTCGACGGTGCATCGGCGGATCCTCGCGCGGTGTCCGACACCGGAGTGTGCTGCAGCCGGATTATCCGCACCCAGGTGCTCAGCTTCGCCGCGCTGCGGCAGCTGCGGTTCGACTGCGGTCCGGCCGGCGATGAGGCGGGCCGTGTGCTGCTGGCAGCCTACGCACTGGCCGGGCTGGCGCGTTCCAACGCCGAACTGAGCATCCGAGCCAACTGCGACCTGGTGGAAACCGGCCCCACCGCGCTCAAACTCGATGCCCGCGATGGGGAATTCGTCGAGTTGGCCGCATTGTCGATCGCCGAGGCTGACGAGCTGCTGGAGCGGGCTCTGGTGGAGGCCTACCGGGAGGCCGACATCGCCTGGCGTGGCCAGGTGCTGCACGTCACCGGTAACTCCGCGGCCTACACCGCCGCCCAGAACGGCGGAGCGCCGCAGGACACACCGATCATGCATGCGCCTCGGCGGTTTCGGTTGCCGCACTTTATAGAGAGTCGGCTGACCACGCCCAACTGAGGCGGGCCTGTTTGGCTCCGAAGAAGCCGGGTACCGACACAGGTGTCAGAGCGGCAAGCGCTCGGCTGAGACATCCCAGCCGAGCGCTTGCGCATTGCCTCTCTTCCGATGTCAGTGGTCGTGGTCGTGGTCGTGGTCGTGGTCGTGGTCGTGGTCGTGGTCGTGTGGGTGGCCGGTTCCCCCGGCGCCCCCTGTGCCGCCGGTGATGCCGTCGGCTTCCGCGCCGGCCTGACCGGTCTGGCCCGCCAGACTGCCGGACGCGCCGCCGGTGCCGCCGGTGCCGCCAGCACCGCCGGGTACGAGGACGTCGTCGTTCTGCTGTAGGACGCCGTTGCCGCCGCTGCCGCCGGCTCCGCCATCGCCGCCGGCTCCGTGGGAGTTGATGTTGTCGCCGCCGTGACCACCCGCGCCGCCCTTGCCGCCGGCCCCGTAGGCCACCGTGTGGTCCGGCAGCGTGACGCCTCGGCCGTCGGAGTCGCCGCCATTGCCGCCTTGGCCGCCGCGACCACCATCCCCGGTGTTGCTGGCGCCACCGGACCCACCAGCACCGCCATCACCACCGGAGTGGGTTCCGTCGCCTCCGTTACCGCCAGTGCCACCCGTGCCGCCGAGCCCGCTGTCGCCGGTCCCGCCGTTGCCGCCGGCGCCGCCCTCGCCGCCGATGATGCCGCTGCCGCCGGCGCCGCCGCCGCCGCCAGCGCCGCCGACACTGCCAGCGCCTCCGTTGCCGCCGACGCCGCCCGCAGCGCCATTGGAGATGACGTCGCCACCATCCACGGCACTATCGCCACCGGCGCCACCACTACCGCCGGCGCCGCCGACACCGGCGTTACCGCCGCTGCCGACGATCCAGCCGCCGTTGCCGCCGACTCCGCCGGAACCGCCGTTGCCGCCGGCGCCGCCGACCTGGGCCAGCTGGCCGTTCGCGCCGGCGCTGCCGTTCCCGCCGACACCGCCGGCGCCACCCGCACCGCCATTGCCGAAGAGCAACGCACTGCCGCCTGCGCCACCGGCGGCACCGATGCTGCCGTTGAGTCCATCGGCGAGCGTGCCGCTCCAACCCGCACCGCCCGCACCGCCCGCACCGCCGTCGCCGAGAAGCCAGCCACCGGCACCACCGGCGCCGCCGGCAGTGGCCTCGATCAGGGTGCTGCCCCCGTAGTAGCCGGCCTCCAACCCAGCGCCGCCGACGCCGCCATTGCCGATCAGACCGGCGTTGCCGCCCGCCCCGGCTGTGGTGAGCAGATCGTCGATGTAGGTGGCGTCGCTGCCGGCACCACCATTGCCGTAGAGGAACCCGCCGTCGCCGAGGTCGCCAATGCCGGGTAGCCAGCCGAATAGCGAGGTGTTGCTACCGGTAAAGCCATCGATCCCGTCTCCGACCAATAACCGACCGAAAACGGCCTCGTAGAGTCCGAAACCATTGATCAGATCGGTGATGAAGTCGCCTAGGCCTGCGTCGGTGGGGCCGGCCGTATCGACTGATACAGCGCTGACATCGAGAAAGTCGACCAGCCAGTCGATATCGGCGTGCGCGCTCGGTGCGGCCGCCACCGGTCCGAGGCCGAACGCCAAGACTGCGCTGACTGCGCCGCCGGCACCGAGAACACGACGGCGCTCCCGGATCCGCTGCCGAGTCTGGTCACGACTACTCATGTGTACTCCTTCATTTGCGTTGTATCCGAAGCCAAATCGGGCGGCCGAAAGAAGCGTTCGTTGACTGCGGGCGGCAGGTGCTGGGCGCGGGGGCGCCAGATCAGGGTTTTGTCCTTGGAACGCTTCGAGCAACCTGTGCCAGAACTTATCGATAATGAAAATCATTGTCAATAAGCGATGAGGGGGTGCTCCGGGCATGTTCGACACCGCCCTCGGCACCGGCCGAAACCGTTGGAAGGGCGTGCAAGTCCGGCGCTGGCCACGCCGGACTGAGTCACCGGGATTCGGCGACGGACTCCCAGAACGACGTGAGCGCGGCCGCGCCGCGGACCGGATCCTGGGTCATCCACCAGTGGCCAAGCCCGTCGAGCACTTCGGTATGCGCGCCGGCCCGCTGCGCCGCGCGTCGCCGGATCTCCTCGGATCCGACATAGGGATCGCCGGTGGCCAGCAGCGAAAGGCCCGGACGGGCACGCGCGCGCTCCAGCCCGCCGCCGGTCTGCGCCATCGCGCCGGGGCCTTCCACCGAGCGATACAGCAGCAGGGTTGCCCGCCCCATCTCCGGGCCCTGTGCCTGCGCCATCGACTTGGCGATGTCTGTCGGCAGCGTGGCCGACCACAGCGCGGTTCGGTCTGCCACTGTCCCGCCGAGCATCTTCGCGACCAGCCGTTCGCCCTTTCCGGGGGTGCGCCAGATTTGGGCGGTCTCGGGCCAGACGTAGTCCGGGTCGAACACACCGATGATGTCGGTGGTCCAACTGCGCACCAGCTCCGGGCGATGCATCGCCAGATTGACGACATGGACGCCGCCCCAGTCGTGCCCGACAAGGTCGATCGGCTCATCCGGGCCGCCGAGGGCTTCGAGCTCACTTTCGAGCCAGTCGCGGTAGGCCAGGTAGCTCGCTGAGAAGTGTTGCGGCAGTGGGGCACCGAATCCCGGCGGTGACAGCCGTACGACATCTCGACGGTCGAGGGCATCGACCAGGGGGTCCCAGATCGCATCCGATTCCGGGTTGCCGTGCACCAGCACTACCGACATGAGCGAGTTCAGCCAGGCAGCTCGATGGCGGCGAAGTTCACCGTCGCGGTGGCCGCCAGCTGATCGTCGTCGCCTCGGTAGATGTCGACCTGGGCCACCACCGAAAGCCGGCCGGTGCGCAGGATGGACGCGACGGCCCGGGCCGGCCCGACCTTGATCGGCCGCAGGTAGCGGATGAACAGATCTGTCGTGGCAATGCCGTTGCCGAACTGCGTGCTGCGCGCGGCGAGCTGTCCGGCCGCCACGTCGGCCATGGTGGCGATCAATCCGCCCTGCAGCCCGCCGGACGTGTTGACCACCCGTTCGTCGACCGGCATCTGCAGTGTCAGCGTGCCGTCGGCCGACGGCGCCTCCTGCAGACCGAGTTGGTCGAACAACTCCCGGATCGATTGCGGCGCGGTCATGGCGTCGGCTCGCCCGCCTCGTCCCAGGCCTGCAGCAAGGTGCACAGAATCTCTTCGGCGCGGCCCAATCCCGCCAGGTGGCTCTCCCCGGGAATCGGGTAGAGCCTGGCGTCGGGAAGCAGCGCCACCGCGTGCTTGCCGTGCGAGAACGGGACGATGTGGTCGGCGTCGCCGTGCCACCAGTGCACCGGAACCTTGATGTCGGCAAGCCGGAAGCCCCAGGGGCGGGCGAACAGGACGGCATCGGCGATAGGCGCGGCGAGCTGCTTGCGGGAACCGTTGAGCAGGTCATCGAGGAACATGGCCTTGAACTCCGGGCGAGACAGCATCTCGCGGTCGCCCTCGGGGGAGAGCCGTGCGTAGAGCTCCAGCGCCGGCGACGCGACCGGCCGGATCATTCGGATCAGTCCGGCGGCCAGCACGCTGATCGGTCGTCCGGCGTGGTCGAGTACCGGCTCGGCGAGCCGGGCCAGCCGCATCAGGTTGCTGTCGATGGCCTCGGGGCCTACCGCCGGGGCGACGCCGCCCAGCACGCCGGCCGCCACCACCCGCTTAGGCATGGCCGCCGCGCACGCCAGCGTGTAGGGGCCGCCACCGGAGAGTCCGATGACCGCCATCTTGTCGATCCCGAGCGTGTCGGCAACGGTGCGCAGGTCGTCGGCGAACTGAGACACCGTCTCGTACTGGAACGGGGTCGAGGAACCGATACCGGGCCGGTCCACCCCGATCAGGCGGATGTTGGCTTCGGTGGCGTACAGCCGTGCCTCGACGGGAATCTGCCGGCGGGCGCCGGGCGTGCCGTGCAACCAGAACATCGCCCGGCCCTGTGGTGCGCCGAATTCGGCGAAGCCGAGCTGACGGTCCTCGCCGACGGCGATGTTCCCCTCCATCTGAGGACGGGCGATGTCATAAGCCATGCTCGGAGTCTGGCACGTGCCCAGCAGCCGGGTCACCCCAGGTCGCAGGCTCGGTGATCGGCATCGACATTTCGGTGGGCTGCGTGCGGCCGCGCAACGTCGCCGAACCGTAGTGCGCCCAGCGCGCCCGCTCGTCGTGGTCGGCGCGTTCCAGCGCGGTCGCCGAACACAACACCCGGGCCGGGACGGCCTTGGCGCGGTCGGCCAGCCGCGCGGCCTCATTGACGGCGTCGCCGACCACCGTGTACTCGTAACGGTTCTCGCTGCCGATGTTGCCGGCGAACACCGGCCCCGCCGACACCCCGATCCCGAAGTCCACCAACGGCAGCCGGCGAAGCCGGGCGATCAGGCTGCGAGCAGTGGCCAGCGCCGCCGTGGCCGCGTGAACGGAGGGGACCGGAGCGCCGAACACCGCCAGTGCCGCATCGCCTTGAAACTTGTTGATCGAACCGCGCTGTGCGTCGACGGCGTCCACCACGATGCGGAAGAAGTCGTTGAGCACGCCGGCGACCTCGTCGGGCGGATGGGTGGCCGCCAGTTCGGTGGAGCCCACCAGATCGATGAACAGGATCGCCGCCTCCTGGACCGAGCCGGCGAGCGCGAGATCCTGCTCGACGGCCAGCCGGGCGACATCGGAGCCGACGTGGCGACCGAACAGGTCCTGGAGCCTGTCGCGTTCGGCAAGGCCGGCCACCATGCGATTGAATCCGGTTTGCAGCCGCCCGATCTCGGACTGTTCGTAGACGCCGACCGACGTGGTCATCTCGCCGCGCTCGACCCGGGCCATCGCGTTGACGACTTCGCCGACCGGGTCGGAGATCGATCGGGACACCAGGATCATGGCGCGCACCCCGAGCAGCACCGCCACCACACACAGCACCAGCACCGGGATCTCCACCGACGAGTCCGGGTCGATGATCCAGCCCATCTGCCGGCAGACGATGAGCGCGATGATGGCCGCCGAAGGCATCGCACAGGTGATGAACCACATGGTCACCAGGCGGGCCAGTACGCCGGGGGCGGTCGCGCGGACGTCGGACCCCTGCCAGGCCGCGGCCACGATCGGCCGAAATGTGCGTTGGGTGAACAACATGCTGGTGCTCAGCGATGCGGTACCCCCGAACACGATGATCGTGCCGAGCAGCACGATCAGTCCCATGTTGTGGGAGTGGATCGCGGCCATGCCGATCGCCCCGCCGATCAGCCACGTCCCGAGCACTATCACCGACTGCCGGCGCAGGATGTTGATGGCCGAGCGGCGTTGCCCGCGGTCGGGCGGCGCCCCTGCGGTGTACCAGCGCACGGACGGCGCGATGCTGGCGCTGCCCGCGGCGACGACGGACAGCGTCCCCAGCGTTACCAGTACCGCCACCAGCACCAGGTTGGGCACCGACAGCAAGGTGGAGTCGGTCAGTGGGGTTTCACCGTTGAGCGACACCACCACCGCGATCGCCTCGGCGCTGGTCAGCAGGTGGGCGAAGGCCAGACCGGCCGCGTAGTCGCGAACGCGGACAGCGGTACGCGGCCGCGCGCCTGCGCCCGAACCTGCAGTCGTCATCGCGGTCGTGCCCATCCCTGAGTGCGTTGTGCACTCAAGTTATACGGATCTGCGGGATGACGAGGGGCAAGCGCTAACCTGACGACGGTGAAACGCATCCCTTACGCCGAGGCCTCCCGGGCGCTGCTGCGCGACTCGGTGCTCGACGCGATGCGGGAACTGCTGACCCGGCGGGACTGGTCATCGATCACGCTGGCCGCGGTGGCCGAGGCAGCCGGGGTCAGCAGGCAGACGATCTACAACGAATTCGGCTCGCGCCAGGGATTGGCGCAGGGCTATGCGATCAGGCTGGCCGACCGCCTGGTCGACGCCGTGGACAGGGCCATGTCCAACAACGTCGGCGACATCCACGCCGCGTTCTTGGAGGGATTCCGGTCCTTCTTCTCCGATTCGGCCGCCGACCCGCTGGTGATCTCGCTGCTGACCGGGGCCGCCAAGCCGGACCTGTTGCAGATCATCACCACCGACAGCGGCCCGATCATCACCCGCAGCTCAGCGCGGCTGACGTCGTCGTTCATGCACAGCTGGGTCAAGGTCAGCGAGGACGACGCCGGAATCCTGGCCCGGGCCGTCGTGCGGCTGGCCATGAGCTATGTCTCCATGCCTCCCGAAGCCGACCACGACGTGGCTGCCGACTTGGCGCGACTGTTCACCCCCGCGGCACAGACCTACGGCGTCGTCGACGCCGAATGACCCGGCCGAGCAGACTTTGGCCTGCGCCGGTAGCTTGTAGCGGAGCCAATTCACCGAACCTAACGGGGGCGTACTGATGAGTTTGACCGCGGACAGCCGCAACGGCATCGACTACAAGGTCGCTGACCTGTCGCTGGCCGACTTCGGCCGCAAGGAGATCCGGCTGGCTGAGCACGAGATGCCGGGCCTGATGGCATTGCGTCACGAGTACCACGGGGTCAACCCGCTCAAGGGCGCCCGTATCACCGGTTCGCTGCACATGACCATCCAGACCGCGGTGCTCATCGAGACCCTGGTCGACCTCGGTGCCGAGGTCCGTTGGGCATCGTGCAACATCTTCTCCACCCAGGACCATGCCGCCGCGGCGGTCGTCGTCGGGCCGCACGGCACCGTCGAGGAGCCCAAGGGCACCCCGGTCTTCGCCTGGAAGGGCGAGTCGCTGGAGGAGTACTGGTGGTGCGCTGAGCAGGCCCTGACCTGGGATGGCGAGCCGGCCAACATGATCCTCGACGACGGCGGCGACGCCACCATGATGGTGCTGCGTGGCGCCCAGTACGAGAAGGCCGGCGTGGTTCCGCCCGCCGAGGAGGGCGACTCCCACGAGTGGAAGGTCTTCCTGGGCACGCTGCGCGAGCGCTTCGAGACCGACAAGACCAAATGGACCAAGATCGCCGAGTCGGTCAAGGGTGTCACCGAGGAGACCACCACCGGCGTACTGCGCCTGTACCAACTGGCCGCCGCCGGTGAGCTGGTGTTCCCGGCGATCAACGTCAACGACTCGGTCACCAAGTCCAAGTTCGACAACAAGTACGGCTGCCGGCACTCCCTGATCGACGGCATCAACCGTGGCACCGACGCGCTGATCGGCGGCAAGAAGGCGCTGGTCTGCGGCTACGGCGACGTGGGTAAGGGCAGCGCGGAGTCCCTCAAGGGCCAGGGCGCGCGGGTGACCGTGACCGAGATCGACCCGATCAACGCGCTGCAGGCGCTGATGGAGGGCTACGACGTCCAGACCGTCGAGCAGGCCATCGGCGACGCCGACATCGTGATCACCACGACCGGCAACAAGGACATCATCACCCTCGAGCACATGAAGGCGATGAAGAACCAGGCCATCCTGGGCAACATCGGTCACTTCGACAATGAGATCGACATGGCCGCCCTGGAAACCTCCGGCGCTGTGCGCGACAACGTCAAGCCGCAGGTCGACGTCTGGACCTTCCCCGACACCGGCAAGTCGATCATCGTGCTGTCCGAGGGCCGGCTGCTCAACCTGGGCAACGCCACCGGCCACCCGTCGTTCGTGATGAGCAACAGCTTCTCCAACCAGGTGATCGCTCAGATCGAGCTGTGGACCAAGGGCGACGAGTACGACAACGAGGTCTACCGGCTGCCCAAGCACCTGGACGAGAAGGTGGCCCGCATCCACGTCGAGGCCCTGGGCGGCACGCTGACCAAGCTGACCAAGGACCAGGCCGAGTACATCGGTGTCGACGTCGAAGGCCCGTACAAGCCGGACCACTACCGGTACTGATCTTTCCGCCGAGCAGTCGTGAAAGCCCCCATTTCCGCGCGAAATTGGGGGCTTTCGCGACTGCTCGCGGGGGTGGGTGAGCCCGTACCGTGCTGATCGCGATCGAAGGCGTTGACGGCGCCGGCAAGAACACCCTGGCCCAAGGGTTGCGCACGGCCTTCGAGGGGGCCGGCCAGTCGGTGGCCACGTTGGCGTTCCCGCGCTACGGCGTGTCGGTGACCGCCGACGTGGCCGCCGAGGCGCTGCGCGGACAGCACGGCGATCTGGCCGACTCGGTGTATGCGATGGCGATGTTGTTCGCGCTGGACCGCGCTGGTGCCAAGGACGAGATCGACGCCCTGTGCCGCGGAAACGACGTGGTGATCCTGGACCGGTACGTCGCCTCCAGCGCCGCCTACAGTGCCGCTCGGCTGCACCAGGACGCCGGCGGGGAGATGGTGGGCTGGGTGCGCCGGCTGGAATTCGAGCGGCTCTCGCTGCCCGCCCCGGACTGGCAGGTGCTGCTCGACGTGCCCACCGAACTCGCCGCGCAACGGGCCCGGCACCGCGAGGCGCACGACGCCACGCGCTCCCGGGACAGCTACGAGCGCGACGACGGTCTGCAGCGCCGCACCGGCGAGGTGTATCGAGGGTTGGCCCACGCTGGGTTTGCTGGACGCTGGCAGGTAGTCGGCCCGACGGTCGATGCGGCTGCTCTGGCGGCCGAAATGCGCGGGTAACTCTGCGAAACGCGCGTGTGATAGCCACGTTTTATCTCGATCTGGTGACACCATGTACGCCATGAGGCAAAGGATTCTTGTCGTCGACGACGACGCGTCGCTGGCCGAGATGCTCACCATCGTGTTGCGTGGGGAGGGTTTCGACACCGCGGTCGTCGGTGACGGCACCCAGGCGCTCACCGCGGTGCACGAGCTTCGGCCCGATCTGGTGCTGCTGGACCTGATGCTGCCCGGTATGAACGGCATCGATGTCTGTCGGGTGCTGCGTAAGGACTCCGGTGTCCCGATCGTGATGCTGACCGCAAAGACCGACACCGTCGACGTGGTGCTCGGGCTGGAGTCGGGCGCCGACGACTACATCATGAAGCCGTTCAAGCCCAAGGAGCTGGTGGCGCGGGTGCGGGCCCGGCTGCGCCGCAACGACGACGAGCCGGCCGAGATGCTCTCGATCGCCGACATCGACATCGACGTGCCGGCGCACAAGGTGAGCCGGGCGGGTGAGCAGATTTCGCTGACCCCGTTGGAGTTCGACCTGCTGGTGGCGCTGGCACGCAAACCGCGGCAGGTGTTTACTCGTGAGGTGCTTCTCGAACAGGTCTGGGGATATCGTCACCCGGCGGACACCCGACTGGTGAACGTGCACGTCCAGCGCCTGCGGGCCAAGGTGGAGCAAGACCCGGAGAACCCGACTGTGGTGCTGACCGTCCGAGGAGTGGGTTACAAGGCCGGACCTCCGTGATCCCCACCGGGGAGCAGCTGCGGTGATCTTCGCGTCTTCGACGATGCCGAGCGCCAGCGAGGCTGAGGAGAAGCGCCAATGATCTTCAGCTCCAAACGGCGCCCCCGGCGGTCGGGTCCACTGCTGCTCGGTGTGAACACACTGCGCCGTGCGGTGCAGGTCGCCTGGCGTCGTTCGCTGCAACTGCGGGTTGTGGTGCTCACGCTGGGTATGTCGGCGGTGGTGATCTTGGGTCTGGGTTTCGTGTTGACCAGCCAGATCACCGACCGCGTGCTCGACGTCAAGGTCCGTGCGGCCACCGAGCAGATCGTGCGGGCGCGGGTCACCGCCGGTGGGATCGTCGGCGGTGAGGAGGCTCGTTCGCTGACGTCGAGTCTGCAGCTGGCTCGCAACACGCTGATGTCCAAGACCGACCCGGCTGCCGGCAGCGGCACGGCAGGCGCGTTCGACGCGGTCCTGGTGGTGCCCGGCGAAGGGCCGCGCGCGGCGACTACTGCCGGGCCGGTGGATCAGGTTCCGGCCGCGCTGCGGGAATTCGTCAAGGCCGGGCAGGTCAGCTACCAGTACGCGACCGTGCACGTCGAAGGCTTTTCGGGTCCGGCGCTAGTGATCGGGACACCGACGACGTCGCGGATCACCAACCTGGAGCTGTATCTGATCTATCCGCTGGGCACCGAACGCAACACGATCAGCATGGTGCGCGGCACGATCGCCACCGGCGGCCTGGTGCTACTGGTGCTGCTGGCGGGTATCGCTTTGCTGGTGTCGCGGCAGGTGGTGCTGCCGGTGCGGTCGGCTTCGCGGATCGCCGAGCGGTTCGCCGAGGGCCATCTGTCCGAACGGATGCCGGTGCGCGGCGAAGACGACATGGCCCGGCTGGCGGTGTCGTTCAACGACATGGCCGAGAGCCTCTCGCGTGAGATCACCCAGCTCGAGGAGTTCGGCAACCTGCAGCGCCGGTTCACCTCCGACGTCAGCCACGAACTGCGCACCCCGTTGACCACCGTGCGGATGGCCGCCGACCTGATCCACGATCACAGCGAGGACCTCGAGCCGTCGCTGCGGCGCTCGACGGAACTGCTGGTCAGCGAGCTGGACCGGTTCGAGTCCCTGCTCAACGACCTGCTGGAGATCTCGCGGCACGACGCCGGTGTGGCCGAATTGTCCGTGGAGTCGGTGGACCTGCGTTCGACGGTCAACAGCGCCCTGGAGAACGTGGGGCACTTGGCGGCCGACGCCGACGTCCAGCTCAAGGTGGACATGCCCGGCGATCAGGTGATCGCCGAGGTCGATCCGCGCCGGGTCGAGCGCATCCTGCGCAACCTGATCGCCAACGCCATCGATCACGCCGAGCACAAGCCGGTGGTGATTCGGATGGCCGCCGACGAGGACACCGTGGCCGTCACGGTGCGCGACCATGGCGTGGGCTTGCGACCGGGCGAGGAGAAACTGGTGTTCAGTCGGTTCTGGCGCGCCGACCCGTCTCGGGTGCGGCGCTCCGGTGGGACCGGGTTGGGCCTGGCGATCAGTGTGGAGGACGCTCGGCTGCACCAGGGCCGGCTGGAGGCCTGGGGCGAGCCGGGCAAGGGGGCCTGCTTCCGGCTCACCCTGCCGCTGGTGCGCGGACACAAGGTCACCACCAGCCCGCTGCCGATGAAGCCGGTGAGCGCCGCCGAGCGTCGGGAGCGTCGCCAGCGGGCCCGCGAGCACGCCGAGAGGATCGGATGATGCGCCGCAACAGGATCGCGACCCGGATGCTGGCTCTGGCAGGGACGGCGGCGCTGGTCGGCGCGCTGGCGGGCTGCGCCGGGGTGCCCAGCACATCGGCGCCGCAGGCGATCGGCACGGTGGAGGCGCCGCCGCCGTCGGTGCTGCCCAAGCCCACCCCGGGCATGGATCCCGATGTGCTGCTGCGGGAATTCCTCAAGGCCACCGCCGATCCGGCCAACCGGCACCGCGCGGCGCGGCAGTTTCTCACCCAGGAGGCCTCCGACTCCTGGGACGACGCCGGTAGCGCGTTGCTGATCGACAACGTGGTGTTCGTCGAGACGCGCAGTGCCGGCCGGGTCGCGGTCACGATGCGCGCCGACATGCTGGGGTCGCTGTCGGACATGGGGGTGTTCGAGACCGCCGAGGGCGCCCTGCCGGCCCCGGAGCCGATCGAACTGCTCAAGACCTCCGACGGGTGGCGCATCGACCGGCTGCCCAACGGGGTGTTCTTGGACTGGCAGCAGTTCCAGGCGACCTACAAGCGCAACACGCTCTACTTCGTCGACCCGACCGGCAAGACGGTGGTTCCCGATCCCCGCTACGTGGCGGTGTCCGATCCCGACCAGTTGGCGACCGAACTGGTGTCCAAGCTGATCGCCGGCCCCCGCCCGGAGATGGCCGGGGTGCGCAATCTGCTGTCGCCGCCAGTGCGACTGCGCGGGCCGGTGACTCGCGCCGACGGGGGAAAGAGCGGGGTCGGCCGCGGCTACGGTGGCGCGAAGATCGACCTGGACAGCTTGTCGGCCACCGACCCGAACACCAGAAAATTGCTTGCCGCGCAACTCATCTGGACGCTCGCCCGAGCTGATATCAAGGGTCCCTACGTGATTGACGCCGACGGTGCGGCGCTCGACGACAGGTTCCCCGACGGGTGGACTACCTCGGATGTGGCCACCACCGACCCGGGCGCCTCCGATGGGGCCGGTGCGGGAATACATGCGCTGGTGGGTGGTTCGCTGCTGGTGTTGGACGGCCAGCAGGCCAACCGGGTGCCGGGCGCGTTCGGCCGCGAGCCCGATCAGGAGTCGTGCGCGCTGTCGCGCAATGGCCGCCAAGTGGCCTCGGTGGTGGTGCACCCCGGTGACCCGGAGGCCACCCTGTGGATCGGTGACCTCGGCGGCGAGGCGGTACAGGCAGCCGAGGGGCACACCCTGTCGCGGCCCAGCTGGTCGCTGGACGAAGCCGTGTGGGTGGTGGTCGACGGCAACAACGTGCTGCGGGCCATCCAGGAAGTCGCAACGGGCCGCCCGGCCCGGATCCCGGTGGACTCCGGGGCGGTCTCCGCGCGGTTCCCCGGGCCGATCAGCGAGCTGCAACTGTCTCGCGACGGCACCCGGGCGGCCATGGTGATCGGCGGGCAGGTGATCCTGGCCGGCGTCGAACAGATGCCGGGCGGCCAGTTCGTTCTGCACTACCCGCGCCGGCTGGGCTTCGGGCTCGGTTCCTCGGCGGTGTCGCTGAGCTGGCGCACGGGTGACGACATCGTGGTGAGCCGATCCGACCCCAAACATCCGGTGTCCTACGTCAACATCGACGGGGTCAACTCCGATGCGCCCAACGGCAATTTGCAGCTGCCGGTGTCGACGATCGTCGCCGACCCGTCCACGGTCTACGTGGCCGATCCGCGCGGCGTGCTCGCGCTGTCGTCCGCGGCGGCCGAGGACGAGCAGAGCTGGTCGCCGCTGGGGCCGTTCATGGTGGCCGGCGCGCTGCCGGTACTGCCGGGCTGATGACCAGCGCTGTGTCGGCATCCCGCCCTACAGTGGGGAGAAGTTCCGTCGGGTGCGGGAGGATGGGGCGGAGGTGACGTGATGGGCGTGATGAGTCAGGGTGCGGTGGAGGCGCCGCGGTCGCGGTTGTCGTATTCAGCGATCGCGACCTATGCCGAGCAGATCGCACGCGAACACCACGTCATCGATGAAAGCGGCCACGTCGACGTGCACGTCCTGCTGTCCAAGCTGGGTGGTGACATCGAGGTCGACGAGCGCGCCGAGTCGCTCGAAGTCCGAGAGCCGGGCGACTTCACGGTGATCATCCCCACCCACACGTCCCGGCTGCGCGACAGGTTCACCATTGCCCACGAACTTGGGCATTACTTCCTGCACTACCGTGCCCCGGACAGTCATCTCATCGGTGCCCGCGCATCGGTGTTCACCCGGCTGGGCCGCAACGTCGCCGAGACGCAGGCGAACGTGTTCGCCTCCAACCTGTTGATGCCCGCGGAGCACTTCACGGCGGTGTTCGAGCAGTCAGCCCACAACATGGAGCTGGTCGCCCGGCACTTCGAGGTATCAGTTCCGGCGGCAAGGGTCCGTGCTGATTATCTCGGCGTTCTCACCTGATGGCGGCCGGCCTCAACCGGGACGGCTCAGTACTCTTCCTCTCCTGCGATCTTCAGAACTCGACGCAGTTCAAGCAGAAGAGCACGGACGGATGGGTGGCGACCTTCCTCGCCTTCTACAGCGAGTTTCCGTCGTTGTTGGCAGCGCAGGTCGCCGCGGCATGCCCGGGTCTGACAGACCGGCTGTCGCTTTGGAAAGCGATCGGTGACGAGCTGATCTTCTCGGTGCGGATCCGCTCGGAACGGGAATGCAGCGACGCCGTCGACGCCTGGATGGCCACGATGCTGCAGTTCGAGATCCAGCACCTCCTCGAAAAGACGCCGATGACGCTCAAGGGTGGCGCATTCCTGGCGACCGTCCCCGCACCGGATCGCCGGGTGGCGATCCCGCGCAGCGTCGCGATCTCCGACGGCGGATCGCAGCTCGACGTGGAGGAGACCAACGAGGCTACGCTGAACAACGCCGACAGCGCCGCGGGTTTCGCGGTCGACTTCGTGATGGACTTTGTCGGACCGAGCATCGACACCGGGTTTCGGGTGCTCAAGTTCGCCGCGCGCGGCTACTTCGTTCTGACCGTCGAAGTCGCTCATCTGCTGTTCAAGCACTACAACGACGACAGGACCCAGCGGGACCGGCGGGCGTATCTGCTGGGAACGCACTCCCTCAAGGGGGTGTGGGGCGGCCGCCCGTATCCGGTGTTCGCGATCGAGCGGCCGCTGCAGGCGGCTACGCCGGAGCAACTGCTCGCCAAGGCATTTGGGGATGGCAACAACCCGGGCCTGGTCACCGACGAATACCCGCATCGCAGCCCCAGCGACGTACTTGAAGCCATCGAGGCCTACCGCAGTGCTGAGGCATGGCAGGGAGCGGTCCACGTCCCGGATGCGCACGAGCCGGATTTCCGGACGTATCAACCGGTCATCGATGTGCGCCGTTACCTCGACAATCTCACCGATACGTCCGAAGACCGCCTTGACACTGCTGAGGATCAGGGTGAAGAGAATTCTGTCGACGACGATCTGCCGCTGAACTGAGTTGGGTTGAGGGCCGAGGAAGGGTCCGCCCCCATCGGGCAGGCAGGGCCAGAAGTCCCGAGTCCACGGCGCAGTTGCGGGTCTTCGTGCCCTGGCCGGACCGCCGGGATGCGGAGGATCGTGAATAGCGCAAGGGCCTCTTGGGCTCAGCGGGAATCGGGCTCGGGGCGGCCAGCGAAGAAAGGGGCTGGACCGTGGATGAACAGTCTGCGGGTCACCCGGACGCCGCGGCGGTTCGGGAGACCATTCGAACCGCGTTAATGCTGGCAGCGCGAGCGCCGTCGGTGCACAACTCCCAACCATGGCGCTGGCGGGTGGACCCGGCGCCGTCGGCGCCCCGGCTGGACCTGTACGTCGAGCCCGATCTGCAACTGCGCAGCGTCGACCCCGACGGCCGCGGCATGATCTTGAGCTGCGGTGCGGCATTGCACCACTGCGTGGTGGCGTTCGCCGCGCTGGGCCAGCAGGTCAAGGTCCATCGGTTGCCCGACCCGGCGCAACCTGACCTGCTGGCCTCGATCGAGCTGGGCCCGCGATGCACGCAAGCCGATCTCTGCCAGGTCGACGTCGCGCTGGCGGCGGCGATCCCGCGCCGGCGCACCGACCGCCGTAACTTCAGCGGCTGGCCGGTCGCCGGCGCCGACATCGCATTGATGGGTGCGCGCGCCGCCCGGGCGGGCGTGATGCTGCGCCGGGTCGACGCCCTTGACCGGCTGAACGCGGTGGTGGCCCGCGCGGTGTTCGAGCACCGCACCGACTACGAGTACCTCGCCGAGTTGGCGACCTGGAGCGGACGCTACGGCTCGGTGGCCGGCGTTCCGGCGCACAGTGTCCCGGTGCCGGATGCCGGCGCCCCGATTCCGGGCCGGTTCTTCGCCGGGGCGGCACTGGCCCAGCCGCCGGGCGCCGTCCCGGCCGAGGACCGTGCCGTGATGCTGGCGCTGGGTACCGAGACCGATGATCGGCTGGCGCAGCTGCGATCCGGGGAGGCCACCAGCGTGGTGCTGCTGACCGCGACCGCGTTGGGGCTGGCCAGCTGCCCGGTCACCGAGCCGCTGGAGATCGCCGAGACCCGTGCCGCGGTGCGCCGCGACGTCTTCGGAACCAGCGGTTATCCGCAGATGCTGCTGCGGGTCGGCTGGGCGCCGATCAATGCCGATCCGTTGCCGGCAACCCCGCGGCGCTTCCTCAACGACACCGTCCAGTGGCTGGCCGCCGACACCCGCGAGGCCGAACCGCGTGCTGAAGGGCTGGTGCTCTACGCCTGAGCCGCACCGGCGATCACGACACCAGGGGAGCGGACCAGCGCAGCACCGTCCCGCCACCGGGGGCCGATGTGACGCTGAAGGTTCCGCCCGCCTGCTCAGCGCGCTGCCGTAGGTTGGCCAGGCCGCTGCGGTTGATCACCTCGGGCAGCCCGCGGCCGTTGTCGGTGACCTCGATGCTCAGGTCGTCTTCGACCTTGATCTGCACGGTCACCGCGGTGGCGCCCGAATGCCGGACCGTATTGCTGACCGCCTCGGAGACCACCGCCTCGGCGTGATCGGCCAGACCCGGTTCCACCACCGAGAGCGGGCCGACGAACTGCACGGTGGTGTGCAGTCCCGATCCGGAGAATTGGGCCACCGCGTTGTCCAGTCGCTGACGCAACGGTGTTGCCGCGGAGGCGACGCCGTGCAGGTCGAAGATCGTGGTGCGGATCTCGCCGATGATCGCCTGCAGGTCGTCGACCGCGTCGGAGAGCCGGTGCTGCACCGCGGCGTCCCGGCTGCGTGGAATGGTGCCCTGCAGGGACAGTCCCACGGCGAAGAGTCGTTGGATCACATGGTCGTGCAGGTCGCGGGCGATCCGGTCCCGGTCGGTGACCACGTCGAGTTCGTGCATGCGGCGCTGGGTGGTGGCCAGCTGCCAGGCCAGCGCGGCCTGGTCGGCGAACGCAGCCATCATGTCGAGTTGCTCGGTGTTGAACGGGGGAGTGGTGCTGTGCCGCATCACCACGACTACGCC
Organism: Mycolicibacter heraklionensis; assembly: GCA_001673575.1. Lineage (GTDB taxonomy): Bacteria > Actinomycetota > Actinomycetes > Mycobacteriales > Mycobacteriaceae > Mycobacterium > Mycobacterium heraklionense_A. The sequence goes on along the minus strand of LZME01000011.1, from coordinate 89,041 downwards.
GGCCACCGCGTCGGCGGCACGCAGGGGAAGTATCAGGGCGGGCCCGGCCGCACGCACACCGCTCAACGTCAGCTGGTCGACTCGGTGCGGCTCCCGCTTCGAGAAGGCCTCGCCGACAGGGGAGCCGGTTACCGGGAGTGTTTCCCCGGACAGGCAAGCCATTGTCGGCCCGATGGTTTCGACCACCAGGAGCTCGCTGACATCCGCCTCGGCGGCGTCCTCGTCCAGCGGGATGGCCACCAGCGCCGACTCGGCACCGGTGAGCTTGCTGGCCTCCTCGGCGATCAGCCGGAACACCGTGGAGGGGTCGGTTCCCGACAGCAGTTCGGTCGCGATGTAGTGGGTGGATTCGATCCAGGATTGCCGCGCCTTGGCCTGGGCGTACAACCGGGCGTTGGCGATCGCGATCCCGGCGGCGGCGGCCAGCGCCTGAACCAGCACCTCGTCGTCTTCGCTGAATGGCTGCCCGTTGGCCTTCTCGGCGAGGTACAGATTGCCCACGACCTCGCCGCGCACGCCCACCGGCACGCCGAGGAACGTCCGCATCACTGGATGGTGGGGCGGAAAACCTATGGCGGCAGGATGTTTGGAGAGGTCGTCCAGTCGCAGGGTTTGGGGTTCGTCGATCAGCAGACCGACCACCCCCACCTGCTGGGGCAGCCGGCCGATCTTGACGAACGTCTCGTCGTCGATGCCTTCGTAGACGAACTGCTGCATTCGGCGGTGGCGGTCGTGTACTTCCAGCGCACCGTACTGGGCCTCGACCAGATTGGTGGCGGTCTGCACGATGGTGCGCAGGGTTTCGTCGAGTTCCAAACCCGAGGTGACGGCCAGCATCGCCGCCAGCAGCCCGTCGAGGCGGTCGCGGCCCTCCACGATCTGCTGGACCCGGTCTTGCACACCGACCAGCAGTTCACGCAACTGCAAATGAGAAAGTTTGTCGCGCAGCGGGTTCGGGCCTTCCTCGGGTGCGTCGTCAGTCATTCCGTGCGCGCTCGAGTTTGGTGGCGAAGACCGCGGCCTGGGTACGACGCTCCATGCCCAGTTTGGCCAAAAGCCGTGACACGTAGTTCTTGACGGTCTTCTCCGCCAGGAACATCCGGTCGGCGATCTGCTTGTTGGTCAGTCCTTCGGCAAGCAGACTCAGCAGTGTCCGTTCCTGTTCGGACAGACCCGACAGCGGATCGGGTTTGGCGGCGGCGCCGCGCAGTTTGGCCATCAGGGCTGCTGCGGCACGGTTGTCGAGCAGCGAGCGCCCGGCGCCGACTTCCTTGACCGCGTTGGCCAGCTCCATGCCCTTGATGTCCTTGACGATGTAGCCGCTGGCGCCGGCCAGGATGGCGTCGAGCATCGCCTCGTCGGAGGTGAAGGAGGTCAGGATCAGGCAGCGTAGTTCGGGCATTCGCGACAGCAGGTCGCGGCAGAGTTCGATGCCGTTGCCGTCCGGCAGCCGGACATCGAGCACGGCGACGTCCGGAGACAGCACGGGAATGCGGGCCAGGGCTTCGGCCACCGAACCGGCCTCACCGACCACCTCCAGTTCGGGATCGGCGCCCAGCAGATCGATCAGGCCGCGCCGCACCACCTCGTGATCGTCTACCAGAAAGACCCTGACCACATCGCGTCCTCTCACCCGAAGCCGTCGTCGCGGCGCGCACGCAGGCACTGCCCACGGTAGCGGCGACACCGGCGGATTCCCAGGGCATAAAGCCCCGATCCGGGCACGGGTCGGAGCTTGGGGGTGAATTACGCTTCATGCCACTCGGCCCGGACGTAGGAGATCCCAGTGGACGCCTCTGCACTCAACGCGTTGTTCGACCTGACCGGCCGCACCGCCATCGTCACCGGCGGAACGCGCGGCATCGGACTGTCGGTCGCGCACGGACTGGCCGCCGCCGGCGCCAACGTGGTGGTGGCCAGCCGCAAACCCGACGCGTGCGAGCAGGCCGCCGAGCAACTGCGCCAGGCCGGTGCGCAGGCCATCGGGGTCCCCACCCACCTCGGTGATATCGAGGCGATCGGGGCGCTGGTCGACGCCACGGTCGAGCGGTTCGGCGGGGTGGACATCGTCATCAACAACGCTGCCAATGCGCTGGCGCTGCCGTTGGGCGAGATCACCTCGGAGGCGTTGACCAAGTCGTTCGCGGTCAATCTGCAGGGGCCGGTCTTCCTGGTTCAGGCGGCGCTGCCGCATCTTCGCCAGAGCGAGCACGCCGCCATCGTCAACGTGGTTTCGGCCGGCGCCTTCGTCTATTCACCGGCGACGTCGATGTACTCGGCTGCCAAGGCCGCACTGGTTTCCTTCACTCGATCCATGGCGGCAGAGCTGGCATCATCGCGGATCCGGGTCAACGCCATCGCCCCGGGACCGGTCAATACGGACATGGTGCGTAACAACCCGCCGGAGTTCATCGCCGCATTGCAGGCTGCCACCCTGCAGCAGCGCATCGCCGAGCCCGACGAAATGGTCGGGCCGGTACTGCTTCTCGTCTCCGACGCGGGCAGCTACATCACCGGCCAGACCATTCACGCCGACGGTGGGATGGTGGCGCGGTAGCCGATGGCGGGCTACGTGTTGCGCTTGGCGGCGCGCAACGCCTCGGCCGCGCCGCCCAGGAACGGGGTGATGATGTCCACTGGCAGCGGGAACACCACGGTGGAGTTCTGGTCGGCCCCAAGTTCCAAAAGGGTTTGCAGGTAACGCAGTTGCAGTGAGGCCGGGTTCTGCGAAAGCCGCTCGGCCGCCTGGCTGAGTTCCTCGGAGGCCTGTAGCTCGCCGCGGGCGTTGATCACCTTCGCCCGGCGCTCGCGTTCGGCCTCGGCCTCGCGGGCCATCGCCCGCTGCATCGACTCGGGGATCTCCACGTCTTTGATCTCGACCACCCGCACCTGGACGCCCCACGGCTCGGTCTGCTTGTCGATGATCGTGCGCAGGTCGGCGTTGAGATCGTCGCGGTGGGCCAGCAGCGTGTCCAGGTCAGCTCGCCCTAACAGGGAGCGCAGCGTGGTTTGGGCGATCTGCGAGGTGGCCACGGCGTAGTTCTCCACCTCCATGATCGCCTTGAGCGGGTCGGTGACCTGGAACATCACCACAGCGTTCACCCGGGCCGGAACATTGTCGCGGGTGATCACCTCCTGCGGCGGAATGGTCAGGGTGACCACCCGCTGATCGACCCGAATCATTTTGTCCACCAAGGGGAACAAGAACTTCAGTCCTGGCTGGTAGAGCGGGCGGGCATGGCCCATCCGGAACACCACGCCGCGTTCGTACTCGCGCACCACGTTCAGCGCGAAATATGCCAGCACGGCCAGTGCCACGATGGCCAGGGCCAGCACGGTGATCAGTCCCTCACTCACTTGAGCTGCTGCCTCCTGCTCGACGCGTCGTCGGAAAAGCCGCCCCACCGGGTGGAGTACCGGTCGATCGCGGCCTCGACCTTCAATGCCTGATCTTCGGTGACGGATCGGTGTGGCCGGTCATCGGGGGCGTTACTCGGGGTGTCCCACAGGTGCCGCAGCAGGGGATAGCCGCCGGCTGCCACTACGGCGATCGCCGCAGTCAACACCAACACGTCGGCGGCCGAGTGGTTCACGAACAACGTCGCCGCCGGCAGGATGATACCGAAACCCGCTACCGCACAAGCTATTCCTCGATGAAACCGGCCGGTTTCCGAGTGCGGCCACGGGTCCACCGCCCGGCTGATCTCCCGGCCGTGGGGCGACGTGGTGCAGGTCTGCTTGACCGGGCAGGAGTTGCAGACCGACGGCGTCGCCCGGTACCGCATCACGCGATTGTCCGGGTCGAACGAGGTCGGCCAGAGCCACTGATCCTGCGGGCACTTCCACGCGTCATGGTCATCGTGGTACACGAACTTGCCGGTGCGCCACTGCGCGGCGCGTTCGGAGGTCCGCTGGGCCATCCGGTCGAAACCCCAGGCGAAAGCCAGCAACAGCAGCGCGTAGCCGGCAACCAGCCACACCCATGTCGCCGGCCCGGTCATGCTCAGTCCTTGCCCGCGGCTGCGGAGTCTGCGGGAACCTCGACGTAGAGCGGGTTCTCCGGCAACTCGTCGACCGTCTCCCCGGAGCGGAAGTTGCGCAGCGCAATCCAGGCGATCCAGACAAACGGCACCACACCGGCACCGATCAGGATCGCGTCGCCGGGCAGGCGCAGCCATTCCAGCAACGCATTGCCGGGCTGGGTGATGTAACCGAGCGAACGCGCCTCGAAGTAGCCCGCGTTCACCGAGTGGAACAACTGCAGCACTCCCAGTGGCAACAGGGTGACGAACACCATCCATGCCAGGCCGATGTTCATGCCCCAGAACGAGATCCGGGCCAGCTTGTTCGGCCACTTGTCCGCCGGGATCACGTAGCGGAAGGCGAACATCGCCAGGGCGACCGCGAGCATGCCGTAGACCCCGAACATCGCGGCGTGTGCGTGGTTGGCGGTCAGTGCGGTGCCGATCTCGTAGTAGGACACCACCGGCAGGTTGATCAGGAATCCGAAGATGCCTGCGCCCAGGAAGTTCCAGAATCCCACGGCGACCAGGAACATCACCGCCCAGCGGGCCGGGAAGTTGTTCTGCTCGCCGGCTTCCTGACGGGCACCCAGTTGCAGGAAGGCCCAGGCCTCCACGGTCAGGAACGTCAGCGGGATAACCTCGGCGGCCGAGAAGAACGCGCCCAGTGCCATGTGCTCCACCGGTGTGCCGGAGAAGTACAGGTGGTGCATGGTGCCGATCACGCCGCCGGCGGAGTACAAGATGATGTCGAGGAAGATGACCAGCAGTGCGACGCGCTCACGCACCACCCCCAGCTGGACGAAGATGTAGGCCACCATCGCGGTGGTGAACAGCTCCAGGAAGTCCTCCACCCACAGGTGCACCATCCAGAACCGCCAGAAGTCGGCGACCGAGAAGTGCGTCTCGCTGCCGGCCAGCAGGCTGGCCGCGTAGAACGTGGGGATGGCCAGCCCGGTGAAGAAGAACATCCAGGGCAGGTTCATCTTCGAGGTGGTGGCCAGCTTCGCGCGCATGCCACGCCAGATGATGACGATCCACAAGAACAGGCCGACGATCAGCAGCACCTGGAACAGGCGCGGCAGGTCCAGGAACTCCCACTGCTGGGAGAGCAGGCTGCCCGGCTTGATCACCCCGAAGATCGACAGTGCCTCGAAGGCCAGCGAGCCGAACACCACCACGGCCAATGCGCCCAGCAATCCATACACCAGGACTGACTGCTTGCCGGGTTCGCGGCGGGTGATGAAGGGCACCAGGAAGATTCCGCCGGCCAAGAACGCCGCCGCGGTCCAGAACAGGGACAGCTGCAGGTGCCAGGTTCGAGCCAGGTTGTAGGGCAGGACCTTCGCGAGGTCGATCCCGTAGAACTCCGACAGATCCGCTCGGTAGTGCTCGACGGCGCCGCCGAGCAGGACTTGGGCCAAGAACAGCACCGCGACCACGGCGAAGATCCAGATCGCGGCGCGCTGCGAGCGGGTCAGAGGCACCTCGCCGGGCTGGCGGAAGTGCAGCTTGGTCATCTCCGTGCCGTGCCAGCCGATGTTCTGGCTCCAGCGACCGTAGACGGTGAACATGATGCCGATGCCGCCCAACAGCATGATCAGCGACAGCACCGACCACACCACCACTGATCCGGTGGGCCCGTTGTCGACGCGCGGCTCCGAGGGCCAGTTGTTGGTGTAGCTGTAGTTGTGGCCGGGCCGGTCGGCCGCCGCCGCCCACGCGGTCCAGGCGAAGAACGAAGTCAGATCACGGATCTCGCCGGGGTCGGTGATCATGTGCGGCAGCAGGCCGTATTTGGTGGAAGCTTCGCCGAAGTAGGCGGCGTAGTGCTTCTCGATGTCGTTGAACGCCTGGACCTGTTTGTCGGTGAACACCAGCGTCTTGGTGTCCGCGTTATAGCGGTTGGTTCGGAACTCGGCGACCACGTCGTCGTGCGGGTTCGCTACGCCCTGTGCCTTGAACTGATCGGCGACATTCTCGGTGGCCAGCCGCAGATATTCGGCGGTGTAGTCCGGGCCCAGGTAGGCGCCGTGGCCCAGCACCGAGCCGTACTGCATGAGGCCGCGGGCCTGATAGAGCTGCTGGCCGCGGGTGATGTCGGTGCCGGCGAACAGCTGTTGGCCGGATTCTGTAACGACCTTGTCCGGCATCGGCATTGACGCCGTGTACGTGCGATAGGCCAGGATGCCCATCACCAGGAAACCGAAGATCATGACCAGGGCCACGCCCTGCGCCCAGCCCTTGCCGACCAGCGCCTCGGCACGGCCGGATTCGGTGGTGGGCGCGCCCACCTGTGTCGCATCGGTGCTCATGGACGGGACGCTAACAGTATCGAGGATGAAAATTCGCGAAACTGTTAGTGCCCTCACGAATTTGGGGTCGGGCGTTAGTTTCTCTGTTGACTAAATGCCCCTTGACGCCGAGGTACGACATACCGTAGTAGCGGTCCGCCGTGCGGGCCGGAAAGGACACCGCCATGCCCAGACTCCGCGAGATCCCGCGCGCCGAAGTGACCGATGAGCAGATCTTGTTCTTCTATGACCGACTGTTCGGCGCGGGCGTCGACCCCGTGTGCTGTGCTGCTCCAACCGGCCACCGCACCATCCACGGGACACCGGGGGACTGGTGGACGGTGTTCGCCCAGGCGCCACAGGTGTTCTCCCACGCCGTGCGGGGATTCGCCCTGTATCGCAACGCCTCGCTGGACCCGCTGCTGCGCGAGCTCGGTCAGGCCCGTGCCGGCTATGCCCGAGGCAGCCAGTTCGTCTTCTCCCAGCACTGCAAACAGATGCGTTCGTTGGGTATGTCCGAGGAGAAGATCGCCGCGTTGCCGTCCTGGCAGGTCAGCGACCTCTTCTCCGGGCTTGAGCGCGCAGTGCTGGCTTACACCGATGCGCTGGTCTACGACGGCGGCCGGGTGGCCGACGAGATCTTTGCGGTGCTGCAGGCGCACCTGTCCGATCGCGAAATCATGGAGCTGACCTACATCACCTGCATGTATGACATGCACGCCACCATCTGCCGTGCGCTGCGGTTGGAGTTCGACGACCGCCCGGAGGCGATCGCCGAGGTTCAGGTGCCCGAGGGTGTCGCGGTAGCGGACCTGTCGGCGGACCTGGCCGGGGACTGACCGCAGCCAGGTCCCGTTGTCGTACCCCCGGGGAAGCATCGGTGTGTGCTTGACGCGGTGCTTCCCCTGCAGTGCGGCGGCTGCGGTACACCCGGGACCCGATGGTGCGCCGTCTGCGCCGCACAGCTGGCGGTCGGGCCCGACGAACCGCGGGTGATCACCCCGCGGCTGGATCCGCAGGTCCCGGTGTTCGCATTGGGCCGCTACGCCGGGGCCCGCCGGCAGGCGATTGTCGCAGTCAAGGAACGCGGCCGCAGCGACCTCGTCGCTCCGCTGGCATCGGCATTGGGGGCGGCGCTGCAGCGGCTGTTGTGCTGGCAGATGGTGGACCTGCCGCTGACCATCATCCCGGCGCCCACCCGCCGCAGCGCCGCTCGACGGCGCGGGGGTGATCCGATCACGCGCATCGCCGCGGCGGTCGCCGCGTGCCATGTCGGCGTGACCGTCGCGCCCGCATTGCGGATGCGGGCGCTGACCCGTGACTCGGTCGGCCTGGGCAGCGCCGCCCGGGAACGCAACATCGCCGGCCGAGTTCTGCTGCGCCGGGGTGGGCTGGCGCATCTCTCCGCAGTGGGCGGCGGTGTCCTGGTCGTCGACGACGTCGTGACCACTGGGGCCACCCTGGCCGAGTCGGTGCGGGTGCTGCGTCAGGCCCGGGTGCCGGTTTCTGCCGCGCTCGTAATCGCATCGGTATGAGACGGGTGTCAAATGGGTGCGCCAAACCGGTGGCATGTATCCGGCGGCATGGCTACGGTCGTCATCAAGGGCCGGGGGACCTTGAAGGAACGTGGTCGAGACGACAGGAGAGTGTCGAGCATGGCAAATCAATTTGTCGAAACCAGCGCGGCGTCAGTCGACGTGGAGGAGCGGCCCGATCAGTCGGGCGCCGAGATTGTGGTCAAGGGCCGTAACGTCGAGATTCCAGACCATTTCCGGGTTTACGTCGCGCAGAAGCTGGCCCGCGTGGAGCGGTTGGACCGCTCGATTCGCCTGTTCGATGTCGAGCTCAAGCACGCCAATAATCGACGCCAGCGAAAATCCTGCCAGCAGATCGACATCACCGCGCACGGCCGCGGCCCGGTGGTCCGCGGGGAGGCGCGCGCCGACAGTTTCTATGCCGCATTCGAGGCCGCGATCGACCGACTGGAGAGCCGGCTGCGTCGCGACAAGGGCCGTCGCAACGTCTCCTACGGCGACAAGACGCCGCTGTCGGTAGCGGAGGCCACCGGTGTCACCAACTTGGACCCGGAATTCCTCGCCGCAGCATTCAACCGGGACGGCACCGCCGAACCCGAAAACCGCGAGGCGATCGCGCACAGCGATGGACACGAGCATGAGCCTGGCCAGATCGTGCGCACCAAAGAACACGCCGCGACGCCCATGTCGGTCGACGACGCGCTCTACGAGATGGAGCTCGTCGGCCACGATTTCTTCCTGTTCCAGGACAAGGAGACCGACCAGGCGTCGGTGGTCTACCGACGGCACGCCTACGACTACGGCTTGATTCGTCTGGTCTGAGCACTGCCTTCAGGGGCTGCGTTGGCGGCGCATTGCCGCCCTTGGCAACGGTGTCACCTACCATGGGTGACGCTCGTAATGCCGAAGACTGAGTAGGGGACATAGCCGTGCTGTCCAAGTTGCTGCGTTTTGGTGAAGGCCGCATGGTCAAACGGCTCCGAAAGGTCGCGGACTACATCGACACCCTCTCCGGGGACGTCGAAGCGCTCACCGACGCGGAGCTGCGGGCCAAGACCGACGAATTCCGTCAGCGCCACGCCGACGGCGAGTCCCTCGACGACCTGCTGCCCGAGGCCTTCGCGGTAGCCCGTGAGGCGGCGTGGCGGGTGTTGACCCAGCGGCCGTTCCACGTGCAGTTGATGGGTGGCGCGGCGCTGCACTACGGCAACGTCGCCGAGATGAAGACCGGTGAGGGCAAGACCCTGACATGTGTGCTTCCGGCCTACCTCAACGCGATCTCCGGCAAGGGTGTGCACGTCGTCACGGTCAACGACTACCTGGCCAAGCGCGACAGCGAGTGGATGGGCCGCGTGCACCGCTTCCTCGGCCTGGAGGTCGGGGTGATCTTGTCGCAGATGACCCCGGACGAACGGCGCGTGGCCTACAACGCCGATGTCACCTACGGCACCAACAACGAGTTCGGCTTCGACTACCTGCGCGACAACATGGCGCATTCGCTCGACCAGCTGGTGCAGCGCCCGCACAACTTCGCCATCGTCGACGAGGTCGACTCCATCCTGATCGACGAAGCCCGCACGCCGTTGATCATCTCCGGACCTGCCGACGGCAGCTCCAACTGGTACTCCGAGTTCGCCCGGATCGTGCCGCTGATGGAGAAGGACGTCCACTACGAAGTGGACCTGCGCAAGCGCACCATCGGTGTGCACGAGCTCGGGGTGGAGTTCGTCGAGGATCAGCTCGGCATCGAGAACCTCTACGAAGCCGCGAACTCCCCGCTGGTCAGCTACCTCAACAACGCGCTGAAGGCCAAGGAGCTGTTCAACCGCGACAAGGACTACATCGTCCGCAACGGCGAGGTCTTCATCGTCGACGAGTTCACCGGCCGCGTGCTGGTGGGTCGGCGTTACAACGAGGGCATGCACCAGGCCATCGAGGCCAAGGAACGGGTGGAGATCAAGGCCGAGAACCAGACCCTGGCCACCATCACCCTGCAGAACTACTTCCGGCTCTACGACAAGCTCGCCGGCATGACCGGTACCGCCGAGACCGAAGCTGCCGAGCTGCACGAGATCTACAAGCTGGGCGTGGTGCCGATCCCGACCAACAAGCCGATGGCGCGTATTGACCAGATCGACCTCATCTACAAGACCGAGGAGGCCAAGTTCCTCGCGGTCGTCGACGACGTCGCCGAGCGTTACGAAAAGGGCCAGCCGGTGCTGATCGGCACTACCAGCGTGGAACGCTCGGAGTATCTGTCCAAGCAGCTGACCAAGCGTCGCGTCCCGCACAACGTCCTCAACGCCAAGCAGCATGAGCGCGAGGCGCACATCATCGCCGAGGCGGGCCGGCGCGGCGCCGTCACGGTGGCCACCAACATGGCCGGCCGCGGTACCGACATCGTGCTCGGCGGCAACGTCGACTTCCTGGCCGACCAGCGGCTGCGCGGTCAGGGCCTGGACCCGGTCGAGACCCCGGACGAGTACGAGGCCGCCTGGGACGCGGCGCTGCGCGAGATCAAGGCGGAGGCGGCCGCCGAGGCCGAGGAAGTGATCGAGGCCGGCGGTCTTTACGTGTTGGGCACTGAGCGGCACGAGTCGCGGCGTATCGACAACCAGCTGCGTGGTCGTTCCGGCCGCCAAGGTGACCCGGGCGAGTCACGGTTCTACCTGTCGCTGGGCGACGAGCTGATGCGACGGTTCAACGGTGCGGCACTGGAGTCCCTGCTGACCCGACTGAACCTGCCCGACGACGTGCCGATCGAGGCCAAGATGGTCACCCGGGCGATCAAGAGCGCCCAGACCCAGGTCGAGCAGCAGAACTTCGAGATCCGCAAAAACGTCCTGAAGTACGACGAGGTGATGAACCAGCAGCGCAAGGTGATCTACGCCGAGCGCCGCCGGATCCTCGACGGCGAGAACCTGGCCGAGCAGGCCCACGACATGCTCGTCGACGTGATCACCGCCTACGTCGACGGCGCCACCGCCGAGGGCTACGCCGAAGACTGGGACCTCGAGCAGCTGTGGACGGCGCTGAAGACCCTGTACCCGGTAGGGATCGATTACCACGAACTGCTGCACGCCGATGACGTCGGCGAAGCTGATGATCTGACTCGCGAAGAACTGCTCGAGGCGCTGCTGGCCGACGCTGAGAACTCCTACGCGGCGCGGGAGGCCCAGGTCGATGAGACCGCCGGGGCCGGCGCTATGCGCGAGCTGGAACGCGGTGTGCTGCTGAGCGTTCTGGACCGCAAGTGGCGCGAGCACCTCTACGAGATGGACTACCTCAAGGAAGGCATCGGACTGCGGGCGATGGCGCAGCGCGACCCACTGGTCGAGTACCAGCGGGAAGGCTTCGACATGTTCCGCGGCATGCTCGACGGACTCAAGGAGGAGTCGGTCGGCTTCCTGTTCAACGTCGCCGTCGAGGCCGTCCCGAAGCAGACGGTGGCACCGGTAGATGCCCCCGAGGGGTTGGCGGAGTTCGGGTTGCGCGCCAAGGGAATCGACGGCGCCAACGGTGCTGACGGCGCCGACGGTGCGGCCGGGCTGACGTATTCGGGCCCCGACGAGGACGGCACCGCGCAGGTGCAGCGCTCGCGCGACCTGCAACCGGCAGGAGCTAACCCCTCCCAGTCTCGCCGGGAGCGGCGCGAAGCGGCCCGCCGCGAAGGCCGGGGTTCCCGGCTGCCGAAGGTGCCGCGTAAGAACTGAGGTCTGACGCGCTCAGCCGATGGCGCCGACCCGCTACGCGTGGCTTCGCCACGCTTGCGATCGGCTCAGCCGATGGCGCCGACCCGCTGCGCGTGGCTTCGCCACGCTTGCGATCGGCGCTAGCCGATGTGCAGGGCGACGATCCGCCAAGCCGGGCCTTTTCCGCCGATGCCTGGGCCGGGCATGGACTCGACGCGGCACGCCAGTGCATGCGTGCGTCGCCCGCGCCGGTAGGTGCCGAAAACCTCCACCGCGCTGGCCGGTTCGCCTGAACCTGCCGGTTGCACGCGTATCCGCTGCAGGTTGGCCGGCTCAGCCCGGCCCGCCGGTGGCGCCGGGCGAGCCGACACCACCGAGTCGGCCAGCCCGGTGGCAAGCAGTGGATGCAGATGCGTCGACGGCCGACGCCCGTCCACCACCTCCAGGACCCGGCGCAGGGCGGCGTCGGCGAACACCGCGGCCGACCGCAGCGGTGCCGGTAATACCTTGCGCGCGGGTCGATCGGGTCGCGTCCTGGGGGGATGCCCGGGGCGTTGCCGGACCGACGGCGCCGACGGGGGCGGGTGCGCGGGCCGACTCGGCATGGCCGGTCGGGCCGGCGGTTCGTAGTCGAGCATCGGCGCGACGGCCGAGCGCGGGGGCGAAGTGGGATCGATGGGCACGGCAGCTCTCCAAGGTCGGTCCGGGCGGCGGGCCTGCTGGAGAGTGGCAGGGCGTGTGCGGCGATCATCGCACAATCGCGGCTGCGGCGTATCCGCGTGCGGCGTCGCCCAGTGGCGGGCTACCGTGAGCGGCAGTGTTTTTCTCCGATCCGGGGCTGGTGCGGTGCCCGGCCGGATCGAGCCAGCAGGGAGGACGGGCCACGATGGTGAACCGGCTATCGGCGTCGGAAGCCTCTTTCTACCGGCTGGAGAACACCACGACGCCGATGTATGTGCAGTCGCTGTTCATTCTGCGAAACCCGCGGGGCGGGCTGGGCTACGACAAGCTGCTGGAGACCATCGAGCAGCGGTTGCCGCAGATCCCGCGCTACCGGCAGACGATCCGCGAAGTCACCATGAGCCTGGCCCGCCCGGTCTGGGTGGACGATCATGAGTTCGACATCACCTACCACGTAAGGCATCTCGCAGTACCGTCACCCGGAAGCGATCGCCAGCTGCACGAGCTGATCGCGCGGCTGAGTCAACAACCGCTGGATCGGTCGCGGCCGCTCTGGGCGACCTATCTGATCGAGGGGCTGGCCGACAACCGGATCGCCATCTACATCAAGTCCCATCAAGCGCTGGTCCACGGCATGGCGGCGCCGGCGTTGGGGCACGTCCTGGTCGACCGGACGCAGCGCCCGCCCCCGTTCGATGAAGACATCTGGGTACCGCGCGACGAGCCCGGCGCCGTCGAGTTGGTCCTCGGTGCGGTCGGGGACTGGGTCGCGGCTCCGCGGACCCAACTGCAGGCAGTGGGTTCGACGGTCGGCAGCCCGTTGACGTGGGCAGGCCGCAAGGCGTTCGATGCGGTCCGGGCCATCGCGCGTGGTGCGGCCCCGCAGAGCCCACTCAACACCCAGGTCTCGCAGAACCGGCTGTTCACGGTGGCGAGCGGCTCGCTCGAGGATTACCGAACGGTGCGGGCCCGTTACGCCTGCGCCATCAATGACGTGGTGCTCGCCGTGATCACCGGGGCGCTGCGGAACTGGCTGCTGGCCCGCGGCGAACCGGTCGGATCGACACGCACCGTACGTGCACTGGCGCCGTTGTCGGTGTATCCCGACCACGAATTCGACTCCGCGGGTCAGCCGATCGGTGCCGTGACGCCGTTCCTGGTGGATCTTCCTGTCGGCGAACCGAATCCGGTAGTCCGGCTTTCCCAGATCGCCTATGCCACCGAGTCGCATCCCACCTCGACCGGGCTGGTGGATGCCCGCACCATTTTGACCGTGGCAGGCTTCGCCCCGCCAACCCTGCACGCGATGGGTGTTCGGGTCGCGACCGCGTTCGCCGGATTCTCTGGGCGGGTGTTCAACCTGCTGATCACCAATGCGCCGGGCACTCAGCGACAGCTCTACATCTGCGGAGCGAAGCTGCTGGAGACCTACAGTGTGCCCCCGTTGTTGCCGAACAAGGCATTGACGATCGGGGTGACATCTTACAACGGCACGCTCTATTTCGGTGTCAATGCCGACCGCAAGGCGATGAGTGACGTAGGAATGGTTTCGGCACTGCTGGACGAGGCGCTGGCCGAACTGCTGGAGGCAGCACAGTGAGCGACGACGAATTCGAAGCCGCCAAGAAGCGGCTTGCCGACGACGTGTACGAGAAGGAATTGCTGCGTCTGCAAAGCGAATTCGTCAAACTTCAGGAATGGGTCCGCGACACCGGCACTCGCGTGGTGGTGATTTTCGAGGGCCGTGACGCCGCCGGTAAGGGCGGTGTCATCAAGCGCATCACCGAATATCTGAGCCCGCGCACGGTGCGGATCGCGGCGCTGCCGGCGCCCACCGAACGCGAACGTGGACAGTGGTACTTCCAGCGTTATATCGCGCACTTGCCGGCGCGCGGTGAGATCACGCTCTTCGACCGATCTTGGTACAACCGGGCCGGGGTGGAGAAGGTGATGGGCTTTTGTACGCCGGAAGAGCATGAGCAATTCCTCAAGCAGGCGCCGGTTTTCGAGCAGCTGCTGATCGACGACGGAATCCTGTTGCGCAAGTACTGGTTCTCGGTATCCCAGGCGGAGCAGCTGCGTCGGTTCCGTAAGCGGCGCAACGATCCGCTGCGGCAGTGGAAGCTGTCGCCGATGGACCTCGAGGCGCTGCACCGCTGGGAGGATTACTCGCGGGCCCGCGACGAGATGATGGCTCGCACCGATACCGCGTCGAGCCCCTGGTATGTGGTCGAGTCGGAAGTGAAGACGCACGCCCGGCTGAACATGATGGCGCACCTGCTGGAGTCGATTCCCTACCGCGAGGTGGAGCACCAGCGGGTGGACTTGCCGAAGAAGCCCATCGTCACCGGTTTCTACAAGCGGCCCGACCGCAGTCTCTACCGCTACGTGGACGACTACGCCGCCACGCTGCTGGGCGACGCGTGACCCGTCCCCCGCAAGCGGGAGGTGCCCCCAGCGCCCGGCTTCGCCGCGCTTGCGGTCGCGGCTGTGCCTGATGGCCGTGACCCGCCGCGCCCGGCTTCGCCGCGCTTGCGGTCGCGGCTAAGGTCTGGCTCATGCGGGTTTACATCCCGGCGACGCTGGCCATGCTGGCCCAACTGGTCGCCGACGGTTCATTGCGTCCGGTCAGCGGGACGGCGTTCGCGGTGACCCCGGCGCTGCGGGAGTCCTACGCCCATGGCGACGACGACGAGCTGGCCGAGGTGGCGATCGGAGAGGCGGCGCTGGCTTCGCTGCGGCTACTGGCCGGTGCGGATGCCGATCCGGCCGGTGAGAAGTTGCCCACCCGCCGGGCGGTGCTCGTTGCCGAGGTCGAGGGTGCCGCTGTTCGTCCCGATCTGGACGCCGCCGTGGTCCGGTTGGCGGGGCCGGTCGCGATGAGTGACGTGGTCGCGGCGTACGTCGATAACGCCGCGGCCGAGCCCGCCGTGCTCGCCGCCTTGGCGGTGATCGATGACGCCGACCTCGGCGACGAGGACGCCGAGCTGACCGTCGGTGACGCCCAGGATCACGACCTGGCGTGGTACGCCACCCAGGAGCTGCCGTTCCTGCTCGACCTGCTCTGATGCCGTCCCGGCGAGGTTACGGTACCGTAGGTTTATAAAACCCCCGGTAACAAGCAGGGAAGTTTTCGTGAGCAAGAAGCGTTCGACGATCGTTGCGCAGATCGGCGATACCAAGCGGCCGACCGCCGCCGGGGCCGACCGTCACCCGGTCTGGAATGCTGTGCGCCGCATCGCAACACAGATCACCACTCCGCTTCTGCCGGACGACTACCTGCGCTTGGCCAACCCGTTGTGGTCGGCCCGCGAACTGCGCGGACGGGTGGTAGAGGTCCGGCGCGAAACCGCGGATTCAGCGACGCTGATCATCAAGCCCGGCTGGGGTTTTCAGTTCGACTACCGTGCCGGACAGTACATCGGCATCGGCCTGCTGGTCGACGGACGTTGGCGCTGGCGTTCCTACTCGTTGACATCCGCCCCGGTGACCGGGGCGCGCACCGTCTCCATCACGGTCAAGGCGATGCCGGAGGGCTTTCTGTCCAGTCACCTGGTGGACGGCGTGGCTCCGGGAACCGTGGTGCGGCTGGCCGCGCCGCAAGGGGAGTTCGTGTTGCCCGACCCGGCGCCGGCCACGGTGTTGTTCGTCACCGCCGGATCCGGGATCACGCCGGTCATGGCGATGTTGCGGTCGTTGGCCCGCCGGGGCCCGATCGCCGATGTCGTCCATCTGCACTCGGCGCCCACGGCCGCCGACACGCTGTTCGCCGACGAGCTGGCCGCTCTGGCACGTGACCACCCGGGTTACCGGTTGCTGTTGCGCACCACTCGAGACCAGGGTCGGCTGGAGCTGCGGGGACCGGAAACCCTCGACGTCGAGGTTCCCGACTGGCGCGAGCGTCAGACTTGGGCGTGCGGGCCGGCGGCGATGCTCGGCGACGCCGAACGCGTCTGGGCCGCAGCCGGGATCGCTGACCAACTGCACGTCGAGAGGTTCGCGGTGGCACGCACTGCACCGGCCGGGGGCGGTGGCACCGTCACCTTCGCGGCCAGTGGCAAGAGCGTGACGGCCGATGCGGCGACGACGCTGCTCGAGGCCGGCGAGAGCGTCGGGGTATCGATGCCGTTCGGATGCCGGATGGGCATCTGCCAGTCGTGCGTGGTCACGCTGGTGGGTGGGCACGTTCGCGATCTGCGGAGCGGCGCCGATCACGAGCCGGGAACCCGGGTGCAGACCTGCGTCAGCACAGCGGTCGGCGATTGCGAACTGGACGCCTGATGATTACCCGCTGGTAACCTACGCGAACGTAGGTTACGATAGCGTAGGTACAGCCGGTAATGCGTTTCCGAGAGGCGGTCTGATGGCGGTAACCGACGTCGAGGTGTTTGCGCATCTCAGCGACGCCGATGTGGCGAACCTCGCCGCAGAGCTGGACGCCATCCGCCGGGACGTCGAGGCCAGTCGCGGGGAGCGCGACGCCCGCTACATCCACCGCACCATCGCCGCCCAGCGGGCGCTCGAGGTGACCGGCCGGGTGCTGCTGGCGGCTGGTAACCGGCGCTGGGCGCGCTGGACCGGTACCGCCACCCTGGGCGTGGCCAAGATCGTCGAGAACATGGAGATCGGCCACAACGTCATGCACGGGCAGTGGGACTGGATGAACGATCCAGAGATCCACTCCACCGGCTGGGAGTGGGACATGGCCGGTGTCTCCAAGCACTGGCGCTTCACCCACAACTTCGCCCACCACAAGTACACCAACATCCTCGGCATGGATGACGATGTGGGTTATGGCGTAATCCGGGTCACTCGCGACACCCGCTGGCAGCGTTTCAACCTGCTCAACCTGTTCTACAACGCCATGTTGGCGATCGGGTTCGAGTGGGGAGTCGCGTTGCAGCACTTGGAGATCGGCAAGATCTTCAAGGGCCGCGACAGCCGCCAGGCGACCCTGGTCCGGTTGCGGGAGTTCGGCGACAAGGCCGGCCGGCAGGTGTTCAAGGACTACGTGGCGTTTCCGGCCCTGACCTCGCTGTCGCCCGGCGCGACGTTCGTCTCGACGGTGAAGGCCAATGCGATCGCCAATGTGATCCGCAACCTGTGGGCCAATGCGATCATCTTCTGCGGTCACTTCCCTGACGGCGCAGAGAAATTCACCAAGACCGACATGGTCGGCGAGTCGCAGGGGCAGTGGTACCTGCGGCAGCTGCTGGGCAGCGCCAACATCGATGCCGGGCAGCCGATGCGGTTCATGAGCGGCAGCCTGTCGCATCAGATCGAACATCACCTGTTCCCCGACCTGCCGAGCAACCGCTACCCGGAGATCGCGGTGCGGGTTCGTGCGGTGTGCGAGAAGTACGACCTGCCCTACACCTCCGGGCCGTTCCTGGTGCAGTACGCCAAGACTTGGCGCACTATCGCCAAACTGTCACTGCCGGACCGCTTTCTGCACGACTCCGCCGATGACGCACCGGAGACCCGCAGCGAGAAGATGTTCGCCGAGCTGGGGCCGGAATTTACGCGCGTCGATCCGGTGACCGGTCGTCGCCGTGGGCTCAAGAGCGCCATCTCCACGGTGCGTGGCTGGCGTCGCGACAAGAAGGTCGGCCTAGCCGCCTGAGGCCACTGGCGCTCGGTCAGATCCCGCATCGCCAATGCCGCGCCACAACGGATCGTGGCGCGGCATCGGCGAGTGTCACAAGATCAATCGGCCCGACGGCCTGTCCGGTCAGCCGCCAGCCGGTGGCCGGCCGACCATCATCGGCCGGAACCCGTAGCGGGGGGTGCCGAAGGCGCCGAACCCGCCGCGGCCGCCGGCGCCACCGGCACCCGCCATCGGCACCCCGCCTAGGGCACTGTGGCCGGCTTCGCCGGCCGCGACCCCGGCGGAGCTGGCGTAGCTGGCCAGCTGGACCGGGGCAGAGTGGACGGCGGCCGCGGGGAGCGCGGCGGCCCAGGTCGGCGGCACCGAAAGTGGGCCGACCAGCGAGGCGTGCCCGATGGTTCCGGCGGCTGCTCCTGCGACTCCGGCGCCGACGCTCTTGGCCGCGCCTTCAGCTGCCTTGGCGGCACCTTCGGCGACCTTTTCGACAGCTTTGGTTGCCGGGACCAGCGAATGCGACAGGCCGTCCATGTCCTTGAACGCGGTGGTGAAAAGTCGCATGGGCGACACCATCCGGATGAACATGTCGAATGGGCTCGACGCACTCAGCGTGGGCGATCCGGTCAGGCCCCGCATCAGATCGCCGAGCATGCCGTTGAACGTGATGGTCGATCCGTCCCAAGTGATCGGATTCAGCAGATCTTCGATCAAGTTGGATGCGGCTGGGCCGGCAAGGCTACCGAGCTGACCAGGCAACGTCGAGATCATGGACGCCAGCGTGTCGGCGTCGGTCGCGGTCGCAGTCCCGGCGGCAAGGGCGACGGCGGCCTCCTGGGCTGCCACCCCAGCCGGGTTGACGGTGGGGGCCGGCGCCGTGAACGGCGTCAACTGCGATGCGGCCGCCGATTGTCCGGCATAGCCGTACATGGTGGTGGCGTCCTGCACCCACATCTCGCCGTAGGCGGCTTCGGTAGCCGCGATCGCCGGCGTGTTCTGTCCCAGGACATTCGTCGCCATCAACGACATCAACGTCGCGCGGTTGGCCTCGACCACCGCCGGCGGAACCGTCGCGGCGAAAGCCGCATCGTGAGCAGCGGCCGCAGCACCCGCTTGGGCTGCCACCTGCTCAGCCTGGGCGGCGGCCCGGTTGAGCCACTCCAGATGCGGTTCGAACGCCTTAGCCATCGCGGCCGCAGCCGGCCCGTGCCAGTCCGCGCTCAGGTCGGCCAGCACAGTCGAGTAACTGGCAGCCGTGGTGTAGATCTCGGCGCCAAGGGTCTCCCAGGCGCGGGCAGCGGCCCACAGTGGCGCCGATCCGGCGCCGGAGTACATCAGGGCGGAGTTGATCTCAGGCGGCAGTGTGCCGAAGTCCATTGCGTCGACCTAGCTCTAGGAGACCGCAGCCGCGTTTGCGGCCTCGGTGGCGTCGTAAGAACGAGCGCTGATGTTCAACACCATTTCCAGCATCTGCCGCATGGCCGCGGCTTGGGCGCTGACCTGCTGGTAGAGCTCGGCATGCGCGGCGAAAGTGGTGGCTGTCAGAAGCGACACCGGGTCGGCACCCGCAGGGGTGATCTGGGTGGTGGGGGCAGCTGCCGCTGCGTTTCCGGCTTCCATGTCCGAGCTGATGGCCTGCAGCTCTCGGGCGCTCGCGGCCAGTACCTCCGGCTGGGTAACAACGGTCGACATGTCTATCTCCTCTTCGCCTGCATCACGTACAGGAACTTGGCAGGAACCTTCCAGGACATTGCCAGGATAGGGAGAGGCTTGACGGTCTGAGAAGCGCTGACACTTGTTGTTCACCGACGCTTACGCTCGTCTTCGCCCATGTGGAGCCAGTGTTCATCGGGCAGCCGGAGGCGTTAATTGCCTGACGCCTGCCGTTCACTTTGGGTCCGCGTCCTGAGCGGTGCTCGCGAGTGTGAACCTCACGGCGTGACACGCGGCGAGAGCGTCGTTCACCCTCGGCCTTGTGAAACGCGGGTCAGCCCTCGCGCAGCACCGTCAGCAGTCGGCGCGCCGCGTCGACACGGCGCTGCGCTACGCCGGTCAGATCGTCCAGCGCGCATTCGGGATCGGCCGGTGGTCCCAGGTGGCCACAGCCGCGAGGACAGTCGTCGATGGTCTCAGCGAGGTCGGAGAATGCCAGCAGCACGTCGTCGGATGCGATGTGGGCCAGGCCGAACGAGCGGATCCCCGGGGTATCGATCACCCAACCCGAGCCGGACAGCCGCAGCGCCACCGATTGGGTGGAGGTGTGCCGCCCCCGGCCGATGTCAGTGACCCGTCCGACAGCCCGATCAGCTTCGGGGACAAGGCGATTCACCAAGGTTGATTTGCCGACGCCGGAGTGTCCCAAGAGCACCGTCACCTGGGATTGCAGCAGGGGGGCGACCGCGTCGAGCGGGTCGTCGCGGCCCGCGGTGACCACCGTGAGGTCCAGGTCGGCGAACTGGCCGGCGAAGGGCGCCGGATCCGCCAGGTCAGTTTTGGTCAGGCACAGAATCGGCGTCAGTCCTCCGGCATAGGCGGCGATCAGCGCCCGATCGACCAGTCCCGTCCGTGGCGGGGGATCGGCCAGCGCGACCACGATCAGCAGCTGGTCGGCGTTGGCGACCACCACCCGCTCGGTGGGGTCGGTGTCATCGGCGGTGCGCCGCAACACGGTTCGTCGTGGTCTGCGCCGCACGATGCGGGCCAAGGTGTCGGGCCGGCCCGACAGGTCGCCGACCACGTCGACGCGGTCGCCGACCACGATCGGGGTGCGACCCAATTCGCGGGCGCGCATCGCGGTGACCTGAAGATCGGCCGGGCCGTCGGGGCCGTCTAGGACACAACCCCAGCGTCCGCGATCGACGCTGACCACCATGGCCGACTGGGCGTCGGCGTGCCCGGGACGGATTTTGGTGCGAGGCCGCGAGCCGCGGCCGGAGCGGACTTTGACGTCGGATTCGTCGTAGTCCTCCGGTTTCAAGCGCCGGCCCCCGCGTCGGCGAGCATGTCCGCCCACATCCGGGGGAATGCGGGCAGGGTTTTGGCGGTGGTCTCGATGTCCTCGACCTCGACACCGGGGACCCGAAGCCCGATGATCGCACCGGCGGTGGCCATCCGATGGTCGGCGTAGGAATGCCAGATTCCGCCGTGTAACGGGGTCGCGGTGATCAGCAGGCCGTCGGGCGTCTCGACACTGTCGCCGCCCAGCCGGTTGATTTCGGTCGTCAGCGCGGCCAGCCGGTCGGTCTCGTGCCCGCGCAGGTGCGCGATGCCGCTCAGTCGTGACACCGAGCCCGGGGCGGCCAGGGCGGCCAGTGCCGCCACCGTCGGGGTGAGCTCGCCGACGGCGCGCAGATCCACGTCGAAGCCGCCGTAGCTGCTCGGGCCCTCCACCTGCAGGTGCGCATCGGCGTGGCTCACCCGGGCTCCGGTCGCACCGAAGATCTCGATGATGGCGCCGCTGGGCTGCACGCCGACGGCCGGCCAGTCGGCGATACGGACGCGGCCACCGGTGACCACCGCGGCCGCCAGAAACGGGGTGGCGTTGGACAGGTCGGGTTCGATCTCCCAGTTGCGGGGCGTCGCCGTCGCCGGGGTGACCCGCCAGCGGTTCGGGACGGCGTCGTCAACGTCGATACCTGCCTGGCGCAGCATCGCGACCGTCATCGCGATATGCGGGGCGGACGGCAGGGTGGCCCCGGTGTGCACCACGGTCAGCCCGTCGTCGAACGCGGCGGACGCCAGCAGCAGGCCGGAGACGAACTGCGATGACGCGGAGGCATCGATCCCCACGGTGCCGCCCGCGACGGAGCCGGTGCCGTGGATCCCGAACGGCAGGCCGTTGCCCTCGACCGCGATACCCAGGCTGCGCATCGCATCCAGCAGCGGCGCGATCGGCCGGGCCCGGGCCTGTTCGTCCCCGTCGAACGTGACGGTGACGGTGCCCAGCGCGGCCAGCGGCGGCACGAACCGCAGCACGGTGCCGGCGAGGCCACAGTTCAGTCGGATATTCGGTTCAGGGTCGATCTTGCCGCTGACTGTCACATGGTGAGCTACTGCCTCAACCCGCAGGCCCAGGCCGCGCAGAGCATCGAGCATCAGGTCGGTGTCGCGGCTGCGCAGGGCGCCGGAGAGGGTGGAGACACCGCCACCGCTTGCTGCGGCCAGGGCGGCCAGTACCAGCGCACGATTGGTCTGCGACTTCGAGCCGGGCACGGTCACCGTCGCGTCGATAGGGGCGGTGGGCGTCGGTGCCGGCCAAGTCGTCACGGTTTCATCCTGCCAGCGTCCGCCTCCACAGCTGGTACCGGCGGTTCAGCGAGCCTCGATCGGGTTCTTTGCCGGCTCGCTGCCTGGTATCACCCAACTGTTTACCCAGCATCATTAGTGTCTGCGGCATGGCTCTGGCGTCGGGCTCGATTTTTGCTGAGTACACCATCTTGAAACTGGTGGGTGCTGGCGGGATGGGCAAGGTTTACCTTGCGCAGCACCCCCGGCTGCCCCGACGCGAAGCGCTGAAGATTCTGCGTCGTTCGTTGAGCGCCGACGACGAGTACGAGGAGCGGTTTCGGCGGGAGGCCGAGGCCGCCGCAGTGCTGGTGCACCCCAACATCGTGCGGGTCCATGACCGCGGCGAGTACCGCGGCCGCCTGTGGCTGTCGATGGAATACATCGAGGGCGAGACGCTCGGCGAGCTCATCACCCGCAAGTTCCCGGCCGGGATGCCTGCCCAGATCGTCATCCCGATCGTCGCGAGCATCGCCGATGCCCTGGACTACGCCCACGGACAGGGTGTGGTGCACCGCGACGTCAAACCCAGCAACATCTTGGTGACCGAGGACGGCGACGAAGTTCTGACCGCCGTTCTGGCCGACTTCGGCGTCGCTCGGCAACTGAGCGGACCCACCGGACTGACCGCCAGCAATCTTGCCATCGGCACCGTCGCCTACGCCGCACCCGAACAACTGATGGGTGCCGAAGGTCTGGAATGTGCCGACCAGTACGCGTTGGCTGCTACCACCTTTCAGATGCTGACCGGGATGCCGCCGTATCAGCACGAGAACCCGGTGACGGTGATCAGTCATCACCTGAACACCCCGCCGCCGCTGCTCAGCGACCGGCGTCCCGAGCTGCAACAGTTCGACGATGTGCTGGCCGCTGCGCTGGCCAAAGACCCCGCCGAGCGATTCCGGGACTGCTCGGACTTCGTCGCAGCCCTGGCCGAACAGCTCGCCGACCCGGACTCCGATGACAAGTCCGACTCCGCCAGTACCGTCGTGCGGGGCGTTCCGCGCGCCCTGCCGGCACCGCCGCCGAGCCGGCTGTCGAAACTGGCCCGACCCGCTATCCTGGTGCCCTTGGGTCTGGCAGTAGTGGGATCGGTTGCGGCGATCGTCCCGCGCCTGCTGGCTGAGGAGCCGACCGACACGGCGTCGGTCACCGCCAGCACAGCACCCGCGGAGGTCGTGGCGCCACCGCCCAAGGCGCCCGCTTTCGAGGGGACTTACCGCGTCGACGCCAACCGGGCTGGCGAGAAGTACAACGGCGTCCCGAACCCCCAGCCGCCCAACGTCAGCACCTGGTGGGCCGTCAAGTCGTCCTGTGACACCTCCGAGTGCACGGCATCGGCGATCATGCTGGACTCGAAAGATCACCGGAAAGCGGCGACGACGCCGTCGGGTGGCAACGAATTGGCCCTGGAATACACCGGTGACTCCTGGCGGTCGCAGCCACAGACATTGCAGGCGCCGTGTATAGCTGTAGACGGCCGCCAAGGCAGTCAGATCACCACCCAGGTGCTCACCCTGGAGCCGACCATTCCGGGTGTCCTGCACGGCGCGATGGTCGCCACCGTGGAAAGCAACGAGTGCGGCCAGCGCGGAGCCCAGATCTGGGTTCCGGTGGTAGCCAGCCGATTCGGTGATCTTCCGGCGGGCATCAACCCGTCGGTCGAAATGGTCAAACCGGCCAAGCCGGCCTGATCATCTCGGGACCGCCCTGCTCGACTTTGCATCACTGGAAAATTTAGAGCGCACTATTGTGCGTTTGCTATCTATGTTACTTTTCGAGTAATTCAAGGCTGCTCGACAGCTTTCGCATGGGCGCAGAGTCCGCCTCGTCGCACGGCAAAGGAGCGCAGGCCATGCAGCGGACCCTTCCCGCGCCGGTTTATCGTCTACCACTGCGCACGCCTGGTCGGGCTGCCCGAAGGAGAACCCAGTGAGTCACGTACGCGGTCCCTTGTGCGCTGTTGCCACCGCCGTGGTGGGTGCGGGTTTGATCGCACCCACGGCGGCGGCCGCGCCGTCAGCCGCCCTGCAGATTCCGGGATTGCGCCTGTCCGCCAATGAAATCGCGACTCAGCCACTGGGCGGCGGCACGGCGTTCATCATCGGCGGCAGTGGGTTGGCCACGCCCGGGCCGTCGTACGTGGCCGCCGCTACGTCGATGTATCTGGAGCCGCTCGGCTTCACCGGCACCACGCAGGTGCTCACCATGCCCCAACAGCTCTACCCGTTCTTGGGCCCGTTCGGCGGAACGCTGGATGAATCGGTAGCGCAGGGCCAGCAGATCCTCTTCGAGGCAATCATGGCTCAGTACCAGAACGGAGACCTCAGCGCGGAAAACCCCGCCGTGGTCTTCGGCTGGTCGCAGGGCGCCATCATCGAGTCGATGGCGCAGTACCAGCTCGCGGACGCAGGTGTGCCCAGTGACTACGTGCGTTTCGTGATGATCGGCGACGTCAGTGCGCCGAACGGTGGCATGCTCTCCCGCTTCAATCTGCCCGAACTCGGGCCGGTGACTCTGCCGAGTCTGGGGCTGACGTTCAGTGGAGCGGGACCGTCCGACCTGTACCCCACCGAGGTCTACAACCGGGAATACGACGGCTTTGCCGACTTCCCGCAATACCCGCTCAACTTCTTGTCGGTTCTCAACGCGATCTTCGGTATTGCCTTCCAGCACACCACTTATCTGGGGCTCACGGAGGACCAGATCGCCAATGCGATCTTGCTGCCCAATGCCTCGGCGGATTCGCTGACCAACTACTACATGATTCCGACCGAAGGGTTGCCGCTGCTGTACCCGCTGTTGTTCTTCGGGAGTGGAGGGCAGGCGGTCTACGACTTGATTGAACCGGTCATGCGCATCCTGGTGAACCTCGGCTACGGCAACATCGACCACGGCTGGAGTCAAGGACCCGCCGATGTGGCGACGCCATTGGGATTCCTGCCGGATCCGGCCACGCTGTCGGCCCTCATGCAGGACCTGCCGCAGGCCCTGAGCAATGCCTGGCAGCAGGGCGTCTCCGACTTCTTCGACGAGATCGTGAACCCGACCACCGCGCCGCCAGCCTTCATGGCGGAGATGGAGGGCTTCATCAACGCGATCTCGGACACCCAGACGGCGGACTTCTTCTCGTACTTCCCCACGCTGGACGACATTTTCGGCACCTTCCCACCCCATACCGGCATTCCGCTGCTGGATGTGGGCACCGCGCTGTTGTTCAACCTGCCCCAGGTCAGCTTCGACATCTTCGCCACGGAGTTGGCCGACGGTGATCTCCTCGACGCCATCGGCCTCCCGCTGGCCGTCGGCATGGGAATCCTGCCTCTCGCGTTGCTGGGCGCGTTGATCTGAACGCGCCCAGCGCCTATCCGGCGCTGGGCGGCCGGTTCATCACCCGGTGGCGGTAGCCGTATCGGGGAACGAATCGGAAGCCGGTGGGCCCACCGCCGCCGCCGGCGGCCGCCGGCAACGCTGCAAGACCGCCCATACCTGCCATCGCAGCGCGGGGCATCTCAACGGACTCGGCGGCCACCCGGCTGGAGATCAGCGTCGCCGCGACCTGATTGGCCGAAGGGGGAATGACCGGCCAACTCCGCGGCACCGACAATCCGCCGATCTGCATGCCGCGGCCGATGGAGGCCGACGGCGTCGCAGCGCCGAAACCCGGGGTGTGGGCAGCGGCGGTCCCCACGCCCTTGGTCGCAGCCTCGGCTGCTTTCGGTAGCCCGCCCAGGAATTCCCTGACGGCCGCGAAGGACGACCCGGATTCGCTCCATCCGTAGAGCGCTCCCTGGCTGCCGGACACCCCGATCCGGTTCAGCCCCAGGGCCGAGTTGGCGAGGCGGGTGTAGGACGTCAGCTGATGGATCCATGGCTCGAGGGCCGTGAGGGAGGGCACGGTTCCGCCGCCCGGGACGGTTGGCGTCCCCGCCCCCGGGCTCGCCTCGGCGAGCGACTGAGCCGTGGTCAACGCCTGCGATGCCGCCGAGTTGCCGGCAGCCTTGGTGACGGCGGCGGCCTGTTCGGCGGTTGCGGCCGGATTGGTAGTCTGCGGCGGCGAGGCGAATTCCGACAGCTGGGTTGCCGCTGCGGAGCCGGCCGCGTACGTGTACATCGCGGTGGCATCCTGAGCCCACATCTCCGCATAGTGCGCTTCGGTCACTGCGATTGCCGGGGTGTTCTGACCGAAGAAATTGGTGGCAACCAGCGTCATCAGCTGGATTCGGTTGGCCAGTACGACGGGAGGAGGAACCGTCATTGCGAACGCTGCTTCGAAAGCGGCCGCGGCGGCCCTGGCTTGGGAGGCCGCGAGCTCGGCCTGCCCGGCGGTGGCCCTGAACCACGTGGTGAAGGGCAGCACTGCAGCCGCCATGGCGGCTGCAGACGGCCCACGCCACGGACCACTGGTCAGATCTGCGATGGTCATATCCACCGCGGCAGCGGTAACGCTCACCTCTTGGGCCAGGACATCCCAGGCCCCCGCGGCTGCCAACAGTGGACCGGAGCCGGCTCCCGCGTACATCCGTGCGGAATTGACCTCCGGTGGCAGCGCCCCGTAGTCGATCATCAAGTCTCCTGGGCGCTATCCGCCGAACGGACGGCGCGGCATGACGGTTAGCTGGCTCCCGTAGCGGGGCCCGCCGAAGCCCTTGAAGCCGGCGCCTGCGGCGCCCGCAGCTCCTGCCGGCATCCCCGCCATCCCCATCGGGGGAGCCATCGGGGCACCGCCAAGGATTCCGCCGGCGGCGGCGCCGCCGATCGGCTGCCACGTTCCTCCCGATACCGGGCCCAGGGCGGTCAATGGCGCCGATGGAACAGTCCAGCTTGGCGGCACCGAGAGGCCACCGAGTGAGCCCGCGACACCCGAGGCGGCGCTGGCGGCACCGGAGGCGGCGCCCGAGGCGGCGCTGGCGGCGCCCGAGGCGGCGTTGGCGGCACCGGCCGCCGCGCCGGAGGCTCCCGCTGATGCTGCCTTGGCGCCGTCGGCGAAAAGCTTCTGCAGGCCGAGCACACCGCTGACACCACGCCAGACCGCACAGAGGTTGTTCGACTGGAGGTTCGCATGGGTCAGCAGCGAATCCATGGTCTCGTTGCCCAATTGGTAGTTCGGGTCGTCGAGGATGTCCTGCGCGGGGTTGCCCGTGCTCTCGGCCGACATCGGGCGGAACAGGTTCTGCAAGGCCGACGACGCCGGTGCCGCTTGGTTGGCATTGGTGGCAGGGCCGGCCTCCGAGCCCGGGTTGGTCGGATTCGGCGGCGAGGTGAATTCGCTCAGTTCGGTGGCGGCGCTGGACTGGGCTTGATAGCCGTACATCGCCATGGTGTCTTGTGCCCACATCTCGCTGTGTTCGGCTTCGGTGGCCGCGATCGACGGGGTGTTCTGCCCGAGGATGTTGGTGGCCACCAACTGCTGTAGCAACTGGCGGTTGGCTGTGACGGCTACCGGCGGAACCGTCTGGGCGTGGGCCGCCTCGTAGGCGGCTGCCGCGGAACGGCCCTGAGCGGCGGTCTGCTCGGCCTGCGCGGCAGTGAGTTCCATCCAGTTCACGTAGGGCGCGGCCGCTGTAGCCATCGCCGCTGATGCCGGTCCCAGCCATTCTTCGGAGGTCAACAGATTGATGACCGACCGGTACTCGGCCGCAATGGTTTTCAGTTCAGCGGCAAGCGCGCTCCAGGCCGAGGAGGCCACCACCATCGGCTCCGAACCGGGGCCGGAGTAGATCATGGTGGAGGTCACCTCTGGCGGCAACGACAAGTAGTTCATCGCCGTCGCCTAACCGGCCGCGGCTGCGTTGGCAGCCTCAGTAGCGGCGTATGCGTTGGCTCCGTTGGTCAGGGCGTTGACGAACATTTCGTGGACGGCCACGGCCTGTGCGCTCACGGCCTGGTAGGTCTGGCCATGAGCGGCGAACTGGGCAGCGGTCAGCGCGGAAACCTCGTCAGCGGCTGCCGGGACCACACCGGTGGTGGGTGTTGCCGCAGCGGCGCTGTGAGCGGCCAGCGACGAACCGATGGTTCGCAGGTTGGCGACGGCGGCCAGCAACGTTTCGGGTTGCGTTGTGACGAACGACATGAAGGCTCCTCGTCGAGGTCTTTCCCTTTTCCGCGATCGCCATATTGCAGATCGCGTACGCCCTTGGCGCAGAGCCGACGTTATGCGATCTGACACCCGACACGCAGCCTGGAAGCGGACTTTTCGGAGACTGTCAGCAGTTGTTCATTGACAGTTGGAAAAGACACCCGAAACATTCACCGAGCAGCCCACTGGCGTTGGTTTGTCTTCACTTGTTGTTCACTTTGCCGACGCGGCGTCGGCCAATAGCCGCAACGTGACTTCACGCCCCGGCGCGCTGGCGGCAGCGGAGCCTCGCCGGCTTGAGGCGACCGGGTTGAGCATCAACTCGTCTACGCCGAAGCGGTCGGCCAATTGGCGCAGCTGCCCGAGCGCTTCGGCTGGCGTGCCGACCACCGCGCGTGAGAGTTCGCCCTGCGCGACGCGCTGTTGCTGCGGCGTGAGAGTCGACTGCTCGGCGTCTTCGACCAGTTCCAGGCGGGCGGGTGGATGTCCGGTCGCCGTGTGAGCCTGCAATCGCAGGTACGGAAGGATCAAAGCCATTGCCTCGTCGTGTGTTTCAGCAACCACGGCGTTGACGGTCAGAAAGGCGGTCGGCTGGTCGGCAAACTCGCTCGGGACGAACTGCGATCGGTAGTGCGCCAGTGCCTCGTCGGTGTGTTCGCCGAACAGGTGATGCCCGAATACGTAGGGCAGTCCCTTAGCCGCGGCGACTTGAGCCGACTGCATCGAGGATCCCAGCACGTACACGCGTGGCCTCGACACCGCGCACGGCGTCGACCGCAGGAGGTAGTCGCGGTCCGGCAGTTGCACCGATACGCCCGCGTTGCCCAGCAGGGCGACCACATCGGAGAGGTTGTCGGGGAAGTCATTGAGGCCCTGGTTGCCGTGGTCGCCGCGCCCGCCCCGCAACACCGTCGATGCCACCAGGTCGGCGCCGGAAGCGCGTCCGATACCCAGGTCGATACGGCCGGGATGGGCGGCCTCCAGCAGCGCGAACTGCTCGGCCACAGCCAGCGGCGCGTGATTGGGCAGCATCACTCCGCCCGAGCCCACCCGGATACGCGACGTGGCGGCAGCGATCATTGCGGTCAGCACCGCCGGGCTGGTGGCGGCAACCGACGGAATGTTGTGGTGCTCGGCAACCCAGTACCGGGTGTAGTCGAGATCGTCGGCGATCTTCGCGAGTCGCATCGTCGCCGCCACTGCATTCGAGGTGGACTGGTCGGTGCGGACCGGCGTGAGATCGAGGACGGAGAGGTGCACAGCGGCGATCTTGCCATCACCGGGACGACTGACGCCGTTCGTACACCGCGCGTTCGGTTTTCGTTAACCGGACTCACGCACAGTTGGGGGCGATGAACAGCGATACCGAGCTCGGCGGCGAGCCGCCGGCCAGCCCTCCAGAGCCGTGGGAGATCGGCCGTCCGCAGCCGGTAGTGCAGCAATTGGTGGCGTGCGGAGCGCTGCGCGGGGAAGTTCTCGACCCTGGAACCGGCTCGGGTCACCACGCGATTCACTATGCGGCTCATGGCTATTCGACCACGGGGCTCGACCATTCTCCGGCTGCCATCGCGGTCGCGCAGCGTAACGCCGCGCAAGCCGGTGTGACGGTGGATTTCCAGGTGGCCGACGCGGTTGACCTCGTCGGATTCGACGGCCGGTTCGACACCGTGGTCGACAGCGCGTTCTACCACCTGTTCCAGGACGATGAAGAAACTCAGTTGCGCTACGCGCGCAACCTGCACCGGGCGACCAAGCCTCAAGCCCGCCTGTTCATGTTCGAAGCCGGCCGCCACAACGTCAACGGTTGGCAGTTGGACGGTTTGTCCCCGGAGCGCTTTGGTCCGCTGCTCGAATCCGCCGGGTGGCGTATCGACCACATCGGGACCACGACCTATCAGGGGACGTTCGATCCCGCTGCCTTCACCGACATGATCGCGGTGATGGAGTCGATGGGCCGCGAGGACCTGGTGGCAGGTGTCCGCGCGCTGGCCGAACGGTTCGCATACCTGCAACCGCTGCTCGAAGACAACCTGGTGCACATGCCGTTCTGGGCGGTCGCGGCCACCCGGATCGATTAGCTGTCACCATGAAGGTATGTGCGGGCGTTTCGCGGTAACCACCGATCCGGCGTTGCTGGCCACGCGTATCGATGCGATCAACGAGATACCGGCCGACGCAGACGCCGGCCCGAACTACAACGTGGCACCCACCGACGGCGTCGCGACCCTGGTCAGCCGGCGCGCTGGGCCGCATCAACCCGGCGGTTCAGCGAGGCTCGACGGAGGAGAGGCGAAGCTGGAACCGCCGCATCAACCCGGCGGTTCAGCGAGGCTCGACGGAGGAGAGGCGAAGCTGGAACCGCCGCATCAACCCGGCGATGTACCGACTCGGCGGCTGCGGCTGATGCGCTGGGGGCTGGTGCCGTCGTGGGCTAAAGCCGGTCCCGGCGGGGCACCGGCGTCCGGCGGTCCGTTGCTGATCAACGCCCGTGCCGACAAGGTCACCACCTCACCGGCGTTCTCGGCGTCCGTCGAGCGGCGCCGCTGCCTGGTGCCGATGGACGGCTACTACGAATGGCGCGCTGAAGGGCCTCGAACCGGAGGAGGGGCCCACAAGACACCGTTCTACATCCACGGTGACGGCGCGATGCTGTATGCGGCCGGGCTGTGGTCGGTCTGGCGCCCCAACCGGGTGTCCGACGCGGTGCTGAGCTTCGCGATCATCACCACCGCGGCCGTCGGGGAACTTGCCGGCATTCATGATCGGATGCCGTTGCTGTTGCCCGAAGATCGTTGGGACACTTGGCTGGACCCGGATGCTGGCGTCGACACCACGCTGCTTTCCCAGCCGCCGGACGTGACCGGGATCGCGGTGCGTGAGGTCTCGACGCTGGTCAACAGCGTGCGAAACAACTCACCCGAACTGATCGCACCGGCCGAGCCGCAACCCGAACAGGCCCATCTGTTCTAACGTCCGACCAGGCTGCGCTTCTCCAGCGCGTACTCCTCGTCGGTGAGAATCCCGGCGTTGCGCAGTTCGGCCAGCTCACGCAGCTCAATGTCGGCGCCCATCAGCAGGCCGAACGCCGAGGACGCGGGCACCTCCGGCAGCTCGCCGGGCCGTGGTACCGGCGGCGGGGTGACGGTGCCGGCAGTCGGGATGCGGGCCCCCCGGGTGGCGCCGGCCCCGGCCCGTCCGGCCACCCCGGCTGCGGCCATCCCTGCCGCGGGGATCACCGTCTCACCGGCGGCCACGGCCGGAACAGCCGAGGTGGCGGCGGCGGTACCGACGGACACCAGCGACATGCCGATCTGCGGCGCCACCGCCACCGCCGCCGGCGCGGCAGAGGCCCAGGCCAGTGGCACCGACAGCCCGCTGATCGAGGTCGCCGAGGCGAAGTTCGCCGAGACCGGCAGCGCACCCGCCATGGCGGCGCGCAGCAATTCCTGGCCCACCTCGGCGGCGCCCATCGCGTCGAACAGGAACGTGCCGAGCGCGTCGACGCCGAACGTGCCCATCGAGTCGACAACCAGCTCGACACCGGCGATGCCGACCTCCATCGCGGGTTCGCTGATCAAGAGCGCGTCGGCGCCGATGGCCTCGGCCACGGCCGACGAGGACTCCAGCGCATGGGTGAGGGTGGTGATAGCACTCTCCCCGTGACCCTCGGAGGTGGTGGCGGCCGCATGCATGACGGCCGCTGACTGCGCCGACGTAGCGGCGGAGTTGGTGGTGCGCGGTGGCTGCTGGAACGGGCTGAGCCTGCCGGCGGTGGCGGCACCGGCGGCATAGCCGTACATGGCGGTGGCGTCCTGGGCCCACATCTCGTAGTAGTGGGCCTCGGCGGCGGCGATCGCGGGCGTGTTCTGGCCCAGGAAATTAGTCGCGACCAGGGTCATCAGCAGGCTGCGGTTGGCGGCGATCACCGGTGGGGGCACGGTCATGGCGAAAGCTGACTCGTAGGCGGCGGTGGCGGCGCGGGCCGCGATGGCGGTCTCCTCGGCCTGGATCGCGGCGGTCTGCAGCCATTGGGCGTACGGCGCTGCGGCGGCGGCCATGGCCCGCGCACTGGGGCCTGCCCAGCCGGAACCCAGTTCGGTGAGCACCGAGGTGTAGGCGAGGCCCGCGCTGTGTAGCTCGGCGCCCAGCGCATCCCAGGACGACGCCGCGGCCAGCAAGGGACCGGCGCCCGCGCCGGAATACATCCGGCCGGAGTTCACCTCCGGTGGCAACAGTGCGAAATCCATGGGTGCTACCGGCCGAGGAGGCGCTGCTTTTCCTGGGTGAACTCTTCTTCGGTGAGGATCCCGGCATCGCGCAGATCGGCGAGTTCCCGCAGCTCACCGGAGATCCGCGTGATCGGCCCGTGCAACGGCCGTACCGGCGGCTGCTCCGGCTTCTCGGCCTGGTCGCGCTGTTTGATCAGGGCGCGCGGCGCCCGTTTGGGGGTGGTTTTCGGGTTCGCGGTGGCCGTCGCGCGGCCCCGCCCTAGGCCCGCGGTGGCCCGACCGGCCAGCCCGGCTGCGCCGATGGCGGCCAGCGGCAATGCCGAGGCGCCCGCCGAGGCCGCGGGGAGGGCAGCTTGCGCGGCAGTCGGCAAGGCGCCGCCGACCTGCTGGATCACGGTGGTCGTCGGCGCCGCGGTGGCCCAGGCCTGTGGCACCGACAGCCCGCTGAGCGTGGCCGCTTCACCCAGTTCGGCGCTCACCGGGGTGATCGCGCTGGCCAAAGCCATCTCCGGCAGCAGTTCGCTCTCGATCTCGCCGACGCCGATCAGGTCGATTCCGAAGGTGCCGGCCGCGTCCACGCCGAAGGTACCGGCCGAGTCGATGACGAAGGTGCCGAACAGGCTGGAGGCCAACGCCAAGTAGGAGGCCGCCAGCCCAGGCTCCATTGCCGCCGCCGACCCGATCGAACCGGTCAGTGCCGCATTCGATCCCGCTGCCGCCGATCCCGGCGCGCTGAGGCCCTGCAGGGCCTGGGTGATCGCGGAAACCGCGGTGTCGGCGTGGCTGCCCGCCGCGGTGGCGGTGGCCTGGCCGACCGCACCGGCCTGATTCGCGGTCCCAGTGGGATTGGTGGTGCGCGGGGGCTCGGTGAACGGGACCAGCCTGGTGGCAGCGGCGGAGCTGGTGGCGTAGCCGTACATGGCGGCGGCGTCCTGGGCCCACATTTCGTAGTACTGGGCGTCGGTGGCCGCGATGGCGGCGGTGTTCTGACCCAGATAGTTGGTGGCAAGCAGCGACATCATCTGAGTGCGGTTGGCGGTGACCGCCGGGGGAGGCACCGTCATGGCGAACGCCGCGTCATAAGCGGCGGCGGCAGTCCGGGTCGACGTTGCGGTGTGTTCGGCCTGGGCGGCGGTGGCGTGCATCCACTGGGCGTACGGTGCCGCGGCGGCGGCCATCGCTGCGGCGCTGGGCCCGGCCCAGCCGGCGGACAGCTCGTCGATCACCGAGTCGTAGGCCACACCCGCGCTGTTCAGTTCGGCGGCCAGAGCGCTCCAGGCAGCAGCAGCAGCCAGCAAGGGCTGTGCGCCTGCCCCCGAATACATCCGGCTCGAGTTGACCTCTGGCGGCAGCATCGCGAAATCCATTGTCAGACAATCCCGTTGGTAGTAGGCGTCATGATGCCTCCTGAATTTCCCGGTTCGCGCCGCTGCGAGGGTTTGCCGGGCGCACTCGGACACGCTGACCGTAGACAGTCAACTTGAAGTGAACCTGAAGAACGCCGTGGCGGGCGTGAGCCGCGCCGGTCGGTTCTCCCCATCGTGGCGTGACGGTGTTATCAATGGACCATGGCCGATTCCCGGTCCGCCGACCGTCGCGGCGGTACTCCCTTCAGTGTGGGAACGCCGCGGGTTCTGGTTGTCGAGGACTCCGAGACCATCCGCGAGATGGTCAGCGAGGCGCTGGCCGATGCCGGTTACCTCACCGACACCCAGCCGGACGGTCACGGCCTGGAGGAGGTACTGGACGGATTCCGGCCGGATCTGGTGGTCCTCGACGTCATGCTGCCGGGACGTGACGGCTTTGCGCTGATGGACGTGATCCTGCGCTGGGGCGAGGTGGGGGTGGTGCTGCTCACCGCGCGTGACGGCTTACCCGACCGGCTGCGCGGTCTGGACGGCGGCGCCGACGACTACGTGGTCAAGCCGTTCGAGCTGGCCGAACTGGTGTCGCGGGTCGGTGCGGTGCTCCGCCGACGCGGCCGGTTACCGGCTGCCGTGCAGTTCGGCGATCTGATGGTCGATGTCGACGCCGGAGTGGCCTCCCGCTCGGGCACCCCGCTGGGTTTGACCGCCACCGAGCTGCGCGTGTTGGTCTACCTCGTCGAACAACGCGGCCGCATCGTCAGCAGCGCGCAGATCCTCAACGCGGTGTGGGGCTATGAGGCCTACGACCCTAACCTGGTGCAGGTCCACATCAGCGGGTTGAGGCAGAAACTCGAGGCACACGGACCACGAATCCTGCATACGGTGCGCGGGATCGGTTACCGGCTGGAACTTTCGGGTTCATGACCGCCACCCCCTCTCTGCGCCGCCGGCTGACGGTGATGGTGCTGGCGCTGCTGGTCATGCTGATGCTGGCGATGGGCCTGGTGATCAATGCCACCCTGACCGCGCTGGCAACGCGCAGCGTGCACGAACGACTGGCAGCGGCAACCACGCGCGCGGATTCCTTGGTAGCACTGGGCATCTCGGCTGAACAGATGTCGGAACAACTCAACGG
The DNA here is from genome assembly GCA_001673575.1 of Mycolicibacter heraklionensis. Classification (GTDB taxonomy): domain Bacteria; phylum Actinomycetota; class Actinomycetes; order Mycobacteriales; family Mycobacteriaceae; genus Mycobacterium; species Mycobacterium heraklionense_A. The sequence continues at coordinate 54,121 of LZME01000011.1, read as the reverse complement.
CGGCATCATCGCCGCACTGGTGGTCACCGCCGACGGCACCAGCTACGGCGACCCCGCGATCGAGCCCGACGCGACCACCGGATCGAAGATTCCGGCCCCGCCGCTGGAACCCGACGACACCGCAACAGTCCTGGTGCATCCCTTGGCCAACGGCGACCGGGTGATCCTGGTCGCCGACACCACGGAATCCGACGAGACGCTGCGCAGATTGCGGCGCTTGATGATCGAGGCCGGTCTGGGGACCCTGCTGCTGGCATCGACCCTGCTGGCCGGGGCAAGCCGTGCGCTGCTCGCGCCGCTGGACCGGCTCACCGACCTCGCCCGCGACATCACCACCGGGGACCGGGGCCGGCGACTGAGACCAGACCGCCCCAAGACCGAACTAGGTAGGGCAGCAGAAGCTTTCGACGACATGCTCGACGAGTTGGAGGACTCTGAGAAGCGGGCGCAGCGCGCCGCGCAGGGGGCGCAGCGAGCGGAGGCGGCGGTACGGCGCTTTCTCGCCGACGCTGCCCACGAGCTGCGCACCCCGATAGCGGGAATGCAGGCCGCCGCGGAGCAGATCGCCGGAAATGTCAGCGTGCATGTCGGCCAATCCGCCAATGAGGACGCCATCGAGCCAGAGGTTCTTCGTCAGCATCGTCGCGCCAGCCTGCTGCTGACCGAAGCCCGGCGGGCCACCCGATTGGTCACCGACATGCTGGACCTGAGCTATATCGATGCCGGACTGCCGTTGGAACTCAAAGAGATCGACCTGGTCGGGATCGTCGACACTCAACTGGATCGGGCGGCGCTGCTTGCCCCGCAACTGCGAGTCGAGCGTACCGGCCTCGACTCGGTGACCGCCTGGGTCGATCCCACGCGAGTCGCGCAGATTCTGTCCAACCTGCTCGACAACGCGCGCCGATACACTCCGCCCGGTGGGCAGATCACCGTCGAGGTCGGTGAAGACAGCGGTGGTATCGCGGTGGTCGTCACCGACACCGGTGTCGGGGTGCGCGCCGAGGATGCCGAGCGGATCTTCGATCGGCTGGTGCGCCTGGACAGCGCCCGCGGCCGCGACCACGGCGGTGCGGGACTGGGACTGCCGATCGCCCGGGCGCTGGCCGTCGCGCACGGCGGGACGCTGACGTGTGTTTCCCACCAGGGAGGCGCCCGCTTCCGGCTGGTCATCCCGAGGGCCGAGTCGCGCCCCGTCGGCTAGCTGCGGCGCAGCAGGGGTTGGGTGCTGCACCGGAACGCGCCGCCCAGTGACCGGCTGATTCCGAACTCGACGTACTCGACCGTGACGCCACGGCGTTCCAATTGCTCACCGACCCAACCGAAAACGGGATCGGTGACGTAGACGTCGGGGGAGATCGGCAACCCGTTGGTGGCCAGTTCCTTGGCCTGCGCCAGCGAAACCGGTACCCGGTCCCAGGACTTGAGCGCGGCGGGAACCCCGTCGAGCAGTGCGTCTTCGCACACCACCAGCAGGCCGTCGCGGATCAATCCGAGCGCACAGTCCAGGTGCAGGATGTCGGGGACCAACCGGACCACCTCAACGCTGTAGCCCCGCGTAGCGAGCAGCTTGGCCAGCCAGCGCGCGCCGAGTGCATTCGATGCTAGGCCTGATGTCCCCACGAAAACCTGCCGGCCGAGGACCAGGACATCGCCGCCCTCTAAGAACGGACCGGGCCCCAGCGTCGTGTCGTCGGCGGCGGCGATCTCGGGAGCCGGGACGGCGACATAGTCGCAGAGGGCGGGATACACCCGCTCGAGCAGGATGTCGCGGACCGGCAACACCTCGCGACGGCGATGCCGAAACCGAAGGGAGCCCTCGATCACGACGTCTCCGATAGTGAAGAACGGGTCGCGGACAAAGAAATTGGCGTATCCGTCGGAGCCTGCTGCGGCCTTCTCGGCCGCGGTCAACATCCGCGGCCGCAGCACCTCGACACCGTGCCGGTGCAACACCGCGGCGAGGTTGCGCCGTTCCTGCAGCCACAGGTGCGCCCGCTGCGGGCACGCGATACCGAAATCTTCTCCAGCGACAACGGTTTCGGCTGAGCCGGAGGAAAGGAAATCCAGGTCGGAATCCGGGATGTCGTCGGGCAGCGCCAGTTCAGACTGGGCGAGCACCACGGTGCGCAGCGGCGCGAACTCGCTTTCGACGAAGATGTCGGTCACAGTCGTCTCGCCGCGCGGCGCTAAGGCTGCACGTATCCCGGTGGGTTGACGGTGTCGACCCACAAGTCCACGCCCAGGTCGCTGCCGGGCACACAGTCATAGACCGACAGATCGGTGACGCCGGAGTCCACCAGCACGTCTTCGCACAGCAAGGAATTACCGGTGTATTCGCGGGCGGGCTTGGTCACGATGGCGTATGCGGCGTCGGCGTAGATGTCGGGGGTGCGAGAGCGCGCCATCGCTTCGTCTCCGCCGAGCAGGTTCTGTACCGCTGCGGTCGCGATCATGGTGCGCGGCCAGAGCGTGTTGGAGGCGACACCGTGTCCGCGCAGTTCTTCGGCCATGCCGAGTGCACACAGCGTCATCCCGAACTTGGCCATCATGTAGGCCGTGGGCTTGAGCCATTGGGGCTCCAGCCGGATCGGCGGGGACAGCGTCAGGATGTGCGGGTTGTCGCGGCCGATCATGTGTGGAATGCAGGCCTGCGACACCGCGTAGGTACCGCGCACCTCGATGCCGTTCATCAGATCGAAGCGCTTCAGCGGCACTTCGAGGATCGAGCCGAGGTTGATCGCCGAGGCGTTGTTCACGCAGATATCGATGCCGCCGAACCGTTCGACGGTGGCGGCCACGGCCTCCGCTACGGAGTTTCCGTCACGGATGTCACCGACGATCGGCAGTGCTTGCCCGCCGGCCTCTTCGATTTCGGCGGCCGCGGTGTAGATCGTGCCGTCGAGCTTGGGATGCGGTTCGGCGGTCTTGGCGATCAGCGCGACGTTGGCGCCGTCGCGGGCGGCGCGCTTGGCGATCGCCAGGCCGATGCCACGGCTGGCACCGGAAATGAACATGGTCTTGCCGGAGAGAGGGCCTGAGTTGGGCATGGCTGTCAGCCTATGCCGCGGCGGCCCCACGCGCCGGACCGGCGATCAACGCGGGCCCGATCGCGTCGACCCGGCGCATTCCTACCTGGCAACCGGCTTACGACGTAAACTGAGCCACCAAACGCCACGGAGATGAAGAGGTGGTCTGGTGGATGGCGGGGTGGACGCCGCGGCTGCGGCCATGGGCGACGGCCTGCGCTCGACGTCGCAGTTGAGCCGCGACGGGATCCTGGAAATGGCCATCGACTTCATTGACCGCCAGGGCCTGTCCAAATTGACCATGCGTGCGCTGGGTGCGGCCTGCGGGGTCGAGGCGATGGCGCTGTACCGCTACGTACACGGCCGTGGCGACCTGCTCAGCGGCGTCGTCGACCACATCATCGACCGGCTCTACGCCGATCAACTCGCGGCGCGGCGCCAGGAGGACGGCTGGCAGGACTACCTCATGCGGCTGGCGCACGGGGTACGCCAGATCGCACTCGACCATCCGGAGGTGTTTCCGCTGGTGGCCACCCAGGCGCCGGAGGCGCCATGGGTTCGGCCGCCGCTGCGCAGCCTGCGCTGGATGGAAAGCTTTCTCGACACGCTGATCTCCTATGGATTCGACGATGCCGCCGCGGTGGCGGCCTACCGCTCCTACACCACGTTCCTGATCGGTCACCTGCTGTTGGAGGTGTCGGCGCGCGGCGCTGAACTGCACCCCGATGAGGCCCTCCTCGATGACAGGGGCGAGCGGTCCGCACGCGACCTGACCGACTACCCGCACCTGCTGCGCCTGCAGTCGATGTTGTCGCAGGACCGCAGCACTGCGGAGTTCGAGGAGGCGCTGGAGGCCATGCTGGATCGGCTCGAACTGCTGCTCGCCCGACGCTGAGGCAAATCGGTCCCGCACGGGTTTACGTTGTAAACATCGTGGGTATAGCTCGTGTTGCAGCGCCACATGAGGGAGGAACTCACGATGGGATTGGCAGACAAAGCCAGAAACGCCGCGCAGGATGTCGCGGGCAAGGCCAAAGAAGCCGCCGGCAAGGTCACCGGTGATGACGACCTCAAGAATGAGGGCAAGGCTGACCAGGGGAAGTCGAGCCTGAAGAAGGCCGGCGAGAACGTCAAGGACGCCTTTAGGGACTAGCAAGCGAGAACACCGCCCCGTGCGCCGTTTACGGCGTGCGGGGCGGTGGCGCGTCCGGGTCCCGACGCGGGTTGCGGCGGGACGGCAAGACGATCCAAGAAAGCCGCCGTGAAGCGGTTTACAACGTAAACAAACCGGCGTAGCTTCGACCGCATGCAGTTCGGTTTACGCCGTAAACTCAGCCGCTGCTCCGTGTGGCGTCGCAACGGGACCGGGACGGAGCGAGCGGAAGCGGTTCCGGCCGCCGCGATGACGGGCGGTGGCGTCATTGCCGAGGCGTGCGTCGGCGAGGCGTGCGCCGCCCCGCAGGTCCCTTCGGAAGACGAGCTGCGTGTCCTGGTGGAGCGTCGTGGCTCAGCGCTGCTGGTTCACGCCGGTGGCAGCGTCGATGCGTCCAACGTCGCCGTCTGGCGGCGCCTGGTCACCGAAGCCGCAGAGGTGGCCACAGCTCCCGGACCGCTGATCATCGATACCAGTGGACTGGAATTCATGGGAATCTGCGCATTCGCGGTGCTGGTCGACGAATCGGCCAGATGCCGCCGGCGTGGCATCCGGCTCTGCCTGGTCAGCGACCAACGGCTCACCGCCCGGGTGGTGGACGCCGCGGGTATCGATGCTGAACTCTCGTTCGCCGCGACCGTCGACGACGTGCTCGGTGACGCACCGCGCGACGATCCCGGTCCGGTCTTGGACGGCTGAACGGTGACCACCGCGGTCACTGCGCCTGAATGTCCGCGGTGATCGCGCCGGTCAACCGGATCAGATCCGCGGGTGCCACCGCCACGTCCCAGCCGCGCTGGCCCGCGCTGCACAGCAGCCGGTCGAAGCCCAGCGCCGAGGTGTCCACCACCGTCGGCAAGGTTTTGCGCTGTCCCAGCGGCGAGATCCCGCCCAGCACGTAACCGGTGGCTCGTTGCGCCGCTTCCGGGTCGGCCATGGCGGCCTTGGGCACCCCCAGGACAGCGGCGACCGCCTTCAGCGACAGCTTCGCCGGCACCGGCAGCACCGCGACCGCCAGGCCGTGTGGGATCGCGACCACCAACGTTTTGAAGATCTGCTCAGGCCGCACCCCGTTGGGCCCCTCTCCGGCGAGCCGCTCGACGGCTTCGGCTCCGAAAGCGCGCTGGTCCGCTGCATGGTGGTAACGCAGCACCTCATGGGGCACCTGTGCGGCGATCAGGGCCGCGATGGCTCGGGTTGCGGCGCGACTCACCGCGTCAGGATACGGGCGGGAAATAGCGCCATGGCCGACGCTGTTGAGTAAGGCAGTTCGTGTGGTCGCTGCGTCAAGCCGTCGATCACGGCCCTAGGATCGGAAAGGAGTCGCCGATGTCAACGGCGATCGGTCTGCTGGAACGCGATCTATCGGCTGGGCTGGTTGTGGGCACCGCGACAGAAGGGACAGCAGCGATCGAGATGGCTGACGGCGACAGTGCGCCCGGTACCGGAACCGAAGCTTCGACAGAGGCCAAGGCGCCGGTGCGTTCCGATGAGACCGACGAGCAGCTGACCGCTCGGTTCGAACGCGACGCGATCCCCATGCTCGATCAGCTCTACGGCGGTGCGCTGCGCATGACGCGCAATCCTGCCGATGCCGAGGACCTGCTGCAGGAGACCATGGTCAAGGCCTATGCCGGGTTCCGCTCGTTTCGGGAGGGCACCAACCTCAAGGCGTGGTTGTACCGCATCCTGACCAACACCTACATCAACAGCTACCGCAAGAAGCAACGCACCCCTGCCGAATATCCGACCGACGAGATCACCGACTGGCAGCTGGCAGCCACCGCCGAACACTCGTCGACGGGACTGCGCTCGGCGGAGGTGGAAGCGCTGGAGTCGCTGCCGGACACCGAGATCAAAGAGGCGCTGCAGCAGCTGCCTGAAGAGTTCCGGATGGCGGTGTACTACGCCGACGTCGAAGGATTCCCGTACAAGGAGATCGCCGAGATCATGGATACGCCGATCGGCACGGTGATGTCGCGTTTGCACCGCGGCAGGCGGCAGTTGCGCGGTCTGCTGGCCGATGTAGCCCGCGACCGTGGATTCATTCGCGGCGGTCAGGCTTCCGAGGAGGTGTCGTCGTGACCGAACACTCGCGGGACTGCAACACGCCGCCGGATGCCGGCGGATCCGACGCCAACTGTTCTGAGGTGATCGCCGAAGTATGGACGCTGCTCGACGGCGAATGCACGGCGGAGACCAAGGCCAAACTGCGCCAGCATCTTGAGGAATGCCCGGGTTGCCTGCGGCACTACGGGGTCGAGGAACGGATCAAGACGCTGATCGCCCGCAAGTGCAGTGGTGACAAGGCTCCGCGGCGTCTCTACGAACGGGTGCGGCTGGAGATCAGCCGGACCACGATCATCCACCGCGAGGGCTGAACATAGCCCGATAACCGCAGCAAGCCCGGCCAAAGGCCGGGCTTGCAATCAGCTGTGCTGGCGTCGCTGAGCTAACGCTTAGGCGTTGGGTCGCTTGCCGTGGTTGGCTTTGCTGTGCTTGCGATCGCGCTTCTTGCGGCCACGTTTTGCCATGATTGGCCCTCCTAGCAGGTATTCCGGCTGGCCAGTCTCTCATACCGCCGGGTGTGACGCGGTGGCGGGGCCTGGAATCGGCCCGGCCACCGCGCCTCCCTCAGCCTCAGTGAAAGGTCCGCGCGCCCGCCAGCGTCTGCGGCACGAGCGCCGGTGGCGTCGGCGGGGCCGGCGGGGTTTCCAGTGCGGGCACCGCGGACATGGGTGCACCGGGCGGCGTCAGCGAACTGACATCGGTCGGCATGATCGAGCCCACCCCTGGCACCACCTTGTTGAGCATGCCGTTGAGGACCTGCAGGAAGGAGTTCGCGGCGTTCACGCCGGCTGCTGAGCTTCCGGCGGCCGGTCCGGGCATGCCGAGCGGGCTGGGGGTGCCCAGCGCGCTGGGCACGCCGAGCGGGCTGGGGGTACCGAGGGGAACCGGGGTGCCGAGCGGGGCCGGAACCGGAATGGGGTCATCGACCAGTGCCGGGGCCGCTTTGGCGGATGCGACACCGAAACCCAGGGTGGCCAGCGTCATGGCGCCGGCGCAGATCAGTGTCAGCCGCACTCGCGGCTGGGCAAGACGGTTTACAAACAACGCGCTACTCCTCAAGTTCGATGGCGACTCGTGCCGCGTCACGGCGATTTCGTCACGCGTTCAAAACACTCGAGTAACGGTGCTATGCAATTGTCACAGGAGAAACACGACATGATCACGGATCGAACTCTCTAAGTCCTCTTATTTATCTTGGAGTTCGCTTACCCGAGCGTCCTGCCCGACGGTCTGAGGGGGTTGTGGTTCGATAGGGCCTAGCTTTTTTGATGTACGCAATCGTTGACTGGGTGATGAACGAGGTGAAGATGGCCGAGGACGTTCGCGCGGAGATCGTGGCCAGCGTGCTCGAGGTCGTGGTCCACGAGGGCGACCAGATCAACGAGGGCGACACCGTGGTGCTGCTGGAGTCGATGAAGATGGAGATCCCGGTGCTGGCCGAGATCGCAGGCACCATCAGCAAGGTTGCCGTGCAGGTCGGTGACGTGATTCAGGCCGGCGACCTGATCGCCGTGATCAGCTGATCGCTGCCGCTGTGACCGGCGCAAGTTAGCCGATGTCCACCCTCGGTGACCTGCTCGCCGAACACACCGTTCTGCCCGGCAGTGCGGTGGACCACCTGCATGCCGTGGTCGGGGAGTGGCAGCTGCTGGCGGACCTGTCGTTCGCCGACTACCTGATGTGGGTGCGCCGCGACCCCGACGCCGACGGTGCGCTGGTGTGCGTGGCGCAATGCCGGCCCAACACCGCACCCACGGTGCTGCTGAGCGACGCGGTCGGCACCATCGTCGTGCCGGAGTGGATGCCGCTGGCGGTCGCGGCATTCGAATCGGGTGTCATCGGGCGCGAAGGTATTGCCGGACAACGCAATATGGAAGCGGTGCCGGTACGGCACGGCGACCGGATTGTGGCCGTGCTGACTCACCAGACCGCGTTGACAGGTGGCCGCGAGTCCAGCCGGTTGGAGGCGGCCTACTTGGACTGCGCGGCAGATCTGGTGCACATGCTCTCCGAGGGCACTTTCCCCGACGTCGGCGACATCGCGGTCTCGCGCTCGAGTCCGCGCGTGGGCGACGGCTTCATCCGGCTGGCCGTCGACGGCACGGTCCGTTACGCCAGCCCGAACGCCGTGTCGGCTTACCACCGCATGGGCCTGGCCGCCGAGCTGGCCGGTCACGACCTGGTCGCCATCACCCGGCCGTTGATCTCCGACCCGTTCGAGGCGCACGAACTGGCCGAACATGTGCGTGAGTCACTGTCCGGTGGATCGAGCATGCGGTTCGAGGTCGACGCGGCCGGAGCGGTGGTGCTGTTGCGCACCCTGCCGCTGATCGTGCACGGCCAGCCGGCGGGCGCGGCGGTACTGGTTCGCGACGTCACCGAGGTCAAGCGCCGCGACCGCGCGTTGCTCTCCAAGGACGCGACGATTCGAGAGATCCATCATCGGGTGAAGAACAACCTGCAGACCGTGGCGGCGCTGCTGCGTCTGCAGGCCCGCCGCACGGCCAGTACTGAAGGCCGCGAGGCGCTGCTGGAGTCGGTGCGGCGGGTGTCGTCGATCGCATTGGTCCACGAAGCGCTGTCGATGTCGGTCGATGAGGTGGTCAACCTCGACAAGGTTATCGACCGCATCCTGCCGATGATGAATGACGTTGCCAGTGTGGACATCCCGATTCATGTCGCCCGGATCGGGTCGATCGGGTCGCTGGACGCCGACCGGGCTACGGCGTTGATCATGGTGATCACCGAACTGGTGCAGAACGCGATCGAGCACGCCTTCGAGGCAGAGGCGGACCGGCGGGCGGTGACGATCCGGGCCGAACGTTCGGCGCGTTGGCTCGACGTCGTGGTCCATGACGACGGCCACGGGCTTCCCGACGGGTTCCGGCTGGAAACCTCCGACCGGCTCGGCCTGCAGATCGTCAACACGCTGGTCTCAGCGGAGCTCAACGGCTCGCTGACCGCGCAAGACGCGCCAGGCGGCGGGACCGAGATGGTGCTGCGCATTCCGGTCGGCGGTCGCCGGCTCCGTCAGGCGTTGTGAGGCAGGTCCCGACACAAAAATGACGCGGCCCCGACCAGGTCGGGGCCGCGTCGCTTTTGTCTGAGGTCAGACCCCGCTGCGCGCCCGAGTCCGAGCGTTGCGGCGCTTGAGCGCACGCCGCTCGTCCTCGCTCATGCCGCCCCACACGCCGGCGTCCTGGCCGGTCTCCAGCGCCCAGGTCAGGCACTCGGTGACCACCGAGCAACGGGTGCAGACCTGCTTAGCGGAAGCAATCTGGGCGAGAGCCGGCCCGCTGTTTCCCACCGGGAAGAACAGCTCCGGGTCCTCGTCGCGACAGACCGCCTTGTGGCGCCAATCCATAGGTCTCCAACTCCTTACTTTGGGCGCAGCGGGGTGCGCTAGTGCTTTTCGACTGTGTATAAGCGGCGCAAGAAATGATTACGGCTTGCATCCGATCGCTCGATCGTTTCACAGCCTGGACAGATGTCAAGGGTGCGCTTTATCACGTGGCCAAGGTCACGTTTGCGAGGGGCTGCTCCCAGCTTGCTCGTGCGCGTGTACTACAGTGGGCTTAACTGTGCGCTCATCGACCGATTTGAGCGCCATCTCCGCAGGTCAGCGGGCTTTCTCTGCCGGAGGGGCGACGACGTCCAGCGCGTCGGGAACCGCCCGGAACGTCATCGTGGTACGTAGCCCGAGATATTCGCCATCGATCTGAGTCGCTATCGGTGTGTCGCCAGCATCCACCCGCAGGGCGAGCACATCGTCGTCGCGGATCAGCTGTTTGGCGCGCAGCTTGGGCCGTTTCGACAACATCTGCCGAACTAGCCTCAGCGTGGGTAGAACTTTCATGCTGGTGGTCGCGAACACGCCCATGCCCGACTCGAAGGTGGTGTCGGGGTTGGTCCACACGCACCGCTCGTCGGCATAGGTCCACGGCGCGCAGTTCGAGACGAACACGAAGTGCACCCCCTCGACCGGCTGGTCATCGCCCAGTTGCAGTGTCAACGTCGGCGCACGGCGGGTGGTGGCCAGTACCGCGGGGACCGCCGCGCGGATATAGCGCAGCGGGGTGACGGCGTGGCCCTTCTCGCGTTCGGCTTCCACCGCGGCCACCACCTCGCCGTCGACTCCCATGCCGGCATTGAGGACCGACCACCGCTCGCCGCAGTCGATGAGACCGATCCGGCGCCACGCGGTACGGCCCGCGGGGTGGTTGATCAACTCGATGAGCTGGTTGGTGGCGGCGATCGGGTCGGCCGCGATGCCCAACGAACGCGCGAACACGTTCGCCGATCCGCCGGGCACCACCGCCACCGCGGGCAGGTGCGCCGGTGGCGGTGACCCAGGTGCCCCGAGCAAGCCGTTGACCACGCCGTGCACGGTCCCGTCGCCGCCGTGCGCGATGACCAGGTCGATGCCGTCCCGGGACGCGGCCTGGCTGATCTCGATGGCATGGCCGCGGTAGTCGGTGTGCACCACGGTCAGGTCGAGGCGGCTCTTGAGCGCGTGGGCGAGCAGGTCGCGCCCCGCCGGCGTAGTGGATGTGGCATTGGGGTTCACGATCAGCACGGCACGCACGGGATACGAGTCTATGGGCATCGGAGAAGATGGGCCGGGTGGTTACGCTGGCGGCGTGAAAGCCGTCGCTGACTCACCGCGCGCTGTACTCGGCGCGGGCCTGATTGTCGCTGTGCAGGGCGCGGCCGCGCTGGTTGTCGCGGTGGTGCTGGTGCTGCGGGCATTGGCCGGCGCGGATCAGCATGACGCCAATGGCTATGGCACTGCGGCATGGTTCGCCTTCATCGGTGTCGCCGTGTTGGCGGCGGGGTGGGCGCTGCTGCGGGGCCGGCGGGTCGGGCGTGGCATAGCGGTGTTCGCCAACCTGCTGCTGCTGCCGGTCGCCTGGTATCTGGGGGTGGGCTCACACCGTTGGGGCTACGGCGTGGTGGTCGGCGTGGCGGCCGTGGCGGTGCTGGCGGCGTTATTCAGTCCGGCGGCGCTGCGCTGGGCGGAACGACGCCCATAGCCGACAGGATCGTGCCGAACTTCGTCACGGTTTCGGCCAGTTCCTCGTCCGGATCGGATTCGGCGACGATCCCGCCGCCGGCGTGGGCCAGCGCGGATCGACGGTCGGCGGACAGTTGCGCGCAGCGGATCGACACCACCCAGCGGCCGTCGCCATCGGCGTCGCACCAGCCGACCGCGCCGGCGTAAAAACCCCGGTCGCCCTCGAGCTCGGTGATGAGGTCGACCGCAGCGGCGGTCGGAACCCCGCCGACGGCGGCGGTCGGGTGCAGTGCCAGCGCCAAATCCAGTGCAGTGGTGGAGGAGTCACGCAGCCGTCCGGTGATCGGGGTGTTCAGGTGCCACACCGCGGAGGTGCTGCTGAGCTGTGGCTCCGACGCGACATCGAGTTCGGTGCACAGTGGCTCGAGGGCCGCACGCAACTGATCGACGACCAACTGATGCTCGTGGCGGTTCTTGCCGGACTCGGCCAGCGCGGCTGCGTTGGCGGCGTCGAGATGCGCGTCGGGGGAGCGCGGCGCCGAACCGGCGAAGGGCCGGCAGGTGACCCGGTCGCCTTCGCGGGCGACCAACAGTTCAGGACTGGCGCCGACCAGCACCGTGCCGGCGTAGGCCTGTCCGGCCGCACTCAGGTCGACCAGATAGCCGTAGCCGCTCGGATCGGCGGCGACCAACCGGTGTAAGAGTGTGCCGACATCCAGTGGGGCATCGGCGACCAGGCGCAGCCCGCGGGCCAATACCACCTTGTGCAGGGCATTGCGTGGTGCGGTCAGTTCGTCCAGGGCCCGGCGGATCCGGGCTCGATGCTCGTCGGGCTGTGGAATCTGCGCGGCGATGCGGACCGCCGGTAGTGCCGCGCCGCCTGCGAGCGCCAGCGCGTCATCGCGTCGCACCTCACGCGGGACGAACAGGGCTGCGGCAGCTCCCGGGCGGAAAGGCAACGCCCCCACCACTATTGGGGCTTGCCCACCGGACAGTGCAGCCTGGGCGGCGGCGACATCGGCGAACCCGGCTGTCATCGCGTCGGCCGACAGCGTCCCGGAGGGTCCGGAAAGGACGAACGTCGGTCTCGGCAACCCTCAGGCTCCCGGTCCGGTCAGGCCGAGCGCGAGGAGCTGACGCACTCCGTGCTCGAAGCCGCACACGGCCATCGAGGCCGCGGCCATCGCGAATCGCGCTCCGTCGGCTACCGGCAGCTCCAGCCACCGCGTGATCACCGCTCGGGAGAAGTGGCCGTGTCCGACGAACACCACATCACGCGAGGGGAGCTGCCGCAGCGCCAACGCAACCATGCGGTCGGCGCGGTCGCTGACCTGCGCCACCGTCTCACCGCCGGCACCGCCGTGTGTCCAGATCAGCCAGCCGGATTCGGATTCGCGGATCTGCGCGGTGGTCAGCCCTTCATAGCGGCCGTAGTCCCACTCGGCGAGGTCGTCGGAGTTCTCATCGACGTGCAGTCCGGCCAGCTCGGCGGTCACTTGGGCGCGGCGGCGCGGGCTGCAGATCACCAGCGGGTTGTCCAACGCAAGCTTTGTCAGTGTTGCGCGAGTGGCGACGGCTTGGCGCCGGCCTACGTCGGTCAACTCCAGTTCGGTGCGCCCGGTGTGCCGACCGCTTTGGGACCACTCGGTTTCCCCGTGGCGCAGCAGCAGAAGTCGGTGCTCCTCGATCCCCACGCCCGTCGATTCTGCCCGACGGCGGACACCGAGCGGCGTTTGGTGCTCCGCGGAGCCAAGGCGTGCCAGTATGTCGGTGTGACGGGGATGCGGATCTTGGCGGTTGCCAACCAGAAAGGCGGCGTGGCCAAGACCACGACGGTGGCTTCGCTGGGTGCGGCGATGGCCGAGCTGGGGCGGCGGGTGTTGCTGGTCGACCTCGACCCGCAGGGCTGCCTGACCTTCTCCCTGGGCCACGACCCCGACAAACTGCCGGTGTCGGTGCACGAGGTGCTGCTGGGCGAGGTGGAGCCCAATACGGCATTGGTGCCGACCGACGAGGGAATGACCCTGCTACCGGCCAACATCGACCTGGCCGGCGCCGAGGCGATGCTGTTGATGCGGGCCGGCCGCGAGTATGTCCTGGCGCGGGCGCTGGCCAAGCTGGAGGACGAGTTCGATGTGGCGGTCATCGACTGCCCGCCGTCCTTGGGGGTGCTGACCCTCAACGGTCTCACCGCGGCCGGCGAGGTGATCGTGCCCCTGCAATGCGAGACCTTGGCGCATCGAGGCGTCGGCCAATTCCTGCGCACCGTCTCCGACGTCCAGCAGATCACCAATCCCAAGCTTCGTCTGCTGGGGGCCCTGCCGACGCTCTACGACTCGCGCACCACGCACAGTCGCGACGTGCTGCTCGACATCGCCGACCGCTACGAGCTGCCGGTGCTGGCCCCGCCGATCCCGCGGACGGTGCGTTTCGCCGAGGCCAGCGCATCGGGCGCCTCGGTGATCGCCGGACGCAAAAACAAGGGCGCGCAGGCATATCGGCAGCTGGCCGAGGCGTTGCTCAAGTACTGGAAGAACGGCAAGACGCTGCCCACCTTCACCCCCGAGGTCTAGCACCTCCCGCTTGCGGGGGAACAACCGAGCACCCTCGCGCCCCGTGGGATCGGGCGCTGATCAGCCCAGCGCGACGACGGTGTCGCCGCGCTGCTCCAACACCGTCGGACCCGACACCGCCGGAAACACCGTCGAGACCCCGGGTGGGCGGCTGACCGGGATGATGCGTTCCGGCGCGCCGGTTTCCTGGTCGAAGACGCCGACTCCGTCGGTCACCGGGATCAGTAGACGATCGGCCATCCGCGCCGCCGGACCCAACGGCACCGCGGCCCCCGATGCCGGAACGGTGTAGCGGTAGGTCAGCGTTCCGGAGTCGAACACCATCACCGCGTCGCCGGTCCACCAGCAGATCAACCCGGTGGGCCGCGAGACCGGCAGTGCGGCGCTGGCGGGGGTGGGTTTGGTCGGCAGCATGGTCTTGGCGATCGTGGTGCCGGTCTGGTCGACGACCTCGATCCGCGGCTGCGGGGTGGGCAGATAGACCGCGGTGTTGGCGCCGGCGTCGGAGTCGGTCACCGCAAGCACCCGGGCGCCGGAGTCCGCGGTCACTCCGCGTTCGGCGATGTGCTGGGTCTCCGGCTCGTCTTCTTCCTTGCCCGCGCGCAGCAGAGTCAGTTGCAGGTCGGACTGGCCCGCGCAGGACTCCAGCACCGAGACCGCCGAGGAGGCCGCCGCTGCCGAGACCAGGGTGCAGCCCTGTCCGCGGCCGCGCGCCGAGGGTTTCACCCGAGCGTCGATCTCCCCGTACGACATCACTCGGACCAGGTCCGAACGCCACAGTTCGAGGCGGGTGGAGCCGGCGGAGAGCACCGCGCTGCCCTCGGAGGAGACCCGCACGGCCCGGTCGGCGTAACTGGTGCGGGCCGGCCCGCGTAGGCCGTCGGCGGCGACGACCGCGCTGACCTGGCCGCACCCGCGGGAATCGGGATAGACGGCGACGGCATAACGGTAGATCCAGGACACCGCGCACAGGTCGACGTCGCGGGAGTAGCTCCAGCGCTCCTCACCTGTGGCCGGGTCGCGGCCGCTCATCCGCGGACCGTCGCCGGTGATCACCGTGCCGGAGACCAGCACCGGCGCCCAGGTTGCCGGGCTGGCCGCTGTCCACAGCTGCGACAGCGCCGCGGGCACCATCGCCGCCGACGGGGGATTGGTCGCCGAATCCGATGCCGGCCGGCTGATAGTGGCGCGGGCATCGCTCGTCCACCAGATGACCACTCCGACGACGACGATCACGACCGCGATCAGGGCCGCCGCGACCAGATCACCGGAGGTGCGGCGCTCGGGTCGCACCATCTGGGCGGCCTAGCTCAGCTGCCGTTCGCGGCAGCGGCCGCGGTCTTGTTCGGGCGACGGCGGCGGCGACGCCGCGGCGTGGCGGGCCCGGTGGACTCGGGGGTCGTAGCGGTGCTGGCCTCACCCGCCTCGGTGTTCTGCGGGGCGCCGTCGGCGGCGTTCGCCTGACCACCCCGGGTGCGCCGGCGAGACCGGTTCGGGTTGCGGGGCGCACGCTCGCGGTCCGCCGCGGTCTCACGGGTTTCGCCGTCGGACCGCTTGGCCGGTGACCGGCGTGCCTTGCCGATCGAGCCGCCGGCGTCGGTGGGAATGTTCAGTTCGGTGAACAGGTGCGGGGAGCTCGAGTAGGTCTCCGCGGGGTCCGGGCAGCACAGGTTGAGGGCCTTGTCGATCATTGTCCAGCGGGCCAGCTCGTCCCAGTCGACCAGGGTGACCGCGACGCCGGTGCGCCCGGCCCGGCCGGTGCGGCCGATGCGGTGCACGTAGGTCTTCTCGTCGTCGGGGCACTGGTAGTTGATGACGTGGGTGACGTCGTCGATGTCGATACCGCGGGCGGCCACGTCGGTGGCCACCAGCACGTCGATGTCACCGCCGCGGAACTGCTTCAGGGCCTTCTCCCGGGCCACCTGGCCCAGGTCGCCGTGCACCGCGCCCACCTTGAAGCCGCGCTCATTGAGGTCGTCGGCGACCTTCTGGGCGGTGCGCTTGGTGCGGGTGAAGATCATCGTGGCGCCGCGGCCGCGGGCCTGCAGCACCCGCGCCACCAGTTCGGCCTTGTCCAGCGCGTGGGCCCGGTAGACGAACTGCTCGGTGGCGTCGTGCACCGCCGACGAGTGCGGCGCCTCGGCGCGGATGTGGGTGGGCTGGTTCATGAAGCTGCGGGCCAGCGTGATGATCGGTCCCGGCATGGTGGCCGAGAACAGCATCGACTGCCGGTCGTCGGGGATGCGGGACAAGATGCGCTCGATGTCGGGCAAGAAACCCAGGTCCAGCATCTCGTCGGCCTCGTCGAGCACCAGCACCGACAGGCCGCCCAGCTGCAGGTGTCCCTGCTGGGCCAGGTCGAGCAGCCGGCCCGGGGTGCCCACCACCACGTCGGCGCCGGCCTGCAGCGCCTCGATCTGCGGTTCGTAGGGCCGGCCGCCGTAGATGGCCTGCACCGATAACGGACGGTCCCCGGCGGTCAGGTACTTGGCCGCGTCGGCCAGGTCGCCGGAGACCTGGATGCACAGTTCACGGGTGGGCACCACGACCAGCGCGCGGGGTGCTCCGGTCAGGGGCCGGTCCGGGCTGGTGGTGACCCGCTGCAGCAGCGGGATGCCGAAGCCGTAGGTCTTGCCCATGCCGGTGCGGGCCTGGCCGATCAGGTCGTCGCCGGCCAGGGCCAGCGGCAACGTCAGCTCCTGGATCGCGAAGGCGTGCTCGATACCGTCCTCGGCCAATGCGCGGACGATCTCGTCGCGAACGCCCAGTTCGGCGAAGCTCGGAGGGGTAGTCGGAACGGTGGTAGAGATCAGTGGGGTCATGCGCGGGCAGATGCCTTTCGAAGTCGGCGCGGTATGTCAGTCGATCGCGGTGCGGGTCGGGGCGCACACACTGGAGACGGTCGATACTTTGCCCATATTCGAAGGCACCGCCGGGGGCCCTGCACTCGCCGAGGAGGCGGGCCAACCACGTGTACGCACATTGCGCGGCAGCGCCGAATAGGCACTGCCTGGGGCTCATACTACCTGGTCGGGCCGGGCATCGGTCCATCGCCGCGGAACGCATACAGTGTGGTGATGAATTCGGTTCCCTCCGCCGACGCGGAAGCGCAGTCTTCCCCGCCGCGGCTGTCCGCCGATCATCCCGGTGTCAACGAGCTGTTCGCGGTACTGGCCTATGGCGAGGTGGCCGCGTTCTACCGGCTCACCGACGAAGCCCGGATGGCGCCCGATCTGCGCGGCCGCATCTCGATGGCGGCGATGGCCGCCGCGGAGATGGGCCACTTCGAACTGCTCCGCGAAGCGCTTGAGTGCCGCGGTGTCGACGTGGTGGCGGCGATGTCGAAATACGCTACCGCCCTTGACAATTACCATCGGCTGACGATGCCTAGCACCTGGCTGGAGGCATTGGTCAAGACCTACATCGGTGACGCGATGGCGGCCGACTTCTACCTGCAGATCGCTGACGGGCTCCCCGACGAGGTGGGCGATGTGGTGCGCGCGGTGCTCGCCGAGACCAAGCATTCGCAGTTCGTCGTCGACGAGGTGCGCGGCGCCGTCACGGCCAGCGCCAAACAGCGCAGCCGGCTGGCGTTGTGGTCGCGTCGGCTGCTCGGTGAGGCGATCACCCAGGCCCAGTACGTGTTGGCCGACCGCGACGAACTGGTCGATCTGGTGGTGTCGGGGGCGGCCGGGCTGGCCCAGCTGGCCGGGTTCTTCGATCGCCTCCAACACACCCACGACGAACGCATGCGCGAGCTGGGCCTGGCCTAGCGAGCGCGGCGAGAAACCAGCGCAGTGACTGGCGAGCCTGTCCGCGACCTGCGAGACCTGGCGCGGCTGCGGCGCGTGCGGGACCGGATCGACCGCGACTACGCCCAACCGCTGAACCTGGACGCACTGGCGCGCGACGTGCACCTGTCCACGGGGCACTTGTCGCGACAATTCAAGCTCGCCTACGGCGAATCGCCGTACTCCTACCTGATGACCCGGCGGATCGAACGCGCGATGGCACTGCTGCGGCGCGGCGACATGAGCGTCACCGAGGTCTGTTTCGCGGTGGGCTGCTCGTCGCTGGGGACCTTCAGTACGCGCTTCACCGAACTCGTCGGAATGCCACCCAGCCGCTACCGGGAGCAGACCATGCACCTCAGTGAGGGCATCCCGTCGTGCCTGGAAAAGCAGGTCACCAGACCGATCAGGAATCGAGAAGCCCCGGCCGGCGCGCTGCACCTACCGTGACCGCTATGGATATCACCATTCATTCGAGTTTCCTTCCGCACGACGACCCGGAAGCCTCCCTGGCCTTCTACCGCGACGCGCTGGGTTTCGAGGTACGACTGGACGTCGGAAAAGGCAAAATGCGCTGGATCACGGTCGGTCCCCCCAAGCAGCCCGATACGTCGATCGTTCTGTGCCCGCCGGCGGCCAACCCCGGGGTCACCGACGCCGAGCGCCGCGTCATCGCCGAAATGATGGCCAAGGGGACCTACGGCACGCTTCTGCTGGCCTCCGACGATCTTGACGGCGCGTTTGATCGGGTGCAGGCGACGGACGCCGAGGTGGTCCAAGAGCCCATGCAACAGCCATATGGCGTGCGGGACTGCGCGTTCCGTGATCCCGCCGGAAACATGGTCCGCATTCAGCAGCGCTGAGAAGTCGGTTATCGCCGAGGGCGAACGGCCGGTGCGCACCAACCGGGCCGTCGTCCACTAGCCTGCTTAGCAACGCCCAACGCAAACGAAAGGGGCAGGCGTGGAGGTCAAGATCGGGGTCACCGATAGCGCGCGCGAACTGGTCATCAACAGTGCGCAGACGCCCGATGAGGTGGAGAAGCTGGTCGGCGCCGCGTTGGGCAAGGGCGCAGACGGAGCTGGACTGCTCGCCCTCACCGACGAGAAGGGTCGTCGCTTCCTGGTGCAGGCCGCCAAGATCGCCTACGTGGAGATCGGTGTCGCCGACAGCCGGCGGGTCGGTTTCGGGATCGGTGCTGACGCCGCTACCGGGTAAGGGGCACGTGTGACAGCCCGCCCCAGGCGAACGCCACCGTCCCGTCGACGGCGTCGTCCTTGGAGATCGGGCGGTCACTGTCCAGCCAGTACCGGGCGCAGTCGACGCTGATCGCGACCAACCCGACCGCGACCATCCGGGCGCGGTGCGGGTCCAGGCCGGAGTCGTGACTGACCAGGTCGAAAATCGCGTCGATGCAGGACTCGGTGGCTACTCGCACCTGAACCGCGACCTGCGGCTCGGCGACGTTGTCGTTCTCGAAGATCAGCCGATAGCCCTGGCTGTCGTGCTCGATGAAGTCGAAGAAAGCCTGCACCGCCGACCGCAGCCGCTGCCGGTTATCGGTGGTGGTCCGCAATGCCTGACGGACGCCGGAGACCAGGTTCTCCACGTGCCGGGCCAGCACCGCCAGGTACAGCTCCAGCTTCGACGCGAAGTGCTGGTAGAGGATCGGTTTGCTGACCCCGGCCCGCTCGGCGATCTCATCCATGCCGGCTGCGTGGTAACCGCGGTCGACGAATACATCACTGGCGGCGATCAGCAGCTGACCCCGGCGCTCGTCGCGGGGGAGCCGGCTGCCTCGACGGCCGCCGGTGGTCGCCGCCTTGGCGCCGCTCGAGCGGCGGCCGGTCGGCTGAGCGCCGTCCCGCTCTGCCGTGTCGATCGGTTTGCTCATCGACTCCTCAATCTGGTTCGGCCGGCGCCTGGGACCTGGGTCCGCGACGGCCGGTGCGTGAGAGCGAGACTACGCGCTGCGCCCGTCACTTCCACCAGCGACATCCGAGAATCGGCTGTCGATCGCCATTTCGAACTCCTCGCGGCGCGCCTCCTGGCGTGCCGCAGAGTCCCAGCTCGCAGACCTTGTGCCATTCTGGGACCGTGACCTACGACCCGGGGCGGAGCGGCGGTCGAGCCCCGGTGCTGCGGGATCGCTTCCGAGAGCCCCTGCGCGCCCAGCGTGACCCGCTCGCGGCCGGTGCTGGGCGGCTGCGGTCTGACCGTGATGTGCACCGCCAGTGGCGCAAGCAGACCTGGCTGGGCCGGTTCGTGTCCACCTACGGCTGGCGCGCCTATGCGCTGCCGGTGCTCATGGCTCTGACCGTCGTGGTGGTGTATCAGACCGTGACCGGCACCGGAGTGCGCACCCAGGCCGCCGACGACACGGTCCAGGGGCCGCCGACGATCGGATCGGCGGGCACCTCGATCATCGGCGCACCACCGCGTGGCCTCACCGAGTTCGACGTCAACCTGCCGACCGGCGTGCTGCCCAACGGCGGCCCGTTCACCGAAGCCGGCGACATGTCCTGGCATGTCATCCCGGGCACCGAGCCGGAGTTCGGTCAGGGCACCGAGAAGGTGTTCGCCTACACCATCGAGGTGGAGAACGGCATCGACACCACCGCATTCGGCGGTGACGAGGCGTTCGCCCGGATGGTCGACCAGACCCTGCGTAACCCCAAGGGATGGACGCACACCCCGCAGATCGGGTTCGTACGGATCGACGCCAACAGCCCGATCACCCCCGATTTCCGCATCTCGCTGACGTCGCCGATCACGGTCCGGGAGGGCTGCGGCTACGAGATTCCGCTGGAGGCGTCCTGCTACAACCCGTCCTACGGGGCCAAGTCGGAGCCGCGGGTGTTCATCAACGAAGCCCGCTGGGTTCGCGGCGCCGTGCCCTTCCAGGGCGACATCGGGTCCTACCGGCAGTACCTGATCAATCACGAGGTCGGCCACGCCATCGGCTACCAGCACCATGAACCGTGCGATAAGCAGGACGGGCTGGCGCCGGTGATGATGCAGCAGACGTTCGGCACCTCCAACGACGACGCGGCGAAGTTCGACCCGGACTGGGTCAAGCCCGACGGGAAGACCTGCCGCTTCAACCCCTGGCCGTCTCCGATTGCCTGAGCCGGTCAGCTGCCCTTCGGGAAGCTTCGCCCGCGGTTTGTCGTTGCCCCCACCAGCTGCTGTGATGGATTGGCGGATGCGACGTTGAGGAGATTGCCCGGTGCCGATATCACTGCCGCCGCTGGTGGAGCCGGCCGGCGAGCTGACCAGGGATGAAGTAGCGCGCTACAGCCGCCACTTGATCATTCCCGATGTCGGCGTGCAGGGGCAGCAGCGACTCAAGAACGCCCGCGTGCTGGTGATCGGCGCCGGCGGACTGGGCGCGCCGACTCTGCTGTATCTGGCCGCCGCCGGCGTCGGCACCCTCGGGATCGTCGACTTCGACGTCGTCGAAGAGTCGAACCTGCAGCGCCAGGTCATCCACGGGGTCTCCGACATCGGCCGCACCAAAGCCGAAAGTGCCCGGGACTCGATTGCCGAGGTCAACCCGCTCGTACGGGTGCAGCTGCACCAGGTGCGGTTGGACCGGTCCAACGCCGTCGAACTGTTCGCGCAGTACGACCTGATTCTGGACGGCACCGACAACTTCGCGACCCGCTACCTGGTCAACGACGCGGCGGTGCTGGCGCACAAGCCCTACATCTGGGGCTCGATCTACCGCTTCGAGGGCCAGGTGTCGGTGTTCTGGGAGGACGCGCCGGACGGGCGCGGCCTCAACTACCGCGATCTGTATCCCGAGCCCCCGCCGCCGGGCATGGTGCCTTCGTGCGCCGAGGGCGGAGTACTCGGGGTGCTGTGCGCTTCGATCGGGTCGGTGATGGGCACCGAGGCGATCAAGCTGATCACCGGTATCGGAGAACCGCTGCTGGGGCGGCTGATGATCTACGACGCGTTGGAGATGAGCTATCGCACCATTGCGATCCGCAAGGACCCCGCCACGCCGGCGATCACCGAGTTGGTCGACTACGACGCGTTCTGCGGTGTGGTTCCCGAGGAGGACGCCGCCGCGGCCGCCGGGTCCACGATTACTCCCGCCGAGCTGCGTGAGCTGCTGGACTCCGGGCAACAGCTGGCACTGATTGACGTGCGCGAGCCGGGAGAATGGGCGATCAACCGCATCGAGGGTGCCCAGTTGGTCCCGCAATCGACGATCAACACCGGTGAGGGCCTGGCGAAGCTCCCGCAGGACCGAATGTCGGTGCTGTACTGCAAGACCGGGGTCCGTTCGGCTCAGGCCCTAGCCACCCTGAAGCAGGCCGGCTTTGCCAACGCGGTCCACCTGCAGGGGGGAATTGTGGCGTGGGCCAAGCAGATGCAGCCCGACATGGTCATGTACTAGCGGTTTACGGCGGTGACCCGCCGCGCCCGGCTCCGCCGCGCTCGCGATCACGGTGACTTATGGCGGTGACCCGCCGCGCCCGGCTCCGCCGCGCTCGCGATCACCGCGGCTAGTCTTATCGCGTGACCATCGAGCCGCCGCCCGAACATGTGCTGGCGACGTTCGGTATTCGCAACGTTTCGCCCACACCGCTTGGGGCCGGCTGGGAAGACGGCTGGAAGTGCGGGGAAGTGGTCCTGTCGATGGTCGCCGACCATGCCAGGGCCGCGTGGTCGGCGAAAGTACGCGAGACCCTGTTCGCTGACGGCATCCGCCTGGCCCGCCCGGTGCGCTCCACCGACGGACGCTATGTGGTGTCGGGTTGGCGCGCGGACACCTTCGTCGGCGGCAGTCCCGAGCCGCGTCATGACGAGGTGGTGTCGGCGGCAGTTCGGCTGCACGAAGCCACCTCCAAGTTGGAGCGGCCCCGATTCTTGACGCAGGCACCGGTGGCGCCGTGGGCCGACGTCGACGTGTTCATCGCCGCGGACCGGGCGGCCTGGGAGGAACGGCCCTTCGCTTCGCTGCAGGCCGGTGCGCGGCTGGCCCCGGGGTCGGTGGACGGTCAGCGCTCGATCGACCTGATCAACCAGCTGGCCACCTTGCGCAAGCCCACCAAGAGTCCCAGCCAGTTGGTGCACGGCGACCTGTACGGCACGGTCCTGTTCTCCGGCGCCGCGGCGCCCGGCATCACCGACATCACGCCGTACTGGCGGCCGGCCTCGTGGGCTGCCGGGGTGGTGGTGGTCGATGCCCTGTCGTGGGGTGATGCCGACGACGGGCTGATCGAACGGTGGGAAACGCTGCCTGAGTGGCCGCAGATGTTGCTGCGCGCGTTGATGTTCCGTCTTGCCGTACACGCGCTGCATCCGCGCTCGACCGAGGAGGCGTTCCCCGGGCTGGCCCGCACGGCCGCGTTGGTCCGCCTGGCGCTCTAGCTTTCTCGCTTCGCTTTGCTCGCCGAACGTGTACACAGCGCGAGATTTCGGCCAATTTTTCGCGCTCAGTACACGCTCGCCGAATGTGCCGCCGTCAGAACCGGTGTCGCAGCGTGCGCAGATCCACTTTTCCGTCGACGGCCAGGACTCCTTCGGTGCGAAGCCGTTCCAGCTGCTCGGTGCGTAAGTGGTCCGCCGGCCGTCCCGACGCCGGGAGCACCCGGTGCCAGGGCAGGTCGGTGCCGTCGATCCGCAGAATCCAGCCCACAATGCGGGGACTGGAAAGCCCTGCCGCGGAAGCGACGTCACCATAGGTGGTGACCCGGCCGGCGGGCACGCTGATGATCAGCGCACGCACCCGCTCGACCTGTTCGTCGGTGACGGCCGCCACGGACTGCGCTCCTAGCGCCGGGCCAGCTGCGCGCGGATCACGGCGGCAGCCTCGGCGGGACGGGCCTGGTCGACCATGTGATTGCAGTCGAAGTCGACCAGCTGGAAGTTCGCGCCCAGCCGATCGCGCAAACCATCGATGAGCGCCGCTTCCACATACGGCGGCGAGGTGCGGGTGGCCCGCACCACTGTGGTCGGCGTGGATTTCGGCAGCACCACCGCGCGGGCCAACTCGCTCCAATACGACATCACCGCGGGCACGCTGATACGCCAACCGAAGCGGCCCGAGGGCAGCGCGACCAGATGCTCATCGAGTTCGACGTCGAGTACCCGGGGATCCACATCGGACCAGGCGCCGTTCTCTTTCTCGGCGCGCGCCTCGGCAGGGTCGGGGTAGTCGGGGGAGGCCAGCATCGCGGCGGCGATCGTGGCCATCCACTCACCGTCCAGGCCGATCGCCGGGTCGAGCAGGATCAGCGCGTCGACGAGATCGGGCCGTGCCGCGGCCAGATGCAGCGCTATCGCACCGCCGAAGGAATGCGCGACCACCGGAACCGGGCCGTCAGCGGCGCCCTCCAGCAGTGCCACCAGCGCCGCGACGTTGGCGTCGATGCTCCACGGGGCCGCCCACGACGAGTGCCCGTGGCCGATCAGGTCCGGTGCGGCGATGGCAATGTCGGACAGCTGCTCGGCCACGTAGCGCCAGCGGGCCCCGTGACCGGTCAGCCCGTGGACCGCCAGGAGCCCCACCGGTCCGTCCGGGCCGTAGCGGTGCACATGCAGTCGATGATCGAGATTCACCCGTCGATGGTGCCAGCCGCCCCCACACTTGTCGGAGGGCAGTGCTCTCATAAGCGGCATGCCACACGATTGGGGATCGCCCACCGCGCAGGTCGACGCGGCGCTCGATCCGCGTGCGCGTGGCGTCTTGCAGGTGCGCGGCGGACCCGGCACCGGCAAGACCCGCCTGCTGGTGGAGGTGGCCACCGCCCACGTCGCCGCCGGCGTGGACGCGAATTCGGTGTTGCTGCTCACGGGCTCGGGCCGGCTTCCCGCGGCGGACCGCGGAGCGCTGACCGCGACATTGCTGGCTGCCGGCGGGCCCGACGGCAGCCAGGCGATCCGGGAACCGCTGGTGCGCACGGTGCACGGCTATGCCTTCGCGGTCCTGCAGCGCGCCGCCCGGCGAGCCGAGGCCACCCCACCACGGCTGGTCACCGGCGCCGAACAGGACAGCGTGATTCGGGAGCTGCTGGCCGGGGACGGACCCGGGGCATGGCCGCCGTCGCTGCACGCGGCCCTGGCCACTGACGGCTTCGCCACCGAACTGCGGGACTTGATGGCACGTTGCGCGGAACGCGGCGTGGACCCGGCAGAGCTGATCAGGTTGGGCAAGCGCTGCCGCCGCCCGGAGTGGACGGCCGCGGGCCGGTTCGCCCAGCAGTACGAGCAGGTGATGCTGCTGCGTGCCGCCGTCGGTACGGCGGCGCCCCAGGCCACTACACCGGCACTGGGCGCAGCGGAATTGGTCGGGGCGGCGCTGGAGGCGTTGGCGACTGACCCGGATCTGCTCGTCGATGAACGCAACCGGATCCGGCTGCTACTGGTCGACGACGCCCAGCAACTCGACCCGCAGGCGGCCCGGTTGGTCCGGGTGCTCGCCGCCGGCGTGCACCGGACGGTGATCGCGGGCGACCCCGATCAGGCCGTGTTCGGCTTCCGCGGTGCCGAACCCACCGTCCTGCTGGGCGACGACGCGCAACCCGACGGCGCCGCGGTGCCCGTAGTGACGCTGACGACGTCGCACCGCTGCGCCCCGGCGGTGGCCGAGGCCATCAGCGCCGTCGCCGCGCGGCTGCCCGGGACCAGTGCCACGCGCCGCATCGAGGGCACCGGACCCGACGCCGGGGCGGTGAGCGTGCGCACCGCGGCCAGCAGCCACGCCGAGGCCGCCTTGATCGCCGACACCTTGCGGCGTGCCCACCTGATCGACGGAGTGCCGTGGTCGCAGATGGCGGTGATCGTCCGGTCGGTGCCGCGGGCGGCCGCGCGGCTGCCCCGCACCCTGGCCGCCGCCGGGATCCCGGTCCTGCTGCCGGCCAGCGGTGGGTTGCTGGCCGAGCAGCCCGCGGTGGCTGCCCTGCTCACGGTGCTGGAGTGCACCGCTGACGTCGTGGACGGAACTCGGGCGCTGGCCTTGCTCAGTGGGCCGATCGGGCGAATGGACCCGATCTCCCTGCGGCAACTGCAACGCACCCTGCGCCGCGGCGCGGCCCGCCCGGGAAGTCCGCATGAACGGCATGAACCCGGCGGTTCAGCGAGGCTCGACGGAGGAGAGGCGAAGCTGGAACCGCCGCATGAACCCGGAGACCGTCTCGCGGCAGTGCTCACCGGCGCGCCGGGTGAGCTGCCGGCCGCGCACGGCCGCGCGCTGCGCCGGGTTCGCGCGGTGCTGCAAGCCGCGGCCCGCAGCCACGCCGACGGCCGCGACCCGCACCACACACTATGGCAAGCCTGGAATCGCTCAGGGCTGCAACAACGCTGGCTGTCGGCTGCCGAGCGCGGCGGTACCGCCGGCGCACAAGCCGGTCGGGATCTGGATGCGGTGACCGCACTGTTCGACCTCGCCGAGCAGTACGTGGCGCGCACGGCCGGTGCCACCCTGACCGGACTCGTCGAATACGTCACCGCCATGCAACTGGCCGCGCCCCGCGCCGAGCCCGCGACGGGCACGGAGGCGGTCGGTGTGCTCAGTGCGCACGCCGCACTCGGGCGCGAATGGGATCTGGTGGTCGTCGCCGGAGTCCAGGAAGGACTGTGGCCCAACACCGTTCCGCGCGGCGGCGTGCTCGGAACCCAGCGGCTCCTGGACACCCTGCACGGCTTCGGCGAAGAGGTCTCGGCTCGGGCCCCGCTGCTTGCCGAGGAGCGCCGGCTGCTAGTGGCGGCGCTGGGACGGGCACGGCGCCGGCTGCTCATCACCGCTGTCGACGGCGACGGGGACGGCGGCACCGAGGAACAACTCCCGTCGGAGTTCTTCGCCGAACTCGCGGCGTGCGCCACCGATGAAGGCCACCGAGCGCCGGCACCGCCGGTGGTGGCTCCGCCGGTGCTGTCGGCGGCCGGGCTGGTGGGTCGACTGCGCGCCGTGGTCTGCGCACCGGAGACCGAGGTCAGCGAATCCGAACGCGCTGACGCGGCAACGCAGTTGGCGCGACTTGCCCGGGCCGGGGTGCCCGGTGCCGATCCGCAGAGCTGGCACGGCGCGGCGCCGTTGAGCACCGAGGAGCCGCTTCGCCAACCCGGCGACGGGCCGGTCACCTTGTCGCCGTCGGCGCTGCAGAGCCTGCTGGACTGTCCGCTGCGCTGGCTGGCCGAACGCCACGGCGGAACCGACGGTCGCGACCTGCGCTCGACGATCGGATCGGTGATACACGCGCTGGTCGCCGAATCGACGAGCAGACCGCAGGAACTGCTCACCGAGCTGAACCGGGCATGGCAGCAGCTGCCGTTCACGTCGCAGTGGTATTCGGCCAACGAACTCGACCGGCATCGCGCCATCATCGAGACGTTTCTGGCATGGCGGGCCCAAACCCGTGGCGAACTCACCGAAGTCGGCACCGAGGTCGGCTTCGACGGAGTGATCGACGCCGGTGAGGAGGGGGTTCGGCTGCGCGGCCGGATCGACCGGGTCGAACGCGACGCCGCTGGCCGGCTGGTGGTCGTCGACGTCAAGACCGCGAAAGCCCCGGTCAGCAAGGACGACGCGCAACAGCACGCCCAGTTGGCCGTCTACCAGCTGGCGGTCGAAGCCGGGCTCATTGGGCCCGACGAGCAGCCCGGCGGGGGCCGGCTGGTCTATCCCGCCAAACCCGGAACGGTCGGCGCCACCGAGCGCGAACAAGACCCCCTCACACCCGACACCGGTGAGCAATGGCGGGAGCGGATCGCGCAGGCGGCCACGGCCACCGCCGGCCCGCAGTTCACCGCCCGCGTCAACGACGGGTGCCGGCATTGCTCGGTCCGGCCGATCTGCCCAGCACACAACGGCGGGTGCGGCGCATGAGAAACCACTATGAGCCCGCAGAGCTGGCGGCCGCGCTCGGGTTGCACCAGCCCACCGAGGAGCAGGCCGCGGTCATCGCCGCCCCGCCGGGCCCCTTGGTGGTGATTGCCGGTGCGGGTGCCGGCAAGACCGAGACGATGGCCGCGCGGGTGGTGTGGCTGGTTGCCAACGGTTACGCCGACCCCGGCCAGGTCTTGGGCCTGACCTTTACCCGCAAGGCGGCCGGCCAACTGCTGCGCCGGGTTCGATCCCGGCTGGCGCGGTTGGCCGGTGCCGGGCTGATGGCGGCCGAACCGAATAAGCCCGGCGCGAAAGCCATCGACGGCGCCCCGGCCACGACGCCTGTGGTCAGCACCTACCACGCCTTCGCCGGCGCGCTGCTGCGCGAGCACGGGCTGCTGCTCGGCATCGAGCCCGACACCCGGCTGCTCACCGAGACCGGGCTGTGGCAGCTGGCGTTCGACGTGGTCAGCGGTTATCCCGGGGAACTGCACACCGACCGGGATCCCGCCGCGGTCACCGCGATGGTGTTGCGGCTGGCAGGCCAGCTCGCCGAACACCTGGTGGACACCGACGCACTGCGCCACACGCATCTGGAGTTGGAGCGGCTGGTGCACACCCTGCCGCCGGGCCCGCGCCAGCGCGCCGAACCCAACCAGTCGCTGCTCAAGATGCTCGACACCCAGACCGAACGTGCCGAGCTGGTGCCGCTGATTGAGGCCCTACACCAGCGCATGCGGGCGGAACGGGCAATGGATTTCGGCGCCCAGATGGCCACTGCCGCGCGCCTGGCGCAATCCAACGAGGCCGTCGGCGCTCGGTTGCGCGCCACCTACCGGGTGGTGCTGCTCGATGAGTACCAAGACACCGGGCACGCCCAGCGCATCGCCCTGTCGTCGCTGTTCGGTGGCGGTGTCGACGACGGCCTGGCGCTGACCGCGGTGGGTGATCCGATCCAGTCGATCTACGGCTGGCGCGGTGCCTCGGCGACCAACTTGCCCCGATTCGCCACGGACTTCCCGCTCTCCGACGGCAGCCCGGCGCCCACCCTGGAGCTGCGGACCAGCTGGCGCAACCCGCCGGAGGTGCTGCACCTGGCCAACGAGATCTCCGCGGAGGCACGCCGGCGTTCGGTAACGGTGCAATCGCTCCGACCGCGCCCGGCCGCGCCCCCCGGCGACGTGCGGGTCGCCCTGCTCCCCGACGTCGTCACCGAAGACGAGTGGGTCGCCGAACAATTGCACCGGCGCTACCGGCAGGCCAACGCCGACGGGGTTGACCCGCCCACCGCCGCCGTGCTGGTGCGGCGCAACGCCGACGCCGCGCCGCTGGCCGAGGCAATCCGCGCCCGCGGCGTCCCGGTGGAAGTGGTGGGGCTGGCCGGGCTGCTGTCCGTGCCCGAGGTGGCAGACCTGGTCGCGATGCTGCGGCTGATCCAAGAGCCGACCGCCGGCGCGGCGGCGATGCGCGTGCTTACCGGCCCGCGCTGGCGGTTCGGCGCCGCCGACCTGGCCGCGCTGTGGCGACGCGCCGCCGAGCTGGGCCGGCCCGAGCAATCCAGTGCGCCGGTATCGGCCGCGGAGATCGCTGCCACGGCTGGACCCGATTCGGAGACCGCATGTCTGGCCGACGCGTTGGCCGATCCTGGTCCGGCAGAGCGCTATTCGGCCGTCGGGTACCGGCGCATCGTCGCTCTCGCCGAGGAACTGACGTTGCTGCGCGGCCATCTGTGGCATCCGCTGCCCGACCTGGTCGCCGAGGTACGCCGGGTGCTGGGCCTGGACTGCGAGCTGCTCGCCGCGCAGCCGTTGGCGGCAAGTGCGGCGGGTACCGAACAACTCGATGCCTTCGCCGATGTGGTGGCCGGTTACGCCGAGGGTGCCGGGGCGCAGGCCGCGTTGCCGGGTCTGCTGGCTTACCTGGATGCCGCCGCGGTGGTGGAGAACGGGCTGGCGCCGGCGGCACCGGCAGTCGCCGCCGACCGCGTCCAGATCCTCACCGTGCATGCCGCCAAGGGGCTGGAGTGGCAGGTGGTCGCGATACCGCACCTGGTGGCGCGGGTTTTCCCGTCGACCGCGTCGCGACGCAGCTGGCTCTCCGACGCCGCTGAGCTGCCGCCGCTGCTGCGCGGCGACCGGGCGCAGCCGTTTGGGCCCGGTGGTTCAGCGAGGTTCGACGGAGGAGAGGCGAAGCTGGGACCGCCACATGAACCCGGCGATCACGGCGTACCGCTGCTCGACACCGACGCGGTCACCAACCGAAAGCAGCTGTCCGACACCATCTCCGAGCATCAGCGCCGCCTGGATCAGCGGCGCGTCGACGAAGAGCGCCGGCTGCTCTACGTCGCTGTCACCCGGGCCGAAGACACCCTGCTGGTCTCCGGCCACCACTGGGGACAGGGTGAGGCCAAGCCGCGCGGGCCGTCGGATTTCCTCGCCGAGATCAAGGCGGTGATCGACAGCTCGGCCGACGAGGGGACGCCCTGCGGGGTGGTCGAGCATTGGGCGCAGGCTCCGGCCGACGGAGAGAAAAACCCGTTGTGCGACACCGTAAACGAAGGAGTGTGGCCGGCCGACCCGCTGGACGGCCGGCGCGCTGATGTCGAACGCGGCGCGGCACTGGTCGTCGCGAAACTGCGGGCCGGCGAACTCCAGGATGGCGAACCCCAGGACGGCACGGCCTCGGCTAGCCCGTGGGCCGCCGACGTGGACGCCCTGCTGGCCGAGCGAGCCACCGCCGCAACCCCGCAGGCTCGCACCCTCCCCAACCAGCTTTCGGTGAGCGGCCTGGTCGAGTTGAGCCGTGACCCAGACGGTGCGGGGCAGCGTCTGAGCCGCCGGCTCCCGGCTCGGCCAGACCCGCATGCGTTGTTGGGCACCGCATTTCACGACTGGGTTCAGCGACTCTACGGCGCCGAGCGGCTCTTCGAGCTTGAAGATCTACCCGGCGCGGCCGACGCCGACACCGCCCGCGCCGATGCGCAGGAGCTGGCCCACCTGCAGGCGGCGTTCCTGGAATCGCCTTGGGCCGCCCGTACTCCCACCGCCGTCGAGGTGCCGTTCGAGATGGCCATCGGCAGCCGGGTGGTGCGCGGCAGGATCGACGCGGTGTTCGTCGAGCGTGACGGCGGCGTCACCGTGGTTGACTGGAAGACCGGAACGCCCCCCGACGGACCTGAGGCGCGCCGGCATGCCGCCGTCCAGCTCGGTGTCTACCGGCTGGCCTGGGCCGCGCTGACCGGCTGTCCGGCATCGCAGGTACGAGCCGCCTTCCACTATGTGCGTTCCGGGACCACCGTCGTCGCAGACGAGCTGCCGGAACTGGCTGACCTGGCCGCGCTGCTGAACGCCTGACGACGGGTGTGGTTACAGTGGGTCCGTGCGTCAGGCAGACCGATGACCGCCCGTCGTGGCAGGAGCTAGCTGGCGGCGGCTGCGGCGTCTTGACGAGACGCTGACCGCCCAACCCAGTTATGCGCTCGTTGGCGTGTTACGCATGCCGCACGGGCAGTCCAGTCCCGGCCGCACCGTCTACCGCCGAAGCCTGATCGCGCTGGCGGCACTGCTGGTGTCCACGCTGTTCGTCTACGTCGACCGCGACGGCTACCAGGACGTGCAGGGCGACCGGTTGACTTTCTTGGACTGCCTCTACTACTCGGCGGTGACGCTGTCGACCACCGGATACGGCGACATCACGCCCGTCACCGAGTTCGCCCGCATGATCAACGTGCTGGTCATCACCCCGCTGCGGATCGCCTTCCTGATCTTGCTGGTCGGAACGACCGTAGAGGCGTTCACCGAGACCTCCCAGCAGGCGTTCCGCATTCAGCGTTGGAGGAAGAGAGTGAAAGACCACACCATCGTCATTGGGTATGGAACCAAGGGCAAGACTGCGATCGCGGCGATGCTCGGCGACGACGAGACCACCCCGAGCGACATCGTGGTGGTGGACAACGACCGAGCCGTGCTCGAACGCGCCAAGACCGCCGGGTTGGTGACCGTCGACGGCGATGCGACCCGCTCGGATGTGCTGCGGCTGGCCAGCGCCCAGCGTGCGTCGGCGATTGTGGTGGCCACCGGCTCCGACGCCACGGCGGCGTTGGTGACGTTGACCGCTCGTGAGATCGCCCCGCAGGCCACCATCGTGGCGTCCATTCGGGAAGCGGAGAACCAGCACCTGTTGGAGCAGTCCGGCGCCAACTCGGTCGTGGTGTCCTCGGAGACCGCCGGGCGCTTGCTCGGCATCGCCACCACCACGCCCCGCGTGGTCGAGATCATCGAGGACCTGCTCACCCCGGATGCCGGCTACGCCATCGCCGAGCGTGAGGTGGAGCAGCAGGAAGTCGGCGGATCGGCCAAGCATCTCAACGAGATAGTCCTCGCGCTGGTGCGCGAGGGTCGGCTGCTGCGACTGGATGCACCGGAGGTCGACGTGATCGAGGCCGGTGACCGGCTGCTCTACGTGCGTACGGTGGCCAACCAGTGACGATGGCGGCGCGTCGGCGCGGGGAGGAATGATGGGCAATTTCCAGCTGCGGCAGGTGCCCCTGCTCTCACGGGTCGGGGCTGATCGAGCCGACCAGTTGCGTACCGACACTGACGCGGCCGTCGCCGGCTGGTCGTCCGCCGCGCTGCTGCGTGTTGATCCCCGCAACCAGGTATTGGTCGCCGGCGGCCGGGTGGTGCTGCACGAGGCCAGCGACCTGGGCGATACGCCACCATCGGATGCGGTGTTCTTGGGTCGTGTCGAGGACGGTCGGCACGTCTGGGCGGTCCGCGGCGCGCTGCAGGCGCCGGCCGGGGCCGACGTCTCGGTGCTGGACATCCGTGCCACCGGTGACATCTTCGACGACGTCAGCGCCCAGTTGGTGTCGTCGGCCATCGCGCTGCTGAATTGGCATGATCACGCCCGGTTTTCGGCCGTCGACGGCACGCCGACCAAGCCGGTGCGCGGCGGCTGGGCGCGGGCCAACCCGGTCACCGGCGTGGAGGAGTTCCCGCGCATCGACCCGGCGGTGATATGCCTGGTGCACGACGGCGCCGACCGCGTTGTACTGGCCCGCCAGCACAACTGGCCGGTGCGGATGTTCTCGCTGCTGGCCGGGTTCGTCGAGGCCGGCGAGTCGTTCGAGACCTGCGTGGTCCGCGAGGTTCACGAAGAGGTCGGGCTGGCCGTGCGTGACGTGACCTACCTGGGCAGCCAGCCGTGGCCCTTCCCGCGGTCGCTGATGGTCGGCTTCCACGCCGTGGCCGACCCGGGGCAGACCTTCGTCTTCAGCGACGGCGAGATCACCGAGGCGGCCTGGTTCACCCGCGACGAAGTGCGGGCCGCGCTGTCTGCCGGGACCTGGAACAGTGGCGATCCCGACGCAAAACTGCTGCTGCCCGGCTCGATCTCGATCGCCCGGACCATCATCGAGTCCTGGGCTGAAGCGAGCTGACGGGTCTAGCCGCCGAGGCGCTCCAGCTTCGCCTTGACCTCACGCCCGGTCGGGTTCGTGAGCGTCGAGCCGTCGGGGAAACGCAGCGTCGGCACCGTGCGGTTGCCGCCGTTGGCTGAGCTGACGAACTCCGCCGCCGTGGGGTCCAGCTCGATGTCGATCTCCTCGTAGTCGATCCCGAGGTTCTTCAACGAGGCCTTGAGCTGCCGGCAGTAGCCGCACCACTGGGTCGTGTACATGACGAGCTGGTTCATAACTCCCCAAACCTAATAGGTTGCTCGATGATTCCCGAATCGGCGTCGGGGCCCGTCGGGGGTGCCTGCCAAGATGGACGCCATGGATGCGCTCATCGCCGGCCTCGACGAGGAGCAGCGCGCTGCGGTACTGGCGCCGCGCGGCCCGGTGTGCGTGCTCGCCGGCGCCGGCACCGGCAAGACCCGCACCATCACCCACCGCATCGCCCAGCTGGTCGCCGGCGGTCACGTCGCGCCCGGACAGGTGCTGGCAGTGACGTTCACCCAGCGTGCCGCCGGCGAGATGCGGTCGCGGCTGCGCGCACTGGGAGCGGCGGCCGGGGCGGGGGCGGCCGCCGGGGTCGGTGGAGTGCAGGCGCTGACCTTTCACGCCGCCGCCCGGCGGCAGTTGCGCTATTTCTGGCCGCGGGTGGTCGGCAACACCGGCTGGGAACTGCTGGACCGCAAATTCGGGGTGGTCGCCCGCGCCGCCGGCCACGCGGGGCTGCGGTTGAGCAATGACGATGTCCGCGACGTGGCCGGCGAGATCGAGTGGGCTAAGGCATCCCTGATCGGGCCGGAGCAGTACCCCGCCGCGGTGGCCGCGGACGGCCGGGATATTCCGCTGGATGCGGCGAAGCTGGCCGAGGTTTACGCCGGTTACGAGGCGCTGAAGGCCCGCGGCGAAGTGGCGATGCTCGACTTCGACGATCTGCTGCTGCACACCGCCGCCGCGATCGAGAACGACGCGGCGGTGGCCGCCGAATTCCGGGACCGCTACCGCTGCTTTGTCGTCGACGAATACCAGGACGTCACGCCGCTGCAGCAGCGGGTGTTGTCGGCCTGGCTGGGGGAGCGCGACGACTTGACCGTGGTCGGCGACGCCAACCAGACCATCTATTCGTTCACCGGCGCCTCGCCGCGCTATCTGCTGGACTTCACTCGCCGATTTCCAGAGGCTGCGCTGGTGCGCCTGGAGCGGGATTACCGGTCCACGCCCGAGGTGGTGTCGTTGGCCAACCGGGTGATCGCCGCCGCACGTGGGCGAGTGGCCGGCAGCAAACTGAAGCTGATCGGCCAGCGCGAATCCGGTCCGATGCCGACCTTCCGCGAGCATCCCGACGAGGTCGCCGAGGCCGCGGCGGTGGCCAAGTCCATCGCCCGGCTGATCCACGACGGCACCTCGCCGGCCGAGATCGCCGTGCTGTACCGGATCAACGCGCAGTCCGAGGTCTACGAGGAGGCGCTCACCGAGGCCGGCATCGCCTATCAGGTGCGTGGCGGCGAGGGGTTCTTCACCCGCCAGGAGATCCGTCAGGCGCTGGTCGCCCTGCAAAGGGCCTCCGAAAGAGCAGCGGAACGCGGCGCCGACGGGCCGCTGCCGCAGCTCGTCCGTGGCGTCCTGGAACCGCTCGGTCTGACCACTGAGCCCCCGACCGGGGCCAAGGCGCGCGAGCGCTGGGAGGCCCTGGGTGCGCTGGCCGAGCTTGTCGACGACGAGGTGGCCCAACGCCCGGACCTGGATCTGCCCGCGCTGTTGACCGAACTGCGGATGCGCGCCGACTCCCGGCACCCGCCGACCGTGCAGGGCGTCACTCTGGCATCCCTGCATGCCGCCAAAGGCTTGGAGTGGGACGCGGTGTTTCTGGTGGGCCTTGCCGACGGCACCCTGCCCATCTCGCATGCGCTGGCGCACGGCGCGGACAGCGAGGCAGTCGAAGAGGAGCGCCGACTGCTCTATGTCGGCGTCACCCGTGCCCGGATCCACCTGACGCTGAGCTGGGCGCTGGCCCGCGCCCCGGGCGGGCGGGCCGGCCGCAAGCCGTCGCGGTTCTTGAGCGGTATCGCCCCGCAAGCCGACGCCGCCACCACACCCACCAAGCGCCGGGCCCGTGGCGCCCCGAAGTATTGCCGCATCTGCAACAAGGCGCTGGCCACCCCGGCGGCCATCATGCTCAGCCGATGCGAGACTTGCGCCGCCGACGTCGACACCGAGTTGCTGGTGGCGCTCAAGGACTGGCGTTTGCGCACGGCCACCGAGCTGAAAGTACCTGCCTACATTGTCTTTTCGGACAACACCCTGACTGCCATCGCCGAGATGCTGCCCGGCGACGAGGCCGCTCTGGTGGCTATTCCGGGCATCGGCGCGCGCAAGCTGGAACAGTTCGGCTCCGATGTGCTGGAGCTGGTCCGCAACCGGGGCTGAAACCCGGGTCCCGCCACTGCCGGCGGTAATTCGGTTGTGGGTCGGTGGGCCGAGCCGCTAACCTCGGATCCCATGACCACGATCAGCGTCCTGTGGGTAGTCGGCGCGCGCCATGCCGCCGCTGCCAAGGCGGCGCTGCGCCATGCCGCAGTAGCCGCCGCCGTAGACGCGTCCGTGCATCGGGGTTCGCCCTAACAGCAGCCCCCGCCCCGATGGCCACGGACCCACCAGGATCCGTGGCCATTATTTTTGCTCGGCAGACCGCCGACCGGCCCGGATCAGAACCCCACGAACCGACCGGAAAGCAGGTATGCACACCATGTCGAGAACCCTGAAGTTGCCGTGTAACAGCGATCCCGACCTGTGGTTCGCCGACGACCCGGCCGATCTGGAGCGGGCCAAGGCACGGTGTGCTCAGTGCCCGATCCGCCAGCAGTGCCTGGCGGCGGCGTTGCAACGCGCCGAGCCGTGGGGCGTGTGGGGCGGTGAGATCCTGGACCGGGGCAGCGTCATCGGCCGCAAGCGGCCACGCGGCCGTCCGCGTAAGGAGCCGGTGGCCGCGTAAGCGGCCGCAGCATCAGGCCGACGGACCGACCGCGATGTCTTCGGGATCGGTGAAGCCCGGCACCAATTCCTCGGAGAGCCGCTTGACCGGCACGTGGGCATCGAGCTGACACATGATCGCCGTGGTGGATCCGAGCACCCGCATCGGCATCGCGAGTTTGGGCGGCAGATCCAGCTGCCGCGCGGTCTTGAGCTGCTCGACGGGGCGCTCCAGCTGCTTGCCGGCGATCCGCATCAGCCACTTGCGGCTGTAGTGGAACACCTCGACCTCGACGGGCTCAACGTATTGGCGCAGCATCTCGTCGATCTCGCGCACCGAGACGTTCTGGCCCTTCTGGATGAAGCCGCCCTGGCGCATGACCGCGATGACCTTCTCGTAGTCCTTGTCCCGGGCGTACCGCACCGCGGCACCCAGCTCCGGCGGGAACCCGCCGGGCATCGGCGCTACCGCACCGAAGTCGATGATGCCCATCCGGCCGTCGGCCAGCAGCATGAAGTTGCCGGGGTGGGCGTCGCCGTGGATCAGCTCCAGCCGGCGGGCGGCGTCCCAGGTGAACTCGGCCAGCCGGGTGCCCATCAGGTCGCGCTCCTCGACGGTGCCGTTGCGGATGATCTCCGCCATTCCGACGCCGTCGATCCACTCCTGGATCACCGTCTTGGG
This sequence comes from Mycolicibacter heraklionensis, assembly GCA_001673575.1. GTDB lineage: Bacteria > Actinomycetota > Actinomycetes > Mycobacteriales > Mycobacteriaceae > Mycobacterium > Mycobacterium heraklionense_A. Next base: position 17,546 of record LZME01000011.1, on the reverse strand, counting down.
GGCGCTGGCCACGACATTGGGGATGTGGAAGTGCGGGTGGCCGGAATAGGCCTTGGCGAAGATGCGCTGGTTGTCGGCCTCCAGCCGGTAGTCCAGTTCCATCTCGGTGCGTTCGATCAGCTCATCGATGACGCCCTTGACGTCCACGCCGGGGGCGAGCTGCTTGAAGATGCCGGTCAACCGCCGGATCGTCTTGAGGTCGGCGCGCAGCGCTTCATCGGCGCCGGGGTACTGGATCTTGACCGCTACGGGCCGCCCGTCGGCCCACACCGCCTTGTGCACCTGTCCGATGCTGGCTGAGGCGATGGGGGTGTCGTCGAAGTCGGTGAAGCGCTCCCGCCACTTGGTGCCCAGCTGGGCGTCGAGCACCCGGTGAACCTTGTCCGCGGGCAGCGGCGGGGCATCCTTCTGCAGCTTGGTCAGCGCCTCCCGGTAGGGCTCGCCGAACTCCTCGGGGATGGCCGCCTCCATCACCGACAGGGCCTGGCCCACCTTCATGGCGCCGCCCTTGAGCTCACCCAAGACGGTGAACAGCTGGTTGGCCGCCTTCTCCATGAGCTCGGCGGTGACCTCGTCCTTGGACTTGCCGGTCAGCCGCTTCCCGAGCCCGAGTGCTGCCCGGCCGGCAAAGCCGACGGGCAGGCTGGCCAGCTTCGCATTGCGCGCTGCGCTTCCGCGTTTGATTTCTGACACGTGTCCATCATCCATGACGTTGTTGTGGTGCCGGTCACCGCGGTGACAATTTTCGGTGCCGGATGTGACCTCAGCAATCGCAGAGCGGGTGGCGGACCCAACGCCGTCTCATCATCGATCCGGTGGCCAGATCCAGCTCCAGGGTGGCGTCCAGCGTAGGGGGAGCAGTCAGGTCCGGGCGGGTTGCAGCGCCGCGCACCGCTGCGATCACCCGATCGACTTGGCTCAGTGCCAGCGCCGCCGTCGCCAGCACGGTTGCCCGGTCGGCGTGGGCGGCGGTGTGGCGTAGCTGTGCAGCCACTGCGGGCCAGGCGGAGTCCCGGTCTCGCCGGTGCAGATCGGCGCACCGCAAACAACTGGTGACTCCCGGCAGGACCAGCGGGCCGACCACTCCGGTGCCGTCGCGCACCCGAACCGGCAGGTGCGGCACCCGCGCGGCGTGCAGCTCACGTACCAACCGCGGATCGGGAACCAGGTAGTCGGCCAGCACCACCAGATCGGTCCCGGCGGCGCTCACCGTGGCGTGCGGATGACTGCTGCGCCGGACCACGGCGCTCGAGCAGCGCAGCGACTCGACCAACAGATCCGACAACGGCCCGCGGCCGTGCACCCGCAACGAGACCGTGCGGCACTGACGGCGGGTGGCGGCGCCGCGGACGGCGACACGAGCCGCCACCAGCGCGGCCAGCAGGTCGTCCAGGTCCGCGGTGTCCACGTGGCCGTGCTGTGCGGCTTCCTGACGCAGCGCGGCCACCGTGGTCGGGATCTGCATTGTGCGTAAGACGGTGGCCAGCGCGGTGGTGCTTAGCCCGCGGGGCGGCCGCACCAGCACAGCGCGTCGCGGATCCCAGCCGACCTGAACGGCACCGTCGGGGCGTAGCAACACCGGCAGCGCCGGATCGAGGCTGTAGGTGGAGGTCTCGGAACCAACCCTGGTCACGCAGGCGACCCTGCCACGCCGGGCGGTGACGGTCCTCCCGTCATCCACAGGGGGCAGAAACGACGCGCCGCGCGGCCTCCACAGCGGCGCGGCGTTGGCGTGCGATGACGGCGCGGTCGGTGAGGGTCTCGTACGGGTCGGGGGAGTGCGCCCAGGCCAGGCCGATACCGAACAGCAGCGCAAGCAGATCGAGGGGCTCCCAGGAGCTGTCCACGTGCCCGTCGGTCTGGGCGGTTTCGATGGCGTTGACCGCGTGCTCGAAGAGCGCCTGCCCGTCGGCGTGGGGCTCGTCGAGGGCCAGTCCTTCCAGGCGGGCCCAGGTGATCATGCGCAGGTGTTCGGGACTGCTTCTGCCCAAATCGTAGACGTCGCCGGCGAATTCGGGCACCGCGTCGGGGCGCAGGGTGACCGACCGATAGAAGGCTGCCACATCGGTGTCCACCACTTCGCGAAACAGTGCTTCCTTGTCGCCGAAGTGGGCGTAGAGACGTTCCTTGCTGGCGTGTGCCTCGCGGGCGATGCGATCGATGCGTGACCCGGCCAGACCATGGCGAGCGAACTCGGCGCGGGCAGCGTCAAGTATCTGACCACGCAGCTCGGTGGCGCTCCTTCTCACAGCAAGATCATAACCATACGAACTAGTTCGTTCTGTAATGTGAGGACATGCACGTGCTCCTAGACACTGACGCGATCCTGAACCATCCGCCGCGAGTCGAAGCCATGCGGCGCGCGGTGGAGGCCGTCGCCGACGCGGTCACGCCCGTCGTCGAGGCGTACCGCCCCTACGTCGAAGGGCTCGAAAACCTTCCCGCCGATGGTCGATTTCTCTTGGTGGGCAACCACACTCAAACCAGCGTGGAAGCCCTGCTGGTTCCGTTCCATGTTCGGCGGGCCATCGGCAAACGAGTGCGGTCACTGACGGACCGGCAGTTCGGGCGCATGCGGGGCCCGGCCCGTGATCTGCTCGCCGCGGCGGGGGCTCTGGTGGGGGCGCCTGAGCCCGTCCGCGAACTGATGCGCCGCAACGAGCCCATTCTGGTGTTCCCGGGCGGCGGCCGCGAGATTCCGAAGTTCAAGGGGGAGGAGTACACCCTGCGTTGGCAGGGCCGCGCCGGATTCGCCCGCCTCGCAGTCGAACACGATTATCCGATCGTTCCGGTGGGGCTGGTGGGTGGCGACGACGTCTACCGGAGCCTGAGTCGTCGCGGCGGCAGCTGGGAGCGGTTCAGCACGGCGGTGTCGCGTCGGCTGTCCGGGCCCCCGGACATGGTTATGCCGTTGCAGCACGGGATCGGCCCCACCCTTATCCCTCGACCGCAGCGGATGTACTTGCGCTTCGGCGCTCCCATTGAGACCACCAAGCCAGCGCGCGTCTCGAGCGAGAAATGGGTTGCCACCGTGCGGGAAAAGGCTCAACAGTCACTCGAGGGAATCTTGGCCGACCTGCTCGACGTCCGCGCCGAGGACCCCTACCGCCACCTCAACCCGTTGGCCTGGCGGCAAGCAATCTCACCGCCAGAAGCCGCCGTGCCTCAGTCGCCGGCGTCGTCGGGATTACCGGCTTCGCGCTGAAATTCCGCGATCGCCTGGTCGATGGCCGAGTCGATGCCGCTGGAGCCGCCGATGATCCGGTCGATGAATGCGGCAGGCTCGTCAAGATCGGCGGACTCGGGCAGCAGATCGGGGTGCTGCCACACCTTGTCGCGGGCGTCGGCCCCGACCGCCGTGGTCAACCGCTCCCAGAGCATCGCGGCCTCGCGCAACTTGCGCGGGCGCAGCTCCAGACCGACCAGCGTGGCGAAGGTCTGCTCGGCCGGGCCGCCGGTGGCGCGCCGGCGGCGCAGCATCTCCGAGAGCGCGGCGGTGCCCGGGATCCGGTCGCCCAGCGCCGCATTGACCACGGTTTGAACCCAGCCCTCGATCAAGGCCAACAGGGTCTCGAGGCGCTCCAGCGCGGCGAGTTGCTCCGGGGTCGACTTGGGTTCGAACACGCCCTGGTTGAGCAGTTCGTTCATCGCCGAGGGATCGGTCATCGCCGCCGGATCGAAGCCCTGGGCCAGTTCTTCGATGCCCCGGATATCGATCTTCATGCCCCGGGCGTAGGCCTCCACCGCGCTGAGCAGCTGGTTGGACAGCCACGGCACGTGGGTGAACAGCCGGTGGTGGGCGGCCTCACGCGCGGCCAGGAAGGTGACGATCTCGCTGCGCGGCTGCTCCAGGCCGCCGGCCAATTCCTCGATCGCGCCGGGCAGCAGCGCGGCCACTCCGCTGGGCCCCAGCGGCAGGCCGATGTCGGTCGAGGTCAGCACCTCTCCGGACAACCGACCCAGCGCCTGGCCCAGTTGCGAGCCGAACGCCAATCCGCCCATCTGCGACATCACCGACAACAACGGACCGGCCATGCTCTTGGCCTCTTCCGGCAGCGCCGAGGCCCACACCGACGAAACCTGTTCGGCCATCGGGTCACACAGTCGTTGCCAGGTGGTCATGGTGTGCTCGACCCAGTTCACCGGCGTCCAGGCGACCCCACTGGTGGTGCCGGCCGGCAATGAAGTCGCCCCGTCGAGCCAGGTTTCAGCCAGGTGTACCGCATCGCCGATGGCGGTCGCGGTTGAGGCGGTGACGGGCGCCACCGAACCGATCGACTTGATCGCGACCTGTCGCGCCAGGTCGTAGTTCACCGGCCCCGCCGGTCGGCCGTCCGCGCTCACCCGGCCGGCACCGCTGAACATCTGCCCGAGCTGAGTGAAGACCTGGCCTAGATCGGCCATGTTGAAACCAGCACCCATCCCGAACGGGTCGGAGGGCCGGGAGCCTCGCTCACGGTCGGGGTCGTCCCCAGAGGAGAAACCGAAGGGCAGATCAGCCATAGATACAACCGTACTCACCGCCAACGTCCGGCGGTACGACACGGGGCCACCGGTGGTCGGGCCGTCACCGGCTGGGCAGCGGCCGTTTACCATACCCGGGGTGAACAGGCGGATTCTGACGCTGTTGGCGGCTGTGCTGCCGGTGGTCGCGTTCGGCGTGCTGCTGACGGCGGTGACGGTGCCCTTCGTGTCGTTGGGACCGGGTCCGACGTTCGACACCCTCGGCACGATCGACGGCAAGCAGGTGGTCGACATCGAGGGGACCACCACACACCCGACGACCGGCCACCTCAACATGACCACGGTCTCCCAGCGCGACGGCCTGACACTGGGGGAGGCGCTGGCCCTGTGGCTGTCCGGACGTGAACAGCTCATGCCGCGTGACCTGGTCTATCCGCCCGGCAAGTCCCGTCAGGAAGTCGACGAGAGCAACGACGCCGACTTCCGAGCGTCCGAGCAGAGTGCCGAGTACGCCGCGCTGGGCTACCTGCGCTACCCGTCGGCGGTCACCCTCGCCGACGTCCAAGACCCGGGGCCGTCAGCCGGCGCGCTGAAGCGCGGCGACGCCGTGGACGCCGTCAACGGCGAACCGGTGTACACCGTGCAGCAGTTCACCGCGCGGCTGGCCGACACCAAGCCCGGCGAAACGGTTGTCATCGACTACCGGCGCAAGAACGCCGCACCCGGCACGGCGCGGATTACGCTCGGAGAGAACAAGGACCGCGCCAATGGATTCCTGGGTGTGTCCGTCCTCGATGCGCCGTGGGCGCCGTTCACCATCGACTTCAATCTGGCCAACATCGGCGGCCCGTCGGCAGGGCTGATGTTCTCGCTGGCTGTCGTCGACAAGCTGACCAACGGCACCCTGGCCGGGCCGAACTTCGTGGCCGGCACCGGGGTTATCAAGGCCAACGGCCAAGTCGACGCGATCGGCGGGATCGCGCACAAGATGACGGCGGCCCGCGAGGCCGGCGCGACGGTGTTCCTGGTCCCGGCCGACAACTGCTACGAGGCCAGAAACGACGACAAGGGTCTGCAGCTGGTCAAAGTCGACAGCCTCGCCCAGGCGGTGGGCGCGTTGCGAACCATCACCGACGGAGGTCAGCCACCCTCTTGCTGAGTGTTCGTTGGCTACAGTGGGGCCGTCAGGAACAACTGAGCTAGGGAGCGTGGCACGTGGGGATGCGGCCCACTGCGAGGATGCCGAAATTGACCGCGCGCAGCCGGATCATGGTTGGCAGCGCCTTCGTCGTGATCGCGCTGCTGCTGTTGGGGCCGCGGCTGATCGACGGCTATGTTGACTGGTTGTGGTTCGGCGAGCTGGGCTACCGCTCGGTGTTCGTCACCACGTTGCTGACCCGCCTGGTCACGTTCGTCGTGGTGACACTGCTGGTCGGCGGCATTGTGTTCGCCGCGATGGCCACCGCTTTCCGGGTCCGACCGGTCTTCGTCCCCAGCAACGGCGTCAACGACCCGGTGGCGCGGTATCGGACCACGGTGCTGTCGCGGCTGCGGCTGTTCGGATTCGGAATACCGGCCGGCATCGGTGTGCTGGCCGGCATCGTCGCGCAGAGCTACTGGGTGCGTATTCAGCTGTTCCTGCGCGGCGGTGACTTCGGGATCAACGATCCGCAGTTCGGCAAGGACCTCGGCTTCTACGCCTTCGACCTGCCGTTCTACCGGCTGGTGGTGGGGCTGCTGCTCGCAACGCTGTGTCTGGCCACCATCGCGAACCTGACCACGCACTACATCTTTGGCGGTATCCGACTGTCTGGCCGGGCCGGCGCCCTGAGTCGCCCGGCCCGCATCCAGGTGGTCAGCCTGATCGGAACCCTGGTGCTGCTCAAGGCCGGGGCCTACTGGCTGGATCGCTACGAGCTGCTTAGTCACACCCGCACCGGCAAGCCGTTCACCGGAGCCGGTTACACCGACATCAACGCGGTGCTGCCGGCCAAGATGATCCTGCTGGCGATCGCACTGATCTGCGCGGTCGCAGTGTTCTCGGCGATCGTGCTGCGCGACTTGCAGATTCCGGCGATCGGTTTGGTGCTGTTGCTGCTGTCGTCGGTCGTGGTCGGTGCTGGCTGGCCGCTGATCGTCGAACAGTTCAGCGTCAAGCCGAACGCGGCGCAGAAGGAGAGCGAGTACATCTCCCGCTCGATCACGGCAACCCGGCAGGCCTACGGCCTGACCGAGGATGTGGTCACCTACCGCGACTACCGTGGTGACGCGCGCGCCACCGCCGCGCAGGTGGGGGCCGATGCGGCCACCACCTCCAACATCCGGCTGCTGGACCCGACCATCGTCAGCCCCGCGTTCACCCAGTTTCAGCAGGGCAAGAACTTCTACTTCTTCCCCGACCAGCTCACCATCGACCGCTATCGCGACGACGAGGGCAAGCTGCGGGACTATGTGGTCGCCGCTCGCGAGCTGAATCCGGATCGACTGATCGACAACCAGCGCGACTGGATCAACCGGCACACCGTCTTCACCCACGGCAACGGGTTCATCGCCTCGCCGGCCAACACCGTGCGCGGTATCGCCAACGACCCCAACCAGAACGGGGGATACCCGGAGTTCTTGGCCAACGTCGTCGGTGCCAACGGCGGCGTCGTGTCCGACGGACCGGCCCGACTCGACCAGCCGCGCATCTACTACGGGCCGGTGATCGCCGACACCGCCGCCGACTACGCGATCGTCGGCCGCAATGGCGCCGACCGTGAGTACGACTACGAGACCAACACCGAGACCAAGAACTACACCTACACCGGTACCGGTGGTGTAAACGTCGGAAACTGGTTGGCCCGTAGCGTTTTCGCCGCGAAGTTTGCCGAGCGCAACTTCTTGTTCTCCAACGTCATCGGCGCGGACAGCAAGATCCTGTTCAACCGTGACCCGGCCGGCCGGGTGCAGGCGGTGGCGCCCTGGCTGACCACCGACTCCACGGTGTATCCGGCGATCGTCAACAAGCGGCTGGTGTGGATCATCGACGGCTACACCACGCTGGACAACTACCCCTACTCGGAGTTGACGTCGCTGTCATCGGCGACCGCGGACTCCAAGGAGGTCGAGTTCAACCGGCTGTTGCCGGACCGGCGAGTGTCCTATATCCGCAACTCGGTGAAGGCCACCGTCGACGCCTACGACGGAACGGTGAGCCTGTACGCCCAGGACGAGCAGGACCCGGTGCTGCGGGCGTGGATGAAGGTGTTCCCCGGCACGGTCAAACCGAAGTCCGAGATCTCACCCGAGCTCGCCGAGCACCTGCGCTACCCCGAAGACCTGTTCAAGGTGCAGCGCATGCTGCTGGCCAAGTACCACGTCAACGACCCGGTGACCTTCTTCTCCACCTCGGACTTCTGGGACGTGCCGCTGGACCCCAACCCGACCGCCAGCAGCTTCCAGCCGCCGTATTACATCGTCGCGAAAAACCTTGCCAAGGACGACAATTCGGCATCCTTCCAGCTGACCAGCGCGATGAACCGGTTCAAGCGTGACTATTTGGCCGCCTACATCAGTGCCAGCTCGGATCCAGACACCTACGGCAAGCTCACCGTGCTCACCATTCCCGGGCAGGTCAACGGGCCCAAGCTGGCCAATAACGCGATCACCACCGATACCACGGTCAGCCAAGACCTCGGCGTGATCGGACGCGACAACCAGAACCGCATCCGGTGGGGCAACCTGCTGACGCTGCCGGTGGCGCAGGGCGGACTGCTCTACGTCGAACCGGTCTATGCCTCACCAGGTTCCAGTGATGCCTCGTCGTCGTACCCGCGCCTCATCCGGGTGGCGATGATGTACAACGACAAGATCGGCTACGGGCCGACGGTCTCCGACGCACTCACCGGCCTGTTCGGGCCCGGTGCCGGGGCGGCGGCCACCGACATCGCGCCGACCGAGGGCGGCGCTGCCGCGCAGGGGACGCCACCCTCGGCGACCCCACCGGTTGCGGCGGTGCCGACGCCCCCGGCTGCCGAGGTCGCGTTGTCCCCGGCCAAGGCCGCGGCGCTGCGCGAGGTCGAATCGGCGCTCAATGCGGTGCGCGACACCCAGCACCGTGGTGACTTCGCCGCCTATGGTGCGGCGCTGCAACGCCTCGACGACGCGATGGCCAAGTTCAACAGCGCCAAATAAGTACGCGGTGTGGTCAGGCGCCGTGGTGTCAGCGACGGGTGGCGCCCAGCGGCATCGTCGGCTCGTGTTGTGCTGCCGCGCCGAGTGCGGCGCGTGCTTTGGCGTTCCAGTGATGTCTGGGGGCCAGCGCGGACAGCTGAGCCAACCGGACGAACTGGCGCAGTGACCATCGGTCGGTGGCGCTGACAGCGATCCCGGTGAGTTCCACGGCGCGGGGGTGCTGCAGGGCGCGGATGGCCGGTTGGGGGACGGTGCGCATCCACCAATCGGTGGGCGCGAAAATCTGCTCGCGGAACGGCTCGAAGTGTTCGCCGGCCGCCAAGTGCGAGCGGCAGTAATCCTCGAAGTACTCGACGAATTCCGGCCAGGTCGCGGGCATCGGCCGGGTTGATACGCCGTATCGGCGATACCACGCGCAGCACTCCTGGTAGAGCTGCTCATGCTCGTCGGCGTCGAGCCGACGAATGAAGGTGTTCACCATGACGACGAGGGACTCGACATAAGCGCTGTGCTGAAAGTGGAACGTATCGGGATTCAGGGCGTGGTACTTATGGCCGAGACTGTCGACGCCCTTGACATGCTCGTGGGCGAACCGCATCTGGGGCCGCATGTCCACGTCGGTATAGGCGTAGTTGACGGCTTGGGTGAAAGTGCGTTTCTTGTGCAGCCAAATGCGTTTGCGCATCAGAGCATGCTCGTTGATGCCGGCGGCGATGCCGGGATGCAGCAGCAGCAGACACACCGCCCTGGGGAGCACGAACAGGTAGCGTCGGTCGGCCAGGAAGTGCCACAGCATGCTGTCGGGCCCCAGGCCGTCGTCGTGGTCAGCCATCAGATCAGTGCCTTGTCTCGGCGGATGCGATGGCGAACGTCGGCCATCAGCACGGTGTAGTTGACGGTTCGGATGAATCGGGGGATGAAGCGGTTCACGAATGATACGAACAGGAAGAGGTTTTCGAACTGGCGTTGCTCGGTCGGCGACCAGGGCACGCCGAGCAGCTCACGAAAGAGCGGTGCCAGAAAGCCGATAGTCAGGAACCGCAGCAGGGGCGCCAGGGGCGCCCGCAAGATCGGGTTGATCATCTTCAGGTCGACCAGCCGCATGAGGTAGTCGCGGACGATATCGTCCATCTCCAATGTCTGACAGGTGGTGTTCCAGTAGGCGTCGAACTCGGCGCGGGTGGGCGGCCACTGATCGGGGGTGACCTGCAAGGTGGTGCCGAGCGGCCAGGCGTGGTGATAGAACCCCTCCGCCTGAGCCTGGGTCATCTTGCCGCGCAGCAGCTGATAGGTGTCCTCGTAGAAGACGAATAGGCATGCGGCGACCCATAACTGCAGATTGGGATCGAAGGCGTTGTATTGGACCGGGCTGTCCGCGGTGGAGCGAACCTGCCGGTGTGCGACGTTGACAGCGTCACGGTAGGCAGCGCGTTCCTCGTCGTTGCCCAGCACCGCGACAGCCATGTATTGGGCGGTGGTGCGCAACCTCTTCCATGGATGCTCCATCAGCGCACCGGATTCCACCCGGCTCTCCACGACCCCGTGGCCCACTCCCGGCAGGCTCAACTGCATGACGACGTTGGCGGCTGCTGCGGCAGCAGACCAAAAATCCAGCGCCTCAGTGAGATCGACGGGACCATCGTCGAAGCGTGGCGTGTACTGATCGATGTGGATTCGGGTCTCGGCCGCGTGCGGGGATGGTGACTCGGGAGAGACGCCGAGAATTCTCATGGCCAGATCGATGATCCGTACCAAAAACATCATCTCGAGCGGCCTCCGTTGTTGCGGGGCGACGTTGCCCTTCGCGGTCACTGCATACAGACGTTAGCGATCAGCAGCACCGGCCACGCCACGATCGATCCAAGAAAGGACACTACGAGGTCCAGGCCTCGCATGCCGTGCAGCGCAGCGGTGTGGGTCAGCGTCCAGATCAATCCGATGGTCAGATACGGCGTGCCGAGGATCAGGCCCAGGCCGATCAGCTCTCCGATGGGAATCCGGTAGGTGAGCAGGCGGCCGACGTTGTCGAGAAATCCGGGCATCGGTTGGCCTCCCGCTGTTGTGGCCTCGGAATGCAGCATGGCATAGCGGGGTTGGGCCGACAAGGACGAGATGAATCGGCACCGGTGGGGCGACGGCGCCGACGCCAGACCAGGCGATTTGGCGGCTTGGGCACCCGTTGGGTAGTGTCGTACTTACCGACGCGGGGTGGAGCAGCTCGGTAGCTCGCTGGGCTCATAACCCAGAGGTCGCAGGTTCGAATCCTGTCCCCGCTACTAAAGAAAGTGGCCCCCAGGCGAAAGCCTGGGGGCCACTTTCGTGTCATGGGTCTCTGGCTCGTCCGACTACACGCTCACCCAGCCCACACGTCCTCGACGTAGCGGTCGGACTCCACCAGTTCGATTAGCCAGTCGCGGGCTTGGCTCTCGTCACTGCCCGCACGCGCGCGGTAGATGTCGATGAAGGCCTGCCGCACCGCCGGGGCCATCTGGGCGCCGTCACCACACACGTAGACGTGAGTGTGCTTGGTGGGATCGCCGAGCAGCTCCCACACTTCGTCGGCGTCGGCGGCGATCCGGTCCTGCACGTAGCGCACACCGCGCTGGATCAGCTGGGTGCCTATGTCGAGCATGGCGCCGTGGTAGTTGCGTAGCCCGGCGTAGCTGAAGCCGGGCATCAGGACGTCGTGGGCGGTCTGCCAATTCGGTTCACCGTGGTAGGCGGTGAACAGGCCGTCGCCGGCCAGCTGGCGGACCCGCTCCAAGGGGCGCATCGGGTTCTTGGCGAACCGGTTCTCGTCGCACAGTTCTTCGACCAGCGCCCGCGAGCACGCGTACAGCTTTCGCACCCCGCTGAAGTCGGCGTAGAACAGCGGACCGTGGCGTTCGCCGAGGATGTCGATGGGCAGTGCATGGGGCGGCCGACGAGGTCAGACGGTGATGGCAGCGGGCCCTCGGCGGACGGAATGTTGTCCAGTTCCGGGGGCAGCGACGCGGTGAAGTCGGCCATATCGGGCAGCATAGGCCGCCTCCGGATCCTGTTCCGGCGCAATGGTGATCATTGGCCTAGGGTTCATCTGACGCGGGTGTCGCGTGTTGGCGGTCGGCGAAGGTGACCACCCCTCCGCGGTTCGTCGACACCCAGTCTCGCGCCTGCAGGTAGGGGCGGAAGGTTTCGGCGAGGCGCTGTTCGTCGCAGGCGTCTTGGGTCGCTGCAGCTCGTACCAAAGAAGCGCCAGTTCACCCTGAGGCCGGTGCGGTCGCGGACTTCCCGGATCCGCCGCGACGTCTGGTACGCATACGGGCACATGACGTCGAAGTGGAAGTCGATGAAATCCGGGCGACTGGTCACATCGTGAACCTCAAGTTGCGGGCGGCGCGGTCGCCGAGTTCGGCGCCGCCTTTCCAGGTGATGGCGCCGGAGTCGATCTGGGCCTGCGGGTCGATGCGCCCGCACGCCAGTTGGATGAATGTCGTGGAATCGGTCACCACGGTGACATCCGGATTATTCAGGTGGTCAACAGTTTTAGCTCGGCCATCCACGGCGACGTGCAACTGGCGGGTGATCGGTCCGGTGAGATCGAAGGTGATGCTCTTTCCGTCGGGTAGGCCCACTTTCTTGCCGACGATGTAGCCCAAGGAACCGGCTACCTCCGCCAGTGCGATCTGAGCGCCGAGGCTTGCGTCATCGGTGGTGCGGCCCAGCGGGGTAGTGATGTCTCGTTCGTGCACCCAGAAGTCGAAGACCCGGATCTCCAGGAACCTGCCGTAGGTGGCTGGGCCGACCGGAGTCCACGACGGTCGCATCAGATCCGCGTCGGACAACGCGGCCAGGTCGCTTCGGCGACGGTCATAGATCGCGCGCACCAGTTCGCGGTACGCGGTGGTGTCGGTGTCAGCGTCGCGCAGGAAGTCCGCGGCCTTGTCGAACGGCGGCGGGGTGCGATCGTCGTCGGGCAGCCACCCCGCCATTGCCGCCTCGATGCCGGTGACGTGGTTGATCACGTCGCGAACCGTCCAGTCCGGGCACAGTGACGCAGCGCCCCACTCGACGTCGCTGAGATCGGTGCAGAGGGCTTCTATCGCGGCGTAGCAGTCCCGCAGTGCGGTGGAGATGCTGCCCACGCTGCCGGCTTCCGGTGTGTTCAACGGCATTCTCCTTCGCGACCAGGGCACTTCGCGTCTGTCACGAGCATCCGGCTAGCACGAGGAGATATCAAGGAATGGCGAACGCTGGGAGCCCTCAGATCACCCACGGTGCGATCAACGTCATGGCCCCCAGGACCACCAACCCGATGACGAACGCCACGATCGTAAAGCCCATCACCTGACGGACATTGAGCTTCGCGATCGCCAGCAGTGGCAGCAGCCAGAACGGCTGGATCATGTTTGCCACGCCCTCACCGACGGCAACCGCCATCGACACCAGCCCGAGATAGGCCGGCGACTGCTGGCCGATCGCCAGCGCAGAGTCGACGGCGATCGGGCCCTGCACCGCCCAGTGCCCGCCGCCGGACGGCACGAACAGGCTGATGACCACCGAGCCGATGAAGGTCAGGAACGGCAGCGTGTACTCCGTCGCGCCGTTGACCAGCGTCTGGGCCAGCAGCGTCTGCAGGGGCGTGGACCCCTCGGCGCCCTGATACGCCAGCAGCCCGACCAGGCCGCCGTAGAGCGGATACTGCAGCAGCAGCGGGCCCGAGACCTTCGCGGCACCGGTGAATGCCCGGATGAAGCGAATCGGTGTGCGGTGCAGCAGGGCGGCGGTGATGGTGAACAGCATGATCATCGAGGAGATGTTCAGCGCGCAACCACTGGCCACGAAATACGTGATCCCCGCCGCGAACAGCAGCACGTTGAGGATCCACTGATTCTCCAGCCATTCGGCGAACGTCGCGCTGCGCTGGCCGGCAATTTCCGGCTCTTCCTCGAACACAGCGGGATCCGGCGCAAGAGCTTCAGCCGGCTCCATTCGCCACACTGCGAGCGCGAGCACCCCCAACACGATGATCGCCGAGAGCCAGCTGTACGGCTGGAAGATGGTCTGGCTCAACGGCACGGTGAATCCGGAGATCTTGTGGATCACGTTGATGGGGCTGCCGGAGTCGGTGTTCGCCAGCGCGATCGACGACGAGAGTCCCTGCGTCCAGACGATGAAGCCCATGAACGCCGCGGCGATCAGGTAGCCGAAATGCGAGTCGGGAAAACGTCGCGCCACCTGCCGGGCCACCAGCGCGCCGGCCACCAGGCCCAGGCCCCAGTTCAATAGGGACGCAGCGGCACTGACGGAAAAGCACAGCAGCGCACCCTGCGCCTGGCTGCGTGGCACTGCCGCGACGCGGACGATCGCCCGCTTCAGCACGGGCGCTTCGGCCAGCGTGTAGCCGGTCACCAGGATCAGCACCATCTGGAAGGCGAACGTGAAGATGTTCTCCCGCCCCCACACCCCGGCGTACCAGGCCGTCAGCATGCCGCTGGCCGATGCGCCGCGCACCAGAGCGGCGACCAGCCCGGCGACGATCAGTGTGAGGATCACCGCGAACAGATACGGGTCGGGCATCAGCCGCTCGACATAGCGGACGCTGAGCCCGGTGAGCGATTGCATGACGCCACGGCGTTGCGTCGGCTGCTCGGTGATCGCGCCGTCTGCCCGGAGCTCGGTCATTTGCGCAGCCTCTCGTCGGAAAACCGCTCGCACCGCGGTCGCTCGTGCGTGTGCCACGATAAATGCCGCGGGCGCTCGGGCCGGGGGTTTTCAGCGCATGGTGGCGTGCAGTGCGTCGGTCATCGCCTCGATGGCAGCCTCGCGCTCCAGTGGCCAGCCGTCGACCAGCCACAGATGCATGAAGGAATCGACCATGGTGTACATCATCGCGATGGCCAGCCGCAGCTGGGCCTCGGTGGCACCGGGCATGGCGTCGGCCTCGATCCACTCGGTGACGTTGTCCTCCATGGTGGCTCGATGCGCCGCGGCGAACTCCGGGTCGGCCGCCCGCGCCTGATGTAGTGCCATGTAGAGCTGCGGTGCGGAGGTGTAGAAGTCGACCACCTTCTCAAAGAACGCTCTGATCGAAGGCCGTCCCGATCTGCCCCCGCGCGGGGCGTCCTGCTGGGACCAGACGGTCATGCGGGTGTTGCGCAGTTCGCGCAGCACCGCAGCTTTGGAGTCGAAGTGCAGATAGAACGTCGCCCGCCCGATCCCGGCCCGGCGCACGATGTCGTCGATGGTCACCGCGACATAGCCACGGTCGGCGAACGCCTCCAGCGCGGCGGCCATGATCTGGTCGCGGGTCATGGCGCGGTGCCGGTCACGCATGGTGACTCGCGGTGCAGCGGAAGTCATTGCAGGATCACCCCCTCCAATTGGCCCGTGGATCGCCACGCGTTCAGCATTTCGAAGAACTCGACAGGCTTGCCCCCGAAGTTGGTCGACAGCATGCCGTGCGGATTCTCCCGGTCGCCCTCGGAGCTCAGGTAACTCGGCGTGCATTCGGCGTAGAAGGCTTTGGGCTTCTCCGACGCCTGGTCCATCGCGGCCAGCCACTGGTCCTCGGCGGCCTTGGTGGCCTCGATGGTGTTCACGCCCCGTTGCACGAATGTGCTGACCAGGTAGGCGAAATGGCGGGCCCGCTCCTCGGCGGTGTGGGTGTAGTTGGGGGAGACCCCGGATTGGGTGTAGCCCAGAAAGAAGCAGTTGGGAAAGCCGTGGGTCTGTAGGCCGTGCAGTGTCCGCATACCTTTGGCCCACTTGTCGCTGAGTCGCACGCCGTCGCGGCCGACGATCTCGAAGCCGAGCCGACGGGTGAACTCGGTACCCACCTCGAAGCCGGTCGCGAACACCAGTGCGTCGAGTTCGTAGTCGATGCCGTCGACCACGACGGCGGTCTCGGTGAACCGATCGACGCCGCGCCCATCGGTGTCAACCAACGTGACGTTGTCCCGGTTGAACGTATCGAGGTATTGGTCGTGGTAGCCGGGCCGCTTACAGTTCAGCCGGTACCAGGGTTTGAGCGCTTCGGCGGTCTTGCGGTCGCGCACGGTGTCGTCGATTCGGGCGCGCAGTCGTTGCATCGCCACGTAGTCGGCGTGGAACAGGAAGTCGGCGATCTCCTCGGGTGTCATCTCTCGGCCGAGGCGCTGAGTCTCGCGGATCACCGCGGGCTCACTGAGTTCCAGTGCCTTCTGCGTCCAGCCGTCGTTGGTCAGGTCGAGGTCCATCTCCACCCCGCAGGTGACCCGGGTGAAGTTCTCCATGCGTTCGCGTTGCCAGCCCGGCTGCAGGCTCGCCGCCCACGCCGGGTCGGTGGGTCGGTTGCCCCGCACCGAGACGGTGCTCGGGGTGCGTTGGAAGACGTAGAGCTGTTGCGCCCACTCGCCGAGGTGCGGGATGCACTGCAGCCCAGTGGAACCGGTGCCGATGACGCCGACGCGCTTGTCGGACAGTTTGGTCAGCCCACCGGATTCGTCGCCGCCGGTGTAGCCGAAGTCCCAGCGGCTGGTGTGGAAGGTATGTCCGCGGAATTCGTTGATGCCGGCAATGCCCGGCAGTTTCGGCCGGGTGAGCGATCCGGGCGAGACCGCGACCAGCGTGGCGGTGAACGCGTCTCCGCGATCGGTGGTGATCTGCCAGTGCTTGGCGGCGTCGTCCCACTGCAGGCCGGTGACCGTGGTGCCCAGCAAGGCGTTGTCGTAGAGGCGGTAGTGCTTGGCGATGTTCTGCAGGTGCTCGCGGATCTCCGGGCCGTGCGCGTAGCGCTCGGTGGGCACGTAATTCAGCTCTTCGAGCAGTGGCAGATAGATGTAGGACTCGACATCGCACTGCACGCCGGGGTAGCGGTTCCAGTACCAGGTGCCGCCGAAGTCGCCGGCGGTGTCGATCATCCTGATGTCGTCGATCCCGGATTCCTGGAGCCGCGCGGCGGCGATCAGGCTGCCGAGACCGGCGCCGATGATCGCCACCTGGACGTGGTCGTGCACTGGGTCGCGCTCGACGCGCTCGGTCCACGGGTCGTCGGCGTAGTGCGAGAAATCGGCGGTGACCTCGATGAACTGGCCCACGGCGTCGGGACGCAGCCGTTTGTCGCGTTCGAGTGCGTACTTCGCCCGCACCCACTCGGGGTCGTAGTCCGCCGGCTGCGGTCCCAGGGAGCTGGCCGTGGGTGGCATCGCCTCGTGCTCCTCGTGTCATCGAGATCTCGATGGACAGAGTGTCCAGTGAATAGACTAGGCGATAGCTGGCCAGACGCAACGTATATTCTCTCAGCTCGTCAGTTGTAGGGGTGCCGCCACCGTCGCGCACTAGAGTCATCCCCGTCGACAGGGGAGGTCACATGCCGTTCGAAGCGCATCCGGACCGGCGCAAACTCGCCTCGCTGCTCGCCATCGCAGTCGCGTTCGTCCTGATCGGGGTGTGGTTGGCTGGAGCGTTCGGGCCGGTGGGGCCGATCCGTGGCTGGTCGCCGCAGGCCCTGCACGTGTTCGGGTGGATCGCGATCGTCTTCTTCGGTTTCGGTGTGGCGGTGCTGGTATCGCGGTTGTTCTCCTCCGGCGCCGAGGTCCGCATCGACGCCGAAGGTGTCTACGGGCGGCGCAGCGGCAACCGGGTGATTCCGTGGAGCGCCATCGAGCGCATCACCACCGCGGATAGCGGCCGGGTTCAGCTGGCGCACTTATTCCTCGACGGCTCGGCGGCGTTCCCGAGGCCTAAGCGGCTGGGCGCCAAATCCTTTGGCCACGTGACGCTCTCGCTGCAGGGCACCGACGGCAACCTCGGCGACATGCGTGCCGCGTTCGACTACTTCGCGCCGGGCAGGCGGCACGACTCCGCGGGCTAGTGTCCTGAGTCATTAATTGCGGGTCAGTTGGTAAGCTGGGTTGTGCCCAGTCCCCAGGCTGCCGTAATTGTGT
>LZME01000010.1 GCA_001673575.1 Mycolicibacter heraklionensis | reverse complement strand
CCCTGCACCCACCAATCATCCCCAAAACCCCAGGACAACCCCGCCCGGCACGCCGGATTAATTCAGCAGACTCCTAGACGCGCGCCGGGTGCGCTCCGCGCCCCCAATCTGCGTCCGCGAAGCCCGATCCTGTCAGCTTCGCGCCGCCGAGAGGTCGGTTCATTCGCGGCCACAAGGCTCCCAGACACCACTTTGGTCCACCCGCAGCGGCCGCCCTTCCGTCTGACGCAACTAAGTTTCTGAGAATTCTCTGTTAATCATTTTTCTCGAACACAAATAACCCCAGGTCATATAGGTCGTGCTTGAGACGACCTTGGAGTTTGTTAGCAGTCAGTTCGTTTGCGCATAAGCTACCTTCAGGTAGCCTTTCGTTGCCGTGGCAGCCGTCACGCTTACGTAACTAGGAGACCAATGCAACACTTTGCCCCCGCTCCGTGGGTCGCAGCAGGCGTCGCGCTCATCGGCGCCGGCGCCGTCGCCGCCACCCCGGTCACCGTTCCGCTGCCCGGCCTGACTCCTTCGCACTCGGCCGCTGTGGCACTGACCGCTGACTTCGACCCGTTCGGCGCTTGGCAGGACGTCTTCGCCACCGCCAAGGACAACGCCAGCACGCTGTGGGACCACATGTCCGCGGTGCCGGGCGTGGCGGCCCAGCAGCTGATCGCCGATCTCATGAATGGCACGTCGATCGACCCGCAGGCTGTCTTCGAGGCGATCGTGCAGCCCAACATGGCGACCGACCTGACGATGTCGCCGCTGCTGCTGAGCAACGACGCACTGCAGGCACTGGTCACGCTGGTGATGCCTCAGTACATGCCGGAGGACTTCCCACTCACCACCGACGAGCTCACGCCGATTCTCTCCTTCCTGGCGTCACCGCTCAGCGGGGTGCTGATCGGCGCGCTCGGCCCGTCCATCAGCCCACTGGTGGCACTCGGCAACAGCGTCAGCGAGATCAGCGCCGCTCTGTCCGGCGACGAACCGGACTGGACCGCGGCGCTGCAGGACATCGCCAACATCCCGGCCAACATGGTCGGCGGGCTCCTCAACGGCGCGACCCTCAACCTGGATGCGCTGCTGCCCAGCCTGACCGAGGCCGGCCTGCTGCCCGCGGACCTGGACGTCACCGCGCTCAGCTACACCTTCGGCGGTCTGCTGTCGCCCGGCGTCACCGGCACCGACGTCGAGGGCTTCATCAAGGAGATCTCCGACGGCAGCTCCCCCGGTATCGGCGGCTCAATCATCAACGGCCTGGGACTGACCACCGGTCTCATGGGCTTCCCGCTCGAGATTGAGGGCCAAGGCGTCGGGCTACTGGGCGCGTGGCAAAGCCTTCAGGAGATCATCGCCATGACCCTCGGCTGGGACGGCGTGGGCAGCCCCTTGGGCGACGAGGCCGACACCGTCGCCTCGCTGGCGACCGACATCTTCGGCATCGGCGTGTAAATCCAGTCAATACAGAAGTGGCCCCCTTCACCGCGAAGGGGGCCACTTCTGCGTTGCCGCCTCAGTGCAGCGGATGGGCAAGGAGCAACTCGCAGTTGCGATCCGCCACGGCGCCCAGCCGGGCATCTTTGCGGTGCAGATCGTTGTAGGACAGCTCGCGGTACAGGCTGGCCAGACCGGTGGGACTCAGATCGCTGGGATCCGCGGTGAACGGTGCCTGGGCCTCGACCAGCGGGGTGAACAGACTCAGCGTGCCGTCGTGATTGTCGGTGACTTCGATGATCCGGGCCAGCTGCGGGTAGTCGATGTGGCTGGCCGTGTTGATCTCCCAGAAGCTCTGCTTCGGCGTGGGACCCTTGTGCGGGATCATCTCGTTGGTGTGAGTGTGCCCATTAACCCATGCGATCACGTTCGGCCGCTCCAGCAATGCCGCGACGAGCGACGCGCCCGTATAGAGCTTCTCGCCGGGGTGATTCGGATCCGGCAGGCCGACATTCATGGTGCGTGAGGTGTGGTGACTAAACAGGATCACCAACTGATCCCGGTGCACGTCGATCTGCTCGAGGACGAACCGCAATTGACTTTCGTTGATCGAGCCGGCCGACAGGCCAAGGTCATTGGTGGTGTTCATAGCCACACCGAGCACACCGGGCGCCACCTGGAAGGTGTACCAGGTAGGCCCATCTGGATCCGTGAAACCATGCCCGACCGGCCCGGGACCGGTGATGGCGGGCTCGAAGTGCCGACGAACATACTGGCTCAACGTGAATGGCATGCGTCGCTGATCCACGGTTGCGGGCAGGAAGGGTCCGCCGGACTTGAGCTGCAGCAGGATCGGGACGAGCTGCGAGGGATCGGCGCACAGTGCCTTGGCGATGGCGATCGCCGAGGGATCGCTATGCGGCAGATCGAATTTGATCGGCGAGGTGTACATCCAGTCCAGCAGACCGTTGGGAACGGTGCCCAGCAGCTGCTCATCGTGGTTGCCCACCACCGAATACCAGGGCATGCGCAGACCCGGGCTGACATGCGCGGAGATCGCAGCGGACAGGAATCCCGGAATCTGCTGAAATCCCTTGCCCTTGTAGCTGTCCCAATACGGCGACTCGGCCAGCCAGTAATCCGACGAGCCGTGCGCCTGCACGCCCTCATAGCGATCCGGTGCACCGGTGTTGGGGATGATCGACCCGCCCGACATCACCGTCAGAAACCAGTCGAGTTCGATCAGCTCTTTGTTGTCGGTGTTATCCCCGGTGGAGACCAGGCAATCGAATGGCCGGCCGGTGAACGGCCCGCCGGGAAGCGCGTTGAGCTGCTTCACGAGCGAGACCGCACCCTGAGTGGTCAGTGTCTCGTGCGGCCGGTAGGCCGACGAGATGAACGGATGGACGAACTCGAATCGGGCCGGACTCTGCGCGTCGGTGAGGTGCAGATCGGTGACCTGGACGAACGCCGCCAACGCGGTGCGCGCCATCTCGCGCGCGGGGCCCGCGGTGGCCAGCTCCTGGCGGATGTACAACGGCCATCCACTGCCGGCGACCAGTGGCCGGTAGCCCCCGGCTTGGGCCATGCCCGGCGTGCTGACCACATCCAAGGTGGTGCCGGTTGGATTCGACGCCAGCAGCGCCGCCGGTTCGGCATGCGCCACGCGGGAACCCATACCTGCGGCAGCGCCGGCGGCCGCGGCCATTCCGGCCTGAAGGAAACTACGACGGGACAGGCTCACTACACCGGCACCGGATTCATCCGCGGTCGCGACACGATAAAGCGCATGACGCGAAACGCTATGAAATCGCCTAGAAAACAGCCACGGGAGTAATGGTTTTGTCTCAGGCTTGAGGCCCGCTCGGCCCCTTCCCGTTTCCATCCGGTGATTAACAACCCGCAAGGAGGGCCGAGCCACCCGGGCTTGCTGGGCGGTGGGCGGCACGCCTTAGCCGCTGGCGGCCAGCAGCAATTCGGGCAGCGTCGGCCTGACCCCGGCGGCTCCTCATCAACGCTTTGGCGCGGCGTCGCCGGTCCACACGTGGATCAGGCGTCGACTAGCGAGCCCGGAAGTGGTCTCCGAGGCACTCCTTTGGTCTACTAACCAAGTTCGTCATTCCATTTCACGGTACCAAGTTTTTTAAGAATTCCCTGTCAATCAGCCGAACGGCTTCGCGATATGCCGAGGTCATCCCGGCAAAAAGCGTAGCGACCTCGGATTTTGTTAGCGTTCAGTTCGCTTGCGCCTAACCTACTTTCAAGTAACCTTTCTTTCCCGTGGCAGTCGTCACGCTTACGTAACTAGGAGACCAATGCAACACCGTGCCCCCTCCCCCTGGGTCGCCGCAAGCGTCGCGCTCATCGGAGCCGGTGCAGTGGCCGCCACGACGGCCATCGCGCCCCTGCCCTCCCAACCGGCCCCGCACACCCATGCGGTGCAACTCACCGCCAGCTGGGACAGCGTCTGGCAGACCGCCGAGGCCAACGCCACCGACATCTGGAACCACTTCTCCGCGGCGCCGTTCGCGGCCCTGCAACAGCAGCTGGCCAACCAGATCGGCTACATCCAGGGCCTGGCCGATGGCTCGTTGAGCTTCGCCGACGTCACCAAGGACATTCAAGATCACTTGACTGCCCTGTTCGGGGCACCGGCGACCGATGACACCGCAGCGATCCCCGGCGCCCTCTTCGGCCCGTTCCTTCCCGAGGGCGGCGCCACCGACACGCTGTACCAATCGCTGGATGAGGCGGTGAAGGCCACCGACGGGCTGCTCGCCGGCATCATCGATCACAGCACCCTTTTCGGGATGCTCACCGATTCGACCGTCCTGCCGGGCATCGTCGAATCCCTCGGTCTGGACGAGAGTGCGGTGCCGCTGGTAGCGGCGGTGCTGAACTTCGCCGGTTCCCCGCTGAGCGGTGTTGTGATCGGGCAGATCAGCACCATGCTCAGCCCGGTGCTGCAGGTCAACGAGGACATCACCAACATCTCCGAGGCGCTGACGGGTGGCACCCCGGACTGGGACGCCGCGCTGCAGCAGCTGACCGACATGCCGGCCAACATCGTCAATGCCTATCTCAACGGTTACGGCGAGGTTGACCTGATGCCGATCCTGGATCAGCTGGGAATCACCCTGCCCGCCCTGACGCTGCTCGATTTGCCCACCTACATCACCGAGCTGAATCTGAACGTGGGCGGACTGCTCAGCTCGGGTGGCTCGATCTTCGATGTCATCGGCATGGGTGCCGGAACCGATGCGCTGGGCGAGCCGATGGATCTTTTCAGCCTGCCGGGCGTCGCGGTCGGCCCGATCGCATCCATGGTGGAGTTCTCCCAGTCCATCGCGATGGCCCTCGGCTGGGACGGCAGCAGCGATATCCTGGAGGGCCTGTTCTAAATCGCTCAACCGCTCAAATCGCACCGTGTGGCCCCTCGGGGTCACACGGTGCGGTTTTGTGTCGCACCATCGAGTCAGCGCCAACCCGATCGGTTCTCACAGAAGTATTACTGACTCCGCCCGGACGCCTTAAATATCGGGCTTACCTTGGGTTTCAACGGGTCGAAAGCAGTGACTCACGCAGGACGTCACCGCCGCCGCATACTCGCCCGACGAGCGAAAAGGATGACCACGCAATGTTGATCGACTTTCGGTGGCTGCAGTTCATCTTCGACCACCGCGACCACCAAGGCGCCCGCCACCTGCCGCAGATTCGCCGCGCCACCGCCGGCTGAGGCAGCCGGGGACTACCCGGCGCAGGCGGCCAGCACCAGTTCCCGCACCCGGGCGGCGTCGGCCTGACCCTTGGTGGCTTTCATGACCGCACCAACGATGGCGCCGGCGGCCTGCACCTTGCCGCCCCGAATCTTCTCGGCCACATCGGGATTGGCGGCCAAGGCTTCGTCGATCGCCGCCTGGATCACCGAGTCGTCACGCACCACGACCAGGCCCCGGTCGGCCATCACCTGGGCGGGCTCCCCCTCGCCGGCCAGTACCCCTTCGACCACCTGTCGAGCCAGCTTGTTAGACAGCTCGCCCGATTCCACCAGCGCCACCACGGCAGCCACTTGCGTGGGCGTGATGGCCAGAGCGTCGAGTTCGACACCGGCCTCGTTGGCCTTCTGCACCAGGAAGTTTCCCCACCAGGCCCGGGCCGCCTCGCTGGATGCTCCGGCTGACACGGTGGCGGCCACCAACTCAACCGCGCCCGCGTTGACCAGATCGCGCATCACCTCGTCGGAGACGCCCCACTGCTCCTGGATCTTCTTGCGGGCCAGCCACGGCAGTTCCGGAATGGTCTCCCGCAATTCTGCGACCAGCTCCGCCGATGGCGCCACCGGCTCCAGATCGGGTTCAGGAAAGTAGCGGTAGTCCTCCGCGGTCTCCTTGGCTCGGCCCGGGCTGGTGTAACCGGCTTCGTGGAAGTGCCGGGTCTCCTGAACGACGGTGCCGCCTCCGGTCAACACCGCGCCCTGGCGTCGCATCTCGTAGCTCACCGCCACCTCGACACTCTTGAGCGAGTTGACGTTCTTGGTCTCGGTTCGGGTGCCGAATTCGGCTGCCCCGGTAGGCTTCAGCGACACGTTGGCGTCACAGCGCATCGAACCCTGGTCCATCCGCACGTCAGAAACGTCCAACGCCCGCAGCAGATCCCGCAACGCCGTCACATAAGCCCGAGCGATCTGCGGTGCACGTTCAGCGGCACCGGTGATCGGTTTGGTGACGATCTCGATCAGCGGCACGCCGGCCCGGTTGTAGTCGACCAGGGATTCGCTGGCGCCCTCGATGCGACCGGTGTCGCTGCCTACGTGGGTGAGCTTGCCGGTGTCCTCCTCCATGTGAGCGCGCTCGATGTCCACCCGCCACACCGACCCGTCTTCCAGCGGCACGTCCAGGTAACCGTTGAATGCGATCGGCTCGTCGTACTGGGAGATCTGGTAGTTCTTCGGCTGGTCGGGATAGAAGTAGTTCTTGCGGGCGAACCGGCACCAGGAGGCGATTTCGCAGTTGAGTGCCAGCCCGATCCGGATCGCCGACTCGACCGCGATGGCATTGAGCACCGGCAGCGAACCGGGCAGGCCCAGGCACACCGGACAGACCTGAGTGTTCGGCTCGGCGCCGAATGCTGTCGAGCATCCGCAGAACATCTTGGTGGCCGTGGACAGCTCGACGTGCACTTCCAGGCCCAGCACCGGGTCGAAGCGGGCGACGACGTCGTCGTAGTCGAGCAGTTCAGCGACAGCAGCGGTCATGGCGCAAAGTCTAGGTGACCCGCTCAGCCAGACTTGGTCACACCGGCCAGTCCTCCATCCGGTAGGCGGCGTCGAAGAACATCCATTCATAACGCGCGGCGGTGTGGAAATGCCGGCGCATCAGCTCCCACTCCGCTGCCGGCAGGTGTGTACCGATGCGGTCGGCGACGGCAAGCACCGCCTCCACCACCGCTTGATACTCCTGTCCCGCGTACATATCGATCCAGCGCTGGAACAGCGGCTCCGGTGAGCCGTGGCGTTGCAGGTGCTCACCCACCCGGGCGTAGACCCAGTAGCAGGGCAGCACTGCGGCTACGGCCTCGGCATAGGAGCCGGATGTGGTAACCGCCAGCAGATAGCTGGTGTAGGCCTGGGTCGTCGGGGCGATCGGCAGTGCGGCGGCAGCTTCGACGTCGAACCCCAGATCCGCTAGCAGCCCGGCGTGCAGGTCGGCTTCGGCGGTGATCGCCGCGCCGGCATGCTCGGCGAACATCGTCAGCTCCGACTCGATCGGCGCCTTGGCCGCGCAGATCGCCAGTGCCCGCGCATAACCGCGCAGGTAGTGCGCGTCCTGTACCAGGTAGTAGCGAAACTGGTTGCGCCCCAAGGTTCCCTTGGTCAGCCCGGTCACGAACGGATGCTCGCAGATCTGCCGGTAGATGCCGTCGATATGCGCCCACAGCCGCTCCCGGTTCCGCTCGGTCATACCTCACGGTAGGTGACGCCGCCCTAGACTGTGCCCCATGCCCGACCGCAACGTACTGGGCGGCCCGCTGGAGCCGTGCGGCAGCGACCCGATCACCGGCTTCTACCGCGACGGCTGTTGCTCATCAGGGCCCGAGGACATCGGACTGCACACGATTTGCGCCGTCGTCACCGGCGAATTCCTGGAACACCAGCGCTCGATCGGCAACGACCTGTCCACGCCGATGCCGGCCTACCGGTTCCCGGGGCTGGTCCCCGGCGATCGGTGGTGCGTCACCGCGCTGAACTGGTTGCGCGCCCACCGCGACGGCTGCGCCGCGCCGGTAGTGTTGGCCGCCACACATGAACGCACTCTGGAGGTGGTCGCGCTGGAGGTGCTGGCCGACTACGCCGTCGACGTGCCCGACGACCCAGGCGACCTGTGACGGAAGATCGCCGATCACCCTAACTACTGCTGTTGCTGGCGCCGCTTGACGTACAAGACGAATTCCTCGACCAGCAGGCCGTCTTCGGGGCAGTCGGCAATCACTGACCCGGCCAGCAGCCGCCCGGTCTGATCCTCCGGCAGACCACTGGTCGCCAAGATGTGATCGACAGCATGCCTGACCCCCGCCAGGTTCGGCTGTTCGTTGATCAATGCGCAGACGTCGCCACCGTGGTCGGTGACGTAATCGCCGATGAGGTCACCGCTGGCGTGGGCCGACGTCGACAGCACCAGCCCCATCGGCAGACCGCACAGCACCGCGGCAGATAACGCCATCTTTCCCATACCCCACCCCCAGCCTTCATCCATCAGGCAACACGAAGCACAACCTCACCATTGTGAGGTCATTTCGCGATGTTGTCACGCCACACGCGCGTCAGCCGAAGAACGCCGCCGCATCGTCGTAGCGGCTCTGCGGCACCACCTTGAGCTGTCGGACCGCGTCGGCCAACGCCACCCTGCCGATCTCCTGCCCACGCAGCGACACCATCATTCCGTATTCGCCGGCGTGGGCGGCATCCGCGGCGTTGACGCCGAAGCGGGTCGCGAGCACGCGATCGTAGGCGGTCGGAGTGCCGCCGCGCTGCACGTGGCCCAGCACCGTGGTGCGGACTTCCTTCTTGACGCGCCTTTCGATTTCGACAGCCAGCTGGGCGGCAACACCGGTGAACCGCTCGTGGCCGAACTCGTCGACGCCGCCGGCCCGTAACTCCATGGAGCCCACAGCGGGTTTGGCGCCTTCGGCGACGACGCAGATGAAGTGCGACGACCCGTGCTGGAAGCGTTGTTTGACCAGCCGGCACACCTCTTCGACGTCGAAGGGTTGCTCGGGTATCAGCGTCATGTGAGCACCGGAGGCCAGCCCGGCGTTGAGCGCGATCCAGCCGGCGTGGCGGCCCATCACCTCGACCAGCATCACCCGCTGATGGGATTCGGCGGTGGAATGCAGCCGGTCGATTGCCTCGGTGGCCACCTGCAGGGCGGTGTCGTGGCCGAAAGTGACGTCGGTGCAATCGATGTCGTTGTCGATGGTCTTGGGCACCCCGACCACCGGGACGTTCTCCTGCGACAGCCAGTGCGCCGCGGTCAAGGTGCCCTCGCCGCCGATAGGGATGAGCACGTCGATGCCGTTATCGTCGAGGGTCTGCTTGACCTGATCCAGGCCGGCGCGCAGCTTGTCCGGGTTCACCCGGGCGGTGCCGAGCATGGTGCCGCCCTTGGCCAGCAGCCGGTCGTTGCGGTCGTCGTTGGCCAACTGAACGCGCCGGTTCTCCAGCAGGCCGCGCCAGCCGTCCTGGAATCCGACCACCGTGGAGCCGTAGCGGGAGTCGCAGGTGCGCACCACCGCCCTGATCACAGCGTTCAATCCGGGACAGTCACCGCCGCCGGTGAGCACTCCGATCCGCATAGTGCCCATCTTGCCGGGTCGGCTGCGTCTTCACCGGCGAGCAGACGTAAAAGCTCCCAATTCACCGCGTTTCAGGGCGCTTTTGTGTCTGCTCGGCGGACTAAATCGCGCTGGCCAGCTCCCCGCGGGCGGCCTCATAGGCCGCACCCACCCGGTACAGCCGGTCATCGGCCAGCGCCGGTGCCATGATCTGCAGGCCGACCGGCAGCCCGTCGTCGCCGGAGAGCCCGGACGGCACCGACATACCGCAGTGTCCGGCCAGGTTCAGCGGCAGGGTGCACAAGTCGAACAGGTACATGGCCAGCGGGTCGTCGACCTTCTCCCCCAACCGGAACGCCGTGGTGGGCGTCGTCGGCGAGATCAACACGTCCACCGACTTGTAGGCCTCGTCGAGGTCGCGCGCGATCAGCGTGCGCACCTTCTGCGCCTGGTTGTAGTAGGCGTCGTAGTAGCCCGCCGACAGCGCGTAGGTGCCGAGCATGATGCGGCGCTTGACTTCTGGGCCGAACCCGGCGGCGCGGGTCAGCGCCATCACTTCCTCGGCGCTGTGGGTTCCGTCGTCGCCGACCCGCAGCCCGAAACGCATCGCATCGAAGCGGGCCAGGTTGGACGACACCTCCGAGGGCAGGATCAAGTAGTAGGCGCTCAGCGAGTAGTCGAAGTGCGGGCAGTCCACCTCCGAGATCTGCGCGCCCAGCGCTTTCAACTGCTCGACGGCGGCGTTGAACGACGCCAGCACACCTGGCTGGTAGCCCTCGCCGCTGTGCAGCTGACGCACCACCCCGATCCGCACCCCCGACAGATCGCCGGTGGCCCCGGCGTGCGCGGCGCCCACGACGTCGGGCACCGGTACGTCCAGGGAGGTTGAGTCGCGCGGGTCATACCCGGCGATCACCGAGTGCAGCAGCGCGGTGTCGGCCACGGTGCGTGCGCACGGCCCGCCCTGGTCCAGCGACGACGCGCACGCCACCAATCCGTAGCGACTCACGGTGCCGTAGGTGGGTTTGACGCCGACGGTCGCGGTCAGCGCGGCCGGCTGGCGAATCGAGCCGCCGGTGTCGGTGCCGATGGCCAGCGGCGCCTGGAATGCGGCCAATGCCGCGGCACTGCCGCCGCCGGAGCCGCCCGGCACCCGCTCGACATCCCACGGGTTGCGGGTCGGA
This sequence comes from Mycolicibacter heraklionensis, assembly GCA_001673575.1. GTDB lineage: Bacteria > Actinomycetota > Actinomycetes > Mycobacteriales > Mycobacteriaceae > Mycobacterium > Mycobacterium heraklionense_A. The sequence goes on along the minus strand of LZME01000010.1, from coordinate 28,610 downwards.
CCGTAGGCGGAATTCTCCGTCGACGAGCCCATGGCGAACTCGTCCATGTTGGTCTTGCCCAGGATCGGGATGCCCGCCGCGCGCAGGCGCGCCGTGACGGTCGCGTCGTAGGGGGCCCGCCAGCCTTCGAGGATCTTCGATCCGCACGTGGTGGGCGCGTCGACGGTGGTGAACACGTCCTTGAGTGCCAACGGGACCCCGGCCAGCGCCGACGGCGCCTCGCCGGCGGCTATCGCCTTGTCGGCGGCCTCCGCTGCGGCCAGGGCTTCGTCGGCGCCGACGTGCAGGAAGGCTCCGTACCGGTCGTCGGTGGCCGCGATCTGGTCGAGGTGGGCGCGGGTGACCTCGACCGAGGACACCTCGCGGGCGGCGATCTTGGCCGCCAAGGTGGCCGCGTCGGATCGGATCAGCTCGCTCACTGGCTCTCCCCCAGGATCTGCGGAACCGCGAAGCGGTTCTCGGCGGCGCGCGGCGCGGCGGCCAGCGCCTCAGCCTGGCTCAACCCCGCGACAATCTCGTCCGGTCGGGTGACGTTGACGTCCTTGAGCGGGTTATCGGTCGCCTCGACGCCAGTGACGTCGACAGCCTGAATCGTGCTGACATGGGTCAGGATCGCATCGAGCTGGCCGGCAAAGCCGTCCAACTCGGCGTCGGTCAGCGCCAACCGGGCCAACCGGGCCAGGTGAGCTACGTCGTCACGAGAGATCTGGGACACGGGTGCAAAGCCTAGCCGCCCGCTCACGTCGAGCGTAAAGCCAGCGTGCGGTGGCGAGCGTGAAGTCAGACTCACTCTCGGCGGGCCAATGCACGCTGTGGGAAGGTTTGCCCATGCCTTCCTATCTGCTGCGTGTCGAACTCGACGACCGCCCCGGCAGCCTGGGGTCGCTGGCCGTGGGTCTGGGCTCGGTGGGCGCTGACATCCTGTCGCTGGACGTTGTGGAACGCGGCAGCGGTGCGGCCATCGACGATCTGGTGGTCGAACTCCCGCAGGGAGCGATGCCCGATGTGCTGATCACCGCCGCCGAACGGCTGCCCGGGGTTCGGGTGCACAGTGTCCGCCCGCACACCGGGCTGCTGGATGCACACCGTGAGCTCGAGCTCATCGACCACGTCGCGGCGGCAGGTGACCGCAGCGCCAAGTTGCAGAAGCTGGCCGACGAAGCGCCGCGGGTGCTGCGGGTCAGCTGGTGCACGGTGGTGCGCAGCGACGGAGACGACGGGACGTTCCGCCGCCTCGCGGGCAGCCCGGGAACCCCGGAGACCGATGTCGGCGCGGTGCCATGGCTGCCGATCGAGCGGGCGGCCGCCCTGGACAACACCGCCGCCTGGGTGCCGGCGGTATGGCGGGAGATGGATATCGCCCTGGCCGCCGCGCCATTGGGCAACCCCCGCACCGCCGTCGTGCTGGGCCGCACCGGCGGTCCGGCCTTCCTGCCCGCCGAAGTGGTCCGGCTGGGTTATCTGGCCGGGATCGTGGCGACGCTGCTGCGCTAATCCTGCTGCGCTGAGCCCTCGTCCGGGGTCCCGTCGTCATCGGCCGGACCGTTCTCCAGCAGGGCCCGGAAACCCTCTTCATCCAGAATCGGCACGCCGAGCTCGACGGCCTTGTCGTACTTCGACCCGGGCGCGTCGCCGGCCACCACGTAGGCGGTCTTCTTCGACACCGAACCGGCCGCGCGGCCACCGCGGGCGATGATCGCCTCCTTGGCCTCGTCGCGGGAGAAGCCGGTCAACGAGCCCGTCACCACGATGCTGCACCCCTCCAGCGTGCGTTCGATGCTCGCGTCGCGTTCGTCGGCCATCCGTACCCCGGCGGCCCGCCACTTGTCCACGATCGCGCGGTGCCAGTCGACGTCGAACCATTCGGTGACCGCGGCGGCAATGGTAGGACCGACGCCCTCGACGGCGGCCAACTGCTCGGTGGATGCCGCGGTGATGGCGTCCAGGCTGCCGAACTCGGTGGCCAACGCCCGGGCCGCGGTCGGTCCGACGTGCCGAATCGACAAGGCCACGAGCACCCGCCACAACGGTTGGGATTTGGCCCTGTCCAGATTGGCCAACAGTTGCCGGCCGTTCTTGGACAGCGCGCCGCCCTTGGTGGTGAACAGCTCGGTACGCAGCAGGTCCTCTTCGGTGAGGGTGAACAGGTCACCCTCATCGGTGATGACGCCGGCGCTCAACAGCGCGGTCGCCGCCTCATAGCCCAGGGCCTCGATGTCGAAAGCGCCGCGACCGGCGACGTGGAACACCCGCTCGCGCAGTTGCGCCGGGCAGGACCGCGAATTGGGACAACGGATGTCGACGTCGGCTTCCTTGGCCGGCGCCAGCAGGGTTCCGCATTCCGGGCAGTGGGTCGGCATGACGAACTCGCGCTCGCTGCCGTCGCGCAGATCGACCACGGGCCCGAGTACCTCGGGGATCACGTCGCCGGCCTTGCGGATCACTACGGTGTCGCCGATCAGCACACCCTTGCGCTTGACCTCCGAAGCGTTGTGCAAGGTGGCCAGGCTCACCGTGGAGCCGGCGACCTTGACCGGGGTCATGTAGGCGAACGGGGTGACCCGACCGGTGCGCCCGACGCTGACCCGGATGTCGAGCAGCGTGGTCTGCGCCTCCTCGGGCGGGTACTTGTAGGCCACCGCCCAGCGCGGCACCCGGGAGGTGGCGCCGAGCCGGCGCTGTAGGGCCCGGTCGTCGACTTTGACTACCACGCCGTCGATTTCGTGTTCAACATCGTGCCGGTGCTCACCCCAATAGGTGATGCGTTCGGCCACCGCGGCCATGCCCTCGACGCGGGCGGTGTGTGGAGAGACCGGCAGCCCCCAGGCCGTCATCGCGCGGTAGGCGTCGTGCAGGGTCTCGGGACTGAACCCGTCGGCAAAGCCGAGGCCGTGGCAGACCATGCGCAGGTTGCGCCGCGCAGTGATCGCCGGGTTCTTCTGCCGCAGCGACCCGGCCGCGCTGTTGCGGGGGTTGGCGAACGGCGGCTTGCCCTCGGCGACCAGTCCGGCATTGAGGGTCTCGAAGTCCTCCAGCCGGAAGTACACCTCGCCGCGCACCTCCAGCACGGCCGGGACCGGGAATTCGGTGTCGGTGTTGAGGAATTCCGGGATGTCGGCGATGGTGCGCGCGTTCAACGTCACATCCTCACCGACCCGGCCGTCGCCACGGGTGGCGCCGCTGCTCAACCGGCCGTCGCGGTACACCAGCCCGAGCGCCACACCGTCGACCTTGAGTTCGCACAGGTAGGTGGTGTCGCCGCCGATCTCACCGGCCACCCGGCCCGCCCAGGCGGTCAGTTCCTCGGGTGAGAACACGTCTTCCAGCGACAGCATTCGCTCCAGGTGTTCGGCGGGCGCGAACTCGGTGGTGAAACCCGCGCCGCCCACCAACTGGGTCGGTGAATCGGCGGTACGCAGCTCCGGGTGCGCCTCCTCCAGCGCGAGCAGCTGGTTGAACAGCTCGTCGAATTCGCCGTCGGTGATGATCGGCGCGTCTTTGACGTAGTAGCGGAACTGGTGTTCGCGTACCTCTTCGGCCAAGTCGTGCCACTGCCGCCGGAGGTCGGGGTCGACCGGATCTGCAAGGGAGGAGCTCACCCCCTCAGGTTATCCGCGCACAGCAGTCGCCCAAGCCCGGCAACACCGACTCGGCCGTGGCGAATGGGCGGTCACCCAAGCGCTGTGACACTGCTCGCACAACTCCGTCATCGCCTTCCCGAAGCATTTACTTAACTAGTACAGTATCCGTCACGTAATGCAGGGCTCTCCGCGCTTCACCCACCAACCGCAGGGGTTCTGGAGGTTTCGCCCGCCCAGCCCGTTCGCCGAGAGGTTCGACATGAGCACTTCCAGGGGTCGCCGGCTGCTCAACCGATTCTGGCTGCCCGGACTGGTGGTCGTGGTGCTGCTTGGCGCGGGGAGCACGATCAAGATCGCCCACGGCATCTTCGGGTCACAGGACCGCACCCGTGGTCCCGGCGGCGCCGGCGCAATCGTGCAGTTCAACCCAAAGAACATCACCTATGAGGTATTCGGCGACTTCGCCGGCTGGGGCCGGGTGAGCTACTGGAACGTCGACAGCAAACCGGTCGACGTCGAGATCACCGAACTGCCCTGGACCCATACCGAGACGACCGTGCTGACCACCGCCACCGGCGACATCACCGCCCAGGTAGCCGGCGGCCATATCGGCTGCCGGATCACGGTCGACGGCGTGGTGCGCGTCGAGCACACCGCAACCGGCGAACATGCCGGCGTCTGGTGTCAGGTGCTGTCGGCATGAGCGCTCACGGCGCGGGAAATCCCTTCGTGGCCAGGGTCATCCGCAAGTATTCGATCCTCGTGATTCTCGGCTGGTTCGCCCTGACCGCCCTGGTCAACACGGTGGTTCCGCAACTCGAACCGGTGACCGACGCCAACCAGGGCCCACTGGTCCCGCTGGACGCCCCGTCGGCGGTCGCGTTGATCCACATCGGCGAGGTCTTCCAGGAGTCGGACAGCAACAGCCTGATCATGGTCATCCTCGAGGGCGACCATCAGTTGAACGACGCCGACCACAAGTTCTATGACGTGCTCGCCGACAGGCTCGAGCACGACGAACACGTTCAGTACGTGATGAATCTGTGGGGGCAGGGCACCACCGCCGCCGGCGTCCAAAGCGCCGACGGGAAAGCGGCTTACACGTTGGTCCGAGTCGCCGGTGATCAAGGCTCGACGGTCTCCGACGAGTCCATCCGGGCGGTCCGCGACTTGGTGTCGGAACTGCAGCCGCCCGACGGGCTCAAGGTCTACGCCTCCGGGTCGGCGCCGCTCTCCACCGACATGCTGCAGGTCGGCAACGAGAGCATGTTCCGGCTGATGTTCGTCACTATCGCGATCATCATCACCGCGCTGCTGATCGTCTACCGGTCGATCGTCACCGCGCTGCTGACCCTGCTGGTCGTGATGGTCGAACTCATGTGCAGCCGCGGAATCGTCGCCGCTGTGGCCCATCACCACCTGATCGGCATCTCGGTCTTCGCCAGCAATATTCTGGTCTCGCTGGTGCTCGGCGCCGGCACCGACTATTCAATCTTCCTGATCGGCCGCTATCAGGAGGCCCGCCGGGCCGGTGAAGATCGTGAAACCGCCTACTACACCGCGGTCAAGGGCGTCTCACACGTCATCCTGGGCTCGGGGCTGGCGATCGCCGGCGCCACCTTCTGCCTGCAGTTCACCCGGCTGAACTACTTCAACACGATGGGTGTGCCGTGCGCGCTTGCCACGATCACCACCGTCGCGGCGTCCCTGAGCTTCGGCCCGGCCGTGCTGGCGTTCGGTAGCCGTTTCGGAGCTTTCGAGCCCCACAGCATGGTCGAATCGGCCGGGATCTGGCGCAAGGTCGGTACCGCGACGGTCCGCTGGCCGGGCCGCATCCTGGTCGTCAGCGGCATCGTCGTCTTCATCGGCACCATCGTGGTGCCGACGTACCGGCCTGGCTACAACGACCGGATCTACGTCTCCGACGCCACCCCGGCCAACCAGGGGTACGCCGCCGCCGACCGGCATTTCCCGGTGAGCAAACTCAACAGTGACATGCTGATGGTCGAATCCGACCACGACATGCGCAATTCCACCGACATGATCGCGCTTGACCGGGTCGCCCGCGCCGTCTTCCACACACCCGGCGTCTCGATGATCCAAAGCGTCACCCGGCCGCTAGGTAGCCCGCTGGAGCACTCGTCGTTCACCTACACGATGGGCACGATGGGCACCAAGATCGGCGAGACCATGCCGCTTTTGACCGACCTCACCGACCGATTCACCGAGATCGCCGACATCACCGAGCGGATGACCAGGCTCATCCAGCGCCAGCAGGAGCTCACGGGCCGACAGGCCGGCGCGGCGCACATCTCCGCGCAGGCCGCGCAGGAACTGACCGACGTCACCGCGAGCATGCGTGACGAGTTTGCCAATTTCGACGATCAGTTCCGGCCGCTGCGCAACTACTTCTACTGGGAGCCGCACTGCTTCGACATCCCGATGTGCGCGGCACTGCGTTCACTCTTCGACATGACCGATCAGCTCGATCACATGGCCGACGCGAGCAACGATTCGCTGACCGCCGCGCTGATCCAGGACGAGGTCACGCCGCAACTGGTCGACCTGCTCGGGCAGACCGCCGACCAGATGGCGGCAATGCGCAAGGTCGTACTGACCGAGCAGAGCACCACCCGGCCGCTGCTGAGCCAACTCAACGAGCTGGGCAAGCAGATGATGGACCTCGGCCACGCCTTCGACGCTTCCAAGAACGACGAGTTCTTCTATCTGCCGCCAGAGGCGTTCGACAACCCCTACTTCCAGATCGACCTGAAGTATTTCGTCTCACCCGACGGCCATTCGGCGCGCTACATGATCTACCACGACGGCGAAGCACTCAGCCCGGAAGGGATCCAACACGCCCAGGCGTATCTGCCCGCCGCGCGCGAAGCTCTCAAGGGAACCACGCTGGCCGAGGCACGGCTGTACCTGGGCGGCTCGGCGCCCACCTTCTGGGACATTCAGGAGGCCACCCGAATCGATCTGCTGATCGCGGCGACCGCAGCGTTCGCGCTGATATTCCTGGTGATGCTGCTGATCACCCGCAGCGTGGTTGCCGCGCTAGTCATCATCGGCACCGTGGCGTTCTCCTACTCGGGGGCCTTTGGCCTGTCGGTACTGGTCTGGCAGCATCTCCTCGGCTACCCGCTGAGCTGGCTGACTCTGCCGATCACGTTCATCATCCTGGTGGCGGTGGGGTCGGACTACAACCTGCTGCTGATCGCCCGCTACCTGGAGGAGAGCAAAGCCGGTCTGAACACCGGCCTGATTCGGGCGGTCGCCAAGTCCGGCAAGGTAGTGACCACCGCAGGGTTGGTGTTCGCGGTGACGATGATGGCGATGCTCTCCAGCGACCTGATCGCGATCGGGCAATTGGGATCCACGGTCGGGCTGGGTCTGCTGTTGGACACGCTGATCGTGCGCTCGTTCATCACCCCCGCGATCGCCCGGATGCTGGGCCCGCTGTTCTGGTGGCCGCGTTTGATCCGGTCCCGGCCGCCCCGGGCGGCGCAGCCGCCCATCCGCAGCGACCAGTCCGGGTTCCATTCGAGCGTCAGCCTTGAAATGCCTTCAGCGAAGCAATGAGTCGTTCCAAGCCGGCGACGACCAACGCCTGTTCGTCGCCCAGCCCGGACAGCGCCTCACTTTCGATCCGCAGCCGTTCCGGGAAGTACTCGTCGACCACTGCGCATCCGCTGTCTGTCATGCTGATCGTCGCCGCCCGCCGGTCGTTGGGGTTGATCTCCCGATGCACATACCCGCGTTCCTCCAACCGGCGCAGCATCCGACTGATCCACGCCTGAGACACGCCGAGTTCTTCGGCGACGTCGCGCGCGATCACCGGGCCTTTTCGGTGACGCAGCACCACCAGAACAGTGTGTTCAGGCTCGGAGACCGGGGAGCTGGCGTAGAGCGGCTCCAGGGCTCGTGCCAGCAAACCCGACGCGCGCTTCAACGCCCCGACGACCTCCATCGCGGAGGTGTCGAGGTCCGGACGATTCAGCTTCCAGTCACGCGCGGTGATCGAGATCTCGGAAACTGCCACCCTGCCCATCTCTTTCTGCGACAACCCGACGCTCCAAGCCACGGCTACTTCCCCGAACCCACCGTTGCAGATTATCGGTAAAAGCCAGGACTGATCTGGCGCAGACAGATCCTCGGGCGCGCTGGGGCCTGGCGGCTAACCTGAGACGGTGCCGCACCCGATCATGTACCGCGACGACGACCCTGGCCTGTCGGAGCTGCGACGCATCGCGCTGGGCTTTCCCGAGGCCTTCGAGAAGATCTCTCATGGCCGCCCGGTGTTCTGCGCGCCCAAGATGTTCGCGATCTACGGCGGCAGCAGCAAAGTCACCGGCGCGATGGTGCCCTATCCCCATGCGTTGCTGGTCAAGGTCGACGAGTCCGAGCGACGGGCGCTGGAGCAAGACCCGCGGTTCTTCGTGCCGATGTATCTGGGCCCGTCCGGTTGGCTGGGACTGGATTTCGATGCAGCTGAGGTGGATTGGGACGAGGTCGGCGAGCTGGTCGACGCGTCGTTTCGGCTGACCGCGTCGGCGCGGTTGATCCGGTGCCTGGACGGTGATTAATCCTCGACGTTCTCCACGAATGCCCGCAGCCGCTCCATCGCGGCGTCCCAGCGGCGCGACAGCCCGGTGAGATAGTCGCTGGCTTCGGCCAGCTGCTGCGGCCGTACCGCCCAGATGCGTTCGCGGCCGCGACGACTGCTGGTGACCAGGCCGACCGCCTCCAACAGCTGCAGGTGCTTGGTGGCCGCCTGACGCGTCACCGGAATCGCGTGAGTGAGCTGCGAGGTCGAACACGGCCCGCCATCGCAGAGGCGCCCGATGATCCGCAGCCGGTTCGGGTCGCCGAGCGCATCGAAAACCGGTGCCTCAATGCTCGTCACGCCCGCTGCAACTCCAGGTATTTGCGCACTAATCTGAGCTGATGCGCCCAGCCGTCGGCGTTGGCCTCGAATGCCGTCGATCGCCGCGACGGCGGCAGCGCGTCGAAGCCGCTCTCGACAATGGTGAGCAATACCCCGTCGGGCGTTTCGGCCAAGGTGAACTCCACCAGTGTCATCGGTTCGTCGTCGACGTCGGCGTCGACGGCGAACGGGTGCCAGCGGTAGGCGAACCGCCGCTGCGGTTCGACGGCGACGACGTGCCAGGTTCCGCGATTCCCGGCATGGGGCTCCTGCAGCCGTGCGACGTCGGCGTCGACGCTGGTAGGGGTGATCGTCCCGGTCACGGCGGTGCCGGCGACGAACGGCCCGTCGAACCGGACGCCGAACCACTGTCCGAACTCCCCCGAGTCGCTGATCGCGCGCCACACCCGCTCCAGCGTCGCGCGCAGCACGACCTGTTTCTCGATTCGATCGGTACTCATATGCAACCTCCCGGTTGCCTTTCAGTACAGCAGGCCGACGAACAATACGCAACCTTTTAGTTGCTTTTAGATCGCCTCCGGGTCGCTGGCCAGCGCCTCGCCCACCTTGCGCACCAGACCTACCGCGGTGCGCGCCCACGCAGCGCCGGCGCCGGCCATCCCGCAGACCGGGCTGATCCCGACCCGCTCGGCCAGCACCGAGCGGGGAAATCCAATCCGGTCGGTGATCGCCGCGACCGCGGTCGCCAGCTCTTCGACGTCGGGCGGCCGCGCCGGAGCGAACGCGGGAACCAGCCCCATCACCACGGTGCGGCCGGAGTCGACGAAGGCGCCGATCTGGTCGTAGTCGCACGCTTCCAACCCGGTGCAGTCCAACGCCAGCGCAGTGATAGTGCTGCGCTGCAACACTTTCCACGGAAGTCCCGATGCGCAACTGTGCACCAGTACCTCGCCGCCGATCGTGTCGGCACAGCCGTCGAGCAGCGCAGTGGCCACCGCCTCGTCGATGGCGGCCACCGGACTCAACGCGGTCACGCCGACCAGCCGGCCAGTCACCGCGGCGGCCAGGGACGGCTCGTCGAGCTGCACGATCACCGGTGTGTCGAGCCGGCGAGACAGGTCGGCCCGATGTGATCTGAGGCCCTCGGCCAGCGACGCCGCCAGGTCCCGCATCGCACCGCGGTCGGTGATCGCCCGGTGCCCATTGGCCAGCTCCACCTCCGCGGCCAAGGTCAGCGGACCCGCCGCCTGCACCTTGACCGGGTGGCCGCTACCGCGCAGGCCGGCGACTTCCCACGCCTCTTCCAGCGCATCGGCGTCCTCACCGAGCAGGCTCACCGCGCGCCGGCTCACCGCTCCGGGACGCGCCGCCAGCCGGTAGCCGCGCGGCGCGGTGTCGATGGCGATGTCGACCAGCAGCGCGCCGGTCCGACCGATCATGTCGGCGCCTACTCCGCGCCCCGGCAGCTCAACCAGGTGCGCCAGGCTGCCGCCCAACTCACCGACCACCACCTCGGCCGCTTCGCGTGCCGAGGTGCCCGGCCACGACCCCAGTCCGGTCCCAGTGGCGAAAGCACTCACCGGGCAACCGTATTGAAGTGACATGACCCCGGGCACGGCGGGCTAGCCTTCGATGGTGAGGATGTCGCGGCTGATGCCGCTCTGGGCGGTGGCTGCAGCGGTGGTGGGCTGCACCCGCGTGGTCGACGGGACGGCGCTGCCGCCCGCGGCGCTGCCGGCGCCCGCCGGCGTCGTGGATCTCGGCCGGATCATGCTCGGCACGCCCCGGATGCGCGCCATCGTCGGCGCCGACGAGCAACTGACCGTCATCCCCACCATGGATTCCAGCTCTCCGACGGACATCGACGACCTAGCCGCCACCATCCCGCCGCCGTGCCGCTTCATCTTCGCCGAGACCGCGGTGTTCGGATCCACCGCGACGCGTTTCCACAAGACCACCTACCAGTACCCGCCCAAGGCCGCGCTGGTCTCCGAGGGTGCTGCCGTCTACCCCGACGCCGCGGCCGCCCATCACGTTCTCGACACGTTGGTGGCCAGGGTCGCCGAGTGCGCCGACACCTCAGCCGGGCCGGGGCTGGTCAGCGACTGGGACGCCGACGGCGCGTCCCTGCGTACCCACGCCGGGGACTGTGGCCGGGCCTACCAGGTCAAGTCGACGGTGCTGTTGGAGGTCACCTACTGCGGCTTTTCGGAGTCCGACGCCGACCTGGTGGTGACGAACATGGCTTCGGCGGTGCCGGGTTAGGCGCGCTGCCCCGCGCCGAACGTGCATCCAAGGCGAAAAAATCGCCGGATCGTCGCAATCAGTACACGTTCGGCGCTAAGAGCTGACGCTATGCGCCGGTGGCGGCGATGGTGGCGCTGGCGATCACTTCGTCGCCCTGCGCGTCCGGGCGGTAGCAGGCCAGGGTCTGGCCGCGGGCCACGCCGCGCAACGGCTCGCGCAGCCGCACCTGCAGCATGTCACCGACCAGTTCGGCTACCGCGCCGACCGTCTCGCCGTGGGCGCGCACCTGCACCTCGCACTCGACTGGGTCGCGCCACGGCTGCCCCGAGGTGAACACCGGCGCCCGCCCGGTCAGCTCCACCACGTTCAAGTCGGCGGCCGACCCGACGGTGACGGTGCCGGTCGCGGCGTCGATACCGGTCACGTAGCGCGGCTGGCCATCCGGGCCGGGCCCGGCGATGCCCAGGCCCTTGCGCTGGCCGATGGTGAAACCGTGCACCCCGTCGTGTTCAGCGAGCACGGACCCGCCGCTATCCACCACGGCCCCGGGCCGTACGCCGATGTGACCGCCGAGGAAGGTGCGAGTGTCGCCGGTCGGGATGAAGCAGATGTCGTGGCTGTCGGGTTTGCTCGCCACCGCCAGGCCGCGTTCGGCGGCTTCGGCGCGGATCTGTGGCTTGGGGGTGTCCCCGATCGGGAACGCCGCGTGCCGGAGCTGCTCGGCGGAGAGCACGGCGAGCACATAGGACTGGTCCTTGTCGGCGTCCACCGCGCGCCGCAGTCGACCGTCGGTGAGCCGGGCATAGTGGCCGGTCGCGACCATGTCGAATCCCAGCGCGAGGGCTCGGGCGGCCACCGCGGAGAACTTGATCTTCTCGTTGCACCGCATGCACGGGTTGGGCGTCTCGCCGCGGGCGTAGGAGTCGACGAAGTCGTCGATCACCTCGTCCTTGAACTGCTCGGAGAAGTCCCACACGTAGAACGGAATGCCCAGCACGTCGGCGACGCGGCGGGCGTCGTCGGAGTCTTCCCGCGAGCAGCACCCCCGCGAGCCGGTGCGCAGGGTGCCCGGGTTGCGCGACAGCGCCAGATGCACGCCGACCACGTCGTGGCCGGCATCGACCATGCGGGCCGCCGCCACCGAGGAGTCCACTCCGCCGCTCATCGCGGCCACTACCTTCATCGCCCCACTCCCGCGGCCGCCAGCATCGCCTGGCGGGCCCGGTCCACCGCGCCGGGCAGCACCGCCAGCACGGCGTCGACGTCACCGTCGACGCTGGTGTGCCCCAACGACAGTCGCAGCGATCCACGGGCGGCGACCGGGTCGGCGCCCATCGCGGTCAGCACGTGCGAGGGCTGCGGCACACCGGCGGTGCAGGCAGATCCGGTGGAGCATTCGATGCCGTTGGCGTCCAACAGCATCAGCAGCGAGTCGCCTTCACAGCCGGCGAAGGTGAAGTGCGCGTTGCCGGGCAGGCGTTGGGTGCGCGACCCGTTGACCCGGGTGTTGTCGATCCGGGCGAGCACTCCGTCGATGAGCCGGTCGCGCAGGCCCGCAACCCGCTCGGCGGTGGCCCCCAATGAGTCCACGGCGACTTGGAGTGCCGCAGCCATTCCGACCGCTCCGGCGACATCGGGTGTGCCCGAACGAATGTCACGCTCTTGTCCCCCGCCGTGCGTGAGCGGGACGCAGCTCACGTCACGACGAATCAGCAGCGCACCGGTGCCGCACGGCCCGCCGAACTTGTGAGCGGTCAGGCTCAACGCGGACAGCCCGCTGGCACCGAAATCGACCGGCAGCTGCCCGACGGCCTGCACCGCGTCGGAGTGCATCGGCACCCCGAACTGGGCGGCGATCGCGGCCAGGTCAGCGACCGGCAGGACCGTTCCGACTTCATTGTTGGCCCACATCACCGACACCAGGGCGACGTCGTCGGCCCGGCCACCGTCCAGCTCCTCGCGTAGCGCGTCCGGTGACACCGACCCGTCGGCGTCGGTGGGTAGCCAGGTGATCTCGGCGCCCTCGTGTTCGGCGAGCCAGCCCACCGCATCCAACACGGCGTGGTGCTCGACCTCGGTGGTGATGATCCGGCGCCGCTGTGCGTCGGCGTCGCGGCGCGCCCAGTAGATGCCCTTGACGGCCAGGTTGTCGCCGTCGGTGCCGCCGGAGGTGAACACCACCTCAGACGGGCGCGCACCCAGCCGTGCCGCGATGGACTCCCGGGACTCCTCCATGCGGCGGCGCGCGGCGCGGCCGGCGGCGTGCAGCGAGGAGGCGTTTCCGACGGTGCCCAGCACAGCTGTCATCGCCTCGATGGCCTGCGGGTGCATCGGGGTGGTGGCTGCGTGATCCAGATAGACCATGACCTGCCCAGGATACCGGGCAGCCGCGCCCGCCCCGGCGCTGCGGCGGGGCGGCCGCGCTGCTCAACAGGCGATGCGGACTCGTCGGCGTCGCCGGACCCGCCAGCCCGCCGCCGCCTGGCAGCGTGCGGCGAGCTCACGCCGATCCGTTCCCGGCAACTGCAAGGCCGCGACATGCACCTGCGCGATGGTGCGTCGCGCGGTGATCAGGCGACGCATCGACGCCAGCAGGCTGTCGTCGCCGACAAACGCCGGCACGGTCGACGGTGTCCCGTCCGGGTGGTGATAGGTGAGCTGCAGGGGCTGCACCGGGCGACCCGCATCCACGGCGGCCTGGAACATCGCTGGATAGAACCGGCCATGGGCCCGTCCGCACCACGTGGTGCCCTCCGGGAACGCCACGACCGTTCGACCGGCCCGCAATCGGGCCGCCACGGTGTCGACCACCACCGGCAACCCACGCAGGCTGTCGCGCTCGATGGGGATGATCCGCATCATGCGGGCCAGCGCTCCGATGCCGGGCCAGGTGATCAGATCGGCGCGCGCCACGAACGTGCCCGGCGACACCGCGCCGATCACGAACACGTCCAGCCAGGACACGTGCGGGCTGACCACCAACATGCCGCGCAGGTTGCGTACCGGCCCGCCGGTCGTCGTCACCCGCACCCCGAAACAGCGCAACACCACCCGGCACGCGCCGCGCTGCAGCCGGACGCGACCCGGAATCGGCACCGCCAGCAGTGGCAGCAGCGGCGCCAGCAGCCCCACCAGTGCCAGTCGCAGGACCACCACTGCCGGACACGTCCGCGCGCTACCGCCGCGGACACATCGCGGCGTGCAGACGGCCACGGGCGCCCAAGCGTTCACAACCGTTCGTTTCACGCCGGTGCGGCGCTGTGCGGGGCCGCTGGGGCCCCGGCGACCACCGATGCCGCTGAGACCGACCGCAGTCGGCGCAGGTAGCGGGTGTCGGCCTCGCTGCGGCGCAACAGTGCCGGGAAGTCCCCCACCCCGAAAGCGGGGTCGTGGGCCGGCTCGCCGCAGACCCGCGCGCCCAGGCGCAGGTAGCCGCGCAGCAGCGGCGGCATGGTGGGGCGAGTCGGTGGCGCGATCTCGTCGAGACCCTTGCCGTCGATCACCACCGGCCGATACGGAGTCACCCGGTGCGGAGAGGCGTGACGGCGCCGCACGAAGTCGCGCACACCGCGGATCTGACTACCGGGTGCACCCTCGCCGCATACCGGCACCGAGACGCAGCCGGTGATGTAGTCGTACTGGTAGCGGTCCAAGTAGGCCAGGATTCCGGCCCACATCAACAGCACGACCGCGCCGTTGCGGTGGCCCGGCCGGACCACCGCGCGACCCATCTCGACCAGCGACGGCCGCAGTGGATCCAGTGCGGTGACATCGAATTCGCTTGCGCTGTAAAGACCTCCGGCGGCAATGGCCCCGGTCGGAGGAAGCATCCGGTAGCAGCCGACCAGCTCTCCGGAGTCGTCATCGCGCACCAGCAGGTGGTCGCAGTATGCGTCGAAATGGTCTGCGTCCAGGCCGGGGCGGCCGGCGTCGGAATCGGTGAGGCAGAAGCCCGGCTCGGTGCTGAACACCTCGAAGCGCATCCGTTGGGCGGCTTCGATCATGGCGGGGTCGGTGGACAACAGCAGCGAGTAGCGGGGGTTGTCGGTCCCGGAAGCGGGAGAATCGGTGGCGGGCTCAGGGGCGATGAGAACAGAACCAGTGCTCACACTCGCCACGCTCGCGCAGCCAGGCAGCGACGAGGCAATCACGGCATGACATGTCGGTGCACGCTTGGTGACGAATTATGCGTGGCCCGCGCAGCCGTGGCTCAGGCCGCGGCGCCACCGCCGTCGGCGTGCAGCGTCGATCCGGTGATGAAGCTGGACCGCGGCGACGCGAGGAACAGCACGGCCTCGGCGATCTCGGTGGCGTGTGCGGTACGCCCGAGCGGAAGCGCCCGCCCCAGTTCGTCATTGACGTCACCCCATTCGGCGACGACTCCCTCAGTGGCGGTCGGACCCGGTGCCACACTGTTCACCCGTACCCCGTAGGGACCGAATTCGGCGGCCCAGGTCCGTGTCAACGATTCCAGAGCGGCTTTGGAGGCGCTGTAGGTCGATGCGCCGGGAACACCCTTGTGCGCGACCATGCTGGTGACGTTGACGATGCTGCCCCGCCCACGCCGCAGCATCCCCGGCGCCAAGGCGGCGACCAGGAAATAGGCACCGCGCACGTTGGTGTCGAACGTCGAACTGAACGACGCCACGTCCTGTTCCACCGTGAGTGCACCGGGAAAGCTGGCGGCGTTGTTCACCACGATGTCCACGCCGTCGTCGCACTCCCGCACCAATGAGCTCACCGAATCCAGGTCGGCGAGGTCGGCGGCCACGAATCGCACCGCACCGCCGAGTTCGGCGACCGCGGCGGCACCCCGCTCTCTCGAACGGCCGGTGATGATCACCTCGGCGCCGTGGCGCACCAGCAGCCGCGCCGATTCCAGCCCGATGCCCGAGGTCCCGCCGGTCACCAGTGCCCGCTGGCCCGCCAGATCCTTCACCGGGCCGCCTCCTGCCAATCGGCCAGTCGGGTGGGTGCCAGGATCGCGTCGTCGCCGGTGACCAGTCCGGTGCGTCCGATCTCGGTGCCGAAATAGAGCGCCGACGGGTCGACGGTGATCGGCAGGGTTTCACCGCGTGCGGCCAACACCAGTGCGGCCAGTTCGGCGAAGGTGAGCTTCTCGGGTCCGCCGATGTTGACGATCCCGTCCGCGGGTGCCCCTTGAGCGGCGCGAACCACTTCGGCGGCCACCTCGGCGCCGGCGATCGGCTGGATCAGGCCTTCGGGGGCCCGCACCTCACCGTCGACGGTGATCGAGGCGACGATCCCGTCGGCGAACTCGTGGAACTGCGTGGCCCGCACGATCGTGTAGGGCAATCCGGAGCCGGCGATGATGCGCTCCTGGGCGACCTTGGCCCGCATGTAGCCACTGTCCGGCAGACCGTCGCAGTTCACGATGGACAGCGCGACGTAGTGACCTACGTCGGCGGCTTGAGCCGCGGCCACCAGATTGGTCGTGGACTTGGTGAAGAACTCCAACACCGGGCCATCGGCGAAGTCCGGCGAATTGAGCACGTCGACGAGCACGTCGGCGCCCGCGAGGGCGTCGGCCAGGCCATCGCCGGTCAGCACGTCGACACCTGAATTGCGGGCAGCTGCCACGGTCTCGTGGCCGGCGGCGCGCAGCAGCTCGACGACCTTGGTACCGATCTGTCCGCTGGCACCCATCACAGTGATCTTCATTCTCGACACACCCTCTCTCCTCAGCACGATCTCGGTACCTCGACCCTGGCACCGTGCGGCTCGTGGGGGAACCCCGGAAAGTCCGTAGTCTGCGTCGCGGCGGGCGGGGTGTGGAGCCCCCGTCAGCGGCCGACAGCGATGTCGCGCAGTTCCCGGCGCGAGCGGATTCCCAGCTTGGCGAAGACCTTGCGCAGGTGCCATTCGACGGTGTGGGCGCTGATGAACAGCCGGGCCCCGATCTCGACATTGGTCAAGCCGGCACCGGCCAGCTCGGCGATCTGCTGCTCCTGCGGTGTCATCACGTCACCGCCGGGGGCGGCCTTGCCGCTGACTTTGTCTCCGATCGCCTGCAGTTCGCGGCGGCTGCGCTGCGCGAAGGCCTGCGCACCGAATCCGGTGAACATCTCGTGGGCGGTGCGCAGCTGCCTGCGCGCGTCACCGCGCCGCTTCTCCCGCCGAAGCCACTCCCCGTACACCAGGTGTGCGCGCGCCAGGTCCACGGCAGTCCGGGTGCGCTCCAGCCGCTCGACCGCCTCGACATAGTGGTCCTCGGCGGTGGGGCCGTCACACAGCAGCGCTCGCGAGCGGGCCAACACGCCCAGCCCCCAGTCGGTCCCGCTGACGGTGGCGCGTTCGGCCAACTGCGCCAGCGCCTCGGCGGCCAAGGTCAGCTCGCCGCCGCGCACTCCGGCCTCCACCAGTTCGGCCAGGTTCCACCCGTAGAGGCCGAGATCCTCGTAGTCCAGCACTCGGCGCAGCGCCTCGCAGGCCGACTGGTAGCGGCCCAAGCCGTTGTAGAGCACCGCGGAGGCGTAGCCGATCAGTGCGATGATGCGGCCCTCACCGCGGGCGGCCCCGCTGCGGGCCGCGGCGTCGATCAGCACGGTCGCCGGGGCTTCCTCCCCCGTCCAGGCCGCCAACGCCAGCGCGTGATAGCGCACCGGCGTCTGCCCCGACGCCGCGGTCAGGGCGTCGGCGTCGGCGATCAGCGCGCGCGCCGCCGCGAACTCACCGGCCTGCACGTGCACGCCGGCCCGGGTCGTCAAGGCGACCGGCAGCATGGCCAGTGCACCGGTGTCGGTCGCGACCCGCACGGCGTCATTGGCGATCCGATACCAGGCCTGGTCGTCCCACACGTCGTGCACGGCGGCTTCGTACCCGATCGGAAACGCCTCCCATGACCAGGTGTTCGGGGTCAGTGCGGCAATCGCGGCACGCAACGGCTCCAGGCCGGCATGACAGCCCGCACTGATGCGGGTGGTCAACCCGAGCAACAGCAGGTCGGCCGGCCGGTTCGTCCGCACGCCCGCGGCCAGCGCCGCCGCGGTGTGCTGGCGCACCTGCGCTCCGAACGCCCGGCCCGCATACATCGCCGCGCTGACCGCCTCCAACAGCGTCTCTTGCGCCATCACCGCATCAATCGACTCCAAACGACTTGCAGCGCTGAAGAATTGGTGAACTGAGTCGAGAATGGTAGAGGTGTGACCGCTACCGCGGCCACGGGTGAATGCCAACTGCGCGCGCATCCGGGCCAACCGGGCACGCTGCAGCTCGTCAAGCGGCGCCAGCTCGGCGGTGCTCAGCAGCCCGGCGGCCGCGTCCATTTCAGCCACCGCCCGCTTGGCTTCGGCGGCATCGAGCGCACGGACACCGCGCCGCAGCGGGTCGGGGGTCAGTTCGGTGGCACGGGCCAAAAATGCTGCCGCCGCGGCGGTTCCACCGCGCAACGCCGCCCGGTCAGCGGAGCGTTCCAGCTCCGCGGCGACCGATTCGTCCGGGCCGGGTGCCGCATGGGCGCGATGCCAGGCCCGCCGGTCGGGGTCGTGTGCCGGGTCAGTGGCCTCGGCCAGGGCACGGTGGGCGTCCCGGCGGTCTTCCAGGGTCGCCGCGCGGTAGATCGCCGACCGCACCAGTGGATGCCGGAACCGCACCCGCGCACCCACCTCGATCAGGCCGGCCTCCTCGGCCGGAGCGATGGCCGCGGACGCCAGGCCCGACTCACCGGCCGCCCGCAGCAACAGCGCCGCATCCCCCACCGGCTCGGCGGCAGCCAGCAGCAAGATCCGTTGGGCGTCGTCGGGCAATGCATGAACCCGGGCCAGGTAATGGCGTTCGATCTGCCCCGCCACCGGTACCACGTCGGGACGGTAGTAGCCGCCGGCCAACTCGGCCGCGGACAACCCCCGCGGCAGTTCCAGCAACGCCAGCGGGTTGCCGTGAGTCTCGGCGACGATCCGGTCGGCGACTTGGGGATCGATCCGGCCCGGCAGCGCCGACTCCAGCACGGCGTGCGCGTCGGCGTCAGCCAGGCCGCGCAACATCAGTTTCGGCAGTCCGGTGAGTCCGTCGACGGGTTCCCGCAGGGCGAACACCAACGCGACGGGTTCGGCCCGTAGTCGGCGAGCTACGAACCCCAGGGTTTGGGCCGAGACCTGATCGAGCCACTGGGCATCGTCGATCAGACACAGCACCGGCTGGCGGGCGGCGACCCCGGCAAGCAGGCCCAACACCGCCAGCCCGACCAGAAATCGGTCGGGTGCCGAGCCGCCGCTCATGCCGAACGCGATAGCCAGCGCCTCGCGCTGCGGTTCGGGCAGGAGGTCGATCCCGTCGGCCACCGGGGCGCACAGCTGCTGCAGCCCGGCGAACGCCAGCTCCATGTCTGACTCCACCCCGGCCGCCCGAATCACCTGAAACTCGGGCGCAGATTCGGCCAGGTAGTCCAGCAGGACGGTCTTGCCGATCCCGGCCTCGCCGCGCAGCACCAGCACCTGGCTGCGGCCGCCACGTGCGGCGGCGAGGGCTTCCCGCAGCTGCTCGCACTCGGCGTCACGGCCGGTCAGCCGCCGGCCAGACGCAAAGGCCCCCATTTCGAGTCCGAAATGGGGGCTTTCGCGTCTGCTCACGCAGAAAAAATTAACCCTTGCGGGCCTTGATCGCCTCGGTCAGCTGCGGGGCCACCTTGAACAGATCCCCGACGATGCCGTAGTCGGCGATCTCGAAGATCGGCGCTTCCTCGTCCTTGTTGACCACGACGATGGTCTTGGACGTCTGCATGCCGGCCCGGTGCTGGATCGCCCCGGAGATGCCCAGCGCGATGTACAGCTGCGGCGAGACCGTCTTGCCGGTCTGGCCGATCTGGAACTGGCCCGGGTAGTAGCCCGAGTCGACCGCGGCACGCGAGGCGCCGACCGCCGCACCGAGCGAGTCGGCCAGCTCCTCGACCACCGAGAAGCTCTCGGCGCTGCCGACACCGCGACCACCGGCCACCACGATGGGCGCCTCGGTGAGCTCCGGGCGGTCACCGGCCACCGCCGGCTGCCGCGCAGTGATCTTGGTGGCGTTCTCCGCGGCGGCGGGCACCTCGACGGTGACCTGCTCGCCCGCGCCAGCGGCCGGCACGGGCTCAACGGCGCCCGCACGGACGGTGATGACCGGGAGTTCGCCGGTGGGCTCGGCCTCGACGGTGAACGCACCACCGAAGATCGAGTGCACCACCTTGGCGCCCGCCTTGACCTCGACCACGTCGACCAGCAGACCGGAGCCGATCCGGGCCGCCAGGCGGCCGGCGACCTCTTTGCCGTCGGCGTTGGCGGCGATCAGCACCGCGGCCGGGGCGGCCGTCTCGGCCAGCCCAGCCAGCACATCGACAGTCGGGGTGACCAGGTAGCCGTCCACCACGTCGGACTCGGCGACGTAGATCTTGGCGGCGCCAGCCTCCTTCAGGCCGTCCACCAACGGGGCGGCAGTGCCGGGGGCACCGACGACGACCGCGGACGGCTCGCCGAGCTCACGCGCGGCGGTGATCAGTTCGGAGCTGACCTTCTTCAGCGCTCCATCGGCGTGCTCAACGAGCACAAGTACTTCAGCCATGTCTATTTTCTTCCGTCTTCGCTAGGTCCGGGGATCGCTTAGATGATCTTCTGGGCAACCAGGTACCCGGCGATCTTGGTGCCGCCATCGCCCTCGTCGGTCACCTTCTCGCCAGCGGTCTTCGGCGGCTTCGGAGTCGAAGCAGTCACCTTGGTTCCGGCGTTGGCGACACCGACCTCGTCGGCCTCGACGCCGATCTCGGCCAGGGTGAGCACGGTGACTTCCTTCTTCTTGGCGGCCATGATGCCCTTGAAGGACGGGAAGCGCGGCTCGTTGATCTTCTCGTTGACGCTCACCACGGCCGGCAGCGAGGCCTCCAGGGTGAACACGCCCTCATCGGTCTCCCGCTCGCCGGTGACCTTGCCGCCCTCGACGGTCAGCTTGCGCAGGTGGGTCAGCTGAGGCAGACCCAGGTATTCGGCGATGATCGCCGGAACCGCGCCGCCGACACCGTCGGTCGACTCGTTGCCGGCGATGACCAGCTCGGTGCCCTCGATGGCGCCCAGCGCGCGCGCCAGCGCCCAACCGGTCTGGATGACGTCGGAACCTTTCATGCCGTCGTCGAGGATGTGCACGGCCTTGTCAGCCCCCATCGACAGCGCCTTGCGGATCGCCTCGGTGGCCCGCTCCGGGCCGGCGGTCAGCACGGTGACGGTGCCTTCGGCGCCTTCGGCCTCCCGGATCTGCAGCGCCTCTTCGACGGCCCGCTCGTTGATTTCGTCGAGCACGGCGTCGGCAGCCTCACGGTCCAGCGTGAAGTCACCGTCGGTGAGCTTGCGCTCCGACCAGGTGTCTGGGACCTGTTTGATCAGGACCACGATGTTCGTCATGAGTGTGGTTCGTCCTCCTCGAAGGGGTCCTGCAGCGGCGGGCCACAAGACTTGGGTAACGATTCACGCAGCCGCACGAGAATGTTACTCACCGGTAACTTAATGCGGTTCGCGTGTACAGCGTAGCGGGTCGTGATAATGCCAGTGCGGGGTAGCCGGTTCGTAGAGTGCGCCCTTCGCGTTAGCCTGCCTGTGCGATGAAATCTACGAATGCCGCCGGAGACCCCACCGGCACGCCGCCCAGCGACAGCACGCTGACGCTGACCGGGGAACGCACCATCCCCGGACTCGACGTCGAGAACTACTGGTTCCGGCGCCACGAGGTGGTCTACCAGCAGCTCGCGCCGCGCTGTAGCGGTCGTGAAGTCTTAGAGGCCGGGTTCGGCGAGGGCTACGGCGCCGACTTGATCGCCGGCGTGGCCCAGCGGGTGATCGGCGTGGATTACGACGACGCGGCGGTGGCGCATGTACGGGCCCGCTACCCGCGCGTAGAAGCCGTCCAGGGAAACCTCGCCGAGTTGCCGCTGCCCGACGGGGCCGTGGACGTTGTGGTCAACTTTCAAGTCATCGAGCACCTCTGGGATCAGGGGCAGTTCATCGCCGAATGTGCCCGCGTGTTGCGGCCCGGCGGGTTACTGATGGTGTCCACACCCAACCGGATCACCTTCTCCCCCGGCCGCGACACCCCGATCAACCCCTTCCACACCCGCGAACTCAATGCCGCCGAACTCACCGAGCTGCTGCTCGAGGGCGGATTCGAGGTCGAGGGGGTCTATGGGGTTTTTCATGGGCCCGTGCTGGCCGAGATGGATGCCCGGCACGGCGGTTCGATCATCGACGCCCAGATCGCCCGGGCGGTCGCCGACGCGCCCTGGCCGGCCGACTTGCTGGCCGATGTCGCCGGCGTGACCAGCGACGATTTCGATATCCTGGAAGCTGCTGAACGCGATATCGATGAAAGCCTGGACCTGGTGGCGATCGCGGTGCGCCGGTGACCGAGGAATCCAGCGGCTCCGTACCGGGCCTGTTCACCCTGGTGCTGCACACCCACCTGCCGTGGCTGGCGCACCACGGCCGTTGGCCCGTCGGCGAGGAATGGCTCTACCAATCCTGGTCGGCGGCGTACCTGCCGCTGGTGCGGGTGCTGCGGACGCTGGCCGCCGAAGGCCGGCGAAACCTGCTCACGCTCGGGGTAACGCCGGTGGTCGCCGCCCAGCTCGACGACCCGTACTGCCTCGACGGGATGCACCACTGGCTGGCGAACTGGCAGCTGCGCGCCGCCCAGGCCACCACCCTGCCCGACATCCGTCCGTTCGGGCTGCACGAATGTGCCGCGGCCGAACAGGCTCTCGAGGAGTTCGCGCTGTTGTGGCGCCACGGCGCCAGCCCGCTCCTGCGCGAGCTGGTACAGGCACAGACGGTGGAACTGCTCGGCGGTCCGCTGGCGCACCCGTTTCAGCCTCTGCTAGCGCCACGACTTCGCCAGTTCGCCCTGCACGAAGGATTGGCCGACGCCCGGGCGAGGCTGGCCCACACCCCCACCGGAATCTGGGCGCCGGAATGCGCGTACACGCCGGGTCTGGAAACCGAATACGCGGCCGCCGGGATTTCGCACTTCATGGTCGACGGCCCGTCGCTGCACGGCGACACCACACTGGGCCGGCCGGTCGGTGACTCCGACGTGATCGCGTTCGGCCGTGACCTTGCAGTCAGCTACCGGGTGTGGTCGCCGAAGTCGGGCTATCCCGGCCATGACGCCTACCGGGATTTCCACACCTATGACCATCGCACCGGGTTGAAGCCGTCCCGGGTCACCGGCCGCAACGTCTCCCCCGAGCAGAAGGCGCCGTATGACCCGCAGCGCGCCGATGCCGCGATCGACGCCCACGTCGCCGATTTCGTCGAGGTGGTTCGGGGCCGCCTGCAGTCCGAGTCCGAGCGGATCGGCCGCCCGGCCCACGTCGTTGCGGCATTCGACACCGAGCTGTTCGGCCACTGGTGGTACGAGGGACCGACCTGGCTGGCCCGGGTGCTGCGGGCCTTGCCCGAAGCCGGGGTCCGCGTCGGTACGCTCACCGACGCCATCAACGCCGGATTCGTCGGCGAAGCAGTCGAACTGCCGCCCAGCTCGTGGGGTTCGGGCAAGGACTGGCGGGTGTGGTCCGGCGAGCAGGTGGCCGACCTGGTCCAGCTGAACTCCGAGGTGGTCGAGACGGCCTTGGGCGCCGTCGACAAGGCCCTGGCCCAGACCGCGGCGCCGTCGGGCCCCGCCCCGCGGGACCGGGTCGCCGACCAGATCCTGCGCGAGGCGCTGCTGACGGTCTCCAGCGACTGGCCGTTCATGGTCAGCAAGGACTCCGCGGCCGACTACGCCCGCTACCGCGCGCAGCTGCACGCGCACGCCACCCGCGAGATCGCCGACGCACTGGCCGGCGGCCACCGAGACACCGCGCAGCGCTTGGCCGACGGCTGGAATAAGGCCGACGGCCTGTTCGGCGCCCTAGATGCCCGTAGGCTGCCACGGTGACCGCCCACCTGGAGACCTCGCACCGCGACGGTGCGCGTCAGAACGGACCCGCCGCGTGAAGATCCTGATGGTGTCGTGGGAATACCCGCCGGTGGTGATCGGCGGGCTGGGTCGACACGTTCATCACCTGTCGACCGCGCTGGCCGCTGCCGGCCACGACGTCGTCGTCCTGTGCCGGCGTCCCTATGGCACCGACCCCAGCACTCACCCGTCGTCCGACGAGATCAGCGAAGGCGTGCGGGTGGTCGCCGCGGCCCAAGACCCGCACGAGTTCTCCTTCGGCGAAGACATGATGGCCTGGACGCTGGCGATGGGGCATTCGATGGTCCGCGCCGGCCTGTCGCTCAAGATCGACGGCGGCCAAAGCCTGTGGCGTCCCGATCTGGTGCACGCCCACGACTGGCTGGTGGCACACCCGGCCATTGCGCTCGCCGAATTCTACGATGTGCCTTTGGTTTCCACGATCCACGCCACCGAAGCCGGACGTCACTCAGGCTGGGTGTCGGGACCGTTGAGCCGTCAGGTGCACGCGGTGGAATCGTGGCTGGTCCGCGAATCCGATTCGCTGATCACCTGTTCGGCCTCGATGCGGGATGAGATCACCGACCTGTTCGGTCCCGGACTCGCCGAAACCACCGTGATCCGCAACGGCATTGACGCCGCCCGGTGGCCGTTCGCCCCCCGGCAGTCCCGCGGCGGGCCGCCGGAGATCCTGTTCGTCGGGCGACTCGAGTACGAGAAGGGCGTGCACGACATCATTGCGGCCCTGCCGCGGATTCGGCGCGCCCACCCGGGAACCACGCTGACCATTGCCGGCGACGGCACCCAGCAGGACTGGCTGGTCGAGTGCGCCCGAAAGAACCGGGTACTCAAGGCAACCCGGTTCATCGGCCGCGTCGACCACGATGAGCTGTTGGCACTGTTGCACCGGGCCGACGCTGCGGCACTGCCGAGTCACTACGAACCGTTCGGCCTGGCGGCACTGGAGGCCGCTGCCGCCGGAACCCCGCTGGTGGTCGCCAACGTGGGCGGACTGGGCGAGGCGGTGATCAACGGCGAAACCGGAATGTCCTGCCCGCCGCGCGACGTGCCGGCCCTGGCCGCGGCCGTCTGCCACGTGCTCGATGACCCGGCCGCCGCCCAGCGCCGGGCGGTGGCCGCCCGGGAGCGGCTCAGCTCCGACTTCGATTGGCACACCGTGGCCGACGAGACCGCCCAGGTCTATCTGGCGGCCAAACGCCGCTTGCGGGACCCGCAGCCACGCCGGCCGATCATCGAGCACGCGCTGCCAGACCGGTAAACCCGGCGAGATGAAAAGTCGCGCCGCGATCCTGCGAACCTACGGTGGACCCTGGTCGATCGAGGAGTTCGAACTCGATCCGCCGCGCCCCGGCGAGGTCTTGATCCGCATGGCCGCGGCGGGCTTGTGCCATTCCGACGAACACATCCGTCAGGGCCACCTGGCCCCGCCGGGGCAGAGCGCTCCGACCGCGCCGACGATCGGCGGCCACGAAGGCTCCGGGGTGGTCGTGCAGGTCGGTGACGGTGTCACGGCGCTGTCTCCCGGCGATCATGTGGTGACGTCATTCGTTGCGGTCTGCGGTCAATGTCATTGGTGCTCTTCGGGTATGGAGTACATCTGTGACGCCGGAGCGGGAACCATGCTGCCCGGAATGCCTACTGATGGCACCTTCCGGCACCACGGCTGCGATGGCCGGGATCTGGCTCATGTCTCCAAGATCGGCGCTTTCGCCGAGCACACCGTGGTCTCGGCTGCCTCGCTGGTCAAGATCGATCCGCACCTGCCGCTGCTTTCCGCGGCCCTGCTGGCGTGCGCGGTGCCGACGGGTTACGGCTCGGCGGCGTATCGCGCCGGTGTGCGCGGCGGCGACACCGTCGTGGTCATCGGAGTGGGCGGCATCGGCACGGCCGCCGTCCAGGGAGCTCGCATCAACGGTGCCCTCCGGATCGTCGCGGTGGATCCCATTGCCTTCAAGCGGGAATCAGCGGTTGCGTTCGGCGCCACCCACACCGCGTCCAGCGCCGCCGAGGCCTGCGAGTTGGTCCGCGACCTGACCCGCGGGGTGATGGCCGACGCGGTGGTGGTGTCCCCCGCTGTCGTCACCGATTCCGACGTCGAGGACGCACTGCGGCTGACCCGCAAGGCCGGGACCTGTGTGCTGACCGGGATGGCGGTACAGGGCACCCGGGCCAGCATCGATCCCCAGGACATGATGCTGATGAACAAGACGTTGTGCGGCACCGTCTTCGGGTCCTGCAATCCGCGGACCGACATCCCACTGTTGGCCACGCTCTACGATGCGGGCCGACTGCAACTCGATGAGATGGTCACCAAGCGTTACCAGCTCGATGACGTCAACCAGGCGTATGACGACCTGGCCGCCGGCGAATTGATCAGGGGCGTCATCGACTTCGGCCTCTAGCTCCGGCTATCGGGTGATGGTAAAGCCTTCCAAGGTGCCGGATTCTCGCCATGCGGTCAGGATGTCGGCGTATTCGGTGGGGCCGCCGAAGAAGAAGCTGTCCTGGCGCAGCCGTGTGTTCGCGTGGCCCTCACGGTTGTAGTAGCCCGGCGTACACGCCTCTCGCCGGCCGGCGATGACGTCGGAACGGGCCACCACGGCATCGACCCAGCCCTGTTCGGCTTCCTCGGTGGCCTCCAAAGCGGCCACCGACTGCTGCAACGCGTGGGCGATCACCCACGCCACGTGCCGCGACTGGGTGTCGATCAGGTAGGGGAAGTTCACCGTGAACCCGGACTGGGCGATGCTTTCGATGAAGCAGTTTGGGAAGCCGCTCACGTGCAGGCCGTGGAAGGTGCGCACACCGTTGGCCCATCTCTCGGTCAGGGTAACGCCGTCGCGCCCGATGACCTCGAAACCCGTACGCCGGCAATAGTCGGTGCCCACCTCGAAGCCGGTAGCGAAAACCAGGCAGTCCAACGGGTATTCGACGCCGTCGACTACTGCACCGGAAGCGGTGATCTGCTCGACGCCACGGCCTTTCGTGTCGACCAGGGTGACGTTGTCGCGATTGAACGCCTGCAGGTACTCATCGTGGAAGCACGGCCGCTTGCAGTAGTAGCCGTACCACGGCTTCAGAGCCTCGGCGGTGGTTGGATCGTTCACCAGCGAGTCGACGCGCCCGCGGATCTCCGCCATCTTGGCGAAGTCGGCCATCTCCGCGCGCACCGATTGGTCGACGGGGCCGTCTCCGCTGACGATCGGCATCTGCTTGGTGAGGCTGGTCCAGGCGTCGTCGACCAGGTCTTCGTCGGCCTGGCCGCCCGCGGTCAGGATCTGAAAGTTCTCCATCCGGCGCTGTTGCCAGCCCGGCTCCAGCTCGGCCGCCCACTGCGGATCGGTAGGCCGGTTGCCCCGTACGTCCACCGTCGAGGGTGTGCGCTGAAAGACGTAGAGGTGCCTGGCCGCCTCCGCCAGGCGAGGCACGCACTGGATCGCGGTAGCACCGGTGCCGATGATCCCCACTCGCTTGTCGGCCAGCCGGTCCAGGTCCGCGCCGGTGTAGTCGTAGTCCCAGCGACTGGTGTGGAAGGTGCGCCCGGCGAACCCGTCGATGCCGGGAATGCCCGGCAGCTTCGGCTTCTGCAAGTAGCCATTGGCCATCGAGACGAATCGGGCCCGGAATGCGTCGCCACGATTGGTCGTGATCACCCAGCGCGACGTCGCTTGGTGCCAACGTATTTCGGTGACCTCGGTCTGCAGGCAGGCATCGGAGTACAAATCGTAGTGGCGGGCGATGCGCTGGCAGTGCGCGAAGATCTCCGGTCCCTTGGCGTATTTCTCGGTCGGCACGTAGCCGAGTTCCTCCAGCAGCGGCATGTAGACGTAGGACTCCACGTCGCAGGCGATACCGGGATACCGATTCCAGTACCAGGTGCCACCAACATCGGCGGCCTTGTCGATCAGCCGAATGCTGCCCACGCCGAGCTCGCGCAGCCGGGCACCGGTCAGCAGTCCTCCGAAGCCGGCTCCGACGATCGCGACGTCGACCTCATCGGACAGCGGTTCCCGGGTGAATCCGGGGTCGGCCCATGGGTCCTCGGCGAACCGAGCGAAGCGGCCCGCCACCTCCACGTACTGGTCGATCCCGTCGTTTCGCAGGCGCCGTTGGCGTTCGCGGGCGTACTTGTCGCGCAAGGTGTTCGGATCAAAGTTTTGCGACTTCAGACCCTGGACGTCGGCCACTGTCAGGCACCTCCGGAACGCCGCAAAGCCAGCCCAGCAACCGGCTCAGCATATAATCAATCAGTTGATTATATCAATGGGCGGCGAACAGCGTCCCCCTGATCAGGCACTTCGCGGCGGCCAGCGCCGCGTGATAGGCCTCCGGAGTTCCGGTCGCCGCCAACTCGGTCAGCCCGTAGAGCAGGGCGTAGGTCACCTCGACCGCCGGCCGCGCCCCGGTGGCGTCGCTACTGTCGCCGTCATCGACGATCCCGGTGATGATGTCGCGCAGCGCCTCGAGCCCCCCGCTTCCGGTCTCGCCCGGATACACGGTGACGGCGTTCTGTGCGCGAATCGCCCACTCGAACGTGGCGAGGTCGGGATGTTCGCGCATGAGGTTGCCGGACTCGTCCAGCACGGCCTCGATCCGGTCGACGACCGTGCCGGGCCGCTCGGCGGCGCGCCGCAGTCGCGGCAGCGCGATCTCGGCCCGCGCGGCGATCGCGGCCGCCACCAGTTCGGCCTTGTTCGGAAAGTAGTTGTAGAGGTTGGCGCTGGTCATCTCGGCGGCGGCGGCGATGTCGCGGATCGTGGCACCCGAACGGCCGACCTCGGCGACGCGCCGGATCGCTGCGGTGATGATCCGCTGGCGGGTCTCTTCACTGCTGGTTCCAGCCGGCCGACCCCGCGGCGACGACGTCAGGGGCATGATCAGCTCAGGTTAGCCCGCCGGCGATCCGACGGCTGCGAGGATGTGTCTATGTCGACTCC
>LZME01000009.1 GCA_001673575.1 Mycolicibacter heraklionensis | reverse complement strand
TTGCTGGGAACGCGCGGGAAGGGCCCGGTCCACCACGGCAGCGGCGGGTTGGTGTCCTCCAGGCTGCGATTCGGGTTGACCAGGGGCGGCCCGACGGCGTGCAGGTTGCCGTCGGGGCCGATCTCGGTGCCGGGCGGCGGCTCGAGGCCGGCGGGAAAGTGATAGTTCTGCGGCAGCAGCGTCGCCGGAAGTTCGGGCCGTACCGAGATCATCGGCGCCGTAAAGCAGCTCGGTCCCTTCATTTCGCCGTACTGCGGGCAGTCTGCCCGGGTGTAGGTGTGCAGCGGGGTGAAGGACAGGTTGGCCCGCATGTTGCGAGTGATCAACTTGGGATCGTAGAGCTGGTCGAAGAACTTGTCGGAGAGCCGGTTGACCCGAGTGAAGATCGGTACGAACTTGTCGGCGTTATTGGCCAGCACGCCGATGACGGGCGTGAGGTCGTGGGTGATCTGGATCAATTGGTCGACGTGGTTGTCGAGGGCTTCTCGGGCCACACCGACGGTGTGCTGGCTACCGGAGACCAGCGAGGCCAGCTCGGCACGCTTCTGGGCGAACGCGCGCATCGGCTCGACGGCCTGGTGCAGTGCGTCGACGAGGTCGGGGGCCGTGGACTGCAGCCCGTGGGTGGCGTCGAGCAG
>LZME01000008.1 GCA_001673575.1 Mycolicibacter heraklionensis | reverse complement strand
CGCAGCGCCTCAGCAACAATCGCCCGACGATCCGGCCCCCCGACCGGCGCAGCACTCTTCTCGCTCAACTCAACCTCTCCGAAAGCTGCGCGAGCAGCTCGTCATCGCTCATGTCGTCATACGCGTCGGCGCTGTCCTGCTGGGCGGCTTCCGCTACCTCGGGCAGGATCGTTGCCAGGTACCCCGTCAGGGCGTCGATGGTCGGGTAGTCGAATACCACTGCGGCCGGCAGAGTTTCGCCCAGGCTGTCCGAGAGTGACCGCTGCAGGGTGACGCTCATCAGCGAATCCATGCCGGACTGGAAGAATCCGGCGGTCGGGTCCAGCGCGTGGCGTGACCCCAGTCCCATGGCGGCGACGACCTGGTCGGTGACGTGTTCGCGCAGCAGTTCCCCACGCTGTCCGGGTTCCGCTTCAGCCAGAACGCGACGGAACTCGGTGCTCTGCGCCGCCGGCCCGTCAGCGGGTGCGTCGACAATCAGCAGGTCGTCGACGATGCGCAGCGCCGCACGGGTGCGGTACGCGGCGGCAAGCCGCGGCCAGTCCGCCGCGACCACGGTGTGCCGCACCGCGTTGTGGGCGCCGATCACCAGTGGCAGGGCTCCGATGGCGACATCGTCGGCCATCGGCTCCAGACCAGAGTCGACAGTCACCTGGCGTTCGACATCGGACTGGGTGTCGGTCAACGACTTCCACAAGCCCCAGTTGATCGCGGTGGCCGGCAGCCCGGCCGCGCGGCGAGCGTAGGCGAAGGTGTCCAGGAAGGTGGTGGTAGCCGTGTAGTGCGCCAGCCAGCGGGACCCGGTGATGCCAGAGATCGACGAGAACAACACGAAGTAGCGCAGCGGCTGTCGCAGCGACAGCTTGTGCAACACCGCGACCACGTCGAGCTTCGGGCGGAACATGGTGGTGACGTCATCGTCGGTCATGTCGCGCAGGGTTACCGGGCCACCGGCGAAGGCGGCCACGTGAATGCCTTCCAGCGGCGGAAGGTCGGCGCCGAACCGATCGAACAGCGCGCCCATCGCGGTCTCGTCGGCGGCGTCGGCAGCCACTGTCACCAGTGCCGTTCCGGCCGAGGTCAATTCGGCCGCCAACTCGTCCAGCACGGAACCCGGGCGTCGGGACACCGCGACAATGGTCTTGGCTCCACTGGCTGCCAGTTGCCGAATCAGCTGCGGACCGATGTTGCCGGTCGCGCCGATCACCAGATGGCAACTGCCGGCGTCGAATTCGACCGGCGAAGCACCGGTGGGACGGCCGCCAAGCAGGCGCGGCACCCGACGAATACCGGCCCGGTAGACGACTTGGTCCTCGTTGTCGGCGGCATCGGCCTCGGCCAGCAGGTATCCGGCGATCAATGCTGCGGGGACCGACTCGTCGACGTCGACGACCCTGCCCCAGATCTCGGGGTGTTCCAGGGCCAGGCTGCGGCCCAGGCCCCACAGCACGGCGTGCGCGGGGTTGGCCCGGTCGCCCTCGCCGACAGGTTGGGCATTGCGGGTCAGCAGGAACAGCTTCGCCGGGGTCGACGTCTGTTCCGCCATCGCGGTGACCAGGCGCCGGGCGGCGTTGAACGCATCGTAGGCGGGCGCGGCGCTCAGATCCGTCGCGTCCGTCGACGGTGCGTACAGCACATGGGTGGCAGTGCCCAGCGCAGTCGTCAGCGCCGTCCGGTCGGCTTCGTCTGCCGAGGCGGCCAACACCGATGCGTCCAGCACAGTGACGCCGCCGCCCTGCTTCGCGTCGATCTCGGCGCCCAACTCCTGGCCGCCGATCACCAGCCACGTCTGCTGGGTGACGGTGTCGCCGGCCGCTGCCTCAGCAGCCGGCCATGTCAGCTCGCACCACCAGTCCTCGGGCACCGCTCCCG
>LZME01000007.1 GCA_001673575.1 Mycolicibacter heraklionensis | reverse complement strand
CCGAGGAGTTCGACCCGGCGTCGATCGGCGGTTACGACACGCCCCTCGGCATCACCAACCCGCCCATCGACGAGCTGTTGCAGCGGGCGTCGAGCAAGTACGCGCTGGTGATCTACGCGGCCAAGCGGGCGCGCCAGATCAACGACTACTACAACCAGCTCGGTGAGGGCATCCTCGAATACGTCGGGCCGCTGGTCGAGCCCGGCCTGCAGGAGAAGCCGCTGTCGATCGCGCTGCGCGAGATCCACGGCGACCTGCTCGAATACACCGAAGGCGAGTAGCCGGAGCCGGGCAGGACGGGTCAGACCGGTGGGCCAGAAACGGGTCGTCGTCGGTGTCTCCGGGGGCATCGCCGCATACAAGGCGTGCACCGTCGTCCGACAGCTCGCCGAGGCCGGCCATTCGGTTCGCGTCGTCCCGACCGAGTCCGCCCTGAGGTTTGTCGGGGCAGCCACCTTCGAGGCGCTCTCGGGCCAGCCGGTCGACACCGGGGTCTTCGACGATGTACCTCATGTACCTCATGTTGCGATCGGCCAGCAGGCCGACTTGGTGGTGGTGGCACCGGCCACCGCCGATCTGTTGGCCCGCGCCGTTGCCGGTCGCGCCGACGATCTGCTGACCGCCACCCTGCTCACCGCCCGGTGTCCGGTGCTATTCGCCCCGGCCATGCACACCGAGATGTGGCAGCATCCGGCCACCGTCGCCAATGTGGCAACGCTGCGGGAACGCGGCGCGGTCGTCCTTGAGCCCGCATCGGGCCGGTTGACCGGCGCCGACACCGGCCCGGGCCGGCTGCCCGAGGCCGAAGAGATCAACACCTTCGCGTCGCTGCTGCTGGAACGCGCCGACGCGTTGCCGCACGACCTGGCCGGGCAGAAGGTCCTGGTGACCGCGGGCGGTACCCGCGAACCGATCGACCCGGTCCGCTTCATCGGCAACCGCAGTTCGGGCAAGCAGGGCTACGCCGTGGCCCGGGTGGCGGCCCAGCGCGGTGCCGAGGTCACCCTGATCGCCGCGCACACTGCGGGCCTGATCGATCCGGCCGGCGTCCACATGGTGCATGTCAGCTCGGCCCAGCAACTGCATGATGCGGTGTCCAAGCACGCCCCCGAGGCGCAGGTGCTGGTGATGGCCGCCGCTGTCGCCGACTTCCGCCCGGTGCGGGTGGCGCAGGCCAAGATCAAGAAGGGCCCCGACAGCGCGGGGGAGCCGACCATCGAGCTGGTCCGCAACGACGACGTGTTGGCCGGCGCGGTGCGCGCACGCACGGACGGGCAGCTGCCCAATATGCGGGCCATTGTCGGCTTCGCCGCGGAGACGGGTGACGAGAACGGCGACGTGCTGTTCCACGCCAGGGCCAAGTTGCGCCGCAAGGGCTGTGACCTGTTGGTGGTCAACGCGGTCGGGGACGGGCGGGCATTCGAGGTCGACCACAACGATGGGTGGCTGCTGGCCGCGGACGGAACCGAGTCCGCCCTGGAGTCGGGCTCCAAGACGTTGATGGCCAGCCGCATCGTGGACGCGATCGTGGCGTTCCTTTCCAGCAACCGCGGATAACGCGATCACGACGTCTGGCTGAGATCACCACTACAGCGGATCGTTGACCGCTCGTCGTCCCTGGACTAACTTTCAAACCGTAAGTTAGCCGAGAGGGGCCGGGCATGGACGATCGTCGCTACGTGGTGATCGGGGGCGGCCTGGCCGGGCTGGCCGCAGCGGTCTGGCTGGCCGAGGCCGGCAAGAAAGTGACCCTGCTGGAGCGGCGCGGGAGGCTCGGCGGACGCACCCAGGCGATGCAGGTGCAGGGGATACCGGACCTCGCGGACAACGGCCAGCATGTGATCGCCAGCGGCTACGACCACCTGTTTCGCTATTTGACCAGCGTCGGCACCCGGTCGATGGTCGAGTTTCCGGCCGGCGGAACGCTGCGCTGGCCAGGCGGGGCCACCACCACGTTGGTGACCCGCGGCCTGGGCGCGGTGCGGACGCTGTTCGGGCCGCACCCCGACGCGAGCCTGTTCGACCGGCTGCGGACCGCTGCGGCGACGGTGCGCCTGACCGGTGAGGCGCTGTTCCAACCCACTGATCTACCCGACCTGACCACCGACCAGTGGCTGCGCCGCGTCGGTATGCCGGCCCGGGCCCGGGAGGCCGTGTGGGATTGGTTGGCGCTCGGCATCGCCGCCGAGCCGGTGGCCCGAGGTTCGGCCAAAGTCTTTGCCGATGTGCTGGCCACCGGAATCCGACTTGGGCTGCGCCACCGCAGTGCGGTGACGATCGGCTATCCCACCACCGATCTCGACACGCTCTATATCTCCGGTGCGCTCGCCGTTTTCGACAGACTTGGTGTCGAGGTGCGCTACCGCGCAGTCGCCCGGCGAATCATTGTGGAGGGCAATGCCGTTCGTGCCGTGCAGTTGGCTGATGGCACCGAGGTGGCGGCGGATGCGGTGGTGTGCGCCGTGCCCAACTCGAATATCGCCGGCTTGCTCGATGATCTGCCCGAGCACGCCGAAATTTACGCTGCTGCAGAAAAATTGCACTACACACCGATCGTAAGCACCAACCTCTACCTGGACCGCCCATTGGGCACTGAGGCGGCGATGGAATCGGTGATCGGGGGCACGGGCGTCATCGATGAGGTGTTCGACCGGCAGCGGATGCACCGCCGCGAACCAGGCGGCGCCTGGCTGTATTGCCTGACCACCAGCGGCGCCTACGAGCAGATTCACCGGTCCAACGAGCAGATCGTGACCGAGCAGATGGACATGCTGCGTCGCTACTATCCGGCCGCGGCCGAGGCGAACGTGGTGGCCGCGCAGGTGGTCAAGATGCCCAAGGCCACCTTTTCGCAGGTGGTGGGCACCGACGGGCTGCGTCCGGATCAGCGCACGTCGGTGCCGAGCCTGGTGCTCGCCGGCGACTGGACCCGTACCGATTGGTCGGCGACCATGGAGAGCGCCGCGCAGAGCGCTGCCCGCGCCGTGGAGTTGCTGCTCGAGCTGTCGGCATCGACGTGAGCGCGCAGCCAGAGCCGAAGCGGCGGATGTCGGCACACGCGCGCCGGATGCAGTTGCTCGACCACGCTCGCGACATCGTCGCCGCCGAGGGCTATGCCGCGGTAACCATCGACCGGGTGGCCCGCGCCGCGCAGGTGACCCGGACGGTGGTGTATCAGAACTTCGGCGATCTGGGCGGACTGATGACGGCGCTACTAGACCGCGAATCGGCCATTGCCTTTGCTGGGATGCGCAGCGTAGCGGGCCCGCTCGACGACGACCCGGACGCGCTCGGCCGCGGCGTCCTGGCGTATCTGCATGCGGCGCCTACCAGTTGGCGCATCATCCTGAGTCCGCCGGCCGGCGCTCCGCCGCAATTGGGGGTCCGCACGGAAGCGGGCCGTCGCTATGCCCGAACCATCGCCGCGGGGCGGCTGTCCCGGTTAGCGGGCCACTCGGTCGACCCCGACGGTGTGACGACACGGCTGTTGTTGTCGGCGTTGGAAGAACTGGCCCTGCTTCATCTCACCGACCCGCGCGCGCACCCGGACGAATTGGTGCTGAGTTATCTGCGGTCCTTGGTCGGCTGGGCGGTTCGGGTCGAAAAGGCGACGGCGGCGGCGGGACGGTAGAGTAGGCGCTCGCAGGGCCGAGTCGTTCAGGATTCTCGTCGTGGGGGATGTTGTCGAGGATTTTCTGAACGCGGGGCAGCACGGCCATCACCCCGCCCTTGGCGCCGGGGGATGGGCGCCGGGCTGCCAGGCTCTCCCGAGGACCGCACGGCTATATTAGCCCGAGCTAACTTCTTGATCGATTACCCGGAAGGCGACATTGTGAGCGAAAAGGGACGGCTGTTCACCAGTGAGTCGGTGACCGAGGGCCACCCCGACAAGATCTGTGACGCCATCAGCGACTCGGTGCTCGACGCACTGCTCGCCGATGACCCCCGTTCACGTGTTGCGGTGGAAACCCTGGTCACCACCGGCCAGGTGCACGTGGTCGGTGAGGTGACGACCAACGCTCGCGAAGCGTTCGCCAACATCACCAACACAGTGCGCGAGCGCATCCTGGAGATCGGCTACGACTCGTCGGACAAGGGCTTCGACGGCGAGACCTGCGGTGTCAACATCGGGATCGGCGCACAGTCGCCCGACATCGCGCAGGGCGTCGACACCGCGCATGAAGCCCGCGTCGAGGGCGCAGCCGACCCGCTGGACTCCCAGGGCGCCGGCGACCAGGGCCTGATGTTCGGCTACGCGATCGCCGACACCCCGGAGCTGATGCCGCTGCCCATCGCGCTGGCCCACCGGCTGTCGCGGCGGCTGACCGAGGTCCGCAAGAACGGCACGCTGGACTACCTGCGCCCGGACGGCAAGACCCAGGTCACCATCGAGTACGAGGATGACGTCCCGACCCGGCTGGACACCGTGGTGATCTCCACCCAGCATGCCGAGGGCATCGACCTGGTCAACACCCTGGACCCCGACCTGCGCGAGCACGTCATCAACACCGTGCTGGCCGAACTCGCCCACGAGACGCTGGACTCCTCGTCGACCCGCATCCTGATCAACCCGACCGGCAAGTTCGTCGTTGGCGGACCGATGGGTGACGCCGGGCTGACCGGCCGCAAGATCATCGTCGACACCTACGGCGGCTGGGCTCGCCACGGCGGCGGCGCCTTCTCCGGCAAAGACCCGTCGAAGGTGGACCGCTCGGCCGCGTACGCGATGCGCTGGGTGGCCAAGAACATCGTCGCCGCGGGCCTGGCGCAGCGCGTCGAGGTCCAGGTCGCCTACGCCATCGGCAAGGCCGCGCCGGTCGGTCTGTTCATCGAGACCTTCGGCACGGCCACCGTCGACCCGGTCAAGATCGAGAAGATTGTGCCGGAGGTCTTCGACCTGCGCCCGGGCGCGATCGTGCGTGACCTGGACCTGCTGCGTCCGATCTACGCACCGACCGCGGCTTACGGTCACTTCGGCCGTACCGACATCGAACTGCCGTGGGAGCAGCTGGACAAGGTCGACGACCTCAAGCGCGCCATTTAATTCCGCCGAGCAGACGCATAGGCCCCCATTTCCGACCGGATTTGGGGGCCTATGCGTCTGCTCGCGCCGAAACGAATCAGGCGCTGAACCGGTAGTCGTCGATGTCGAAGCGGCGGCTGCGCCAGTAGGCCTCCACCGTGGTGGTGGGCCGCAACGGGACATCACCGTGCTTGTCGAAGTAGTAGCTGTTGGCCGACTTGCAGCTGTCCTGCCAGAACACCTGCCGGTGCCGTTTACTCATCATCTCGTCGAAGTAGCGGGCGTTGGCCGCCTCCGATATCTCGATCCGGGTCGCCCCACGGTCACGGGCGCTCGTGAGGCACCGCACGATGTGGTGGGTCTGCGCTTCGACCAGCGCGAAGTACGACGACCCGACGTAACCGTAGGGGCCGAAGACGCTGAACAGGTTGGGGAATCCGGGGATGCTGACCCCCTCGTAAGCCTGCAGCCGGTGCTCATCCCAGAACCGGGCCAGGGTCTGGCCTCCGGTCCCGGTGACGGTGAACGTGGGAATGTTGTCGCTGTCCATGACCTTGAACCCGGTGGCCAAGATCAGCACATCGACCTCGTGGGACGTCCCGTCGACGGTGACGACGCCGGCGGGCGTGATCCTGTCGATGGGGTCGACCACCAAATGCACGTTGTCGCGGTTGAACGTCGACAGGTAGCTGTTGTGGAAGCCGGGACGTTTGCAGCCGACGGCGTAGCGCGGGGTGAGCTTCTTACGCAGGTCTGGGTCATGCACCTGCCGCCGCAGATACGCCCGCCCGGCCGACTCCATCAGCTTGGCCAGTGGAAACACCGTGAAATACTGCGCCGCAATGGGAAAGGTCGCCTCGACGTAAGCCTGGCTGACCAGCCGCTGCAGGGACTTGCCGCCGGGCATTCGCATCGCCCAGCGAATCGGAGCAGCCAGCGGCACATCGAATTTCGGGAAACACCAGATCGGTGTCCGCTGAAATACGGTGAGCGAGGAAACCTTCGGCGCGATCTCCGGAATCACCTGCACCGCAGAGGCTCCGGTGCCGATCACCGCCACTCTCTTGCCGGTCAGGTCTTGCGAGTGGTCCCAGCGCGCGGTGTGGATCGTCACCCCGGCGAAGGTGTCGACGCCGGCGATGTCGGGCAGGTTCGGCGTGGTCAGCACGCCGCTGGCATTGATCAGATACCGCGCGGTCACAGGACCGCCCGGATCGGTCTGCACCCGCCACCAGCCGCGTTCCTCGTCGAACTCCGCCGCAAGCACCACGGTGCGGAACCGGATTCGTGAGCGCAGACCGTACTTGTCGACGCAGTGCTCGGCATAGGCCTTCAGCTCCCCACCCGGCGCATACGTGCGCGACCAATCCGGGCTCTGCTCGAACGAGAACTGGTAGGAGAACGACGGAATGTCTACGGCGATACCCGGATAGGTGTTCCAATGCCAGGTGCCACCGACGCCGTCGCCGGCCTCGATGATCGAATAGTCCGACATCCCGGCGCGGTCGAGGCTGATCGCCGCTCCGATGCCGGAGAAGCCGGCGCCGACGATCAGGATTTCGTGGTCGGGTTCCTCACTCACGGTCCGCTCCTCGCCGCCGACGTCGATCGAGGTCGACGGTAACGCGCGCGCCGGGGGACCGGGGTGGTGTTAGGGCAAATCCGGGGCTTCCTGCGGCGGCAGGCGCCACGGGGGATTCCGGCGGGCCTGGCCGGCGTGAAACAGGCACAACCGGTGGCCGTCGGGATCGTGCAGTCGAGCCTCTCGCCACAGCCACGGCATGTCGGTCGGTGGCTGGGTGAACTCAATCAAGCCGCGCAACCGCTGGTACTGGTCGTCGAGATCGTCGGCTTCGAAATAGATGGTCACCTGCTCACCCGCCGCGACCTCGCCGACGCGTTCCACCGAGAAGGTGCTGTCCCCGTCCGGGCACTCGAATCGCAGGTAGTCGTCCGTTTTGACGATCAGCCGCAGCCCCAGCAGCCGGTAGAACCGCTCGGCGCGGTCCAGGTCGGTGCTGCCGACGGTGACCTGGTTCAGTCGCATCGCATCACGCCAGGGCAGCTCGCAAAGCGGCCAATCCGCGGTCGGCGGCGTCGGTGGCCACCGGGATCACTCCGGCGTAGCCCAGATAACCGTGTACCAGCTTCTCGGCGTTGTGCACCTGCACCGGAACCCCGGCAGCGGCCAGCAACTCGCCGTAACGGATGCCGTCGTCGCGCAGCGGATCGTGGCCGGCGACAGCGATGTAGGCCGGTGGGAGGCCGGCCAGATTCTCGGCGCGCGCCGGGGCCAGCATCGCCGGCGGACTGCTCAGATCCAGCTCCCCGGCATAGGCGCGCGTCAACGCGGC
Source organism: Mycolicibacter heraklionensis (assembly GCA_001673575.1). GTDB lineage: Bacteria > Actinomycetota > Actinomycetes > Mycobacteriales > Mycobacteriaceae > Mycobacterium > Mycobacterium heraklionense_A. The sequence continues at coordinate 78,167 of LZME01000007.1, read as the reverse complement.
GATCGCGGCACTGTCGATGATCGGCGCATTGGCGTTCTCGGTGAACGACGGCAGGCTGCCGTCGTAGGTGGTCGCCGGGTACCAGAGCAACTGGAAGGCGATCGCCGGGGCGCCGGCATCACGGGCCAGCTGACACACCACCGCGGCCAGGTTGCCCCCAGCCGAATCGCCGGCCACCGCCAGCTTCGACGGGTCCACACCCAGCTCGGCGGCGTGTGCCACCACCCACTCGGTAGCTGCCATCGCGTCCTCGACAGCGGCCGGAAACGGATGCTCGGGGGCCAGCCGGTAGTCCACCGACACCACCACCGCGCCCGCGTCGACGGCATGCATGCGCGCCGTGCCATCGTGCGTGTCGAGGTCGCCGGCGACGAAGCCGCCACCGTGAAAGAACACCACCACCGGAGCGGCACCCGATTCGGTGCCCGCCGGCCGGTAGATGCGAATCGGCAGGTCGCCACCCGGTCCGGCGATCACCCGGTCCTCGCTGGGCACCTCCGGGTACACCGGTCGGTGCGGCAGGTTGCGCATGGCGCGACGCGCTGCCTCGGCGCCGTCGTCCAGTGTGAGTCGGAACGGGATGGCTTCCAGTACCTTCAGCACTATGGGGTCGATTGCTGGCATAAAAACACCGTACGCAACCAGACGAGTTTTCACCGGCTGGGCAGCGGCGGGATGGCTCGGAGTGGCTTACGGCATCTTCCTGACGGTGGTGGCGTTGCGCTCGACGCCCGGAGAGGCGCTGACCGGACAGTGGATCGGGCAGCCGGCCTTCAAAGCGGCGATGGCGGTGCTGTTGGCATTCGCCGCGGCCGCCCATCCGATCCTGCGGGAGGCGCGCTGGCTGATCCCCGCCCTGATCTTCTCGGCGACCGGCGACTGGTTACTGGCGATCCCCTGGTGGGAACCGTCCTTCGTTGCCGGTCTGGCCGCGTTCCTGGTGGCGCACCTGTGTTTTTTGGGCGCGCTGCTGCCGCTGGCGGTGACCTCGCGCGGCCGGCTGATCGGGGCCGGCCTGGTCGGGGTGAGCTGCCTGGTGCTGTTGGCATGGTTCTGGCCCGGCATGGCCCGCGAAGGTATGACGTTGCCGGTGACGGTGTACGTCGGGGTGCTCGGCGCGATGGTGTGCGCCGCGCTGCTGGCGAAGCTGCCCACCCCCTGGACTGCGGCCGGTGCGGTGTGTTTCGCGGTGTCGGACGCCATGATCGGAGCCAGTCAGTTCGTCTTGGGCAATGAACTGCTGGCGGTGCCGATCTGGTGGGCCTACGCGGCAGCACAGCTGCTGATCACGGCCGGCTTCTTCTTCGGCCGGTCCACCGGCGCCGAAGATGCGGCCGCGGACTGAGTTTCGCCGCCGGGCCAGATCGGTCAATGCCGGTGATTCCCGGTCCCGGGACGCAGTCGTTCCGGATCGAACGCGGGCAGTCGTCGGCGGTGCAGTGCGGTCATGTGGTGGGCCGCCAGCGCATCCCCGTGACCCGAGGCGATGTCGCCGATGCTGAACAGCGACTCGCCGCCGGGAGCGAAGTAGGAGCTGTGGCTGCTCATCGGCAACGTCACGCCGTGGTTCTCGGCTTTGAACCGGGTGGACCCGTAGCCGTCTGCGGCCGGATCGGCGCCGAGCCCGACTGTTGCCGAGGTTGTCGGCAGGGACAGTTGCGGCTGGCCGCCGAAACCGGTGATCGGATCCGAGGAGGCCGCCCCCACATACACATGTCCTCCCGCGGGCAGGTGAAAGTCGTTGGCGCTGTGGGCCAGGTCGGTTCCCGGTGAACCCACCAGCACTACGTCGTCGGCGCCCAATCCCGCCGAGGCCGCGGCGTCGGCCACTGTTGTCGAGCCATAGGAGTGTCCGACCACGGTGACGTGCGAGGCGCCCACGTGCGACGCTGCCAGGGCGCGGACGTCGGCAGCCAGCAGTCGACCCCCCGCCCGGGCGGCGGCCGGCTGCGTCACCGCCGGATCGAACAGGCTGTCCGGTGCGCGATAACCCATCCACACGACGACCGCGTTGCTGCGATCCGGATCGGAGCGGACCACCTCGCGATAGACGTTGCGCCCCTCCGGGTGCGACAGGTAGCCAGCGCGGACACTGCTGTGTGCGCCGGGCACCAGAACGGTGGTGTTGTCCGCGCTGTCCGGGTCGCCGATCGCGATCGCGGCCCGCCCGCGGCCGCCGAATGCTGCCGGTTCATAGGTGAGCAGCAGCACCGGGGCTGCGCCGTCACCGGAGTTGGCTGCCAGCCCGTCGCGGACGCGTAGCGCATTTTCGTAGCGCACGATGTCGGCGGCACTGACCGCCGACGTCGCGTTGACCACCCGGAGAATGTCGTCGGCAAGCGCCTGCCGGTTGATCCGGTCGCGCAGCCGGGACGGCACACCGTAACCGGCACCCACCGACCACAACCGCGCCGCCTGGCGTCGGCTGTCGGCGACCGCATCGCCGAGCACCCGCCCTATCTCTCGCGTCTTGGCGGCCAAGAACAGCTGGAACTGGCGGACGCCGGCCGGGGTGTTCCACACCGGTGCCCACGGATCATCCAGCGCGTCGCGGATCTCGCCGCGGATGGCATCGAGGCGGCGGCGGCTCGTGCGGGCGTGATCGGCGGCGGCGTGCACCGTGGCGGCCAGCACGCGATCGGTCAGTTGTGCAGCCTGTATCCGCGAGGCGAGGTCTGCTTCGCGGACCCGCGCCGTGGCCGCGTGGGCTCCGCGCTGTTCGGGCATACCGCAGCAAGTAATTCAGTGCAGCCGGCATCGGCTCCGGCGATCCACAGCCCGCACCGCCTGTGATCCGCTGTCGGCCGCGGTCGGCGGCGTCTGCTAGACCTGCGTGGTGAGTGTCGACAGCGAACCCGACGGGCCCAGCGAGCCCATCGCTCGGGTGCTGCCGATGCTCTCGGTGCCGCACCTGGATCGTGAGTTCGACTATCTCGTCACGCCAGAGCAGGCCGAGGATGCCCGGCCCGGGACGCGGGTGCGGGTGCGCTTTCACGGCCGGCTGGTTGACGCCTTCGTCTGGGAGCGACGCGTCGACACCGATCATGTCGGCCGGCTGGGCCGGCTGGAGCGGGTGGTCTCGGCCGAACCGGTGCTCACCGACGAGGTCCGCCGCCTGGTGGAGGCGGTGGCCGCACGCTACGCCGGTAGCCGGGCCGACGTGCTGCGGCTGGCCGTGCCGCCGCGGCACGCCCGGGTCGAACGTGAAGCGATGACGCCGACCGAACCGCCCGTCATCGACCCGGTAGATCCCGCCGGCTGGCAGCGGTATGTGGCGGGCGGATCGTTCCTGACCGCGCTGGGCGAAGGCCGGGCCGCTCGCGCGGTCTGGCAGGTGCTCCCCGGGGACCCGTGGACCGACCGGTTTGTCGACGCTGCCGCCCAGACGATTCGCGCCGGCCGCACCGCCCTGGCGATCGTGCCCGATCAGCGCGACGTCGACGCGCTGTGTGGTGCCGCGACGGCCCGAATCGGCGAGTCGGTGGTGGTGGCGTTGTCCGCGGGATTGGGTCCGGCCACCCGTTACCGGCGCTGGCTGTCGGTACTGCGCGGCCGGGCACGCCTGGTAATCGGCACGCGTAGCGCGGTGTTCGCCCCCCTGGCCGATCTGGGCCTGGTGATGGTCTGGGATGACGGCGACGACTCGCTCTCCGAGCCACGGGCGCCGTATCCGCATGCCCGCGACGTGGCGATGCTGCGGGCACACCTGGCAGGCTGCGCCGCGCTGATCGGCGGGCACGCCCGCACCGCCGAAGCGCAGGCCCTGGTGGGCACCGGGTGGGCGCACGACGTGGTGGCCTCGCGGGCGGTGTTGCGGACGGCCGCGCCGCGGGTGGTCGCCCTCGACGACACCGGCTACGCCGAGGAGCGCGATGCCGCGGCGCGCAGCGCTCGCTTGCCCACCGTCGCCCTGCAGAGCGCGCGCAGCGCATTGGCGGCCGGGGCGCCGGTACTGGTGCAGGTACCCCGGCGGGGCTATGTGCCGTCGCTGGCCTGCGGGCGCTGCCGCACGATTGCTCGCTGCCGGCACTGCACCGGCCCGTTGTCGCTGTCGGAGCGCGGTAGTGCCGCAATGTGCCGCTGGTGCGGCCGGGTCGACCCGGCACTGCGCTGTGGGCGCTGCGGGTCGGATGCCGTGCGGGCGGTGGTCATCGGCGCCCGGCGCACCGCCGAAGAACTCGGCCGCGCCTTCCCAGGTACTCCGGTCGTCACCTCCGCCGGGGACACCATCGTCGACCGCATCGAAGACGGCGCAGCCCTGGTGATCGCCACTCCCGGCGCCGAACCCCGCGCCCCGCACGGCTACGGGGCAGCGTTGCTCCTCGACAGTTGGGCGCTGCTGGGCCGCCAGGATCTGCGTGCCGCCGAGGACACGCTGCGGCGCTGGATGGGGGCGGCGGCGCTGGTGCGTGACCATGCGGCAGGCGGGCTGGTGACGGTGGTCGCCGAATCGTCGATTCCGACGGTGCAGGCCCTGATCCGCTGGGATCCGGTCGGCCACGCCGACGCCGAGTTAGCCACCCGCGCCGAGGTGGGGCTGCCGCCCGCGGTGCACATGGCTGCCCTCGACGGCGATCCGGATTCGGTGACGACGCTGCTGGAGCAGGCGCGGCTGCCCGAAGGCGCCGACCTGCTGGGGCCGGTGCCCCTGCCGCCCGGAGTGCGGCGTCCAGCCGGTGTCCCCGACGAGCTGAATGTGATCCGGATGCTGGTTCGGGTGGGCCGCGATCACGGCTTACCGTTGGCCTCGGCGCTACGCCACGGCATCGGCGTGCTCAGTGCACGCGGATCGACCCACCCGGTAAGGGTGCAGATCGATCCACTGCACATCGGTTAGTCAATCGGCCGGTCCGGCCTCACCACGGCACGAGTTGGATCATGCCGGGCGGCCGCGGCGGTGCGGGCGGCGGCGCGGCGGGTGTGTCGTCGTCGGCGCCCCCACCGCCTGCGCCGCCGTTGGCACCGCCGCCGTTGCCTGGGCCGCTGCCGTCGGTGGCGCTGCCGGACTGCGGACCGCCGGGGGCCGGCAGGTCTTGCGCTGGCGGGGGCGGCTGCTCCGGTGGCGGGGGCGGCAGCTGTTGTGGCGGCGGTAGCTGCTCCGGTGGCGCTTGGGGCGGTAGCGGCGGAGGTTGTTGTGGCGGCGGCTGTTGTTGTGGCGGTGGTTTCGTGACGGCGCCGGGGGACCGGGGCGTCTTGGCCTTCGGTGCCTGCGGCGGCGGAATCTTCGGCGGCTTGGGCTGCGATGCGTCGCCGGTGGCTATGGTGGCGACCGGTGAGCCGAGCACCGCACCATGAATGGCGGTGCGGGGACGGTAATTGGCTACCACGAAATAGTGGGAGGGCCCGGTGGTGCGCCACGTGCGGCCGGCTGCAAGCGAAGCGATCTTGCTTTGATCGGCCGGGCAGTACACCTCGACCGCTGCCGCGATGAATCGGCTCATGGTGGCCGACAGTCGATCCGATTGCTCGCGTAAGTCGGGGTTCATTCCATAGGCATCGTTGTTCAATCCGTCGAGTACGGTGCGCGCCGGTATACCGTCGTCGAGTTTGCGGCACACGGTATGGCCGGCGGCGACAACGGTCGAGACGTTTTCCATGGCGGGAATCTGTTTCTCTTGGAGCACCGCCAGGAATTGATCGTCTTGATTCGGGTCTGCCGCTGCCGCACCATTCGGCAGCGTGACGGCGGCGATCGCGGCAGCGGCGGCCATTGCGACGCCGTGGTACGTCAGGGTGAACATGGCACGGTCCTCCGTTCTTTGTTCGGACCGTGCCCGTCGTCGGTCGTTGGCGGGGGAGGCCGCCACCGTTGTCTGTCTTGACAATTGACCCAACGAGATGCCGACGGGCGGGGCGGTGGATGTTGTCTCCGCCGAGTTGTTTGTCGCTTCTGCGGTTCCCGGTCCGCACCGAAGATCAGCATGGCAACCCGCGGGATTACGTAGCGGTGATAGCCGAACGGCTGCAGTACTCGCGAGAACCTGCGCGTCGCTACGTGTGCTTGCTGCGATGGAACATATGTTGCGCCTCCGTTTGATGTTCGGTGGCTGTCTACTCGGCAGCTGCCTTGATGAATCGTATACCGATATTTCATGATCGGAATCGGTTTTCCCGCAAGAGTTTGCAGGCCGTCATCTCACGAGATAGGCCGATGGATCGGCGATTGAGGTCCAACGGCCCCTGCCGAATCGCCACGGGCCGCAGTAATTTCAAAGGTAAGTCGGCTAGCCGGCTGGCCGGCCGATCAACATGGTTGGAGGGCTGCGATGTCACAAGTGAGAACGACACCCGGAATCGTGGTGGGGGTAGACGGATCGCCTGAATCCGACGTGGCGGTGGCCTGGGCGACGCATGAGGCGATCATGCGCCAGTTGCCGGTCACGCTGCTGCATGTGGTGGCGCCCCTGGAGACCGGCTGGCCACCCGGGCCGGCTGCCGAGGGGATGCCCAGTTGGCAGGCCGATGAGGCAAACAAAATCCTGACGCGGGCCCGCAATGTGGTCGACGCCAGCCGCGGCGATGCCGCATCGCCCGAGGTGCACACCGAGATGGCCCATGCCCAGGTGGTCTCGACGCTGATCGATGTCACCAAGAATTGCTGGCTGACTGTCGTCGGCTCAACGGGATTGGGCGCGATCGGCCGCCTACTGCTGGGTTCGGTGAGCACCAGCCTGATTCACCACGCGCGCGGCCCGGTCGCGGTCATTCGCAGCGATCGGGCTTGCGCGACAGATGCGCCCGTGGTGGTGGGCATTGACGGTTCGCCCGCGTCGGAGCGAGCTACGGCGCTGGCCTTTGAGGAGGCCTCGTGCCGCGGAGTGCCGCTGGTGGCCTTGCACGCCTGGAGTGACGTCGGGGTCATGCCGATCCTCAACGTGGACCGGCATGACTACGAGGTACAGGGTCACGAGATCCTCGCCGAACGCCTTGCCGGCTACCAGGAGCAATATCCGGACGTCGCCGTCGAGCGACGGGTCGTCTGCGACCATCCGGCCCGCTGGTTGGTCAAGGCGGCCGAGCAGGCTCAACTGGTGGTGGTCGGCAGTCGTGGCCGCGGCGGTTTCGCCAGTCAGCTGTTGGGGTCGGTCAGTTCCGCGGTGGTTCAAGCCGCAGGGATTCCGGTGATCGTGGTCCGCCCTGCCTCGAAATGACCATCGGCCATACTCGGGGCGGTCCGTTGACCGCCCCCGCACCTGGCCGCGATAGTTAACACTGGATGCCATGGAGTTCGCGACACACGGCGACACGGGTGCGCCGAAAGCGGCGCCCTACGTCGCGGCCCACGAAACCCACTCCGGCGTGGTGGTCTTGGCCGGCGATCGCGCCTACAAGGCCAAGAAGCCGGTGCAGACCGACTTCCTGGACTTCCGCACGGTCGAGCAGCGCGAAGAGGCGTGCGCGCGGGAAGTCCAGCTCAACAGCCGCATCGCCCCCGACAGTTACTTCGGGGTGGCCCACCTCAACGGCGCGTCCACCGGGGCGCCCGAACCGGTCATCGTGATGCGCCGCTATCACGACGACCAGCGGTTGGCTTCGATGGTCTCCAGCGGTGCCCCCGTCGAAGATGTGCTCGACAGCATCGCCCGGGTGCTGGCCGACTTCCACGACCGGGCTGAGCGCGGCCCGCGAATCAGCCTGCAGGGAAAGCCCGAGGCGATCCACCAACGCTGGTTCGACAACTTCCCCACACTGCGCCGCCACGCCGACACCGCGGTGCCCGCCGAGGCCGTGCGGCATGTTGAGGACCTCGCCGGCGCATACCTTGCCGGCCGGGCAGATTTGTTCGCTCAGCGGATCGACGAGGGCGCCGTCGTCGACGGCCATGCCGACCTGCTCGCCGACGACATCTTCTGGACCGATAACCGGCCGGTGCTGCTCGACTGCCTGGAGTTCAGTGACGACTTGCGTTTCCTCGACCGCATCGACGACGCCGCTTTCCTTGCCATGGATCTGGAATTCCTCGGCCGCAAGGATCTCGGCGACCACTTCCTGGACCGCTACACCGCCTATTCCGGCGACGCTGCGCCGTCATCGCTGCGGGATTTCTACATCGCCTACCGCGCCACGGTGCGGGCGAAAGTCGACTGCGTGCAACTGACCCAGGGCAAGTCCGGCGCCGACGCCGCCGCGGCGCGCCACCTGGACATCGCCGTGAGCCACCTCGAGCACGGCGCCATTCGGCTGGTGCTGGTCGGCGGCGGTCCCGGAACCGGGAAGTCGACGCTGGCCCGAAAGCTCGCCGAACAGGTCGGGGCCGTGGTGGTGTCCACCGATGACGTGCGCAAAGAACTACACGAGGCCGGGCAGCTGAGCGGGGAGGCCGGCTCCCTCGGCACGGGTTTGTACGCACCGGCCAATGTCGCTGCCGTCTACCAGGCGATCCTGCATCGGGCGGGCCGGCATCTGGCCGGCGGTCAGTCGGTGATCCTCGACGGAACCTGGCGCGATGCGCAGGTCCGCGCCGAGGCCCGCCGCCTGGCGTCCGACAAACACGCGGCGACCACCGAGATCCAGTGCGTGGTACCGGTCGATGTCGCCGCCGACCGCATCAGAAGCAGAGCCCCGGGCAACTCCGATGCCACACCGCAGATCGCCGCGGCGCTGGCAGCTCAAGACTTCGATTGGGACACCGCGCACCGCGTCGACACGGCCCAACCGCTCGATGATTGTGTGCGGGAGGCTCGGGAGCTCTGGCGCGCCGCGATCCAGCGGCCGCGACTTCCCTAAACTGTCCCGGTGCGCATTGTCTTCGCCGGCACCCCGGACACCGCGTTGCCGTCGTTGCAACGGCTGATCGACTCCCCGCGCCACGACGTGGTGGCGGTCCTGACCCGACCCGACGCGGCGTCCGGCCGGCGGGGCACCCCGCAGCCTTCTCCGGTCGCCCGCCTGGCGCTTGACCATGGCATCCCGGTGCTGCGGCCGGCCCAGCCCAACGCGCCCGAATCCGTTGCCGAGCTGGCCGAACTGGCGCCGGAGTGCTGCCCGGTGGTCGCCTACGGGGCGCTGCTGCGCGACGCGTTGTTGGCGGTGCCGACGCATGGCTGGGTGAACCTGCACTTTTCCCTGCTGCCGGCCTGGCGGGGTGCGGCCCCGGTGCAGGCGGCGATCGCCGCCGGCGACGAGGTGACGGGGGCGACGACGTTTCGCATCGAGCCGGAACTGGACTCCGGGCCGATCTACGGGGTCACGACCGAGACCATCCGGGCCGACGACACCGCCGGTGAACTGCTGGCGCGGCTGGCCGTCTCGGGTGCCGAGCTGCTGGCGGCGACTCTCGACGGCATCGGTGACGGAGCGCTGCACGCGGTGCCGCAACCGCTCGACGGGGTCAGCTATGCGCCGAAGATCAGCGTCGATGACGCGCGGGTGCGCTGGGACTTGCCGGCCGCGGTGGTCGACCGCCGGATCCGCGCCGTCACCCCGAATCCGGGCTCCTGGACCATGATCGGCGACCTGCGGGTCAGAGTCGGTCCTGTCGGCCTCGCCGATGAAGGGCCGGCAGGACTGTCGCCCGGCGACATTCATGTCGACCGGCGACACGTGTGGGTCGGTACCGGATCGGTGCCGGTGCGATTGGGTCAGATCCAGCCGCCCGGAAAGAAACTCATGGATGCCGCCGCCTGGGCGCGCGGCGCTCGGCTCGACGCGGGTGTGCGGGCATCATGACCGGACCGCAACGCGGCCAGCGTCGTCCGCAGCGTCCCCACGACGGCTCGCGCAAATCCCGACGGAAACCGCTGGACCCGGCTCGCCGCGCCGCATTCGATGTGCTGCAGGCGGTCTCGCAGCGCGATGCCTACGCCAACCTGGCGCTGCCGGCGCTGCTGGCCGAACGCGGAATCACCGGCCGTGACGCGGCTTTCGCCACGGAACTGACATATGGCACCTGCCGGGTGCGGGGACTGCTTGACGCCATCATCGGCGCGGCGGCGCAGCGCGAACCCGAGACGATCGACCCGGTGCTGCTGGATCTGCTGCGGCTGGGCAGCTATCAACTTCTTCGAACCCGGGTTGAGCCGCACGCCGCGGTTTCGACCACCGTCGATCAGGCGGCCATCGAATTCGACTCCGCACGTGGGGGTTTCGTCAACGGCGTGCTGCGCACCATCAGCACCCGGGACGAGCAGTCCTGGACCGCGGAACTGGCACCGAACGTCGACAGCGATCCGATCGGCCACGCTGCCTTCGTCCGCGCCCACCCGCGTTGGATCGCGCAGGCGTTCGCCGACGCGCTGGGGGCCGCCGCCGGTGAGCTCGATGCGGTGCTGGCCGGTGACGACGAGCGGCCCCGCGTACATCTGGCGGCCCGACCGGGCGCCTTGACCGCGGCCGAATTGGCCGCCGCGGTGGACGGCGAAGTCGGTCGGTATTCGCCCTACGCCGTCTATCTGCCGGGCGGCGACCCCGGCAAGCTCGATGCGGTGCGCGCCGGTCAGGCGCTGGTCCAAGACGAGGGCAGCCAGCTGGTGGCCCGCGCCCTGACCTTGGCTCCGGTCGACGGTGACAACGGCCGGTGGCTGGACCTGTGCGCCGGGCCGGGCGGCAAGACCGCGCTGCTGGCCGCCCTCGGCGCGCAGACCGGAGCGCGGGTGACCGCGGTTGAGCAGGCCCCGCACCGGGCCGCGTTGGTCGCCGAGAACACCCGTGGACTGGGCGTGGAGGTGCTGACGGCCGACGGCCGCGAGTCGGGTCTGGAACCCGGCTTCGACCGGGTGCTGGTCGACGCGCCCTGCACCGGTCTGGGCGCCCTGCGACGCAGGCCCGAAGCCCGCTGGCGCCGCGTTCCTGCCGACATCCCGGTGCTGGCGAAACTGCAGCGTGAATTGCTGGCCGCGGCGATCGGGCTGACCCGGCCGGGGGGAGTGGTGCTGTACGCGACATGCTCACCGCACCTGGCCGAGACGGTCGGCGTGGTGGCCGATGCGCTACGCCGGCATCCGGTGCGGGCGTTGGACACCCGGGAACTGTTCGCGCCGGTCGACGCGCTCGGCGACGGACCACACGTGCAGCTGTGGCCACACCGGCACGGGACCGACGCCATGTTCGCTGCGGCGCTACAAGTAATCTGAGCGCATGTCACGAGCCATGATCGCGCCGTCGATCCTGTCGGCCGATTTCGCCCGCCTCGCCGATGAGGTCGCCGCTGTCAAGGGTGCGGACTGGCTGCACGTCGATGTGATGGACGCCCATTTCGTTCCGAACCTGACGCTGGGCCTGCCGGTGGTGCAGAGCCTGCTGGCGGCCACCGACATCCCGATGGACTGCCATCTGATGATCGAGGACCCGGGACGCTGGGCGCCGCCTTACGCCGAGGCCGGCGCATACAACGTCACGTTCCACGCCGAGGCCACCGACAACCCGATCGCCGTTGCCCGCGACATCCGTGCCGCGGGCGCCAAAGCCGGACTCAGCATCAAGCCCGGCACGCCACTGGAGCCCTACCTGGAGATCCTGCGGGACTTCGACACCCTGCTGGTGATGTCGGTGGAGCCCGGGTTCGGCGGCCAGTCCTTCATCCCCGAGGTGCTGAGCAAGGTGCGTACCGTGCGCAAGCTGGTCGATTCCGGGGAGCTGAGCATCCTGGTGGAGATCGACGGCGGCATCAACGCCGACACCGTCGAACAGGCCGCGGAAGCCGGCGTGGACTGCTTCGTCGCCGGCTCTGCCGTCTACAGCGCCGCTGACCCCGGCGCCGCCGTCGAATCACTGCGCCGTCAGGCTCTGGCGGCGTCACCGCACCTGCGCGCATGAGCAGCGAAGCCGACGGCGAGAGAGGAACGAACGAGCAAGGAGTCGAGGCATGAGCGCTGCGTCGGCCGCCGAGCACGCCGTCGACCATGACGCCGCGATGCTGTTGGCGATCGAACAGGCGCAGCGAGTCAAAGGCGACACCTACCCCAACCCGCCAGTGGGCGCGGTCATTCTGGATCGCGACGGCCGGGTGGTCGGCGTCGGGGGAACGCGACCTGCCGGTGAGGCGCACGCCGAAGTGGTGGCGTTGCGCCGGGCCGGTGAACTGAGCGTCGGCGGTACCGCGGTCGTCACGCTCGAGCCCTGCAATCACCACGGCAGAACCCCACCGTGCGTGGACGCGCTGCTGGCCGCCGGGGTGGCGCAGGTGGTCTACGCCGTCGACGACCCCAACCCGGACGCGGGGGGCGGGGCGGCGCGGCTGGCCGACGCGGGCGTTCAGGTGATCTCCGGGGTGCAGGCCGCGGCCGTGAGCGCCGGGCCGCTGCGGGAGTGGCTGCACAAGCAACGCACCGGCCGCCCGCACGTCACCTGGAAGTACGCCACCAGCATCGACGGTCGCAGCGCGGCCGCCGACGGTTCCAGTCAATGGATCACCAGCGAGGCGGCCCGGGCCGACCTGCACCGCCGCCGGGCGGCGGCCGATGCCATCGTGGTCGGCACCGGCACCGTGCTCGTCGACGACCCCACACTGACCGCCCGGCTGCCCGACGGCACCCTGGCCGAACGTCAGCCGCTGCGGGTGGTGGTGGGCCAGCGGGAGATCTCCGCGGACGCGCACGTGCTCAACGACGACTCGCGCACCATGGTGATCCGCACCCACGACCCGGCCGAGGTACTGCGGGCGCTGTCCGACCGCACCGACGTGCTGCTCGAGGGCGGCCCCACGTTGGCCGGGGCATTCCTGCGAGCGGGAGCGATCGACCGCATCCTGGCCTACGTGGCGCCGATCCTGCTGGGCGGACCGGTCACCGCCGTCGACGACGTCGGCGTGCCCAACATCGCCCGGGCACTGCGCTGGCGATTCGACACCATGGAGCAGATCGGCCCCGACCTGCTGCTATCGCTGGTCCCGCACTAGCGCACCCGTCCGCGAGCGTGCGTGTCTGTACACGACACCGGGCTCAGTTGGACAACGGCGCACTCTCGCGAAGCTCCACCTCGGGATCTTCGGCGTGCACATCGTTGCTGCCGATGAACAATCCGAGCACCGCGCCGACCACACAGATGAGGGCGGTGATCCCGAAGATCTCGCCGTACATCATGGCGAAGGCCAACTTGGAGTTGGCCGCGGTTCCGGCCATCTTCTCGGCCAGGCTGCCGCCGGGCATCTTGGGCAGGCCGGCCAGGATCTGGTTGAACCGGTACAGGCCCCACGCCGACAGGGCGGCCATGCCGATCAGCATCCCCGTCATCCGGGCCACCACCACACCCGCCGCGGCGATACCGTGCTCCCGCGGCGGCACCACGCGCATCACCGCTGAGGTCAGCGGGCCGATGACCAGGCCCAAACCGAAGCCGGCCAGCACCTGGTCGGTGTGTGCCGCCGGAAGGCTCAAGCCGAGTACATCGTGGTGGTAGGCCATCAGGTCGACCGGCCACTTCGAGATCAGCCAGTAGCCCCCGGCGGCAATCAGCAGCCCGACGAACGTCACCAGCCGGTCACCGACCGCGGTGGCTATCGCGCCACCCACGACGGCGCCGACGGGCAGTGCGGCCAGGAACCACAGCAGCAGCATCGCCGCCTCGTTCTGGGTCTTGCCGAGCACGCCCTGGCCGAACAGTTCGACGTCGACCAGGGTGACCATCAGCGCGGCGCCGGCGCAGAGCGAGGAGCCCAACGCGGCCAGAAACGGGCCAATCCGGGCGCCGGCCGGGTCGAGCAGCTTCGTCGGCGACTTGATCTCCCACACCACGAACGCCACCAGCGCGATCGCCGCAAACAACAGGTACGCCGCACCGTGGTTGGGCAGCGCCTGCTTGGCGCTCGGGTCGGGGTTGTACAGCCCGATCGTCAGCAGTCCCAGGATCACCGCCAGCAGCAGCCCGCCGACCACATCGACGCGTTCCCGCTCGCCGTCCTGGGCTTGCGGGGGGAGACTGAAGTGGATCAACACCATGGCCAGCACGGTCAGCGGCACGTTGATCCAGAACACGTCTCGCCAGCTGGTCAGCGCCCAGACGATGAAGATGCCGTACAGCGGACCCAGCACACTGCCCAGTTCCTGGGCACCGGCGATCCAGCCCAACACCGCCGACCGGCGGCGCTGCGCCCACAGGTCGGCACCGAGCGCGAACGTCACCGGCAACAGTGCCCCGGCCGCGACGCCCTGGATGGTGCGGCCGATCACCAACATCGACAGATCGGTCGACAGTGCGGTCACCACCGACCCGATGGCGAAGGTGGCCAGGCTGACCTGCAGCAGCAGTTTGCGACCGAACCGGTCAGACGCCCGGCCCAGCAGCGGCATCGCCGCGATGTAGCCGAGCAGGTAACAGGTGATGATCGGGGTCAGCTGCTGGATCTTGTTGATCGGGATGCCGACACCCGCCGGCTGCGGAGCCATGATGTCGCGCATGATCGTGACCACGACATAGGTGTCGAGTGCCCCCAGCAGGACGGCGAGGCTACCTGCGCTGATGGCCAGCGTGCGGTTGACCCGCATTACGCTCCCGCCGGCTTCTCAATCGTGACGGCTGCATTCCAGTTCGACAGGGTCATCTGGATGGCGTTGCCCGCGCTCGGGGTGAGCTGGGCCTGAACCAGTTGGTGGTCACCGTCTTCCTGGATCCAGACCGTGGCCGGCGTCGGAGCGGTGGCCTTGAGCTGCGGCGCCAGGGAGTTCACGGCGTCGGCGGGCGCGTTTCCGGTGACCCGGACGGCTTTCTGGCCGTTGATGGTGTCGCGGCCGGCTGCCTTCGCGTCAGTCAGGTTGGACAGCATGTTGGCCAAGCCCTTCTCCGGGCTCAGAATCGCGGCAACGTCGTAGATCTTGTCGGCGGAGCCGTAGTTGTCGTAGTCATCACCGGTGATCGCCGCGTAGAGGTCGCCATCGATCACGACGAACTTGGCGTCGACATCCGAGCCCAGCATCATGATGGTCGCGCTGCCCTTGGCCGCGGTGGTCGGCTGGGTGGTCAGGTCACCCTCAAGGGTCTTGACCGGCAGGTTCTTGATCTGGCCGGTCACCGAGAGTGCCAGGTGCGCGCTCTTGAGGTTGGCGGTGGTGGTGGCCGATTCCTTGACCAGCGTCGTCGCTTCCGGCAACGGTCCGCCGGCATCCTTGGAAGAACAGCCTGCGAACAGCGCGGCGGCAGTGGTCGCGGTGGCCAGGGCGATGAGAAGTCTGCGCATGGGGGACATCGTATAGAGGCCGCCTGGTCGAGGTAGGGCAGCAGGGACTTTGTTCGACGGCGCCGACCCCCAGCGCCCGACTTCGTCGCGCTGGCGATCGGCTTGAGCTGTTGGCGCCGACCCGTCCCCCGCAAGCGGGAGGTGCCCCCAGCGCCCGACTTCGTCGCGCTGGCGATCGTCGCTAGCCTGTGGTGATGTTCACCGGAATCGTCGAGGAGCTGGGGGAGCTGGTCGGCCGCGAGGACCTCGCCGACGCTGCGCGCCTGGTCATCCAGGGCCCCACCGTCACCTCCGACGCCCGCCACGGCGACTCGATCGCCGTCAACGGCGTGTGCCTGACCGTCGTCGATGTGCAGGCCGGCGGCCGGTTCAGCGCCGACGTGATGCGCGAGACGCTGGAGCGGTCCAGCCTGGGATCGTTGCAGGTCGGAAGCCCGGTGAACCTGGAACGTGCGGCCGCTCTGAACAGCAGGCTGGGCGGCCACATCGTGCAGGGGCACGTCGACGGCACCGGGCGGGTGCTGTCCCGCACCCCCGGGCAGCACTGGGAAGTGGTGCGAATCGGGCTGCCGGCGTCGCTGGCGCGCTACGTGGTGGAGAAGGGCTCGATCACCGTGGACGGAACCTCGCTGACGGTCTCCGGACTGGGTGCCGACCCCGACGACTTCTTTGAAGTCTCGCTGATTCCGACCACCCTGGAACTGACCACTCTGGGCCGGGCGCCGGTCGGCACGGTGGTGAATCTCGAGGTGGACGTGATCGCCAAATATGTTGAGCGGTTGCTATCCCGTTCCTAATGGTTTGACGTGCGGCTTTGCCCGTCTCGGCGAGGCTACCACGCAAGTACAGCGCTCTGTGTCAACATATTCGCTATGGGCGAGTCTTTGCTGGATCTGCGCGCGCTACTCGACTCGTGGCGACTGTCGCTACGGGCCGAGCGGAAGTCGGAAGCCACCGTCTCCGCCTATAGGGAAGGAGTCCTGGCGTTCCTGCGCTGGTGCGAGAACAGAGGCACCGCGCCGGAGATAACCCGGACCAATATGCAGGCGTTCACCGTCGATCTGCTGGACGGCGGTGCGGCCGCCGCGACAGCCCGCAGTCGCCACCAGTCCATGCGGCGGTTCGTGAAGTGGCTGGTGGACGAGGGGGAGCTGGATTCCGACCCTCTGGCAGGCCTGGACCCGCCGAAGCTGGACACCAAGGTCACGCAGGCGCTGAGCGACGACGAACTCAAGGCGCTGATCAAGGCGTGCGCTGGTAAGGACTTCATCGACCGCCGCGACGAGGCCGTCATCCGGTTCATGGCCGAGACGGGCGTCCGAGCGGGGGAGCTGCTCGGCATGACGCTGCCCGACGACATCGACGTCGCACGTGGCATCGCCGTCGTGCGACGCGGCAAGGGCGGTAAAGGCCGCGTCGTCCCGTTCGGGCCGCAAACGGCCGCATCCGTCGACCGCTACCTTCGCCTGCGGCGAGGACATCGGCTCGCCGATACACCGGTGATGTGGCTCGGCGGCAACGGCCAAGGGCTGGGATACCACGGCTTGGACCGGGCACTCAAGATCCGCGCCGAACGCGCCGGCATCACCGGGTTCCATGTTCACCTGCTGCGGTCGACGGCGGCAACGCGATGGCTACGCGCCGGCGGATCAGAGCAGGGCCTCATGGCGGTCGCGGGGTGGTCCTCTCGCTCGATGCTTGACCGGTACACCACGGCGTCAGCCGCGGAGCGTGCCGCAGCCGAAGCCCGCGGTCTCAACCTGGGGGAGCTGTGATGCTGCGACTTGAACCGAGCGATCCGGCCGTGCGTGAGCGCACTGCCGCTGCCGTGCGAGCAAGTGCCGATGACAGATTGAGGCCGACATTGCAGGTGCGCTGCACGAAATGCAATGCACTACTTGCATATTCGGGGGACATTCCTGGGTTCGGGGCGTTGTTCTCATCGTCGTGGACGGTACCGACAGGTGCCGGGGGAGTGTCCATCAGGGTCGAAGGCCAGGAATTGCGGCCGCGTCAACTCGAGCGATGGAACGCCGACCACGAGGATGTCGTATCGGAATCCGGCAGGCCGATGAATTCGCTGCGCCACGGGGTGATCGCACTCCTAGCGCTGCCCATCGAATTCACGCCCGACTACCCGGATCTGCTTATGCGCTGCGCGCGTCACGGCGACTGCGTCGGAAACCGGCTCGAGATCCTCCAGGCCCTGCGTAAGCGGCACGCAAGGCACATGGTGACGCCGACCGGGAAACACTTGGAGTACGGGCCGCCAGCATACGAGTACCTGCCGACGAAAACTGTTGCCAGTCAAAAGGTATCTCGGTTGAAGATGGATGCGATGTCGATCGAGGAGTTCGAACGGCTACGCGCGGCCAACTACCGTCAAAACCCGTAGGGTTTGCGGGCGTAGCACACCGCTGAGGTACGCTGTGCTTGAAGTTGTGGCCAAGCGTCGCCTGCGAGGGCGGTCAGCTCCAGTGCGGGATGCACGAAGGCCGGAACTCCCGTCATGGGTAGGGGGGTTCGCCAGCGAGAGGCTGACGAACCGTGCCCGAAAGCGGGTTAACACCAAACGAACGAAAGCTGCGTGGGCAGCTCGGGGCGCATGTCTCCTGGGCGAATACCGATGATCGGTCCGCACGGACCCGCAACGCCCGCGCGAAGTTCAACCTACGGTTTGAACACCAGGTAGATCCTGACGGGACGCTGCCCCCGACCGAACGTGCAAAGCGTGCCGAGTCCGCGCGCAAAGCGTATTTCGCGGCACTGGCGCTGAAGTCGGCGAAAGCTCGTCGGGCACGCAAGGCGGGTGCTGCCGGTGCCTGATGAAAAAAGACGGCCGGGAGAAGTCACTGCCGCCCAGCCGTCCCCAACCAACTCAACCGATATCGAAGCTACCGACGCTGTAACGAGTCGGCAAGTGAACTGGTGGTCGGTGCATCAGTGGGTGCAGCCGTTCCTCGATACGGTCGGTGACTACCCCGCGCCGGGAACCCCGGCATGGTCCCGGCTGCCAGACGACTCCCGGGCGAAGTGGGCCGGGCTGTTGGATTTCGCGCGGCACCACGCCCTGCGGGTCGAGACAGCTCAGCTAGCCCAAGCCGAAGCAGCTAAATCCATTGCTGCGTCCGCGGATTGGACTCATGTAGCCCGCGAGCTGCGGGCCCGCGAGGACGCACGTCGGGCGGGGGTGCGCATTGACCGAGGATGAACTTCGCGGTGAGGAGCTGGTCCGCTCGGGGAAGTACGCGCCGACGAGCAGCGCGGTAGTTGATCCGCCGGTTGAACGGCATTCGGGACAAGTTCGGATGGCTTACCGGTTGGCCGAGGCCTACGCCGACAAGTTGCTACACGTGCACGCGTTGGGCTGGCACACCTGGGACGGCGCCCGCTGGGTGCTCGATACCCGTGGGGCGGCATCGCGTGCGGTGCTGGAGGTGCTGCGAACTGCGCTGGTGGATTCCGTGGGCGATGATGGCGACCGATCGCTGCGCACAGATGTTCGCAAGTGCGAGTCCCACAACGGAATCCAAGGGGTGCTGGGGGTGGCGGCTGCGTTGGAGCAGTTCGCCGCGACAGTGCAGGACTTGGATGCTGATCCCTACCTGCTGAATCTCGCCAACGGAACCCTGGACCTTCGGACGCTGACGTTAGCGCCGCACGACCCGCGGGACCGCATCACCAAAGTGGCCCGCGCCGCCCATCACGATGCACCTGGCGATGCGACATGGCGGGGCCACATCGAGCGCGTCATACCGGCGGACGATGTCCGCTCTTATCTGCAGCGCCTCGCGGGCGTAGCACTGTTGGGTCGGGTCACCGAGCACATCCTTCCAATCCTGACAGGCACGGGCGCCAACGGAAAAAGCGTTACGTACAAGGCGTTTTGCCATGCGCTGGGCGACTACGCCAGTACCGCCGAGCCTGACCTGTTCATGCATCGAGAAGGGGCCCACCCAACGGGGGAAGCGGACCTGATGGGGCGTCGCCTGATCGTCGTCTCGGAGTCGGAGCGGGATCGGCGGCTCGCCGAAGCCACGATGAAGCGGCTGACGGGCGGCGACACCATTCGTGCGCGACGAATGCGTCAGGATTTCTTCGAGTTCGAGCCGGCTCACCTGCCGCTGCTTATTACAAACCACCTGCCAAAGGTCTCGGGCGATGATCCGGCGATCTGGCGCCGAATCCGCGTCATACCCTTCGGAGTCGAGATCCCGCCCGCCGAACGAGATCCACATCTGGATGAGCGGCTTCAAGCGGAGGCGGACGGCGTGCTGGCGTGGATGCTGGCGGGCTGGGCCGACTACCGCCAACGCGGCGGCCTGGACGAGCCACCAAGCGTCATGGCGGCCACCGACGCCTATCAGCTTGCTAGCGACGCGGTCGGCCGATTCATCGCTGAGTGCTGCAACACCAGTCCCGCGGTCAAGGCCACCACATCGCAGCTATTCGACGCCTGGGACAGGTGGCGGGCAGCCGACGGCGCCGAACCACTCAGCCTCAAGGCATTCGGGCAAGCCCTCGACCTCAAGGGCTACGCAGTCCACCGGTCCAACGGCAAAAAGTGGCGGCTCGGGATCGCGCTAAAGCCCGAGGACGGAGACGGCCATGACGCCGACTAGTGCCCCAAGTGCCCCTTTTCCTGGTTCCCCCTACGCGCGCACACCTAAGAGCTCATACCGACGAAGGGGCACTAGGGGCACTGAAACCACCAACACCGCAGGTCAAGGGAGGTTCCGATGAGCAGGTCCGGCGAGGCGATCTGGGCCGCGTACGCCGATGTCGACTCGGCGCTACCGTGCCCGAACTGCGCCGCAGACCCCGGCGTGTGGTGTTCGCGGCCTGACGGTCGGGTGCGGCGCGTCCCGTGCGTTGCCAGGCCCCGAGTCAGCGAGGCCTCGCCGGCGCAATGCGCCGACGATGCGCCGGACCCGCCGGTCGATTTCGGCGAGCCCCGCCACCAGCGGGAGGTCGAGCGGTGAGCATGAGCAGTGCTGAGCGCACGCGCGCATATCGGCAGCGCCAGGCCGCGGCTGGCCGACGGCGTCAGCTGCATCTGGGCCCAGTCCTGCGACCGACGCTGTCGGCCGGCGAGAAGTTCCTGAACACGATGGCGGCGTCGGTGTTGACGCCCCATCTGCGCGGTGCGGCCTGTCTAGGCCTGTGGTCGTTGTTCGACCCGCGGGGCGCTGGAGAACCCGAGCAATGTGCCGCCGAACGGCACCAGCAGGCCATCGAGATGTGCGCCGACTGCCCCGCGTTGGCGGCGTGCTCGGCGTGGGTTGGGGCGTTGCCCGCCCGTGAGCGGCCGACGGGCGTCGTAGCCGGGCTCCTCGTCGACGAGGAGGGGCACTGATGCAGGAAGTCGACATACCGCGCGAGGGTCGGTGCATGCCGTTGGTGCTCCGGACCGGCGGTGAGCCGCTCTGGTCCCACCAAGCGATCTCACTGTTTACCGGATTAACTGTGGGGGAGATCCAGGCGACGGGTGCGCAGCGGATTGCGGATCTGCCTGCGGAGGTGTTTCGTGCTGCCCGACGCCGGTCGGGGGAGTCGGCGGCTCGTATCAACACGCGGGATTGGCTGGCGGTCTTGAGGTTTCGGACAGGTGAACTATTCCCGGGCGTCGAGCTGATTCTGGACGCCGCTGGGGTGTGGCTGCCGCGTAGTCCCGAGGTCGACAGGTGGGCCGCCGGTGCGTGAGCTTTTCTGTGCTGATGTGCGCGAGTCGGCGCTGTTGCAGTCTGCCATCGAAGATCTGGAGCGGCGCATGCGTCGTGATGGCCTCCCGCTGCCGCTTGAGGTTGCCCGGCTGAAGGGGGACCTGGCGGAGTACGTGGGTCGCGCTCGGGGTCGCGCAGACACGACGATACGACCGGATTCTGGAGGCATGACGGACGCTAACGAGGAACAGTTGTTGAGTGTCGAGGAGGCGGCCGGTCTGATGGGAATCTCTGCTGACGGTATTCGGAAGTCCTGCAGACGGGGGAAGCTCGCGCTGGCAGCTCGGAAGATCCGCGGGCAGTGGTGGATTCCGCGCCCCGACGTACTGGCTGTCCTTGGGGGTGAACGGTGAGTGCGACGGATGTGGTGGCGGCGGTTAGGGCCGTCGCGAAGGCCGACCCAGAGCGGGTAGTGGAGGCTTTCACCTGGCTCGGAGGCTGGGACCCCGAATTGGCCGAGCGCGCGGCGGCGGCGCTGAGGTACGTCACGGGCGTCGATTCCGCGATCCCTGAGCACTTGCGCAATGACCCGGATGCGCTCGCGGTCCGGGAGGCAGCGGGCACCTGGGAAGTTCCGGTGACCGACTTGGGCGCGTTCCTGCCGGCGCGGGGATCTGGGGACGGGGGGAGCCGGTGACTATAACCCCCAAAAATCGCCAGGCACTCCTGGACGTCAGAGAGCTGCGATCTGCGGCGCCGTTCGAGTTTCGTGCGGACAGCGGCACCGTGACGCTGATCGGCTACGCCGCAACGTTCGAGCCCTACGAAATGTATGGCGGGCCAGCGAATTGCGGCTGGATCGAGCAGATCGGCCGCAATGCCTTCGATCGGACGCTGCGAGAGCAGCCGGACCTGCACTTGTTGGTCAACCATGAAGGGCTCCCGCTGGCCCGTACCGGGTCCGGCACCCTTGAACTGTCGGTCGATGACCACGGGTTGAAGGTGCGGGCTGAACTTGACCGGTCTGACCCGGACGTGCAGCAGCTGGAACCCAAGATGCGGCGCGGCGACATGAACGAGATGTCGTTCGCATTCAGGGTCAAGGCACAAACTTGGTCAGCCGCGCCGGGCTATGACGACCCGCAGAGTCAGCGCACCATCACCGAGGTGTCGCTGCACAAAGGCGATGTGTCGGTGGTTAATTGGGGAGCAAACCCGACGACTGTCGCCGAGGTTCTCGGTAAGCGGAGAAAGGGCAGGAATGGCGTGAAGAAGACGTTGACCCGAGCTGAGATGGAAGCGATCATGCTTGCCGATGCCAAGCGGGCGAACCGGTCGAACCGCCGTTCCGGGAAACCATTGATGACGCGCGAGGAGGCAGAGAAGCAGATGGCCTACGACGCATCGGTGTATCGGGCTCGGCAGGCGATCGGCCGGAACATTCTGGCGCGCGCTGAGGAGGTCCTGGGGTTCCCACCGGTCCCCGGTTTGGTCAATGGCCGCGTCACCCCTAAATCCATCGGCTGTGTTGACCCGGGGCGGATTACCCCCGCGGACCTCGGCATCCATTCCATTCTTCCGCATCAGCGGGCGGTGGTGGAGGAGATGGTCCGCCGTGCGGAGGCGGAGCGAGAACTGGCGCGGCAACGTGATCGCCGCGACGCCGTGGCCTACATGAACCCGAGTTATCGACCTTGGAAATGATGCCGTGATTTGGACGGCCTGATTAAAGACTCTGCCGGCGCGTTAACTCCTTTCGGCCGGCAGGGGCATGAAACACCCTGGTGGGTTGTGTTGCCCAGTGCCAAAAGGTAAGGGGGGCGGTGATGTCGGGGAGTAGTGCCCCCGCAGATGGCGTCACCGCCCCCTTCGCCGTAGAGACGAGGTGAGACATGGCTGGTGCCATTGAGCTGGCACGCGTCTACGTCACGATAATGCCGGAGACCTCGCGCATCGCGCCCGGCATGCGTCGCATGACGGGTGACGTGACGCGCCATATGGGTATGGCGTCGCGCGCGATGAGCAATCAGATGGTGACGGGCATGTCCACCGCCTCCGCGCAGTCGGTGCGGGCGCTCAAGGAGGTGCAAAAGCACACCGCTGCGGTAGCGAAGGCGGAAGCGGCACGGCGGGATCAGCTGGGCCGCATCCGAATCGCGCAAGCGGGGCTGGAGGACCTGAACCGGCGTAGCACCGTCACCGCGCGGGCCCGAGCGACGGCCCAAGAGGGCGTTGCGCGGGCGATGCGCAAAGAGTCGCTGCTCGCGCAGGACCTGGCGGTCAAGACCCGGATGCTGACGACGGCTCAGCAGCAGGCGAAGGCCGCTCGGATGGCCGGCGGGATTGCGGGCGGCTCGTACGGCCGGATGCAGGCGCAGGCGATGTCGGCCGGTTTGGTGATGGAGTCGCAGTTGACGTCCGGCATGCAGCGGGCCGCCCAGCGTGGTGGCTCCGCCATGCTGGGGACGTTGCGGCGCGTCGGGACGGCGACGGCCGCGGTGGCGGGCCTCGGGGGCGTGTTCGCCGCCACCGGTGTGCTGCGCGGCGGCATGGACCGACTGCAGACGATCCAGGACGCCACCGTGTCAATGCGGCAGCTGATGGGAGACGCGGGCGCCGCCGACACCATGGTGTCGCGGGTGACGGAGCTGGCGCAGGGCACACCCTATGCGGCGGACCAATTCCTTGGTATGGCACGCGGTTTGATCGCGATGGGTGCGGCCTCGGAGCAGGTGGTGCCGTCGATTCAGGCGCTGGCCAACGCGGTGGCGGCTGATGGTGGTGACCCGGCGAAGCTGGAGCAGTTGTCGACCGCGTACGGGAAGATCGCGGCTCAGGGCAAGATCACCGGCGGTGAGGTGCTGAGCCTGTCGCAGGCCGGCGTTCCCGCGTTGGCCATCCTGGCGAACTCCATGGGGCTCACGGCCTCTGAAGCCCAGAAGATGATCTCCAAGGGGCTTGTTCCTGCTGGTGAGGCGATCGACGCGCTCAACCGCGGAATCATGGAGGGCACCGACGGCCCGGCGGGTGCAACGCGAGCGGTCGCGGGCGTCATGGAGGAACTGCGCAAGACCTACAGCGGTTCGATGCTGGTTCTTGGCTCTCAGCAGCGAATCTTGGCGGCCAACTTCCTACGTCCCCTGTTCGACCGCGCCCCTGCTGGGCTAAATGCATTGTCAGACAAGATGAAAACGCTTGGCCCCGCCGCCACGCAACTAGGCACCGGTTTGGCTGACGGCATTGAGCGGTTCCTCGGGTTCCTGTCGTCGCCTGGCGTGAAGACGGGGCTGGGGTTACTCAAGACGGGCGTCACGGATATTGCGGATGCTGTTCGGGTGATGGGGCCCGGTTTGGCATCGGCGGCGCGTGCTGTCGGAACCGCGTTGGCTGGTGGCGGGATCACCGTGTGGACCACCTTCGCGTCCACGCTGAAACTGATTGCACCGCTGGTTAATTCGATGGCGAGTGCGTTCGGCAATAGTCAGGGTGTGGTGACGGCCCTCGGAATCGCCATGGGGGCGCTGTACCTGAGGTCACGGCTACTCCCGCCTGCGCTGAAGGCGGTCGAGGGGGCGAGCCTCGGGTGGGCCGGCACGATCGGTGCGCTGCGGCTGCCGTTGCGGGATGTCACGGACCGCACCACCGGAATGGTGAGGCAGACGGGCCTGCTGTCGCAGGCCCAGGCGGGCCTGTTGGGTCCGGTGGGGCGCATGCGGATGGCGTACCTGCAGGGGGCGCAACAGGCGGCGGCGTTCGGCCGTTCCCAGCAGCTCAACACCCAGTTCGCCCGGGATCTGCGGTCCCAGATGGTGGATCAGTTGGGGCCGTGGGGCCGGTTCCGTACGTCGGTGGGGGACACCACCACTCGGTTGCGGTCGATGCAGGGCGTCATGGGGGCGACGCGGGCCGCCACCACCGGGCTGAGTATCGCGGGCCGCAGCCTCGTCTATGGCGTGTTCGGTGGCCCGCTAGGTCTGGCCATCACGGGCGCGACCGCCGGCCTGGGGTTCCTGGCGGCCAAGCATGCCGAGGCCGCCGTCGCGGCGGAGGAGCACAAGCGGGCCGAGCAGGAATTGCTCGAAACCCTCGACAAAGTGACAGGCCGCATCACCGAGGGCTCCCGGGAAAAGGTCAAGGACCGGTTCCAGGCCGAGGACCAGTACGGCACCACCGACATCGGGCGGGCCAAGTCCTTCGGCATCGACCCCAGCCAGTTGATCGATGCCGCCACCGGCACGGGTGACGCCAACGCGTACGCGAATCTGCGTGCCCGGGCGTCGGATTCGATCAACCAGTTCATGGCCAGCACTGCGGATCAGCAGATGCGGAAGGCGCTGCAGGAGGCGGGAGTTGGCTCGGCCGATCTGACCAGCGCGCTGCTACGCGAGGGCAACAGCTGGGACGAGGTCAACGCCAAGATCACCGCCTACGTGCAGAACACGGACAACAGCCTGTCGAACCGCACCGCCCTGGTGTCGGGGCTACAGACCGTCATCGACGTCATGCCGGACGTCAACGAGTCAATCGTGACGCTGCTCCAGAACGTCAACCGGTTGCGCACCGGCTTCGATGCGGGGGCGGCGAAGATCCGCGAGGGCAGGCAGGCGCTCGACGGCACGTGGGAGGCCACCGACACCGCCGTCGAGCGGTTCCGGGAGCTGGGCGCCACCATCCTGCAGGTCCCGAACGGCAAGACTGTGGTGGTGGATGTTCTCGACGACGAGGCGCGGCAGAAGCTAGACGACCTGGGCGTCAAGATCGAGGACGCGCCGGACGGCACGGTCACCATCACGGCCGAAACCGACCAGGCGGTGGCGGAGTTCGAGAAGCTGCTGCAGAAAGTGGAGGCGGCGACCCCCGCGCTGACCGTCGATGCCGATACGACCCGGGCGCAGGAGCGGGTGGATGCGTTCCTGCGCAACATCGCTAGCGCCGCCCCCACCATTCCCGTGACGGTGGAGCCGGGTGGTGGGATGCCAGGGTCGTTGGGCAGCTTCCTGCCGCCGGCGCGTGCTCGGGGCGGTATGTACGACGTGTATCGCAGCGTCGCGTCGTTCGCGAGCGGCAAGCTGCCGAAGCAGGCGATGCTGCAGCGGCCCGTTGCTGGAGCCGGACTGGTGCAGTGGGCCGAACCCTCGACTCACGGTGAGGCGTTCATCCCGTTGTCGCCGGCCAACCGCGCCCGTTCCCTGGCCATCTGGGTCGAGACGGGCCGCCGACTTGGGGCGTCGATGCGCTCTTACGACAAGGGGGGCCTGAACCCCGGCCCCGCGTACCTGCATGACGTGTTGATGCAGCAGTTCCCGCAGATCGGCAACATTGGCGGCTACCGGGCGCCGGATGGCTTCAACGAGCACAGCTCGGGCAACGCGATGGACGTCATGATTCCCGGCTGGGACACCCCGCAGGGGCGGGCGCTGGGCAACGCGGTGGCGGCGTTCGCTCTGACCAATGGTGATGCCCTCGGCTTGACGCACGTCCTGTGGCAGCAGCGTTCATTCCGCACGGGTGACCGCACCGGCACCCCGATGGAGGACCGTGGCGACGCCACCCAGAACCACCTGGACCACGTCCATATCTTCATGAACCGCAACGGAGGCCAGCTCCCCACTGCGCCGTTGGTGACGCACGGCAGCGCGTCCGTTCTGGGCGGTGGGGGTGGCGGTCGTGGTGGTGGCGCGAGTGCGGCGGCGGCCCGGCGGGTGCGCAACGCGCAGAACCGGGTGGATGACAGCGAGTTCGGTATCCGCCAGGCGCAGCAGCGACTCGAGGAGCTGCCCGACGACGCCAAGCAGTCGCGTCGGGAAGCGGCGGAGCGGGCGTTGGAGGTGGCGATCCGCCGGCACCAGGACGCGTTGGAGGACCTGACGGAAGCACAGGCTCACGCCGCCGAGGTGCAGGACAAGGCCAACCAGCGGGGCGAAAGCGGGTCGAGTGGACCCGATGCCAAGAGCTTTGGGCAGGAACTGTTCTCTGGCTTGCTATCCGGGATGGGTTTCGACGGAGATCTGTTCTCCGACCCGACGCAGTGGGGGATCTCCAAACTCGGCACCGGGGTCGCCAACTTGCTGGGCGGCATGCTGCTCAAGGGCCTGGGGCGCGACGATGACGACTCGTTCTGGGGCAGCGCGGGCTTGGCGGGGCCCGGCAACTTTGGGTTCAGCGATGGCGGCCTCGGCGGTGGTGGTGGCGGCCCGTTCGACGGGCTGATGCCGGTCCTGGACGCGATCACCTCGTCTATCCAGCCCACCGACAACAGCACCCCGCTGGCGAACTCGCAGAGCGGCAAGGCGGGCAACAACTACACCACCAACCAGCACAGCAACAACACCACCACCACCGGCCAGGTGTTCAACGGGCCCATCAACGTCACCAACAACAGCGGACCCGGCCAGACATCCCGCGCCGACGGCTACCTAGCGGGGCTGCCTGGTGGCCGGAAGTAACCCCGGATCCGATTCGATTGCCCGCAGGGTCCGATATTCTCAGGCGCGATGCGCCGAGAACAGCGAGAACGACTGGCGGTTCGACGTGCGCAGCAGACTGTTGCCGAGGGGCTCGAACGGGTGGCGGTCTGGGTGAGTGTCCTGGCCGCCCTGTTTGCACTCTTGCTGTCGATAGTCGCGGTGACGGGGATGAGCGCTGGTCGGACGCAGTGGGGTGATGTGCCGACATGGCTCGCCGCCATTGGCACAACCGCTGCGGTCGCGGTGGCTCTGCGGGCGGCGTCCAAGGAGGCTCGGACACGGAAGTGGTTGGAACACCGCCAGCAGGCCGACCGTGTGACGGCGTGGGTGGTCAATCCTCGTGGCCCCGAGGCAACTGGAGGCGCATTCACTGCTCCGCCTGAATGGGTTGCACTCCTCAACAGTTCCGATGCCGTCGTCTACGACGTCGTGGTCACGTTGCGCTTCAAGATCAGGGGCGCTGATGCACCCGTCGCCGGGCACGTTTTCGTGCGATTCCTGCCACCTGGTGAATCATTGACCCGGGTCCGAGGGCCCCTTAGTGACGCTGGCGAAGAGATCGCGTTTGACGTAGTCGAGAACGCATCCATCGCCTTCACGGACACCCGCGGCACTCACTGGCGCCGCAACGCCGCCGGATCGCTGACTGAGTTATCGGAATCTGCGCTCGTAGAGCACGGCGCAAGAGATGCCATTAGCTTCAACTGGTTGACGGGAAAGTTTCCCGACAAACCCAGGTAGGCAACCGAAGGCGGCGGCCCGCGCTCCGCTACCGAGACCAGCCCGCGAGCGATGCGCGATCCCCCACCCCCGCCTCCGCTCCCGGCGGCCTCCGCCGGCCCCGTCCCAGCTCACGGTAGCTGTACCGCGGTACACCTACCGTGAGCTGGGCATTCGCGCGCGGGCGTGACCCATCTGAGGGCAGGCTGGTCGAGTGCGTCAAAGCAAAGGTGTAGCAAAGACCTGCTGATCAACCGATCGGCAGCGGCTGATGCAGCAGCACGCGATCCGACGCGACCTTTGCGTGTCGCCTGCATGCCCCCATTCCGCGCCACCCTGGTGCCCCGCGCTGGTGGGCCACGGCCCGGCACCGAGCGACGCGGGCATCAATGGTGCTCGAAGATCACGCTGTCCGAGAGCCTGGTGCTGAGGCCGCGATGCGCCGGCCCGCCCAACTGATCGTGCTGCGACTCGCAGCACGATTCAGCTGCTGATTGACCTTGCATGGCGGATGAGCCGCTCAGCTGCCGCCACTGCCCTCGTGGCCCTCACCGCCCGGCTCGTTCCTGAGTGGCCCCGCCTCCCGGCCCCGCCCGAACCGGCCATCACTGAGCCGCGCACCCGCACACCGACCGACCTGAACTAAGCGGCCCACGCGATGCCAGCGCACCACCGCACGCCACCATCCGGAAGATGCCACACGATCGCTTCTGCCGCGCCGCACCGCGCGCAGCCACACCAGTCCAACCACCAGCCCAACGCCCCACACCAGGCAAGCCAGCCCCCAACGCCACCCCAACCAACCCGAGTGCCAGGCGGCAGGAGGGGGGCGGGTCGAAAGTGTGCGGAAGAGGCCGAGGCGCCTCCGCCCGGCACTCGCTTGCTCTCCCCCCGAGAAAAAGTGGAAATCGCATTCGGCGAAATGGCCGGAGACGGTCCGGAGGATCGGTGCAGGTAGAGGGGCGTTTTCGGCGGTGCCACCGGATGTGCTGACTGTTCGGTTTTGGACCGCATTTTTCCGGCACAATCAAGGGTGTGAAAGCGGCACAGCGGCGGGTGCGGGATCAGCGGATCCGGCGCCTCGTGGCGGCCGGCAAGTCCTACCGGCAGGTGGCGGCAGCAGTGGGGCTACGGAGCCCCGCATCGGTGCACGCGATCGTTCACCGCGGCCGTGAATTGTCGGCGCTGGAGCGATGGCGCGCTAACGGGATCTGCTGACCGATCGTCAGTCCTGCTCGGGAGTTGGTGGCCTGTCGCGCAGCCACTGAGGAATTCGATCACGCCAACGAGGGGGCTCCATGTACACGTTCAGGGCACGTAGGAGAACGCCCTTGAAAGATGTGTCCAAATCGTTGGCCAGCGCGTCCAGAACGGCGGCGTCCGGTTCGCTGAGCTCGTCTGCGGAACTGCTCAACGCAGCCTGGACGCGCTCCGAAAAGTCCGTGGCCGCCACGAGCATCAGTCCGTGGTGACGCACTAGCTCTGCGTCATTGCACGTCATCTTGACGGCGAGGATTGCCCGGGACAGGTTTTCGGCTGCTTGCCGGTATTCGGACCGTGAGTCTGGGACGTTCTGATGGCGCAGCCGGTAAGACGCGGAAATCCAGCCTTGAACGGCAGCGCTCAATTGCGCAATGGCCTCACGCCCGACGAGTCGGCGTCGTTCGTTGATTTGTGACTGGCCCACGTACAGGGTCGCCGCAGCTGCTAGGAACGCGGCGATGGTCGCCCACGGCCAGTGAGCCAGTACCTCAAGAAGCCCGGATATTCCGCGTACGCACACCGGCTCATCATGCCGTTATTCGGTGAGCGGCCCGGCGCTGGCCGCATTGTTCGCACTCAGCGGCCTCGGGTGGGGCAGTAGTGGGTGACGGCGATGTAGACGAAGCTGCGGGCGGCCGGCGCGCTCCAGCCCGTTGCCCGTTGGAGAACGTCGGCCTCCTCCTGCAGGGTGAGGCCGTCGGTGGGGTCGCCGCACACGACGTGCGCCAGGTCGATGGTGTCGTCGTCGCCCGCGCTGGAGACGGTGCCGGCGGCGTGCGCTTCGGCGAGGAACGCGGCGTCGACACCGGAGTGGGCCGGCGGCGACGGAACCGCCGGTGCGGCGGGCGGCGGCGTGACCGTCACGGTTACGGGAGGTGCCGCCACCACCGTGGTGGTGCTGGGCGGTGGAGGCGGCGTGACGGGTGGTTCAATTGCCGAGGCGGAAGTTGTTGTTCCCCTTAGCGACTCGCTAGCCGATTCGCTAGCGACCTGGTGGGTCCAGGACCATACGGCGCCGACCAGCAGCACGGCAGACACCACGATGCTGGCGGCCAGCGACACCACCAACCGCCACGACGGACCGGCCGCGATCTCGACCGGCTCGGCCTCCGCTCCCCATGCCAGCTCGCCCGCCACGACCTCCGACGTCGGTGCGGCGGCAGTCTCGGGATCCACGTTGTCGATCCTCCTATTCGCTCGCGGCCAGCATGGCTGCCCGCAGCTCGTCACCATCGACGGCGGTGTATCGCTGGGTTGTTGCGACGGACTCGTGGCCGAGTAGGTCCTGGACCGCCCGCAGGTTCCCGCTACCGCGGTAAGCCTTGGTGGCGAACCTGTGCCGCAGCTGGTGCATTGTCCAGCCTGGAGGCAGCACCATTTTGACCATCCGCCCTACATGATCGGCGGTGATGTGCCCACCCGAACCGTCGGGGAAGAGGTACCCCCGGGGCTGCATGCCAGCAGTGTGCCCTGCCGCCCCGGCGCGGATCTCGTCGGCGAGCGAGGCCGTGATCGGGAGGACGCGCCGCTTGCCGCCCTTGCCGTTCACGATGAGGTTGGGCCTGCCGTCGAGGTCGATCAGGTCGTGGGTGTGCACTTGGGCGACTTCGGCGCGGCGTAGCCCTGCCTCGCCGGCCAGCCGCAACATCAGCCGAACTCGTGGCGACGCCGCAGCCATTGCCGTGGACCACGCTTGATCGGATGCTGGACGTGGCGGTGCCTTCGGAATCCGTACCTTTGGCAGGACCGCAGCGTAGTTCGTTGGGGTGCGGTCGAATTTGTGTGCCCATCCGAAAAATCCCCGCACCGCACATCGATATGAATGACGCGCTTCCGGCGACCAATCCTGTTGGCGGCCAAACCATCCCAGCAGTGCCGCGCTGGTCACGCCCTCCGGTGGACAATTCAGTTCCCGCGCCATTCGGTACAGCTGGATTCGGCGTAGCCGGATACTTCCGGGGCGCTGTCCCGCCGCGGACAGCGTCCGCAGGTATTCGTCCACCAATTCGACCCAGTCCGGTGGTGCGCTAGTAATGGGTGCTGGCCCCGACGGCCGTGGGTTGGACCGCGCCACCAGGTAGGCGTTCACCTCGTCCAGCGGGCCTTGCGCCAGTACGGTGCCGTCCGAGTCCGTCAGCGTGCCCATTGCCCCGGTCTGATGGAAGTGCAGGCCGAGGCGGTGCGCACGCTGGCGGGCGAGTCGCGCGGCGTTCGTGGCGTTCGCTGTGCTCATGCGATCACCGACGCCTGGTCGATGAAGTCGGCGGCGGCGATGATCCGGGCCGCCACTTCCCGGGCCTGCTGGACGGTCCAGCCGGCGGCGGGGGGCTCGTCGGTCATGTGGACGCGTGGCGTGGAACGCATCACGCGGCCAGCGACCACGACGTCAGAGCATGCGATCGCCACGCCGTCGGCGACGTCGCGGCTCCATTCGCAGAATTGCTCGACGCCGCGCTGCGTGGTGCGGTCCTGCCAGTCCGGCAATGCGTCGGGCGGGAACCAGGCGGGCGGGGGTGTGGCGGGCCCAACGTCCACCAGATCGGGTCGGGCGGCGGTCATGGCCTGCAGGGTGCCAGCCGCGTCCGACAAGTCGCCGGGGATGTCGGCCACGTGCTCGTAGTGGAGTTCCCCGAGCACGTCGGCTTCCTCCGTTGTGTGGCATGGCATGGCCCACCAGCCGCAGACACAGGTAGTCAGCCACAGACGCGATCCGGTGGAGTACCGGGCGGTGACGTCGTGGGCATCCGGGGTGATGGTGGACTTGACAGAGTGGAGAGCGGTCATCTGGCGGTGGTTCCGTTTCCGTTCAGGGAAGCGACTTAGCTGCGCTCAACATATTTGTGCCACAACGCTGCGTTCCAACCTGCATTTCTGCTGGTCAGCACACCGCATAGCTCTCGGCTACTCGCCAAGTACGTCGAGAGACTGGTGACAAAGCCCACGGAATGAGTCCACGGGGCAAACCCTGGGTCTGGGGTGGTTCATACTGGATGGGCGGGTTGCGCCGACGGGGCGCTTTCCGACGGCGAAACCAAGGTGGCACAGATGACGAAGTTGGACACCGTCGAGCGGGCGGTTGCCGACATCGCGGCCGGCAAGGCCGTCGTCGTCATCGACGACGAGGACCGCGAAAATGAAGGCGATCTGATCTTCGCCGCCGAGAAGGCCACCCCCGAGCTGGTGGCGTTCATGGTGCGCTACACCTCCGGATATCTGTGTGTGCCCCTGGACGGCGCCATCTGCGACAAGCTCGGCCTGCTGCCGATGTACGCGGTGAACCAGGACAAGCACGGCACCGCCTACACCGTGACCGTCGACGCGAAAAACAATGTCGGAACCGGGATTTCAGCCTCCGACCGGGCCACCACAATGCGCCTGCTGGCAGACCCGGGCAGTGTCGCCGACGACTTCACCCGCCCCGGTCACGTGGTGCCGCTGCGCGCCAAGGACGGCGGGGTACTACGTCGGCCGGGCCACACCGAGGCCGCGGTCGACCTGGCCCGGATGGCCGGCCTGCAGCCCGCCGGCGCGATCTGCGAGATCGTCAGCCAAAAGGACGAGGGCGCAATGGCCCAGACCGAAGAGCTGCGGGTCTTCGCCGACGAGCACGGCCTGGCCCTGATCTCCATCGCCGACATGATCGAGTGGCGGCGCAAGCACGAGAAGCACATCGAACGGGTCGCTGAAGCCCGCATCCCGACCCGCCACGGCGAGTTCCGGGCGGTCGGCTACACCAGTATCTACGAGGACGTCGAGCATGTCGCGCTGGTCCGCGGCGAGATCGCCGGGCCGAACAACGACGGCGACGACGTGCTCGTGCGCGTGCACTCGGAGTGCCTGACCGGCGATGTTTTCGGCTCCCGGCGCTGTGACTGTGGCCCGCAACTGGATGCGGCGCTGGCGATGGTCGCGCAGGAGGGCCGCGGGGTGGTGCTCTACATGCGTGGCCACGAGGGTCGCGGCATCGGTCTGCTGCACAAACTGCAGGCCTACCAGCTGCAGGACGCCGGCGACGACACCGTCGACGCCAACCTCAAACTGGGCTTGCCGGCCGACGCCCGTGACTACGGAATCGGGGCCCAGATCCTCTCGGACCTCGGTGTTCGTTCGATGCGGTTGCTCACCAACAACCCGGCCAAGCGCGTCGGGCTGGACGGCTACGGCCTGCACATCATCGAGCGAGTGCCGCTGCCGGTGCGGGCCAACTCGGAGAACATCCGTTACCTGCTGACCAAGCGCGACCGGATGGGCCATGAGCTGACCGGCTTGGAGGACTTCGACGCCTCCGCGCAGTTGCCGGACGAGTTCGGCGGGGCGCTGTAGATGAGTCCAGCTGCAGGAGTGCCGGACATGCCGGCGCTCGACGCCTCTGATGTGCGTCTGGCGATCGTGGCCAGCACCTGGCACACCCGTATCTGTGATGCGCTGCTGGCCGGGGCCCGCAAGGTTGCCGCCGACGCAGGCATCGCCGAGCCGACGGTGGTGCGGGTGCTGGGGGCGATCGAGATCCCGGTGGTTGCGCAGGAAGTTGCCCGCAATCATGACGCCGTCGTCGCGCTGGGGGTCGTGATCCGCGGAGCCACACCGCATTTCGACTATGTGTGTGATGCCGTGACGCAGGGTCTGACCCGCGTCTCGCTGGACGCGGCGACCCCGGTCGCCAACGGCGTGCTCACCGTCAACGACGAGGCGGAGGCGCTGGACCGTGCTGGACTGCCCGATTCGACCGAGGACAAGGGTGCCCAGGCGGCTGCCGCGGCACTCAGTACGGCGCTGACCCTGCGCGAGCTTCGCGCCGCACTGTGATGCCCCCGGCCGGATCCCCGCGCTGGGATCTTCAGGTACGTCCGCGCATGATGCGCCTCGGCGTATGGATCGTTGCGACCCTTATTGTGACCATCCACGTCGTGGTGAGCGTGCTACTGACCATCCGCGCCAGCGGCGTGATCTTTCGTACCTATGACCGGGTGGCAGTCATAGTGCTGGGCCTGATCGTCGCCGGCGCGCTGCTGCTGTTGACGCGGGCCCGGGTGCGGGCGGGCGAGTCCGGGGTGTCGGTCCGCAATGCGCTTTCAGACCGGTTGATTCCCTGGTCCCAGGTCGTCGGCGTGTCCTTCCCGCCGGGTAAGCGCTGGGCCCGGCTGGAGTTGCCCGACGACGAATACATTCCGCTGGTGGCCATCCAATCCGCCGATAAGGAGCATGCCGTCGAGGCCATGCGGGAGCTGCGGGCCCTGGTCTCGCGCTACCGTCCCCCCGGCGAGCAGACGTGAAAGCCCCCTGTTTTGCATGAAAAACGGGGCTTTCACGTCTGTTCGCCGTAGAAAGTAGCCTGGTAGCCGTGGCAGACCCAGCGACCTATCGTCCGGCGCCCGGGTCAATCCCCGTCGCGCCCGGCGTCTACCGGTTCGTCGACCCGCACGGCCGGGTCATCTACGTGGGCAAGGCGAAAACCCTGCGGTCACGGCTGACGTCCTACTTCGCCGACGTCGCCGGCCTGCACCCGCGGACCCGCCAAATGGTGACCACCGCCGCCAAGGTGGAGTGGACGGTGGTCAACACCGAGGTCGAGGCTCTCCAGCTGGAATACAACTGGATCAAAGAGTTCGACCCGCGGTTCAACGTCCGCTACCGCGACGACAAGACCTACCCCGTGTTGGCGGTCACCTTGAACGAGGAGTACCCGCGGCTGATGGTCTACCGCGGGCCGCGCCGCAAGGGAGTGCGCTACTTCGGGCCCTACTCCCATGCCTGGGCGATTCGCGAGACCTTGGACCTGCTGCTGCGGGTCTTCCCGGCGCGCACCTGCTCGGCCGGGGTGTTCAAGCGTCACCAGCAGATCGGCCGGCCCTGCCTGCTCGGCTACATCGGCAAGTGCTCCGCGCCGTGCGTCGGTCGAGTCAGCGCCGAGGAACACCGGCGGATCGTGGACGACTTCTGCGACTTCCTGGCAGGCAAGACCGACCGGCTGGTCCGCAGTCTCGAGCAGCAGATGCTGGCCGCCTCCGACGAACTGGACTTTGAACGCGCCGCACGTCTGCGCGACGACGTCGCCGCCCTGAAACGCGCCCTGGAGAAGCAGGCTGTGGTGCTCGGCGACGGCACCGACGCCGACGTGGTGGCGTTCGCCGAGGACGAGCTGGAAGCGGCGGTTCAGGTGTTTCACGTGCGCGGCGGCCGGGTGCGCGGGCAGCGCGGCTGGATCGTCGAGAAACCCGGCGACCCCGGCGATGCCGACAGCTCCCTGGGGCAACTGGTCGAGCAGTTCATCACCCAGTTCTACGGTGACCAAGCCGAATTGGAAGGCGCGGCCGACGAGCCGACCAACCCGGTGCCACGCGAGGTGCTGGTGCCCTGCCTGCCGGCCAACGCCGAGGAGCTGACAAGCTGGCTGTCTGAACTGCGGGGTTCGCGGGTGTCGCTGCGGGTCCCGCTGCGCGGCGACAAGCGGGCGCTGGCCGAGACGGTCGAGCGCAACGCCAAAGATGCACTGCAACAACACAAGATGAAGCGGGCCGGGGATTTCACGGCCAGATCCGCTGCGCTGCAGAATATTCAGGAATCCCTGGGCCTGTCCGACGCCCCGCTGCGCATCGAATGCGTCGATATCAGTCACGTGCAGGGCACCGACGTCGTCGGTTCGCTGGTGGTGTTCGAGGACGGCTTGCCCCGCAAATCGGACTACCGTCACTTCGCGATACGGGAGGCTGCCGGGGAGGGACGCTCCGACGATGTGGCCTCGATCGCCGAAGTGACGCGGCGCCGGTTCCGTCGGCACCTGGACGCCGAAGTGCTTGCTCCCGAAGGAAAATCGCGCAAATTCGCCTATCCGCCCAACCTCTACGTGGTGGACGGCGGTGCGCCGCAGGTCAATGCCGCGGCCGCGGTGCTGGCCGAGCTCGGCATCACCGACGTCGCGACCATCGGCCTGGCCAAACGATTGGAGGAGGTGTGGGTGCCGTCCGAACCGGACCCGATCATCCTGCCCCGGCAGAGCGAAGGGCTCTACCTGTTGCAGCGGATCAGGGACGAGGCGCACCGGTTCGCCATCACCTACCACCGAAGCAAGCGATCCAAACGGATGACCGAGTCGGTGCTGGACGCGGTGCCCGGGCTGGGCGAGCATCGACGCAAGGTGCTGATCTCCCATTTCGGTTCGGTGGCACGACTGAAAGGGGCTACCGTCGAAGAGCTCACCTCGATCCCGGGGATCGGCGCGGCGACCGCCGCGGCCGTCCTCGAGGCGCTGGGAGCCGACGGCGCGGCGGGCGCCGCTGAACAGCAACGGATGTCAGGATGACCACGGAATCACCGAAAGGCGTACGGGAGCGCGATGTCGCCGGACCCGGAGACGGCGCCGGTATCGATGTGGTCCTGGTGACCGGGCTCTCCGGGGCGGGCCGCGGCACCGCGGCGAAGGTCCTGGAGGACCTGGGTTGGTACGTCGCCGACAACCTGCCACCAGACCTGATCACCCGCATGGTGGATCTGGGGCTGGCGGCGGGGTCCCGAATCACCCAGCTGGCCGTCGTGATGGATGTGCGCTCGGCCGGTTTCACCGGCGACCTGGACTCGGTGCGCACCGAACTGGCCACCCGTGGCATCAACCCGCGCGTGCTGTTCATGGAGGCCAGCGACGACGTACTGATTCGGCGTTACGAGCACAACCGCCGCAGCCACCCCCTGCAGGGTCAGCAGACCCTCACCGAGGGCATCGCGGCCGAACGGATCATGCTGGCGCCGGTGCGTGCGGTGGCTGATCTCGTCATCGACACCTCGGTGCTCAGCGTGCGCGAGCTGCGGGAGAGCATCGAGGAGATGTTCGGCGGCGACGCCGTCATCGCGCCCACGTCAATCACGGTGGAGTCCTTCGGCTTCAAGTACGGCCTGCCGATGGACGCCGACATGGTCATGGACGTGCGCTTCCTGCCCAACCCGCATTGGGTCGACGAACTGCGTCCGCACACCGGGCAGCATCCGGCGGTACGCGACTACGTTCTGGGCCAGCCCGGCGCCGATGAGTTCCTCGAGGGCTACCACCGGCTGTTGGCCCTGGTCGTGAGCGGCTATCGGCGAGAGGGAAAGCGGTACATGACCCTGGCCATCGGGTGCACCGGCGGCAAGCACCGCAGCGTGGCTATCGCCGAGGCGTTGGCGCGGTTGCTGGATGCCCAGGACGACAACGACGAGCTGTCGGTGCGAGTGCTGCACCGGGATCTGGGCCGCGAATGAGCGTTGAGCCCGCGCATGGCAATCCGAGCATCGTCGCGCTCGGTGGTGGGCATGGCCTGTACGCGACATTATCGGCTGCCCGCCGGCTGACCCCACACGTCACCGCAGTGGTGACCGTTGCCGACGACGGCGGCTCGTCGGGTCGGCTGCGCGGTGAGCTCGACGTGGTGCCGCCCGGTGACCTGCGGATGGCGCTGGCGGCGCTGGCCTCAGACACCCCGAAGGGTCAGCTGTGGGCGACCATCCTGCAGCACCGCTTCGGCGGCTCCGGTGCCCTGGCCGGACACCCGATCGGCAATCTGTTGCTGGCCGGTCTGAACGAAGTGCTGGCCGACCCGGTGGCCGCGCTCGACGAACTCGGCCGGATGCTGGGGGTCAAAGGGCGGGTGCTGCCGATGTGCCCGATCGCGTTGCAGATCGAAGCCGACGTGGCTGGGTTGGAAGCCGACCCGCGACTGTTCCGGCTGATTCGGGGCCAGGTGGCCATCGCAACCACCCCGGGCAAGGTGCGCCGGGTGCGGCTGTTGCCGGGCAACCCGCCGGCCACCCGCCAGGCGGTGGACGCCATCATGTCCGCGGATCTGGTGGTGCTCGGCCCGGGCTCGTGGTTCACCAGCGTGATCCCGCACCTGTTAGTGCCAGGGCTGGCCTCGGCGCTGCAGAACACCACGGCCCGACGCGCCCTGGTGCTCAACCTGGTGGCCGAACCGGGGGAGACCGCCGGATTCTCCGTGGAGCGACACCTACACGTATTGGCTCAGCACGCGCCGGGTTTCACCGTCGACCACATCATCATCGATGCAGGCCGGGTGCCCAGCGAACGCGAGCGTGAGCAGCTGCGGCGTGCCGCCACGTTGTTCGCTGCCGAGGTTCGGTTCGTGGACGTGGCGCGACCTGGTACACCTTTACATGACCCAGGAAAGTTGGCGGCGGCGCTGGACGGGGTTCGGAGCATCGACGTATCGACGTTGACCGTTCCGACACCGGTCGCGACGCATGCCGAGGGCGGGGGCCGGCAATCCGGCGTGAGTGGACCGAGCGGGCTCGGGCCGGGAGGTGACAAGTCGTGGCGATGACGGCCGAAGTCAAGGACGAGCTGAGCCGTCTCGTGGTCAGTTCGGTGAGTGCACGCCGCGCCGAGGTCGCGGCGCTGCTGCGCTTCGCCGGCGGACTGCACATCGTGGCCGGTCGGGTCGTGGTCGAAGCCGAGGTGGACCTGGGGGTTATCGCGCGGCGGCTGCGCAAGGACATCTTCGACCTGTACGGCTACAACGCGATCGTGCATGTGCTCACCGCCAGCGGGATGCGCAAGAGCACCCGCTATGTGCTGCGCGTGACGAAGGACGGTGAAGCTCTGGCCCGTCAGACCGGTCTGTTGGACCTGCGCGGGCGCCCGGTGCGGGGCTTGCCCGCCCAAGTTGTCGGTGGCAGTGTCGCTGACGCCGAAGCTGCCTGGCGGGGAGCCTTTTTGGCGCACGGATCCCTGACCGAGCCAGGCCGCTCGTCGGCCCTGGAGATCGGCTGCCCGGGCCCGGAGGCCGCCCTGGCACTGGTCGGCGCGGCGCGCCGGCTCGGGGTTAGTGCCAAGGCCCGCGAGGTGCGGGGCGCGGACCGGGTGGTGGTGCGCGACGGCGAGGCGATCGGGGCGCTGCTGACCCGTATGGGTGCCCAAGACACCAGGCTGGTCTGGGAAGAGCGTCGGATCCGCCGCGAGGTGCGGGCGACCGCCAACCGGCTGGCCAACTTCGACGACGCCAACCTGCGCCGCTCCGCGCGGGCGGCCGTGGCGGCGGCGGCGCGGGTGGAACGGGCGCTGGCGATCCTCGGCGACACCGTGCCCGATCATCTGGCTTCGGCCGGCAAGCTGCGCGTTGAGCACCGGCAGGCTTCCCTGGAGGAGCTGGGCCGGCTGGCTGACCCGCCGATGACCAAAGACGCGGTGGCAGGACGCATCCGGCGGCTGCTGTCGATGGCCGACCGCAAGGCCAAGCAGGACGGCATTCCCGACACCGAGTCGGCGGTCACCCCAGAGCTGCTCGAAGACGCCTAGCGGGTCCGGCGTTAGCCGTCAGTGGAAATGGCTAAGGGATGGCCACATTTCGGCCCAGGTGCCGCGAGGCTGCTGACACAGATAAATCGTGCGATCGGTTTTCCAGGTGTGTTCGCCATCGTCGGCGATGATCGGCGCCAATTCCGTCACTTCGGACCAGTACTCAAGTAGGTAACTGCGCGGGAAGTCGCCCACGCAAAGCACGGTGTCCGGGCGGCCCTTCGGCGGGCCCCACAGGGCGTAGTTGTTATGCGCGCTGTAAACCGGATGGCGAAGGTCGGCGGCGGGTCCGAGGATGCTCAACGCGCCGGCTTCGGTGTAGTAACCGGTGAAGATCGGAACGTGTGCGGGCAGCGATGAAGCCGCGGCGACGACCTGTTTGGTGAACTGCGGCCAGCCGTATGTCGAAGCAAGCCACGGGTTGATCGAGCGCAACGCCTGGGCCGTCGAGACCGGCAGCACCGGCAGGCACAGCAGAACGGCGCCCACGAACGACGCCGCAAGAGTGGCCGTCCAGCGCAGCGGCGGCCAGCCATGCTCGCCCATTCCGTTGAGATGCAAGCGGGCTGTACGAGCGGACTCGACACGTACCGCTCCGGCCGCGAACAGCACTGCGAACACCGGGGCCGCGTAGTAGGGCCGGCCGCTAGCGCAGGTGAAGATGACCAATGCGACCGCAACCACGACCAAGGTCCAACGATGCTCACGCTGGGCCGGTGACGCCAACCATCGGATCCCGAACACCCAGAGCACCACCAGTAGCGGGCCGGCAAGCCCGATTGTCAGCAGTGGCAGTTGAATCAATGAACCCAGCGTGTCGCGCGAATGTTGCGAGATCATCCGCGCAAACTGCAGATTCGGCCACCCATGCTGCGCCATCCACCAAAGGTTTGGGGCGGCGACGAGAACCGCCAGGCCGGCGGCAAGCCAGGGCCGTGGTGTACGCAGCGTCTCGCGCCGGAACATCACCAGGCCCGCGGCGATTCCAGCAATCAGTACTACGGCGGTGTGTTTATTCTCCAGCCCGATTCCGGCGGCCGCGCCGGCAAGTAGCCAGGATGGCGTGGTGTCGAGGCGTAGTGCCCGCGCCACCAGCGTGAGCACGGTCAGCCAGACCAATTGATCGGTGACTGTTGGGCCGAAAAACATGGAGAGGCCGACGAATGCCGGACAGGCTGCAACGGCGGCGGCAGCCATGACCTGGGCCAGACGACGGCCGCCGAATTCCGCCGCCAGCAGAGCCGCCGACACAACGCACCCGACGTGCGCGGTAATAGCCAACAACCGCACCGTGAATAGACCACCACCGGGGAGAGCTTCGGCGGCATGCGCGAGCAGCGGCACCAGGGGTGGTTGATCGACATATCCCCACGCCGGGTGGCGGCCGCAAATTACGAAATAGAATTCATCGGGAAACCAGCCGTATCGCGTCGCTACCGCCACGTGCACCATGGCGACCGCAGCCGCCACAATCGCCACTGGCCGCCAAGCTATCGCGGGACGAATTGCAACCGTTGAATCGCCCAATGACTCGACCGCCGTCCCGCAGGTAAAAATGTGCTGAAGGCAGATCCTAGGTGTGGCAACCCAGCGATAGTGAACGGCGTGGCTCTCAGGAGCGGGTGCGGCCCCCGGCATCGACATGGGTACCAGGCTGAGCAGCCTCAAATCGCTTCGCACGCCTGCGCGTACGGCTATAACAGAACGGGCACACGGCAGGGAGTGAGGACAGCATGGGGTTCATCAAACCGTCGGTTCCCGACGTCGACCCCGAAACGTGGCGCGCCACCCCGTGGCCGAGGCGGATCCAGGTCTGCAGCAGGCATTGGGCCGAACAGGGTTTCGGCACCCCGTCCGGCGTCTACCTGATCTACCTGATCAAGATCGCGGTCTACGCCGCAGGCGCCGCGGCGGTCATCGCCCTGACCCCGGGCCTGGGCGAGCTCGGGCGCATCGCCGACTGGTGGACCCAGCCGATCGTCTATCAGAAGCTCGTCGTCTTCAGCCTGCTGTTCGAGATCCTGGGCTTGGGCTGCGGATCCGGTCCGCTGACCGCCCGGTTCTGGCCGCCCATCGGCGGTGTCCTGTACTGGTTGCGGCCCAACACAATCCGATTGCCGCCCTGGCCCGACAAGGTCCCGTTCACCCGCGGCGACACTCGCACCGTGGTCGATATCGCGCTGTATGCCGCCGTGTTGAGCTCCGGTGTCTGGGCGTTGCTGGCACCAGGGCAGGGCGATCCCGGCCCGGTAGGTCTGTTGGACCCGACGGTGGTGGCGCCGATAGTCATCGCTCTGGTGCTGCTGGGCCTGCGGGACAAGACGATCTTCCTGGCCGCCCGCGCCGAGCACTATGGCCTGACGCTGCTCGTCTTCTTCTTCCCCTATGTCGACCAGATGGCCGCGTTCAAACTCATCATCCTCGGGCTGTGGTGGGGTGCGGCCACCTCCAAGCTCAACCACCACTTTCCCTATGTGGTCGCGGTGATGACGAGCAACAATGCCCTGCTGCGCTCAAAGATCTTCACCGGTCTCAAACACCGGATGTACCGCGATCACCTCAACGACCTGCGGCCCACCCGGATCCCGCAGCTGATGGCACACGTCGGCGGCACCACCGCCGAGTTCGTCGTGCCGGCGCTACTGGTGCTGGTCGCCGGCGATCACCCGTGGCGATGGTTCTTGATCGCGTTCATGGTGATCTTTCACCTCAACATCTTGTCCAACCTCCCGATGGGAGTCCCGTTGGAATGGAATGTGTTCTTCGGATTCTCGCTGTTCTTCCTATTCGGACAGCACCCCGAAGTCAGCGTCTATGACCTGCGGTCGCCGCTGTTGATGGCCATCCTGTTCACCGGGCTCATCGTGATCCCGGTGGCCGGAAACATGTTTCCGCAGCAGATTTCGTTCCTTCCGGCCATGCGCTATTACGCCGGAAACTGGGCGGCCAGCTTCTGGTGCTTCCGCGCCGGCACCGAGGACATCGTGGAGGCCAACGTGGTCAAGAGCTCGGCGCTGGTCATCAACCAGTTGGCGAAGTTCTATGACCAGTCCACCGCCGACCTGGTCGCCGACAAAGTCCCGGGAGCATTCCGCGCCATGCACCTGCAGGGCCGGGCACTGAACGGCCTGCTGCCCCGAGCGCTCGACAACGTCGCCGACTACAACATCCGTGACGGCGAGATCATCGCCGGTCCGCTGATCGGGTGGAACTTCGGCGAAGGCCACCTCCACAACGAGCAGCTGCTCGCCGCGGTGCAGCGCCGCTGCCACTTCGCCGAGGGCGACCTGCGGGTGATCGTGCTCGAAGGCCAACCCATCCACCGCAAAGAGCAGGCCTACCGAATTGTCGACGCCAAATCCGGGCTGATCGAAGCCGGTTACGTGGCCGTGGCCGACCTGCTCAGCCGCCAGCCCTGGCCCGAACCCGGTGACGACCTGCCCGTCCGCCGTACCGGGGGGCCTGTGGGCTCGGTCACGCACTAGCCGCAATGGCGGGCATCTGCCTTCGCCCGGCTTCGCCGCGCTCGCAACGCCCGCTAGGCTGACGGCCGAGTACACCAGCAACTTCG
Organism: Mycolicibacter heraklionensis; assembly: GCA_001673575.1. Lineage (GTDB taxonomy): Bacteria > Actinomycetota > Actinomycetes > Mycobacteriales > Mycobacteriaceae > Mycobacterium > Mycobacterium heraklionense_A. The sequence continues at coordinate 35,092 of LZME01000007.1, read as the reverse complement.
TAACACGAGGAGAGACCAGTGACGGTCCGGGTAGGCGTGAACGGCTTCGGCCGCATCGGGCGGAACTTCTTCAGGGCATTGGACGCACAGAAAGCTCTGGGCAACAACACCGACATCGAGATCGTCGCGGTCAACGACCTGACCGACAACGCCAGCCTGGCGCACCTGCTGAAGTTCGACTCGATCCTGGGCCGGCTGCCCCACGACGTCAGCCTCGAAGGCGACGACACCATCGTGGTCGGCAACACCAAGATCAAGGCCCTTGAGGTCAAGGAAGGCCCGGCGGCCCTGCCCTGGGGTGACCTGGGTGTCGACGTCGTCGTCGAGTCCACCGGCATCTTCACCAACGCCGCCAAGGCCAAGGGGCACCTGGACGCCGGCGCCAAGAAGGTCATCATCTCCGCGCCGGCCACCGACGAGGACATCACCATCGTGCTGGGCGTCAACGACGACAAGTACGACGGCAGCCAGAACATCATCTCCAACGCGTCGTGCACCACGAACTGCCTCGGCCCGCTGGCCAAGGTGCTCAACGACGAGTTCGGCATCGTCAAGGGCCTGATGACCACCATCCACGCCTACACCCAGGACCAGAACCTGCAGGACGGCCCGCACAGCGACCTGCGTCGCGCCCGCGCCGCCGCGGTCAACATCGTGCCCACCGGCACCGGTGCCGCCAAGGCGATCGGCCTGGTGCTGCCCGAGCTGAAGGGCAAGCTGGACGGCTACGCCCTGCGGGTGCCGATCCCCACCGGCTCGGTCACCGACCTCACCGCCGAGCTGAGCAAGTCGGCGTCGGTCGAAGACATCAACGCCGCCATGAAGGCCGCCGCCGAGGGGCCGATGAAGGGCATCCTGAAGTACTACGACGCCCCGATCGTGTCGAGCGACATCGTCACCGACCCGCACTCGTCGCTGTACGACTCCGGGCTGACCAAGGTCATCGACAACCAGGCCAAGGTGGTCTCCTGGTACGACAACGAGTGGGGCTACTCCAACCGTCTGGTCGACCTGATCGCTCTCGTCGGCAAGTCGCTGTAACGCGATCGTGGCCGTCAAGTCAGTCCAAGACCTGATCGCCGAGGGTGTTTCGGGTCGGGGTGTGCTGGTGCGCTCCGACCTGAACGTCCCGCTCGACGACGGAAAGATCACCGACCTGGGCCGGATCACCGCATCGGTGCCCACGCTGCGCGCGCTGGTCGACGCCGGCGCCAAGGTTGTGGTGACCGCCCACCTGGGCCGGCCCAAGAACGGACCCGAGGCCAAGTTCTCGCTGGCCCCGGTCGCCAAGGCGCTCGGCGAGCAGTTGGGCCGGCACGTCCAGCTGGCCGGTGATGTGGTCGGCACCGACGCCCTGGCCCGCGCCGAAGGCCTGACCGACGGCGACGTGCTGCTGCTGGAGAACATCCGCTTCGACCCGCGGGAGACCAGCAAGGACGACGGTGAGCGCCTGGCACTGGCCCGGGCGCTGGCCGAGCTGGTCGCCGCGCCGGATGGTTCGCCGGGGGCGTTCGTCTCCGACGGATTCGGCGTGGTGCACCGCAAGCAGGCCTCGGTCTACGACATCGCCACGCTGCTCCCGTCGTACGCCGGGACGCTGGTCGCCGCGGAGATCCAGGTGCTGCAGCAGCTGACCGAGTCCACCGAGCGGCCCTACGCCGTGGTGCTGGGCGGGTCGAAGGTCTCCGACAAGCTGGGCGTGATCAAGTCGCTGGCGACCAAGGCCGACAGCATCGTGATCGGCGGCGGGATGTGCTTCACCTTCCTGGCCGCCCAAGGCCTTGAGGTCGGAACCTCGCTGCTGGAGGCCGACATGGTGGATACCTGCCGGCAACTGCTGGATGACTACGCCGACGTGCTGCGGCTGCCGGTGGACATCGTCGTCGCCGACAAGTTCGACGCCGCCGCCACCGGCGAGGTCGTCGCCGCGGACGCCATTCCGGACGGAAAGATGGGCCTGGACGTCGGGCCCGGTTCGGTGGAGCGGTTCGCCGCGCTGCTGGGCAACGCCAAGACCATCTTCTGGAACGGGCCGATGGGCGTGTTCGAGTTCCCGGCGTTCGAAGCCGGGACCAGGGGAGTGGCCGAAGCGATCGCCGCTGCCACCGCCAAGGGCGCGTTCAGCGTCGTCGGCGGGGGCGACTCCGCTGCGGCGGTACGGGCGCTGGGGCTGCGTGAGGACGGTTTCTCGCACATCTCCACCGGCGGCGGGGCGTCCCTGGAATACCTTGAGGGCAAACCACTGCCGGGTCTGCAGGTTCTGGAAACCGGAGGTTCGTAATGAGTCGTAAGCCGCTGATCGCCGGCAACTGGAAGATGAACCTCAACCACTTCGAGGCCATCGCACTGGTGCAGAAGGTGGCTTTTGCGCTGCCGGACAAGTACTTCGACAAGGTCGATGTCACGGTGCTGCCGCCGTTCACCGACCTGCGCAGCGTGCAGACCCTGGTCGACGGGGACAAGCTTCGGCTGACCTTCGGTGCCCAGGACGTCTCGCAGCACGACGCGGGCGCCTACACCGGCGAGGTCAGCGGGGCGTTCTTGGCCAAGCTGGGCTGCACCTTCGTCGTCGTCGGGCACTCCGAGCGGCGCAGTTACCACGGCGAGGACGACGCGCTGGTCGCCGCGAAGGCCGCCGCCGCCCTCAAGCACGGCCTCACTCCGATCATCTGCATCGGCGAGCACCTGGAGATCCGGGAGGCCGGCAGCCACGTCGAGCACTGCCTGGAGCAGTTGCGTGGCTCGCTGGCCGGGCTGAGCGCCGAGCAGATCGGTGCGAGCGTCATCGCCTACGAACCGGTGTGGGCCATCGGCACCGGCCGGGTGGCCGGTGCGGCGGACGCGCAGGAGGTGTGTGCGGCCGTTCGCGCCGAGCTGGGCAAGCTCGCCTCGCCCAAGATCGCCGACACCGTCCGGGTGCTCTACGGCGGGTCGGTCAACGCCAAGAACGTGGGCGAACTCATCGGTCAGCCCGATGTGGACGGCGGTCTGGTCGGCGGAGCGTCGCTCGACGGTGAGCAGTTCGCCATGTTGGCGGCGCTGGCAGCCGGCGGGCCCCTCCCTTGACCCGGCGCCGGGTCCGGTCCAGGGCGAACGGTAGGGTAGCGGCATGATCTTGACGCTGCAGATTCTCTTGGTGATCACCAGCCTGCTGGTGATTCTGCTGGTGCTGCTGCACCGCGCCAAGGGTGGCGGCCTGTCGACCCTGTTCGGTGGCGGTGTGCAGTCCAGCCTGTCCGGCTCGACGGTGGTCGAGAAGAACCTGGACCGGCTGACCTATTTCGTCATCGCCATCTGGCTGATCTCCATCATCGCCGTCGGCCTGCTCATCAAGTACGCCTGATTCCGACCGGCCGCGGCGACTGCGCCGCGGCCGGTCGGTTCGGCCAGGCGTCAGCGCACCACCCGGTTACGCATGGCGTTGAACACGCCGCGGACCGCGTTCTCGGTCGCCGCCAGTGGCGACATCGCCGTTTCACCGACTTCCACCAGGTAGTCGATCCGGTTGACGATGGCCTCCACCGGTTCGATCAGCGTGACCAGCCGACGAGCCAGATCATCCAGGCTCGCCATGGTCTCCTCAAGATGGTCCAAGCCCCCGCCCAGGCGCTCGATCGTGGCGTTGAGGTTGGCCAAGGAACTGTTGAGCTCATTCATGGTGCCGCCCAGACCGCCGAGCACATCCTCGAGCTGCCCGACCGTCACGTCGGCGTTCAACGCCGCCTGAGCCAAAGTCTTGAGCCGCTTACGTTCCGTGCCGGTGCCTGAGCCTCTGTCTGCCATAGCGCTCATTATGACGTGCGCATCAGCCCGGCAGCTGCGACGCCGCCGCCTCATCGAGCAGCCACACCGTCTGCTCGCGCCCCGTGGCTCCGGCGGCGGGCACCGCGACCGGGTCGGCGCCACCAACAGCGGCGGCGACCGCCTCGGCCTTGGACTCACCGGCTACCACCAGCCACACCTCGCGGGAGCGCTGGATTGCGGGCAGGGTCAAGGTGATTCGGCGCGGGGGCGGCTTGGGCGAGTCGGAAACGCCAACCACCAGGCGGGTGTTCTCTTTGACGGCCGTGGTGTCGGGAAACAGCGAGTTGATGTGACCCTCGGCGCCCATACCCAGCAGGTGTACGTCGAAGTTCGGCGCGGGCTGACCCGGCTCGGCGTTGGCCGCCAGCACCTCCTGGTAGGCCTGCGCGGCGGCGTCGAGGTCGTCGCCGTATTCACCGTCGCTGGCCGGCATGGCGTGCACGTTGGCGGCCGGGATCTCGATGCGGCCCAACAGCGCTTCGCGCGCCTGCTTGTCGTTGCGGTCGGCGTCGTCCGCCGGAACGAAGCGGTCGTCACCGAAGAACAGGTGCACCTTCGCCCAGTCGATCCGCGCGGCGTGCTCGCCGAGGCGATGCAGCAAAGCGATGCCGTTACCGCCGCCGGTCAGCACCACCAACGCCCGGCCCCGGGCGGCGATGGCCGCTTCGACAGCATCGGCCAGCCGGTCACCGGCAGCGGCGACCAGTGCGTCGGCGTCGGGGTAGGTCGCAACGATCACAGATACTCCACTTCTTCCAGGCCCGTCAGCGCGGCGCCGTAAATGACGTCGGCATCGAGCCGGCGCAGATCTTCAGCCAGACACTCCGCGGTCACCCGGCGGGGCAGCGGCACCAGCGCCGCGGGCCTTCCGGTGCGGCTCAAAGTGGCGGTGACCCCGTCCTGAGGGCGGCTCAGCGCCACGGTCTCGCTGTCGCGGGTCAATTCGATCTTCAATTCGCCGACCGCCCGCCGAACCGGGCCGTCGATGCGACTGGCCAGCCAGCCGGCCAGGATGTCCAGGGCCGGTTCGGTCGCCAGCCCGGAGACCACCGCCGAGCGGATCGGCTCGAACGGTGGTTGGTCCAGCGCGGAGGCGAGCAGCGCCCGCCAGTAGGTGATGCGACTCCACGACAGGTCCGTGTCGCCGGCGGTGTAGCCGTCGCGGCGGCTGTTGATCGCCGCCCGGGGATCGGGTGCGTTGGTGGCGTCGGTGATTCGCCGCAATGCCAGGGCCCCCAGCGGGTCGGTTGCCGGTGCTGCGGGCGCGACATCGGGCCACCACGCGACCACCGGGATATCGGGCAGCAGGAAGGGCACCACGACCGCGTCGGCGTGACCGGCCAGCGGGCCGTACAGCCGCAGCACCACCACCTCGCTGGCACCGGCATCGCCGAACATCCGCACCTCGGCATCCAAGCGCGAGTCACCGGAATCGGGATCGCTGCTGACCACCGCGATCACCCGGCTCGGGTGTTCTTGGCTGGCGATGTTGGCCGCCGCGATGGACTCATCGAGCAGGGCGTCGGTTTCCAGCGCGATGATCAGCGTCAGCACCCGGCCCGTCGTCGCCGCACCGACCTGCTCGCGGATCGCGTTGAGTTTCTTGTTGATCGCGGTGGTGGTGGTGTTCGGCAACTCGATTATCATGGGCGCCGCTCCTCAGCATCGCTCGTGCCTCGCTCTGCATCGTCGCCGGCGCGGATCACGGGCGCCGCCATTCCCGGCCGGAACGCGTCAGCATGTCGAACGCCGACTGCGGTCCCCAACTTCCGGCCACGTACGGCTCGGGCTTGCCGTGCTCGGCCCAATTCTCGAGCACTGGATCGAGGATCTCCCAAGATAATTCGACCTCGGCGTTGACCGGGAACAGGGAGGGCTCACCCAACAGCACATCCAGGATCAGCCGCTCGTAGGCCTCCGGTGAGTCCTCGGAGAACGTCGAGCCGTAGGAGAAGTCCATGTTGACGTCGCGGACCTCCATCAGGTGGCCGGGCACCTTGGACCCGAACCGCAGGGTGATTCCCTCGTCGGGCTGCACCCGAATCACCAACGCGTTCTTGCCCAATTCATCGGTCATGGTGTCGTCGAACGGCAGGTGCGGTGCGCGCTTGAACACCAGCGCGATCTCCGTGACCCGCCGGCCTAGGCGTTTGCCGGTGCGCAGGTAGAACGGGACGCCGGCCCAGCGCCGCGTGTCGACCTCCAGGGTGATCGCCGCGAAGGTCTCGGTCCGTGAATCGTGGGCGAACCCCTCCTCGTCGAGCAGGCCCACGACGCGTTCGCCACCCTGCCACCCGGCGGCGTACTGACCGCGAGAGGTGGTCTCATCCAGCGGCTGTGCCAGCCGGGTGGCCGAGAGCACCTTGATCTTCTCGGACTGCAGTTCGGCAGGGGAGAAGCTCACCGGCTCCTCCATCGCGGTGAGTGCCAGCAACTGCAGCAGATGATTCTGGATCACGTCGCGGGCAGCGCCGATACCGTCGTAGTAGCCGGCTCGCCCGCCCAAGCCGATGTCCTCGGCCATGGTGATCTGCACGTGGTCGACGTAGTGGGCGTTCCAGATCGGGTCGAACAGCTGGTTGGCGAAGCGCAGCGCCAGGATGTTCTGCACTGTCTCCTTGCCCAGGTAGTGGTCGATCCGGAACACCGACTCTTCCGGGAAGACACTGTTGACCACGCTGTTGAGCTCGACCGCGCTGGTCAGGTCGTGACCGAACGGCTTCTCGATCACCACCCGGCTCCACCGCCCGTCCCGCGGCCGGGCCAGCCCCGTCGAGTGCAGCTTCTCGCAGACCACCGGGAAAGCACCGGGCGGGATCGACAGGTAGAACGCGTGATTGCCGCCGGTGCCGCGCTCAGCATCGAGCTCCTCGAGCGTCTGCGCTAGCCGGGCAAAGGCCTCGTCGTCATCGAATGTGCCGGTGACGAAACGGAATCCGGATGCCAGCCGGTCCCACACCACCTGCCGGAACGGGGTTCGGGCGTGCTCCTTGACGGCCTGGTAGACCACGTCGGCGAAGTCCTCGTCGGCCCAGTCCCGGCGGGCGAAACCGACCAGCGCAAAGGTTGCCGGCAACAACCCGCGGTTGGCCAGGTCGTAGATGGCGGGCATGAGCTTGCGCCGGGCCAGGTCGCCGGTGACCCCGAATATCACCACGCCGCAGGGGCCGGCGATGCGGGGCAGGCGTTTGTCTCGCTTGTCTCGCAGCGGGTTCTGCCACCCCGACGGAGTGTTTCGCGCTGCCCCGGCGCCGGCCATCAGATCACTTGGCCTCTTCGAGTTGCGTTGCCGTGGCGTCCAACAGTTCGCCCCACGACGCTTCGAACTTCTCGACGCCTTCGTTCTCCAACACCAAGAACACATCGGTCAGGTCGATGCCCACCGCCGCGAGTTGGTCGAAGACCTGCTGGGATGCCGCCGCGGTCCCGGCGATGGTGTCGCCGGTGATGTCCCCGTGGTCGGCCACGGCGTCCAACGTCGGTTCCGGCATGGTGTTGACGGTGTGGGCCGCGACCAGCTCGGTGACGTAGAGGGTGTCCGGGTAGTCCGGGTTCTTGACCCCGGTCGACGCCCACAACGGCCGCTGCACCCGCGCACCGTCGGCCGCCAGCTCGGCGAAGCGCTTGCCGGCGAAGACTTCCTCGTAGGCCGCGTAGGCCAATCGGGCATTGGCGAGGCCCGCCTTGCCGCGCAGCGCCAGCGCCTCGGCCGAGCCGATCTTCTCCAGCCGGGCGTCGATCTCGGTGTCCACTCGGGAGACGAAGAACGACGCCACCGAGTGGATCTTGGCCAGGTCGTGTCCGGCGGCCTTGGCGGCCTCCAGACCGGCCAGGTAGGCGTCCATCACCTCGCGGTGCCGTTCGACGGAGAAGATCAGCGTGACGTTGACCGAAATCCCTTCGGCCAGTACCGCGGTGATGGCCGGCAGGCCCGCCTTGGTGGCCGGGATCTTGATGTACAGGTTGGGTCGGTCGACGATCTTCCACAGCTCGACGGCCTGGGCCACGGTCTTGTCGGTCTCGTGAGCCAGGCGCGGATCGACCTCGATCGACACCCGCCCGTCCACGCCGTCGGTCGCCTCCCACGCAGCAGACAGCACGTCGCAGGCGTTGCGCACGTCGTCGGTGGTGACGGTGCGGATCACCGCGTCCACATCGGCGCCGCGAGCGGCCAGCTCGGCCAGCTGCTTGTCGTAGGCGTGACCCTTTTCCAGCGCTTTCTGGAAGATGGTCGGGTTCGTGGTCACCCCGACCACACTGCGGGTGGCGACAAGGTCGGCCAGGTTGCCTGACGTGAGTCGGTCGCGGGACAGATCATCGAGCCACACCGACACGCCTGCGGCGCTGAGAGCGGCAAGCTTGGGATTCTGAGTCATGTTGCGCTCCTTCTCAATCGGTTTCGATTGACGTCAGTTTTCCAGTGTTCTTTCGGCGGCGGCGACGACAGCCTCCGCGGTCAGGCCGAACTCACGGAACAGCGTTTGGTAGTCGGCGGACTCGCCGTAGCGTTCGATCGACACGATCTCGCCGGTGTCGCCGACGATCTTGTGCCAGCACTGTGCGATACCGGCTTCAACCGCCACCCGAGCCGACACCGACGGCGGCAGCACCGCGTCACGGTAGTCGGCCGGCTGCGATTCGAACCACTCCAGACACGTCATGGACACCACGCGGGCGTTGATGTCCTTGGCCGCCAAGAGTTTCTGCGCTTCGACCGCGAGCTGCACCTCCGAACCGGTGGCGATCAACACCACGTCGGGGTCTTCGGCGCCGGCGGCTTCGAGACCGCCCAGCACGTAGCCTCCGCGGGCGACGCCTTCGGCGTCGGTGCCCTCGATGATCGGCACATTCTGCCGGGTCAGGATCAGCCCGACCGGACCGCTGCTCGCGCCGCGGGCCAGCACCGTGCGCCAGGCGTACGCGGTCTCATTGGCGTCCGCCGGCCGCACCACCGAAAGGCGGGGGATGGCACGCAGGGCCGCCAGGTGCTCGATCGGCTGGTGCGTCGGACCGTCTTCGCCGAGCCCGATCGAGTCGTGCGTCCACACGTAGATCGGGTCGATGTCCATCAACGCCGCCAACCGGACCGCGGGCCGCATGTAGTCGGAGAACTGCAGGAACGTGCCGCCGTAGGCGCGGGTGGGCCCGTGCAGCACGATGCCCGACAGGATCGAGCCCATCGCGTGCTCGCGGATCCCGAAGTGCAGGGTGCGGCCGTAGGGGTCGGCGGTGTACTCGCCGGTGGAGATCGACGCCGGTCCGAACGACTTGACGCCGTCCATGGTGGTGTTGTTGCTGCCCGCCAGATCGGCTGAGCCACCCCACAATTCAGGAAGCTTGGCGCCGACTGCGTTGAGCACCTTGCCGGATGCGGCGCGGGTGGCCACGGCCTTGGAGCCGGGCTCCCAGTACGGCAGCTCGGCGTCCCAGCCCTCGGGCAGTTCACCGGCGATCAACCGGTCCAGCAGTGCCTTGCGCTCCGGCTCGCGGGCCGCCCACGACTCGAACTGCTGCTGCCAGTCGGCGCGGGCCTGCTTACCGCGTGCCACCAGCCCGCGGGTGTGGGTGATCACGTCTTCGCGGACGTCGAACGCCTTGTCCGGATCGAATCCGAGGGCGGTCTTGGTGGCGGCCACCTCGTCGCCGCCGAGCGCGGAACCGTGGATGGCTCCGGTGTTCATCTTGCCCGGGGACGGGTAGCCGATGATCGTGCGCAGCGAGATGAACGAGGGCTTGTCGGTGACGGCCTTCGCGTTGGCGATGGCCTCCTCGATGCCGGTCACGTTCTCGCCGCCTTCGACCTCCTGGACGTGCCAGCCGTAGGACCGGTAGCGGGCCGCGGTGTCCTCACAGAGGGCGATCGCGGTGTCGTCTTCGATGGAGATCTTGTTGTGGTCGTAGAACACGATCAGGTTGCCCAGCTGCTGAACGCCGGCCAGCGAGGAGGCCTCACTGGTGACGCCCTCCTGGATGTCGCCGTCGGAGGCGATCACGTAGACGAAGTGGTCGAACGGGCTCTCGCCGGGCGCGGTCTCCGGGTCGAACAGGCCGCGCTCGTAGCGGGCGGCCATCGCCATGCCGACCGCCGAGGCCAGGCCCTGTCCGAGCGGGCCGGTGGTGATCTCCACACCCTTGGTGTGGCGGAACTCCGGGTGGCCTGGCGTCTTGGAGCCCCAGGTTCGCAGTGCCTCGATGTCGGCCAGTTCCAGCCCGAAACCGCCCAGGTAGAGCTGGATGTACAGGGTCAGGCTGGAGTGCCCGCAGGACAGCACGAACCGGTCGCGGCCCAGCCATGTGGTGTCGGACGGGTCGTGGCGCATCACCCGCTGGAACAGCGTGTAGGCCAGCGGCGCGAGGCTCATTGCGGTGCCCGGGTGGCCGTTGCCGACCTTCTGCACCGCGTCGGCGGCCAGCACCCGGGCGGTGTCGACTGCGACGGAGTCGATCTCGGCCCAGTCAGCGGGGTGGTGCGGGCGGGTAAGAGCGGAGATCTCTGCAGCAGTGGTCACGAACGTCGGGTCCTCATCTTCGAGATAGGTCTTCAAAACAAGCCTGGCTGGTTCTCACCCTAATGCGGGCACGCGCAGTGTTGCAGGTCCGGTCGCCGTGTGGATTCGCCGTGAATTGACCCTGCGATTCGGACGACCTGGCCAAGCGGTCTACCATCGTCCGTAGTAGAAGCTGGCGTCCGTCCGAAGTCGAAGCTGGCGTCGCAGCTGCCATCCTAGGAGTCATCACGTGAGTATTCGCGAGCGCGCTCAGCCGCGCCGAATACGCGCTGTGCGCAACACGTTGTTGGCGTATCTGTCGTTGACCAAGCCCCGAATCATCGAGTTGCTGCTGGTCACGACCATTCCGGCGATGTTGCTGGCCGACCGCGGCACGGTGAATCCGTTGCTGATCTTCAACACGCTGATCGGCGGGATGCTGGCCGCCGCCAGCGCCAACGCGCTGAACTGCGTGGTCGACGCCGACATCGACAAGGTGATGAAGCGCACCGCGCGCCGTCCGCTGGCTCGTGACGCAGTGCCGACCCGCAACGCCCTGGTGTTCAGCCTGGCGCTCGGTGCCGGCTCGTTCATGTGGCTGTGGCGTACCACGAACTTGATGTCGGGCCTGCTGGCCACGGCCACCATCGCGTTTTACGTGCTGATCTACTCGATGGTGCTCAAGCGGCGCACCTCCCAGAACGTGGTGTGGGGCGGGGCGGCCGGCTGCATGCCGGTGGTGATCGGCTGGTCGGCGGTCACCGGCACCATCGGCTGGCCCGCGCTGGTGATGTTCTTGGTGATCTTCTTCTGGACGCCGCCGCACACCTGGGCGCTGGCGATGCGCTACAAGGAGGACTACGCGGCGGCGGGGGTGCCCATGCTGCCGGTGGTCGCCAGCGAGCACGTGGTCACCCACCGGATCGTGGTCTACACCTGGGCGACGGTGCTGGCGACGCTGGCGCTGGTGCCCGCCGCAGGCTGGCTGTATGCGGCGGTCGCGGTAGTGGCCGGCGCGTGGTTCCTGGCCATGGCCCACCAGCTGTACGCGGGCGTACGTCGCGGTGAGCCGGTCAAGCCGCTGCGGTTGTTCCTGCAGTCCAACAACTACCTGGCGCTGGTCTTCTGTGCACTGGCGGTGGACTCGGCCATCGGCCTGCCCACCCTGTTCTAGGACCCCGCGCTCCATTCGAATCGGGTTTCTCGGCCCGAGTCCAGCGCGGCGTTGATCCGCGTCCGCATTCGCTCCGGCAGGTCGGGCAGCGCGGTGCGCGGGTACCAGCGCGCGTCGGTGCTCTCGTCGTCGGCGGCGTAGGGCTCGCCTGCTACCCAACGCATTAGAAAGACGTGGTCGAGGTACTGCGCCTGATCCCCGTTCACGTGGGTGACGGGCGGGGTGACATGCACCCAGGCCAGCCGTGTGGGCACCGCGGCGACACCGGTCTCCTCGGCGACCTCGCGGACGGCGGCGTCAGCCGGCTCTTCGCCGGGGTCGACGATCCCGGTCACCGGCGCCCAGATGCCGTTGTCGGCGCGCTCGACGAGCAGTACTTCGTCGCCGCGGACAACCACGGCCGTCACGCCGATCAGCCACAGCGGGGCATGGCCGATATGGGTGCGTAGGTCGACGATGAACTGCGGGGTCGGCATGTGACTGATCGTGCCAGTCGGCTCGGTTCATCTCACAGCATTGGCCCAGGTAACGCGAGGGTGGCGCACCTTGTGCACGCACTACCGCAGGTATTCAATCGACGATAATGACAATCATATTCAACAAGTGGGCGGGTGGCAGGTCGTGACCGCGCCGGCGCCGGCATGGATGGCCTCTCCGCCCGAGGTGCACTCCGCCTTGCTGAGCGCCGGAGCGGGGCCCGGTCCGCTGCTGGCATCCGCTTCCGCGTGGTCGGCCCTAGGAGCCCAGTACGCCGACGCCGCTGATGAACTACTGGCGCTGCTGGGCTCCGTTGAGGCCGGGGCGTGGCAAGGCCCGAGCGCGCAGGAGTATGCGACAGCGCACTCGCCCTACCTGGCGTGGCTGAGGCAGGCCAGCGCGGACAGTGCGGCAACCGCCGCCCAATACGAGACGGCCGCCGGGGCCTACGTCAGCGCGCTGGCGGCCATGCCGACGCTGCCGGAACTGGCCGCCAATCACGCCACCCACGCGGTGTTGGTGGCGACGAACTTCTTTGGGGTCAACACCATTCCGATTGCGGTCAACGAGGCCGATTACGTGCGGATGTGGGTGCAGGCCGCAGCGGCCATGGCAACGTATCAAGCGGTCAGTGGCGCGGCGGTGGCCTCGATGCCGCGCATCCCGGCGGCGCCCCCGATCGTCAAGACCGACGCCCAACCCGCCGATGACGACGAGGGCACCGATCCCACCGTCAACGATCCGCTGGATCAGCTGATCGCCAAGATTCTGCAGACCGCCAGCAACGGGCAGATCAATTGGGATCCCGCCCACGCGATGATGAACGGGATTCCCTATGACGAGTACGTCGATCCCAATCAGCCGATGTTCTGGCTGGTGCGGGCACTGGAACTGTTGGAGGACTTTCAGCAACTCGGCGTGAACTTCCAGCAGAACCCCGCATTGGCGTTCCAATACCTGGTTCAGCTCGCCGAGTTCGACTGGCCGACACACCTGGCCGAGATCGGTTCCTGGCTGGCCCAGTCACCCCAGTTGTTCGCCGCCGCGATCGGCGTGTTGGTCGCCCCGGTGGGCGCGGTGGGCGGCTTTGCCGGGCTGGCCGGATTGGCCGGCCTTCCGCAACCGCTCCCACCGCTGCCGTTGGGCGGCATGCCCGACGCCCTTGCCGGATTCGGATCCGGCTCGGCCGGAGCGCCGGCACCCGCGATTCCGACCGCGCCGGCCCCCGCGCCGGCTCCAGCACCGGCCCCCGCGACGGCCGGCGTCAGCGGCCCCGCGCCGGCGGCGCCACCCCCGCCACCGGGCGGCGCGCCGTTCTTCCCGCCGTATCTGCTTGGTCCGCCGGGCATCGGCACCGGTTCCGGCATGCCCCTAGGGGCGGGAGCATCGCGCAAGGCCTCCGAGCCGCGCGGTTCTGTGGCAGCCGCTGCGGCAACCGCTGCCGACCGCGATCAGCAGCGGGCCCGACGCCGGAAGCGCACCAAGATGCGCCGGCCCGACGACGCTGTCATGGAGCTCAACGTCGGGGTGACGCCGGATTGGGCGGAGCAGGCTGAGGCGACCGTGGCTGCGTCGTCGCAGGGAGTGGCCGGATTCGCCGGCACGGTGGCCCGCGACGGCGCTCCGGCCGCGGGATTGACGGTGACATCGGGCGGCGCCTTCGACGATGCGCCGCGCATGCCCTTGCTGCCAGGCGGTTGGCCGAACCAAAAAGGGGAGGAGTTCGGCTGGCCGAAACAATAGATTCGCTAGAGTGAATCCTTGTGTTCGGGCCGGTGTGGATGGCGTCTCCTCCTGAGGTGCACGCGACCCTGCTCAGTGCCGGGCCCGGCCCCGGTCCGCTGCTCGCGGCCGCGGGCGCATGGTCGTCGCTGAGCGTGGCCTACACCACCGCGGCGCAGGACCTGAGCGCACTGTTGACATCGGTGGCGGGCGGGCTGTGGAGCGGTGTGGCCGCCGAGCAGTACCAGGCGGCGCATCTGCCGTATCTGGCGTGGCTGCATCGCGCCGCTGCCGACAGCGCCCGGATGGCGGCCGTACACGACCAGGCGGCGGGGGCCTATACCGCCGCGCTGGCGGCGATGCCGACGTGGGCGGAACTGGCCGCCAATCACGCCACCCACGCGGTGTTGGTGGCGACGAATTTCTTTGGGATCAACACCATTCCGATCGCCGTCAACGAGGCCGACTACTTCCGGATGTGGGTGCAGGCGGCCACCGTCATGGCGGCCTACCAGGCCGCTTGCGAAGCGTCAGCGGCAGCGATCCCCACCGTCACTCCGGCGGCCCCTATCCAGAGATCAGCAGAGGCCTCGTCACCGGGGTCATCGCAGCGGATAACCGAAAACCCGCTCCAGGGCCTGCTCGATATCCTCGAGCCATACTTGAAAAGCCTGGGCTTGAAAGACGGGGTCGGAGGGTTCGACCGCGTCACCAATGGGGTGACTACCGTCGTCGCGGATTTCCTGAAGAATTTCGGGATCAATTGGGACCCAGCCGCCGGAACAATCAACGGCTTCGAGTATGAGCTCTATGCCGATGCCACCCGACCGATCTGGTACCTCGCACGAACTCTAGAGCTGTACCAGGACTTCTTGGCTATCACCCAGGACCCCACTCAGATCATCCCGGCGCTGCAGTACTTCGCGGCCCTGGTGCTGTTCGACTGGCCCACCCACATCGCCCAGTTGCTACAGGCGGTAAGCCAACCGGCGGCGATGGCCGCCGCGGCGGGTGCGGTGGTGGCGCCTGTCGGCGGCCTGGCCGGCCTGGCCGGGTTGCCTCAGCCGGTTCCCGCGGGCGGCGCTGTGCCGGTGGGCCCGGTGACTCCGGCGGTCGTCGCAGACGTTCCGGCTGTCGCGGTCGGCTCGGCGGTGGCGGCGGCCCCGCCCCCGCCCGCCCCGCCGCCGGCTGCCGCGTCGGCCGGTACCGCCCCGGTGCCGCCGGCCGCAGCGCCGCCAGCGACGGTGCCCGCCACTCCGCCGCTGTTCCCCTACGTGGTCGGGGGCGGGCCCCGGATCGACTACGGATCAGGACTCGGCGCCCACGCCTCCGCTGCGGACAGCGCCAAGCGCAAGACGCCCACCCCGGAGTCCGCCTCGGCCGCGGCGGCAGCGGAATCCCGCCGGGCCAAACGTCTCCGACGGCGCCAGACCAGAACACGGCACGGTGACGCCGTGATGGACCTGACCGTCGGGGTGACCCCGGACTGCGAACCGGCACCGGTGTCGTCCGATCACGGCGCGGGGGAACTGGGGCGCTCCGGCAATGTGCAAGGCGCCGGTAGCCGCGCTACCGGGCTCACCCGGCTGGAAGGGGCGGAATTCGCTGACGGTCCCCGGGTGCCGCTACTGCCCGACGGTTGGTACCTGAACCGAGGGGGCGGTTAGGCGTCGAGCACGATCGAGCCGACAGTCTGGCGGCCCTGCAGATCACGGTGGGCTTGGGCCGCGTCGGCCAGCGGGTAGTGCCGACTCACCGTCACCGCGATCGTGCCGTTTCCGATCGCCTCGAACAGTTCTCCCGCACGCCAGGTGAATTCCGGTGCGGTACGGGTGAAGTGAGCCAGGTTCGGACGCGTGAGATACACCGAGCCCGCGGCATTGAGCCGCTGCGGGTCCACCGGCGGCACCGGACCGCTGGCCGCGCCGAACAGCGCCAGGGTGCCCCGGACAGCGAGGCTGGCCAGGCTGGCGTCGAACGTCGCCGCGCCCACCCCGTCGTACACCGCGACCACCCCACCGTCGACCAACTCCCGGACCCGGGCGCCGAACGCCGCGGCGTCTTCAGGGGTCGAGCCGGGGTAGTCGAGCACCTCCACGGCGCCGGCCTCCCGCGACAATTCGGCCTTGGACGGACTCGACACCGTGGTGATCACCCGTGCGCCGAGCGCGGTGGCCCATTGGGTCAGGATCAGCCCAACCCCGCCGGCGCCGGCGTGCAACAACACGGTGTCGCCGGACTGTATGGCATACACGGACTTGATCAGGTAATGCGCCGTCAGGCCTTTGAGCAGTGCGGCCGCGGCCACGTCGGCCGCAATGCCGTCGGGGATGGGCGCCGTCAAAGACGCTGGGGCCGTGCAGTATTGGGCGTAGGCGCCGGTCGCTGCCGCCGTCACCACGCGATCACCCACCGTCAATGCGGTCACTCCCGCGCCCACCTCGGCGACCGTGCCCGCGGCCTCACTGCCCACCACGAACGGCAGCTCGGCGGGGTAGATCCCGGAGCGGAAGTACGTGTCGATGTAGTTGACCCCGACCGCCTCGACCCGGATCAGCACCTCACCGGAGGCAGGGGAGGGCTGTGGTCTGTCAACCAGGTTCAAAACTTCCGGGCCGCCGGTCGCGGCCACTTCCACGGCGTGCATGGTGACTATCATCTCCGAATGTGAGGTCTGCATGAAGCTGGCCCGGCCCGACATCTTCCATCCGCGCATCGTGTTGGCGGCCGATGCGCGGCGCGGCCACCACGATGGAGTCGAAGCCGACGATGACGCCGGGCTGGTCGCGGCGCTGCGCCACCGCGGACTGCATGCCCGCCGCTTGCCCTGGGATGACCCGGAGACGCTGGACGCGAACCTGGTGATCCTGCGCACGACCGGCGGCGGCTCAGCCCGGCAGGCCGAATTCCTGAAGTGGACGACCCGGGTGGCCCACCTGCTGAACCCGCCGGAAGCGGTGGCCTGGAACGCCGACGACCGCTACCTGGCCGACCTGCAGTGCGACGGGGTGCCGACGTTGGCGGGGCCGCCACCGGCGGAGCTGAGCACGCTGGTGTTTTTCGGCGCCGGCCGGTCGCACGCGTTCGGCGCCGCGGGCTCCGACCCGGACTTCGAACTGTGGGACGTCGGGCGTGCCGCGCTGCGTTCGGCCGCCGAGCGCCTGAGCATCCGGATCGAAGAGCTGCTCTATGCGCGGGTCGACGTAGCCGGAACCGCCGCGGACGCGCGCTTGGTCGGCTTGGATCTGATTGCGCCGCAATTGGGTTTCAGCGAGCTCGAGGCCGACGAACGAGACCGGGCGCAGCGCCGCTTCGCCGTCGAGATCGGTGCGGCGCTAGAGCGACTCGGGTTGGGTCCGCTGGCACAGCGACGCCCATAGTGCCGCGGTCGCGCCGGTGACCAGCACCGCACCCGCAACGTGCAGGGTGACCAGCACGGCGGGCACGCCGGTGAAGTACTGGACCACGCCGATCAGCCCCTGCGCCAACGTCAGGGCAGTCACCACCGCCAGCCGGCGCATCACCGGCTTGGCCGCCTGCACCGCAGCCAGCCCGAAGGCCAGGCCCACCAGGAGACCGAGGAATCCGATCAGCAGCGACTCGTGCAGGTGGGCGAGTGTGGCGACCTCCACCTTGAGCCGCGCCACCGTGCGGGCCGCGCTCTTGTCGCCGGCGTGCGGGCCGGCGCCGGTCACCAGGGTGCCGGTCACCAGCACCGCGGCCAGCGTGACGGCACACAGCGCGGTCAATCCGCGCAACGGCGCCGGGACCCGGTAGGTCACCACCGCCGACTCGTCATCGGTCTGACCGACTTTCGCGTAGAACTGCACCGCCAGCCACACCATGAGCATGGAGACCAGCAGGTGCACCGCCACCGTCCACCACGCCAGCCCGGTGCGAACGGTGATCCCGCCGATCACCGCCTGCAACACCGTGGAGCCAGGCATCAGCCAGGCGTAGACCAGTACCTCGGTACGCCGGCGGGCCCGGATCACGGCCAGGACGGCCAGCGCCGCGGTGATGACGACCGCGAAGGTGACCATCCGGTTGCCGAACTCGATGGCCTGATGAATCCGCGGAACTTCCGAGACGGCCACCGGCACGTAGCTGCCGGGGAAGCACTGCGGCCACGTCGGGCAGCCCAATCCGGACGCGGTGACCCGCACGATCGCGCCGGTGACCGAGATGAATCCCTGCGTGAAGACGACCGCGGCAGCCAGCCATCGCTGGGTGCGCAGGCCCGGTTCAGGTAGCAGGTCCACCAGGCGCATCAGGAACCGTCCCACGGGCCTGATCGTAGAGGATCGGTAACTACACCCCGTAGTAGGTCAGCTGAATCGGAACCATCGCACTGCACCGACGGCGGCCAACAGACCCCACACCGTCACCACCGCGATACCGAACCAGTCGATCGAGACGCTCAACGCTTGGGCCAGCGCCTCGGTGAGCGCCCCTGACGGGGTCAGCCGGGCGAGCCAGCGGACCGTGCCGGGCACCAGGTCGGTCTCCACCGTCAGCGCGGAGAACCCGCCGAACACGAACCACATCAGGTTGGCGCCGGCCAGCACGATCTCGGCGCGCAGGCTGCCGCCGAGCAGTAGACCCAACGCCGCGAAACAGGCGGTACCGGCCGCGATGACCACCGCGCCCAAGCCGAGACCGGCCAGCGTCGGCCGCCAGCCCAGCGCCGCCCCGATCGCCCCGAGCAGCACGGACTGCAGCAGTACGACCGTGGCCACCGACAGGGATTTGCCGGCGATGACGCCCCACACCGGTAGCGCCGTGGCGCCCAGGCGTTTCAGGGCGCCGTAGCGCCGGTCGAACGCCACGGCGATCGCCTGCCCGGTGAAGGCGGTGGCGATCACCGCCAGCGACATGATCACCGGCAACACGGTGGTGGCGCGCTCGGCGTGGCCCTCGCCGAACGGGCCCAGCGGCAGCACCGTCAGCCCGATCAGCAGGGTGATCGGAATGAACATCGTCAGCAGCAGCTGCTCGCCGTTGCGCAGCAGCAGGGTCAGCTCCAGCCGGTACTGGGCGGCCAGCATCGCGGGCACGCTGGCCGGACGAGGGTCGGGGGTGAAGGTGCCGGGGGCGAAGACCTGCTGGGCACTCATGGGCGTAGCTCCCGTCCGGTCAGCTCCAAGAACACGTCCTCAAGGCTGCGCTGCTCGACCCGCAGCTGGGTGGCCAGCACGTCCATGCGCGCGCACCAGGCCGTCACGGTCGCCAGCACCTGCGGGTCGACGGTTCCTTCGACGAGGTATTCGCCGGGCTGCACCTCGCTGGCCCGATGGCCCTCCGGCAACGCCGTGATCAGTAACGACAGATCCAGTCGCGGCGGCGCGGTGAACCGCAGCTGCCCCTGGGCGCCGCTGCGGGTCAACTCCGCCGGCGTGCCGGCGGCGACCACGGCGCCGTGGTCGATGATCAGCAGCCGGTCGGCCAGTTCCTCGGCCTCACGCAGGTGGTGCGTGGTGAGCACCACCGTCACGCCGTCGCGGCGCAAGGCGTCGATCAGCTCCCACACCAGCAGTCGGGCGTGCGCGTCCATGCCGGCGGTCGGCTCGTCGAGGAACACCAGTTCCGGCCGGCCGACCAGGGCGCAGGCCAACGCGAGCCGCTGCTGCTGCCCGCCGGAGAGCCGGCGGTAGGTGGTGCGGGCCGCATCGGTCAGCCCCAGGGTGTCCAGCAGCCATTGCGGGTCCAGCGGGTTGGCCGAGTACGACGCGACCAGTTTGAGCATTTCGCCGGCGCGGGCCGCCGGGTAGCCGCCGCCGCCCTGCAGCATCACCCCGATGCGCTCCCGAAGCCGGTCGTTGTCGGCGACCGGGTCCAAGCCGAGCACTTCGATGGATCCGGAGTCCGGGCGGACGAAGCCTTCGCACATCTCGACCGTCGTCGTCTTCCCGGCGCCGTTCGGACCGAGGAGGGCGAACACTTCGGCGGTCTGTACGTCGAAATCAAGGCCGGCGACCGCATCGACCGCAGACGGACCGGTCCCGTAACGCTTGCGTACCCCGCGCAAGCGCACCGCGACAGCTGAGTTCACGGAGAATCAGCGTAAGCGTCGGTGGCGGCGGCCGGCCGTGGGGTCTGTTCCTCGTCCGCTGCGCTGCCCGTTGGGGTGTCAGCTTCGGCAGGCAACTCACGCCAGGGCAGTCGCCGATAGGTCAGCAGGAACAACCCGAGCACCACGACGGCACTGGCCAGGGTGGCGTCCACGATCTGGAACAGCGCGAAACGGTCGCCGTTGGCGGTCGGGCCGAAGATGCCCACCACCAGGGTGACCGCGATCACCGCGATCCGGAAGTTCGGGCGGGTCGCCCAGGCGGCCAGCGGGATGATCGCCCACAGCAGGTACCACGGCTGGACCACCGGGAACAGCAGAACGGTGATGCCCAGCGCAACGCCGAGGCCACCGACCGGATGCAGCCGGCCGTTGAACACCACCAGCAACAGCCACACCACCAGCACCGCGATGATCAGGACACCGATGGCGCGGGTCAGCGACAGCACCGCGGTGGTGTGATCACCCAGCCCCAGCAGGATCCCGACCTGGCCCGTGCCGAGGGCGATCAGCGTCGGCGGCGACATCCAACTACGCACCACGTTGGCCGTGCCCAGGGTGAACACCCACCCGAAGCCCAGCCCGCTGGCCCAGCCGATCAAGCCCGTCACCGCCGCCGCCAAGGCGGCCATGCTCGTACCGGCCAGCAGAAACGCCCGCAGGTCGCCGCCCCACCGCCAGCCCAGCGCCATCGCGACGAAGCCGAGCGCCAACAGCGACGGCAGCTTGACCTGCGACGACATCGTGATCAGCACCGCTCCGATGAGCAGTCCGGCCAGCGGAGCCCACTCGTGCCGGTTCGAGGGCAGCAGCGGCTGCGCCGCGGTGATCCCACGCAACGCGAACTCCGTGCCGGTCAGCATGAGCCCGAGCATCAACGCCTCGTTGTGGATGCCGGCAACCAGATGCATCAGCAACAGCGGATTGGCCGCCCCGAGCCACAGGGCGCTGACCTCGGCGACCCCGCAGCGCGCCGCCAGACGCGGCACCGCCCACACGATCAATCCGACCCCGAGCAGCACCACCACTCGGTGGCACAGCACCGCGGTGACGATGTTTTCCCCGGTCAAAGCCGAGATTCCGCGACCGATCCACAAGAACAGCGGCCCGTATGGCGCCGGCGTCTCCCGCCAGAGGCTGGGCACGGACAGGGTGAAGACGTGGTCCAGGCCCAGGGCTGGTGCCGGGCCCACCCGGTAGGGGTCCAGGCCCAGCCGAGAGATCTGGCTCTGCGCCAGGTAGGAGTAGACGTCCTTGCTGTACATGGGCGGGGCGACCAGCAGTGGCAGCATCCACAGCAGCAGGGTGCGGTCGAGCTGGCTGCGCGACATCCGCCGCTTGCCGAGGGCAAAACGTCCCAGCATCAGCCAGGCCAGCGCCATCATCACCGCGCCGGTGGTGGTCATGGTCAGGGCCACCGTCTGCAGGCGTGACGGCAGGTTCAGCAACCGGACCCCGAAGGTCGGGTCCTGCACCACCGGCCGCGCACCGGCCCCGAGCGCACCGATGGCCATCAGCACGGTGCCGGTGGCACCGAACAGGCGGGTTCGCCGCAATGCGACCAGCTCAGCGGCATTAAGCGGGGAGCCGACAGTGCGCTCGTCGCCGTGCAGGTGCGCGATCGACGTGCTCAGCGAATGCCGGCGGAAGGCCATCACAGCAGCGTAACGGCCGCTCTCCGATGCCCGGGGACGCCCGGCGCCCCGGGGGATGTGATCAGCGCAACGGTCGATCCGGCCTGAACTGAGGTAACCCTTTCTAGACCGGGCCCTGGAATTGCGTCACACTGGTGTTGTGAAATTCGAGGCCTCCGAGATGGGGGAGGTGAAAGCCGCAACCGAATCCGCCGGGCAACGCCCCGGCGGTGCGGTTGTGGCGGGCACCCCGCTGGCGGCCGAAGTCGCCAGCGGCCACGACACGCGTCATGCGGTGGTACGCCTGCTGATGGAGTCCGGATCGATCACCGCGGGGGAGATCGGCGCCCGGTTGGGCTTGTCGGCCGCCGGGGTGCGTCGGCACCTGGATGCCCTGATCGAGATGGGTGACGCGGAGGCACATGCGGCGGCATCCTGGCAGCAGGTGGGGCGCGGGCGTCCGGCGAAGCGGTTTCAGCTCACCGAAGCCGGCCGCGGCAAGCTCGGCCACCGCTACGACGACCTCGCGGTGGCAGCCATGCGCCAGCTGCGCGAGATCGGCGGCGAGGACGCGGTGGTCGACTTCGCCCGACAGCGCATCGATACCATCCTGGCCAAGGTCGCGGCCGTCGCAGCCGGCAACGGCACCGACGACGACGGCGACTTGGAGGCCACCGCCCAACGCATTGCGGGCGCTCTGACGGAGGCGGGCTACGCCGCCACCACCGCGCGGGTGGACGGTGGCGTACCGGGGGTGCAGATCCTGCAGCACCACTGCCCGGTGGCCAACGTCGCCAAGGAGTTCCCGGAGTTGTGCCGGGCCGAGCGGCAGGCGATGGCCGAAGTGCTGGGCACCCACGTGCAGCGGTTGGCGACCATCGCCGACGGCGGCTACGTCTGCACCACCCATGTGCCATTGACCAACCGGAGCGCCAAGGTCGCCAAGGCCGGCAAGTCCAGCGCCGCCGCGACCGCCAAAAAACAGCATTAGCAGCACCGACCTACCTTCGGCACACACCCTGCGCCGAAGCCATCACGAGCACCGAAGGAGTGTCACCATGACACTGACGCCGGAGGCCACCACAGCAGCTGTGGAGCCGACCACCCAGGAAGAGACGATCGCGTCGCTGGGCCGGTACGAATACGGTTGGGCCGACACCGATGCCGCGGGCGCTGCCGCCCAGCGCGGGCTGTCCGAGGCCGTGGTGCGCGACATCTCGGCGAAGAAGAACGAGCCGGAGTGGATGCTCGAAGCCCGCCTGCGGGCCTACCGGACCTTCATGAAGAAGCCGATGCCCAACTGGGGCTCGGATCTGTCCGGTATCGACTTCGACAACATCAAGTACTTCGTGCGGTCCACCGAGAAGCAGGCCCAGACCTGGGACGACCTGCCCGACGACATCCGCAACACCTATGACCGGCTGGGTATCCCGGAGGCTGAGAAGCAGCGCTACATCGGTGGTGTGGCGGCCCAGTACGAGTCCGAGGTCGTCTACCACAAGATCCGCGAGGATCTGGAAGCTCAGGGCGTCATCTTCCTTGACACCGACACCGCCCTGCGGGAGCACGAGGATCTGTTCCGCGAGTACTTCGGCACGGTGATCCCGGCGGGCGACAACAAGTTCTCCGCGCTCAACACCGCGGTGTGGAGCGGGGGATCGTTCATCTACGTGCCCAAGGGTGTGCACGTCGACATCCCGCTGCAGGCCTACTTCCGGATCAACACCGAGAACATGGGCCAGTTCGAGCGCACGCTGATGATCATCGACGAAGACGCCTATGTGCACTACATCGAGGGCTGCACCGCGCCGGTGTACACCTCGGACTCGCTGCACTCCGCGGTGGTGGAGATCGTCGTCAAGCCGGGCGGCCGCTGCCGCTACACCACCATCCAGAACTGGTCGGTCAACGTCTACAACCTGGTGACCAAGCGGGCCCGCGCCGAGGCCGGAGCCACCATGGAGTGGGTCGACGGCAACATCGGCTCCAAGGTCACCATGAAGTACCCGGCGGTGTGGATGACCGGCGAGCACGCCAAGGGTGAGGTGCTTTCGGTGGCGTTCGCCGGCGAGGACCAGCACCAGGACACCGGGGCCAAGATGCTGCACCTGGCCCCCAACACGTCGTCCAACATCGTCTCCAAGTCGGTGTCGCGCGGCGGCGGTCGGTCCTCCTACCGGGGCCTGGTCGAGATCCACAAGGGCGCGCACGGGGCGAAGTCCAGCGTGAAATGCGATGCGCTGCTGGTCGACAACGTCAGCCGCAGCGACACCTACCCCTACGTCGACATCCGTGAGGACGACGTCACCGTCGGCCACGAGGCCACCGTGTCGAAGGTCAGCGAGAACCAGCTGTTCTACCTGATGAGCCGCGGCCTGACCGAGGATGAGGCGATGGCGATGGTGGTGCGCGGCTTCGTCGAGCCGATCGCCAAGGAACTGCCGATGGAGTATGCCCTGGAGCTCAACAAGCTGATCCAGCTGCAGATGGAAGGCTCGGTGGGCTAGGTGACTTCGACTGGTTTGACGTCCGCCCCGGCGGCCAACCTGACCGCTGCGGTCGAGGGTGGCACCAAGGGCACCGCGTTCACCTCGTTCGACGTCGAGGCATTCGAGGTGCCGCACGGTCGCGATGAGGTGTGGCGATTCACCCCGCTGCGCCGGCTGCGCGGCCTGCACGACGGCTCCGCGGTCGCCGACGCGCCCGCCGGCATCGAAGTCCGCGGCTCGGGCGGCGTGCGGACCGAGACGGTCGGGCGTGGCGACGAGCGGCTGGGCGCCGCTGGCGTGCCAGCGGACCGCATTGCGGCCCAGGCCTTCTCGGCGTTTCGTGAGGCGACGGTGGTCACCGTGCCCAAGGAAGCGAGTGTCGAGGAGCCCATCGAGATCACTGTCACCGGCCCGGGTGCGGGAGCGACCGCCTACGGCCACCTGCAGCTGCGTGCCGAGGAACTGTCCCGCGCAACCGTCGTGATCGACGTGCGGGGCAGCGGAACCTATGCCGACAACGTCGAATTCGTGGTCGGCGACGGCGCACAGCTGACGGTGGTATGGATCGCCGATGCCGCCTCGGACCTGGTGCACGTCACCATGCACCACGCGGCACTGGGCAAGGACGCGGTGCTGCGCCACAGCGCCGTGCAGCTGGGCGGCGAACTGGTACGCCTGACCGGCCGGGTCCGCTTCGACGGTCCCGGTGGCGACGCCGAGATGCTCGGCCTGTACTTCGCCGACGACGGCCAGCACCTCGAATCGCGCCTGCTGGTCGACCACGCCCAGCCCAACTGCCGCTCCAACGTGCTCTACAAGGGTGCGCTGCAGGGCGACCCCGCGTCGGCACTGCCGGACGCCCACACCGTGTGGGTCGGCGACGTGCTGATCCGCGCGAGCGGCGTGGGCACCGACACCTTCGAGGTCAACCGCAACCTGGTACTGGCCGACGGAGCCCGGGCCGACTCGATTCCCAACCTGGAGATCGAGACCGGGGAGATCGTGCAGGCCGGGCACGCCAGCGCGACTGGACGATTCGATGATCTCCAGTTGTTCTACCTGCAGGCGCGCGGCATCCCGGAAGAGCAGGCCCGACGCCTGATCGTGCGTGGCTTCTTCGGCGAGATCATCGCCAAGATCCCCGTTCCGGCTGTGCAGGAGCGCCTCACCGAGGCCGTCGAGCGTGAACTCGCGGTCACCGAGAAAAAGTAAGCGACTTAAGGACCCGAACAGCAATGAGCACTTTGGAAATCAAGGACCTGCACGTCAGTGTGTTGCCGGGTGGCGCCGGGGACGAGGGCGCCTCGGCGATCCCGATTCTGCACGGTGTCAACCTGACGGTGAACTCCGGTGAGACACATGCCCTGATGGGCCCGAACGGGTCGGGCAAGTCCACCCTGTCCTACGCGATTGCCGGACACCCCAAGTACACCGTGACGTCGGGGTCGATCACGCTGGACGGTGAGGACGTGCTGGCGATGAGCGTCGATGAGCGTGCACGCGCGGGTCTGTTCCTGGCCATGCAATACCCGGTCGAGGTGCCCGGGGTGTCGATGTCGAACTTCTTGCGCACCGCCGTGACGGCCGTGCGGGGTGAGGCGCCGAAGCTGCGGACCTGGATCAAGGAACAGCGGGCAGCGTTCGCCGAATTGGGTATCGACTCCGCCTTCGCCGAGCGCAACGTCAACGAGGGTTTCTCCGGCGGTGAGAAGAAGCGCCACGAGATCCTGCAGCTGAGCCTGCTCAAGCCGAAGATCGCGGTCCTCGACGAGACCGACTCCGGCCTGGACGTCGACGCGCTGCGGGTGGTCAGCGAAGGGGTGAATCGCTACCAGGAGGCGGAGAACGGTGGCGTGCTGGTGATCACGCACTACACCCGCATCCTGCGCTACATCCAGCCGCAGTTCGTGCACGTCTTCGCCGGCGGGCGGATCGTCGAGTCGGGTGGGCCGGAGCTGGCCGACGAGCTGGAGGAGAACGGCTACGTGCGCTTCACCGAACAGGCAGCTGCGGCGGAGGCCTAGAACATGACACTGTCGGTCAGTCGTCCGGCGGTGCCGGACCTCGAAGCGATTCGGGCGGATTTCCCGATCCTGAACCGCGTCATGCGCGGCGGAAGCCGGCTGGCCTACCTGGACTCCGGGGCCACCTCGCAGCGCCCGGTTCCGGTGCTCGACGCCGAGCGGGAGTTCCTGCTCAACTCCAACGGCGCGGTGCACCGCGGGGCGCATCAGTTGATGGAGGAGGCCACCGACGCCTACGAGGACGGCCGGTCTGCGATCGCGCGCTTCGTCGGCGCCGAGCCGGACGAGTTGGTGTTCACCAAGAACGCCACCGAGTCGCTGAACCTGGTGTCCTATGTGCTCGGTGATGACCGCTTCGAAGCGGCCGTCGGCCCGGGTGACGTCATCGTCACCACCGAACTGGAACACCACGCCAACCTGATTCCCTGGCAGGAACTGGCGCGGCGCACCGGTGCGACCCTGAAGTGGTACGAGGTGACGCCCGACGGGCGCATCGACCTGGACTCGCTGGAACTCGACGAGCGGGTCAAAGTCGTTGCGTTCACGCATCACTCGAACGTGACGGGTGCACTGGCCCCGGTTGCCGAGCTGGTGTCGAGGGCCCGCGCGGTCGGTGCGCTCACCGTGCTCGACGCCTGCCAGTCCGTGCCGCACCAGCCGGTCGACTTCCACGCGCTGGGGGTGGACTTCGCGGCGTTCTCCGGGCACAAGATGCTGGGGCCCAACGGGATTGGAGTGCTCTACGGCCGGCGGGAGCTGTTGGCGGCGCTGCCGCCGTTTCTCACCGGTGGATCGATGATCGAGACGGTCACGATGGCGTCGAGCACCTACGCGCCGGCACCGCAACGTTTCGAGGCAGGCACGCCGATGACCTCCCAGGTCGTCGGGCTGGCCGCGGCCGCTCGCTACCTCGATGCGATCGGGATGGATGTGGTGGCCGCCCACGAACGTGACCTGGTGGCCGCCGCACTCGAGGGCCTCGCCGACATTCCAGGGGTGCGCATCGTCGGTCCGACCACGACGATCGATCGCGGCTCGCCGGTGTCGTTCGTGATCGACGGGGTACACGCGCACGACGTCGGGCAGGTGCTCGACGACGACGGCGTCGCGGTCCGGGTGGGCCACCACTGCGCAATGCCGTTGCACCGCAAGTTCAAGGTGGCTGCCACCGCCCGAGCCTCGTTCGCGATCTACAACACCCACGAGGAGGTGGCGCGCCTGCTGGCGGGTGTCCGCCGGGCCGTGGAATTCTTTGGGGGAGTGTGAGACGGTGCGTCTTGAGCAGTTCTATCAAGAGGTGATCCTCGATCACTACAAGCATCCGCAGCATCGCGGTCTGCGGGAGCCCTACGGCACGCAGGTGCACCACGTCAACCCCACTTGCGGTGACGAACTGACGCTGCGGGTGGCGCTGTCGCCCGACGGTACGCAGATCGCCGATGTCTCCTACGACGGGCAGGGTTGCTCGATCTCGCAGGCCGCGACCTCGGTGCTGGCCAGCCAGGTGATCGGTCTGACGGTGGACCAGGCGTGCGCGACCTTCGATGCGTTCCACGAGATGGTGTCATCACGAGGCACCGTGGAAGGCGACGAGGAGGTACTCGGCGACGGCATCGCCTTCGCCGGGGTGGCCAAGTACCCGGCGCGCGTCAAGTGCGCGCTGCTGGGCTGGATGGCGTTCAAAGATGCGCTGGCGCAGACACTCGCGAAGACAGAGGAACAAACGCTGGCATCCGTCAGTGGGACAACCCAGGAGATGAACCGATGAGCGAATTGGGACCGGACGAACTGCTCGCCGAACTCGAGGAATCGATGCACGACGTCATCGACCCCGAGATCGGTATCAATGTCGTGGACCTGGGCCTGATGTACGACCTGTCGCTCCGCGAAGACGAGGACGGTCCGGCGGCGGTCGTGACCATGACGCTGACCTCGCCGGCCTGCCCGCTGCAAGACATGATCGTCGAGCAGATCCAGAATGCCACCGTGGGTGCCGGTCTGGTCAAGAAGGCTGACGTCAACTGGGTTTGGGAGCCGGCCTGGGGACCGGACAAGATCACCGACGAGGGCCGCGAGATGATGCGCGCGGTCGGTTTCACGGTCTGACCGTGCCGGCATCCGCGTTCTGGCTCTGCCGGACCTGCGGTGTCGAACACGACGCGACGCCGCAGGTGTGTGCGATCTGCGAGGACGACCGGCAATGGGTGCCGCAGGACGGCCAACAGTGGGCCACCTTGGACGAGCTGGCCGCCGAGGGGATGCGGTCCACCCTCGTCGCGCTGGAACCCGGGCTGATCGGAATCGGTAGCAATCCGCCGCTCGGTATCGGTCAACTGGGCAAGCTGGTGTGCACGCCCGGCGGCAACATGCTGTGGGATCCCTCGGGATTCGTCGATGACGCCGCAGTGGCCGCCGCGCTAGAGCAGGGCCCGGTGCTCGGTGTCGTCGCCAGCCACCCGCACATGTTCGGTGCCCAAGTGGAATGGGGCCGGCGACTCGGCGGGGTGCCGGTGTACGTCAACGCCGCGGACAAACAGTGGGTGATGCGTCCGGACCCGGCGATCCGATACTGGTCCGGCCGCCTCGAGCTCGCTGAGGGGCTGACCCTGAAACAGGTCGGCGGCCACTTTCCGGGCAGCTCCGTCGCGTGCTGGGACGCCGGCGCCGATGGTCGCGGGGTGCTGCTGGTCGGCGACACCGTCTTCCCGAATCCCGACCGGCGCACCGTGGCGTTCTTGCGCAGTTATCCGAACCGGATTCCGCTGTCGGCCGCGGTCGCCCAGCGGATGGCCGGCACCTTTGAGCAGTTGCGTTTTGACCGCATCTACGGGTTGCACACCAACACCATCGACACCGATGCGGTGGCCGCGGTCCGGTTCTCGGCGGACCGTCACGCCGCCTGGGCGCGCGGCGACCACGACGACCTCACCTAGCGCGGGACGGTCAGCGTTGTCATGTGTCCCGGCCGGCGGCTCGGGGGATGGGCGCTGCCATACTCGTCGCGTGACTGTGACTGAAAACGAGCGGACACGGTGACGACAAGCAGGCGACGGTTTATGGCCGGGATGGCGGCCGCGGCAGCGGGCACAGCGGTCGGCGGCCTCGCGGCGTGCGGATCACGGGGGCCGGGGGCCGACACCATTTTCATTGGTGGCCCGGTGGTGACTGTGGCGCCGGGCGCCCCGGAAGCCGAAGCACTCGCGGTCACCGGCGGGCGGATCAGCCAGGTCGGCACCGCCGACGAGGTACTGCGACTGCGCGGGTCGGGCACCACCGTCATCGACTTGCGCGGCCGGGCACTGCTACCGGCGTTCGTGGAACCGCATGGGCATCCCTTCGAGATGGGCTCCACGCTGGCCCCACCGGCCATCGACGTGCGTCCGTTCACCGTCCCCACCGCAAACGGGGTGTTCGCCAAGCTGGCCGAGGCCGTGGCGGACACGCCGAAGGGCCAGCCGATTCTGCTCAACGGGGTGGATCCGCTGCTGCAGACCGGGCTGCAGCCCTTCACCCGTACCGAACTGTCCCGGCTCGCCCCCAACAACCCCGTGGTGATCATCTCCAACAGCGGCCACGCCGCCTACGGCAACACCGCCGCGTTCACCGCGGCAGGTATCACCAAGACCACCCCCAACCCGGCCGGAGCGCAGTACATCCACGGGCCCGACGGACAGCTCACCGGCGAGGTCCGCGAGGCGGCGGCGGTGATGGCGCTGGTCGCGCCGTTCTCGGGCGCCATCATGGCCAACGCCGGGGACAATCTGCGTTGGGCCTACTCCCAACTCGCGCGCGCGGGTATCGCCACGGCCACCGAGCATTCCTATGACGCGCGTGCGCAATCGGAGGTGTTCGGCAAGCTCGCCCAGCAGTCCGACTGCGCGGTGCGGGTGCGTGCCTATGAGATCGGCACCGCGGAACTGGCTGCCGATTCGAAGAATGTTCGCGGCAAGCGGGCCCGCGCCGACGTGTTGTTCGACAAGATCGGGATGAAGATCTGGGCGGACGGTTCGCCCTGGCAGGGCAACATCTTCACCACCTTCCCGTATCTGGCCAACGCCACCACCGCGAGCATGGGCCTGGGGCCCGACCACCGCGGCAGGATGAACTACCCGCCCGAGCAGATCCAGGACCTGACGAAGTCCTTTGTCGATCAGCATTGGCAGGTCTCCTGCCACGTTCATGGCGATGCCGCGATCGACGTGGTGCTGGACGCGTTCGAACAGGCGCGCACACCGCCGGCGCTACGGCCCCGGATCGAACACGTCGGGGCCATGCGACCCGATCAGTTCGCGCGGGCCGCGCAGCTGGGAATCACCCCGAGCCTGTTCATCGAACACATCTATTTCTGGGGAGATGTGTTGGTGGACAAGCTCTTCGGTCTCGATCACGGCTCGCACTGGATGTCGGCGCGTTCCGCTGTCGACGCCGGCCTGCGGCTGTCGTTCCACAATGACGGCACCGTCACCCCGCCCAACCCGATCGGCAACATCGCCACCGCGGTGAACCGGATCGCCAAGGGCAGCGGCCGGGTGCTGGCCCCCGAACAGCGCATCGGCGTCGATGCGGCGATCAAGGCGCAGACCCTCAACGCCGCTTGGCAACTGCGGCTGGACACCGAGATCGGCAGCCTGGAACCCGGCAAGTACGCCGATCTGGTGGTGCTCTCGCACAACCCTCGCCGGGTTCCGCCGGAAGACCTGCGCGACGTGGCCGTCGAGGCCACTTTTCTGATGGGTCGACAGACCTACGGGAAGGTGCTGGGGTAACGGCTCAGCTGCCGCCGAGGCCCGCTATGCGGGCGGCTCGGGGCAGTTGCCGTCGCCGGCCCACACGGTGACCCGCCTCGCCTGCAGCACGCCGTCGCCGTCCTTGGTCCCGCCGGCGGCGACACACTTTCCGGCGCTGATCGACGGTGCGCTGACGGCGACCATCCGGCGGAAGTGGGTGCTGTCGTTGAGCGTGACCGTGGTCGGCCCGGACGGGCCGCTGATCGTCAGGGTGTCGCCGGAGACGGACTCGACCACACCGCGGACGCCGCGGTGCGGCTTCGGGGGTGCGGGGGCGTCGGCCGCCGCGGCGGGCCGCTGCGGGCACTGGCCGTCGACGGTGGTGCTGATCGCCACGAACTTCGCGGTGATGGCGCCGCTGTCGGCCGGGGCGCTGTCGGGTCCGGCGCCGGCCTTGATGCAGGTGCCGGCGGTGATCTCGCCGCGCTGCGCGGGCACCGACTCGAAAATCCGGGTGTCGTCGGCCAACGCGACCGTGGTGGTGCCGGACGAGCGGACCACCTCGAAGGTGTTGCCGGACACCGAGGAGACCGAACCCATCACGTGGTCGCCCTGGGCGTGAGCCAATGCCGGGACGAACAGTCCGGCCGCGAACAGCGCCGTCGCTCCGGTCAGTGCACGGATCGTTTGGGTGGGTGTGCTCGGGCGGGGGGACATCGGCAGTCTCCGTTCGTTGAAAGCGGCGGCGGCGGGTGCCGCCGGCCGGTGCTACCACCGTCGATGGTCGAGTTAGCGGGCAGCTAGCTCCCAGCTGTGAGTCCGCTGTGTAGACCACTGCGGCGCTGCCTGACGGGGTTCGGGAACACCGCGGCGTATCCGGGCGTTGGGCCAATCATGGCAACTCAAGACCTCACCGCAGCGAAATTCGAAGAAACCATCGCCGACAACGACATCGTCCTCGTCGATTTCTGGGCGTCCTGGTGCGGGCCGTGCCGATCGTTCGCGCCGACGTTCGCGTCGGTCTCCGAGAAGCACCCCGACGTGGTGTTCGCCAAGGTCGACACCGAAGCCGAGCAGCAGCTGGCCGCCGCCGCCCAGATCCGCTCCATTCCCACCCTGATGGCGTTCAAGAAGGGCACGCTGGTGTTCAACCAGGCCGGTGCACTGCCTGCCGCGGCGTTGGAGAACCTGGTCCAGCAGGTCAAGGATCTCGACGTCGAAGCCGCCTTGGCCGAACAGGCCGCTGCGGGCAAGCCCGACCAGGTCTGACGGCGCGCACGCGATAGCGTGCATCCGTGTCTTCCGAATCCGAGTTCGTCTCCGAGTTCGTCAAAGTCGAACGTCCCCGCCCACACGTCGCCCTGATCACGCTGAACCGCCCGGAGCGAATGAACTCCATGGCGTTCGACGTCATGGTTCCGCTGCGCGACGTGCTGGCGGAAGTCAGCTACGACAACTCGGTGCGGGTGGTGGTGCTGACCGGGGCGGGCCGCGGGTTCTCCTCGGGCGCCGACCACAAGTCCGCGGGTTCGGTGCCGCACGTGGCCGGACTGACCCGACCGACGTTCGGATTGCGGTCGATGGAACTGCTCGACGACATCATCCTGGGGCTGCGGCGCCTGCATCAGCCGGTGATCGCGGCCGTCAACGGGGCGGCCATCGGTGGCGGCCTGTGCCTGGCGCTGGCGGCCGACATCCGGGTCGCGGCGTCCGGTGCGTATTTTCGGGCCGCCGGTATCAACAACGGGCTGACCGCTAGTGAGCTGGGGCTGAGCTACTTGTTGCCCCGGGCGATCGGGGCGTCGCGGGCGTTCGAGATCATGCTCACCGGCCGCGACGTCGACGCCGCCGAGGCCGAACGAATCGGCCTGGTATCGCGGGTGGTGGAGCAGCCGGACCTGCTGGACACCTGCTACGACATGGCCGAGCGGATCGCCGGTTTCTCCCGGCCGGGGGCCGAATTGACCAAGCGGACGCTCTGGAGCGGACTCGACGCCGGTAGTCTGGAGGGGCACATGCAGGCCGAGGGGCTCGGACAGCTCTACGTGCGCCTGCTGACCAGCAACTTCGAGGAAGCCGTCGCTGCGCGCGCCGAGAAGCGCCCACCGGTCTTCACCGACGATAAGTAGCAACAACACGACAGGAGTTAGGCGCGCGTGATTTGCGCCAGCGACGATGCAGAGCGGAGCCTGCGGAGCGATGAGGAGGAGTGGCGCGCGTGATTACCGCAACGGGCCTGGAGGTCCGCGCCGGAGCGCGCACCCTGCTCGACTCGGTCGACTCGGTGCTGCGGGTACAGCCCGGAGACCGGATCGGTCTGGTCGGCCGTAACGGCGCCGGCAAGACCACCACGCTGCGCATCCTGGCCGGTGAAGGCGAGCCCTACGCCGGCACCATCACCCGCACCGGCGAGGTCGGCTACCTGCCGCAGGACCCCCGGGAAGGCAACCTCGACGTCCTGGCGCGCGACCGCGTGCTGTCGGCCCGTGGCCTCGACACCATCCTGGCCGACCTGGAGAAGCAGCAGGTGCTGATGGCCGAGGTGGTCGACGACACCGAGCGCGACCGCGCCATCCGCCGCTACGGCCAGCTCGAAGAGCGATTCGCCGCGCTGGGCGGCTACGCCGCCGAAAGCGAGGCGGGCCGGATCTGCACCAGCCTGGGCCTGCCCGACCGGGTGCTGACCCAGCCGCTGCGGACCCTGTCCGGTGGCCAGCGCCGCCGCGTGGAGTTGGCCCGGATCCTGTTCGCGGCGGGCGAGGGTGGCGCCGGCGGCGCGGGCTCGGGCACTACCTTGCTGCTCGACGAACCGACCAACCACCTCGACGCGGATTCGATCGGCTGGCTGCGCGACTTCCTGAAGAACCACAGCGGGGGACTGGTACTGATCAGCCACGACGTGGACCTGCTGGCCGACGTGGTCAACCGGGTGTGGTTCCTCGATGCGGTGCGCGGCGAGGCCGACGTGTACAACATGGGCTGGCAGAAGTACCTCGACGCCCGAGCGACCGATGAGCAGCGTCGTCGCCGGGAGCGGGCCAACGCTGAACGCAAGGTCGCCGCGCTGCGCAACCAGGCCGCCAAGCTGGGCGCCAAGGCCACCAAAGCCGTTGCCGCGCAGAACATGCTGCGTCGCGCCGACCGGATGCTGGCGGCGCTGGACGAGGAACGGGTCGCCGACAAGGTCGCGCGGATCAAGTTCCCGACCCCGTCGGCCTGCGGGAAAACCCCGCTGATGGCGTCCGGGCTGACCAAGGTGTACGGCTCGCTGGAGATCTTCACCGGTGTCGACCTGGCCATCGACCGGGGCTCGCGGGTCGTGGTGCTGGGCCTCAACGGCGCCGGTAAGACCACCCTGCTGCGCCTGCTCGCCGGTGTCGAAACCCCCGATGCCGGCCAGCTCGAGCCCGGCCACGGCTGCAAGATCGGCTACTTCGCCCAGGAACACGACACCATCGATAACGCGGCCAGCGTGTGGGAGAACATCCGGCACGCCGCCCCCGACACCTCCGAGCAGGATTTGCGGGGACTGCTGGGCGCGTTCATGTTCACCGGGCCGCAGCTGGAGCAACCGGCCGGCACCCTGTCCGGCGGTGAGAAGACCCGGCTGGCGCTGGCCGGACTGGTGGCCTCCACCGCGAACGTGCTGCTGCTCGACGAGCCGACCAACAACCTCGACCCGGCATCACGCGAACAGGTGCTCGACGCGCTGCGCAGCTACGCCGGGGCGGTGGTGCTGGTCACCCACGACCCGGGTGCGGCCGAGGCGCTCGACCCGCAGCGAGTGGTGTTGCTGCCCGACGGCACCGAGGATCACTGGTCGGCGGACTACCGCGACCTGATCGAGCTCGCCTAGACGGTATGGGGGGCTGGGGCCTCACTCACATGTGAACGTGGGTTGCGGTCAGGAATTGGGTCCTGGCTGTAGAGCCACAGATGTGGGAGGCCCCAGTGAAGGTTCAGCGTACGAGTGTTGGTTTGGATGTGCACGCCCGTTCGGTGGTTGCGTGCGGGTTGGATGGGGATACCGGTGAGGTGTTCGAGCGCCGGTTGACTCCGGGTCGCGACGACGTCCTGGAATGGGTTCGGGGTCTTCCCGGGCCGGTGGCGGTGACCTACGAGGCGGGGCCGACCGGGTTCGGTCTGGCCCGGTTCTTGCTGGCCGCGGGTATCGAGTGTGTGGTGGCCGCGCCATCGAAGTTGATTCGCCCGGGTGGGGATCGGGTCAAGACCGATGCCCGTGATGCGGCACATCTGGCGCGGTTGTTGCATCTGGGTCAGGTCACGGCGGTGACGATCCCCAGCGTCGAGCAGGAAGCGGCCCGGGATTTGGTGCGGGCCCGCGAGGACGTCCGTGGTGACTTGATGACGGCCCGGCACCGGCTCTCGAAGCTGCTGCTACGCCAGGGGATCGTCTACCGCGGCGGGAGGACCTGGATTCGTGAGCATGAGCGGTGGTTGCGCCGGCAGCGGTTCGACAACC
>LZME01000006.1 GCA_001673575.1 Mycolicibacter heraklionensis | reverse complement strand
TTGACGAAACCCACGCGCCACAGAACGCCTCGAGGCACCCCACCCCACAAACCACTAATTCAGCAGACTCCTAGTCGACGACGGCTAAGGCGAAGCCGTCCCAGCCCTTGGCCCCGACTGTCTGCAGGGCGGCGGACCGCAGCCGCGGGTGTGTGCCCATCAGCTCCAACACGTCCCGGCTGCCGCGCGCCGTCGCGTCGTCGGAACGCGGGTCCAGGATCGCACCCTCGCGGATCACGTTGTCCACCACGATCACCGAGCCGGGACGGCAGAGCTGCACGGCCCAGTTCAGGTAGCCGACGTTGTTCTCCTTGTCGGCGTCGATGAACACCAGATCGAACGGCTCGCCGGTCAGAGTCGGCAGGGCGTCCAGCGCGGCGCCCACCAGAATCTGCACCCGATCACCAACGCCGGCACGGTCCAGATTGCCGCAGGCGACCTCGGCATGCCTGGGCTCGTACTCCAGTGTCACCACCGAGCCAGCCGGTCCGACGGCGCGCGCCAACCAGATGGTGCTGTAGCCGCCCAGCGTGCCGATCTCCAGGATGCGGGTGGCGCGGGCTGCGGTCGCCAGTAGGTTCAGGAACTTGCCTTGCTGTACCGAGACCGCGATGGGCGGAAGTCCGGCCTCATCGCTGGCGACCAGCGCCGCCGTCAGTGCCGGATCTTCTCCGGCGAACAGGTTGTCCAGCAGGGCATCAACATCACGGTGCGTGGGCTTTTCAGTCACTTCACCCAGGCTAGCCCCCGATCGCGGTTCCGGCTCCCGATTATTCTTTACCCCATACCCCTATGGGGTATATAGTCGGGGCACCCCGGCACCTGCCGGGGATCACAGAGGAAGGTGTGAGACATGGCGAACTACGAAGACGGGACCCTGCTGACCTGCGGCCACGAGGGCTGCGGCTGCCGCGTCCGCATCGAGACGGCGTGCCACTGCTCTGGCTCGGGGCAGGCTTACCGCTGCACCTGCGGCGACGAGCTGGTACCTGTCAAGAGCTGACGGGCGGCGCCGGTGACGCACAACCTCGACCGTTGTGCGTCACCGAACGCCTGTTCTTGGTCTACACCACCCGGAGGCCGTTTAGCAGGCTTCGACACCAAGGGCCGTCGGCAGACCCCCCTCGCAGAGCGCAAGGACGTCAGTCGCGTCACGCAGTGCCTCAATGACACTCCGCACTGGCGAAGCAAAGACCTGCGGGTAGTCGATCTCACCGAGGGCCGCGTCAACGGACCACGCGAGCCTTTCCGAGCCGAGGGAGAACTGGGCGTCCACGCCCTCCTTGTTGCCACGGGCGTCCTGGCGGTGCCAGGCCCCCTCGAGATGGACCGCGACGAGCCCGTGGAGAACGTGTCCGTCGCCGTGCACAAGACTTTGATAGCAAAGGCCGGTGGGGATACCTTCTGATCGAAGCAGTGCCGTCAGCAAGTGTGATTTGGCGTAGCAGAGTCCCACGCGATGCTCGAGAACCTCGCTGGCGGTCAGCGTCACTCGTGGGTCTACGACGTCGTAGGAGTGAGCGACCCTGTCTCGTACCCACTCGAAGGCGGCCCGGACAAACGACACATCATCGACCGCGGACTGCCGCAATTCCCGAGCAAGGTTCCGGACGGCCGGCTCTTTGCACTGGATGAATTCGTCTTCTCCCAGATACGCCTCCGGGCCTTCGACTTCGAGCACCGGGAAGGAATTCGTCACCTACTGACCTTAGCCAGATCCGAAGTCCGCCATTCCACCGGACGCTATCATGAGCGAAACCCATGGGTGAACCCGCCAACGCGTCACATCCTCAAACCACGACCACAAGAAAACGAGACGTCGGGATGAAACTACTCATCGCCGCTCTTGCGGCAAGCATCGCAGCGGCACCGATTGCCAGTGCTGATGACCAATCACTCCTCGACCGTAACCAATCATTCCTCGACCGGGCTCACGAGCTTGGCGTGCCAGGTCAGTACGGCTTCCTTGGGCGTGCGGATGACAACAGCACTCTTGCTGGAGGATTGGGGACTTGTCGTGGCCTCAGAGAAGGCATGACCCTTGAGCAGATGGAACCGAAGCAGTCTCTTAGCCCGATCCTCAACGCTTTTCCGCATTTTTATTGGGAGATTGCTCAGGCGGCACAGGAGAAACTTTGCCCTGACACCCTTGGTGCGCCCAGTGAAAGACCGAATACCTAACTAGTCAGGAACGCGCGTCTTCTCGACAGAAATCGTCGACGGCGCGTTGCCCGACATACCAACAGTCAAGCGGCCTTGCGAGGGACCCGCGCAGAGGCTAGCGCGGACGCTCTTCTGCCAATAAGGCTGCACGCGCCGGCCCAAAGTGTATTTCAAAAATATCCTTCAACCACGCCATAATCTCGTTATCACCAGCACTCATTCCGGGGGTCTTCAACTGATCGTGCGTATCGCTGAGAAGTAGTATGGATTGCCATGCACTCGATTGGTTCGATAAACCGAACTCATTCGGCGCGTCGAGCGGCGCTAGCATGAAGTTGAAGCCACCATTTCGCGCAGACCAATAGAGCTGCAATTTGCAGTCAGCCCCTCGGTAGAAGATCGCCCATGCTCCACGATCAGCATATGTAAGGTCGTCCTGCACTTCGTCCATCTCTAAACCCACGCGCGAAAGCGTGCGGCCCAAGTATTGGTCCAGCTCCATTGGCTTCATAGTCAGCCATCTCCTCCGTACAACCACACATTGCCGTATTGTCGATAGCCATATTGAGCGGCGTTTTCCTTCAGAAAATTTATCTCAGCAGCGGAGTACGATAACCTGTCCTCCGCTGCCAGTTGCTCAACGCTTGTATAGCCCTCCGGAATTACATATTCAATCCGCGGCACTCCCTCTTCCATCTGAACGCGGAGAAACTGTTCGTTTACTTGCCACGCCAGGCCTCGCTGCTGGGGTCTGCTGCACGAACAGGTGACATCTGAGTTGGCTTGCCCTGCGGGGTGGGCTGGAAGGATGTCATTGTGCC
>LZME01000005.1 GCA_001673575.1 Mycolicibacter heraklionensis | reverse complement strand
TCCTTGCTGTCACCCGTGAAGAAACTTCTCTCCACGGTAGAGGCTAAAGCGCTGGCCTACCAAATTCGGCGGTTCAGTGAGGCTCGACGCAGGAGAGGCGAAGCTGGAACCGCCGCATGGACCCGGTGGTTCAGTGAGGCTCGACGGAGGAGAGGCGAAGCTGGAACCGCCGCATGGACCCGGTGGCCTCGGCGGGCCGGTGACAGCCCTGCAACACTGGAGCCATGACCCGCCACCAGGTACAGCTGCTCACCCGCGAGGGCTGCCCGGTCTGCGTGCAGGTGCACGACCAGCTGATCCAGCTGGCGGCCGAACTCGCGTTCGACCTGCAGACAGTCGACGTCGACGTCGCCGCGGCGGCCGGGGACACGGGCCCGCGAGCCGAATTCGGCGACCGGTTGCCGGTGGTGCTGCTCGACGGACGAGAGCACAGTTACTGGGAGGTCGACGAGGCCCGCCTACGTGCGGATCTGTCGGGTTCATGAGGCGGTTCCAGCTTCGCCTCTCCTGCGTCGAGCCTCGCTGAACCGCCGAATTTGGTAGGCCAGCGCTTTAGCCTCTACCGTGGAGAGAAGTTTCTTCACGGGTGACAGCAAGGA
>LZME01000004.1 GCA_001673575.1 Mycolicibacter heraklionensis | reverse complement strand
GATTTGACGAAACCCACGCGCCACAGAACGCCTCGAGGCACCCCACCCCACAAACCACTAATTCAGCAGACTCCTAGCGGGTCGTTGCAGGACTGCCTCCAACCGCACCGCGATAGGCTGGCCGCGTCGACGGGAGGAATGTCGTGGCCAAGCCGGTGGCGCCGCGCGGATCCGCGCGCGAACGAGTGCTGCAGGCCGCATTAGAGCTGTTCGTGGAGCACAGCGTGGGCGGTACGTCCATGCAGATGATCGCCGACCGGCTGGGCGTGAGTAAGCCGGCCGTCTACTACCAATTCCGATCCCGAGACGACATCGTCATCGCGCTGGTGGAGCCGATGTTCGACGACATCGTCCGGGTCATCAAGATCGCCCAGGCCATGCCCACTCAGCAGGGCAAGCGGGACGTGACGGTCAGTGGCGTCGTCGAGCTCGCCGTGCGATACCGCCGGCTCACGTTCCTGTTCTATGACCGCGCGGTCGAGCACGCCATACGTTCCCGCGAGGACTTCATGGCCGTGGGCGATGACGCGGCGGCGATCCTGCACGGTCCCGAGCCGGATGCGACGGCCCGTGTCATCACCACGGCATTGATGGCGGGAACCTTCACGGCGGCAGCCGATCCGGAGCTCGCAGACATCGCCGACGAGGAACTGCACGAGATCCTGCTGGCCACCGCACGGCGGGTTGTGGAACCGCTGACCTAGAAGGGTCAGGTCCAGTTCCACACCCCCATGTCGGCAGCGGGGTACTGCTCGCACACCTCGGTGGTCCGGGCGGCGACGCCGTGGTTGTTGAAGAACAGCTTGGACCAGTTCGGCCACGCGAAAGCAAGCTTCTCGTAGTAGATGTCGGTGGCCAGGTTCTCGGAGTAGGCGCGCCGGCCCGGGGAGTCCATCGCGTAGAACCAGTGAATCCGCTCCTGTACCGCCTTATGTACCTCCGGGGACTTGTTGTTGTAGTCGATCATGTAGCGCTCGTAGTAGACCGGTGTGACGTCGCGGGCGGCCGCCATGAGCTGTTCGGCGGTGCAGGTGGTGTGCAGCATCCGGTTGGGAATCGGGAAGTTCTCCGTCGCATCGGCCGATGCGGTCCCCGTTGCGGCCGTACCGGCCAGCAGCCCTGCGGCCAGAGCCCCGATCACGACATGCCGGCGGTTTCGGTTCATCGGGTAACTCCAGCCTGTTCCAGAACGGTCAGCTTGTCGGGGCAGTAGGTGCTCAGCGCCGCACCCACAAACTGCCGGACCTGTTGGGAGTCGGCGCCCTTGATGTTCTTGGCGACGAACGCCGCCGACTCGTAGGCGTCGCGGTCGACGTCGTTGGCCAAGCGCTTGCAGGTGAGCTTGCCGATCCAGGCGTTGTAGTCGCGCGCCCCGTAGATCCCGTAGCCGTGCAACCGGCCGGCGAAATCGGTGTCGACATCGGCATGCGCCGGCCCCGCAAGAAAGATCGCCCCCGACACACCTGCCAACGCGACCACGGGTCCGAACCTCATCACCAACCTCCCCGATGCGCTCCGCCGCCGGACTCCACGAGCTCGTCGCTCGGGTGGCGCTGCAACGGCGCCGGCCAGGGCGAGGGCTTGGGCCGCAGCCGCGGCACCTGCGGCCACCAGAACCATTTGCCGAGCAGCGTCGCGATCGACGGCGTCATGAACGAGCGGATGATCAGGGTGTCGAGCAGCAGCCCCAACCCGATCGTGGTGCCCACCTGACCGATCACCCGCAGTTCACTGATCGCCATCGTCATCATGGTGAACGCGAACACCAGTCCCGCGGCGGTGACCACCGACCCGCTGCCGCCCATCGCCCGGATCATGCCGGTGTGCAGCCCGGCGTGGATCTCCTCTCGCAGGCGGGAAACCAGCAGCAGGTTGTAGTCGGCGCCCACCGCCAACAGGATGATCACCGCCATGGCCATCACCATCCAGTGCACCTGCAGGCCGATGATGTTCTGCCACAACAACACCGACAGCCCGAAGGCGCTGCCCAGTGACACCACCACGGTGCCCACGATCACCAGCGCGGCCACCACGGCGCGAGTGATCACCAGCATGATGATGAAGATCAGGCACAGTGCCGCGACGCCGGCGATCATCAGGTCGTAGTTGGAGCCCTCCTGCATGTCCTTGAACATCGCGGCGGTCCCACCGACGTAGATCTTCGAGCCCTCCCACGGGGTGGTCTTCATGGCTTCCTTGGCAGCGAGCTTGATGGCGTCGATGTGCTTGATGCCTTCTGCGCTCAGCGGATCGCCCTCGTGGTTGACGATGAATCGCACGGCATGCCCGTCGGGCGACACGAAACTCTTCATGCCACGCTGGAACTCGGCGTTGTCGAAGATCTCCGGCGGCAGATAGAACGAGTCGTCGTTGCGGGCCTTGTCGAAGGCCTCCCCCATCGCGGCGGGATCGCCCTGAGCTTCCTGCGCCTGCTTGGCCAGTCCGCTCTGGGTGGCGTAGGTGGCCTCCATCATGGCCTTGGCGTTCTTCATCATCTGGATCATCGGCGGCATCAGCGTGAGCATCTGCGGCAGCTGCGCCGCCATCGCGTCCATGTCCGGAACGATCTGCTTGAAGTTGTCGGTCATGGTGTCGACACCATCCATGGCATCGAAGACCGACCGCAGCGAGTGGCAGACCGGAATGTCGAAACAGTGTGGTTCCCAATAGAAGTAGCTGCGCATTGGCCGGAAGAAGTCGTCGAAATTGGCGATCTTGTCGCGCAGTTCTTCGATGTCCTCGACCATCAGGTGCATCTTGCCGACCATGCGCCCCATGGTGGCGTTCATCTCCTCCATGAGCTCGATCATCTTCGTCATGGTGTCGATGTTGACCTGCATATCCTCGGCTTGGGCCAGCATGTCCGCCGTGCGATCATCGTTGAACTTGCGGGTCATGTCCTGGCTGACGGCCTGCATGCCGAGCATGTAGCCGAAGGTGGAGTGCTCCATCGGAATGCCCTGGGGCCGGGTGATGGACATGACGCGCGAGACACCCTCGACCCCGGTGACCCGCTTGGCGATTCGCTCGATCACCAGAAAGTCCGCGGAATTTCGAACGTCATGGTCTGTTTCGATCATGAGCATCTCGGGGTTCATCCGCGCGGACGGAAAGTGCCGGTCGGAGGCCAGGAAGCCCTGATTGGCCGGTAGATCCGCGGGCATGTAGGCACGGTCGTTGTAGCCGGGCTTGTATCCGGGCAGCGCGAGGATGCCGACCAGTGCTGCCGCGGTGGCGGCGATCAAAATCGGTCCCGGCCAACGGCTCACGGCCGCACCGATTTTCCGCCATCCGCGTCCCCGGTTGGCCCGCTTGGGCTCCAGCAGGGTGCCGAACCGACCCGCCACCGCGATGACGGCCGACCCCATCGTCAGCGAGGTGATGACCACGATCGTCATGCCGATCCCGAGCGGAATCCCCAGCGACTGGAAATAGGGCAACCGGGTGAAGTGCAGGCACAAAGTGGCACCCGCGATGGTCATGCCCGAGCCGAGCACCACATGGGCGGTGCTGCGAAACATGGTGTAGTACGCCTGTTCCCGGTCTTCGCCGGCACTGCGGGCTTCCTGATACCGGCCGATGAGGAAGATCGCGTAGTCGGTGGCTGCCGCGATCGCCAGCGTCACCAACAGGCTGGTGGCGAACGGCGAAAGCCCGATCAGCCCGTGATAGCCCAGGAATGCCACGATGCCCCGGGCGGATGCCAGGCCGGTCACCACCATCGCCAGTGCCAACGCCACGGTGGTGATGGATCGGTAGACCGCCAGCATCATGGTGATGATGACGACAAAGGTCAGCGACTCGATCACGTGCATGCTGCGGGTGCCGGCCTTGT
Organism: Mycolicibacter heraklionensis; assembly: GCA_001673575.1. Lineage (GTDB taxonomy): Bacteria > Actinomycetota > Actinomycetes > Mycobacteriales > Mycobacteriaceae > Mycobacterium > Mycobacterium heraklionense_A. The sequence continues at coordinate 11,435 of LZME01000004.1, read as the reverse complement.
CCTGATCGGCTGCCAGCGCCGCGCCGCCGGTCACATACGCCTTCACTCCCGGTGGCGGGGTGACACTGTCGACTGCTTGGTTGACCGCTCGGACCGATTCGTTGGCCAGCGCCTCACCCTGGTTGCCCGCGGTATAGATCTGCACGTAGGCGCTTTTGCCGTCCGGGCTCTGGGCTCCGGCGGCGGTCAGGCGATCACCCCAGAAATCCTGGATGTGTTCGACGTGGGCGGTGTCGGTCTTGAGTTTGGCGATGATCTGGTCGTAGTAGTGGTGGGCGTCGGCGCCCAGCGGTTCGTCGCCCTCGAGGACCAGCATGACCGAGCTGTTGGAGGTGAACTCCTTGAACACCTCACCCTGACGTTTGACCGCGATCATCGACGGTGCCTCGTCCGGGGTCATCTGGACCGCGGCCATCTCGGCGACCTTCTCGAGCTGGGGAACGGTCACGTTCGCCAACACGATGATCCCGATCCAGCCCAGCATGATCGGAATAGCCAGCCGCCGAATCCATTTGGCAATCCGGCCGGGCTTGGTGTGGTCAGCAACAGCAGGGATGGCCGCGGTCGGCGCCTCGGGGGGGAAGTTGTCCGTGGAAGTGCTCATGCAGATTTCACCAAGCAGAAGGTCAGGGCGCTGGCGCCGGTGGCGGTTCTCTCGTCTTTGAGCTCGTTGTCGATGCTGATGCGACAGCCCAGGGTGGAGCCTTTGCCCTGCGCGTAGAGGTTCGGCGATACCGCAGATAACGTGGTGCTCAGGGTCACCGACCACGGCAGCGTCGCCGCGTCGACGCGCTGCGGCCTGCTGTCGAGGTCGAGATAGCTGATGTCGGCAGTCGCGCCGGGTTCGCCGAAGACCTCGTAGGTGACGACCTTGGGGTTGTACGGCTTGGTGTCGTCGACTTTGGTGCTGATCAGGCGTGAGTTATCGCCACCGAAGTAGGTGCGCAGCCGCAGGACGGTCAGCGTCCCGAGCACCACCACCACCACGATGAGCAGCGGCATCCACGCCCGCCGCAGCGCCTTCATCGGGCGGACCCGGTCTTGGCGGTGGCTTTACTGACCACCACCAGGACATGGGTGTCGGCCGCGAACCGATTGGCCGTGGCGCCCAGTTCGGCGATCGCATCGAACAGCGGGTGGTCGCCGGCCACGATCTCCGGCGCGTCAACCACATACGCGGTGACGCCCGGGGTCATCGAGCCAACGCCGGACGAGGCCGGTTCGGGCCGGGAAAGCCTGTGCACCTGTGGTTTCAGCATGAGCGACGCCCTTTCAGCCCAGATCTGAGGTTAAGCGTGACGGAAGGCAAAGTTATACGATCAGTAAAGTAGAATCAAGCGATCGGTCAGTAGAACTGTGCGACGTGGCTCACGCCCGTGAGCGGTCGACCGGAGCAGGGAGGCAGGCAGTGGCGAAGACGGTGGCGCCGCGGGGTTTCGCGCGGGAGCGCGTATTAGAGGCCGCGCAAGGGCTGTTCGCCGAGCACGGGGTGAGCGGCACGTCGCTGCAGATGATCGCCGACCGATTGGGTGTCAATAAATCGGCGGTGTACTACCAATTCCACTCCAAAGACGACATCGTCGAGGCGGTGCTCCGCCCGGTGTTCGAGGACATCGCCCGGGTGGTCACCATCGCCGAGGCCATCGACTCCCGCCACGTTCAACGCGAGGCCACCATCAGCGGCATCATCGAACTGGCGGTCCGCCACCGCCGCACCACGGCCCTGGTCCACACCGATCCCGCCGTGGTGGGGGTCGTCGAGGCCATCGGAGAATTCCGGGACGCCTCGCGCCGGTTGCAAGCGATTCTGTCGGGACCACAGCCCGACCCGGCCACCCTCGTCGCGATCGCTGTTCTGGTGCCCGGAATTCTCGGCGCGGCAGCCGATCCCGCGGTTTCGGACATTCCCAACGAGGAACTGCACCGGATGCTGCTGGACTGCTCGCGGCGACTCTTCGCCGCCTGACGAGGCCGTGGATCAGGAGGCGGTCGGCTCCAGCACGTCCACGCCGACGTAGGGCACCAGGGCCTGCGGCACCCGCACGCTGCCGTCGGGCTGCTGGTGGTTCTCCAGGATCGCCACCAGCCACCGGGTGGTGGCCAGGGTGCCGTTGAGGGTGGCCGCGGTCTGCGGTTTGCCGTTCTCGTCGCGGTAGCGCGTGGCCAGCCTGCGGGCCTGGAAGGTGGTGCAGTTCGACGTCGACGTCAGCTCCCGGTAGGTGCCTTGGGAGGGCACCCACGCTTCACAGTCGAATTTGCGGGCGGCTGAGGACCCGAGATCGCCTGCGGCGACGTCGATCACCCGGTAGGGCACCTCGATGCGGGCCAGCATCTCGCGCTGCCAGCCGAGCAGCCGGTCGTGTTCGGCTTCGGCGTCCTCGGGCCGGCAGTAGACGAACCCCTCGACCTTGTCGAACTGGTGCACCCGAATGATGCCGCGGGTGTCCTTGCCGTAGCTGCCGGCCTCCCGGCGGAAACACGACGACCAGCCGGCGTAGCGCAGCGGTCCGCCCGACAGGTCGAGAATCTCGTCGGAGTGGTAGCCCGCCAGCGGCACCTCGGAGGTGCCCACCAGATAAAGGTCGTCGGCTTCGAGTCGATACACCTCGTCGGCGTGCGCACCCAGAAATCCGGTGCCGGACATGACTTCGGGACGGACCAGCGACGGGGTGATCATCGGCGTGAACCCATTGTCGACGGCCAGTCGCACGGCCAGCTGCAACAGACCCAGCTGCAGCAGCGCGCCGCGACCGGTCAGGAAGTAGAACCGTGAACCGGAGACCTTGGCTCCGCGGCCCATGTCGATCAGACCCAGCGCCTCGCCGAGCTCGAGATGGTCCCGCGGGTTCTCGATGGCCGATGGCTCACCGACCACGTCGAGCACCGCAAAGTCGTCTTCACCGCCCGGGGGCACTCCGTCGATCACCACATTGGCGATCGCCATGTGCGCGGCCGTGAACGCCGTCTCGGCCGCTCCTTGGGCGGTCTCGGCGGCCTTGACCTGCTCGGCCAGCTCCTTGGCCCGCGCCAGCAGGGCGGGGCGCTCCTCGGGTGAGGCCGCTCCGACCGACCGGCTGGCGGTCTTCTGTTCGGCACGCATCGAGTCCGCGGCCGCGATGGCGGCACGGCGTGCGGTGTCGGCGGCCAGCAAGGCGTCCACCAGGGCCGGGTCCTCGCCGCGACCCACCTGGGAGCGGCGGACACGGTCGGGATCTTCACGCAGCAGCTTCAGGTCGATCACGGCAAAACCCTACAACCTGGCCGGCTGCATCACTTTCGCATCATTTGTCACGCGCTCGCGGCTGCCTGTCAGAATGGACGCGATGTCAGAGGCAGCCGACCAGGAGAATCCACCCGCCAAGCGGGTGTCTTGGCGACGCACGCTCCCGGCCGCCCCGACACGCCGCGCCCTGTTGCTGACCGCGCTGGGTGGGCTGCTGATCGCCGGTCTGATTACCGTGGCGCCCGTCCTCGGTGAGGGTCCCGGCGGGCTGCTGGGCCATCTGAACGCTGAGCCGGCACCGGGGGCGGGCGGCAAAGGCACCGGTCCGGGACTGGGGCTGGGCACGGTCAAGGGCAACGAGGCGATCGACCACGCCGTTGCCGGCGACTGTCTGAACTGGCCGGAGAACGACTTGGACGCGGCGACGATCGTCAGCTGCGCCGACGAGCACAAATTCGAGGTGGCGGGCCCGGTGGACATGAAGATGTTCCCGGGCGCCGAATACGGTCCCGATGCCCCGCCGCCGTCGATGGCCCGCATCGAGCAGATCACCCAGGAACAGTGCGAGTCATCGGTGCGCCGCTATCTCGGCGCCAAGTTCGACCCGCACAGCAAGTTCGTAGCCAGCATGCTGTGGGCCGGCGAACGCGCGTGGCGCCAGCACGGTGAGCGCCGGATGTTGTGCGGCCTGCAACTGCCGGGCGTGGGCGGCCAGCAGACCGCGTTCGTCGGCAAGATCGCCGACATCGACCAGTCCAAGGTCTGGCCGCCGGGCACCTGCCTGGGCATCGATCCGGCCACTAACCAGCCCAACGACGTTCCGGTCGACTGCGCGGCACCGCATACCAAGGAAGTCACCGGCACCGTCAACCTGGCCGAACGGTTCCCCGACGCGCTGCCGCCGGAGCCCGAGCAGGATGCGTTCATCAAGGAGTCCTGCACCCGGCTCACCGACGCCTACCTGGATCCGGTGCAGCTGCGCGACACGACGCTGACGTTGACCTACGCCACCGTCTCCCTGCCCAGCTGGTCGGCGGGCAGCCGCGAAGTGGCCTGCAGCCTCGGCGCCACTCTGGGCAACGGCGGCTGGGCGGCCCTGATCAACAGTGCCCGCGGGTCGCTGCTGATCAACGGCCAGCCCCCGATCCCGCCGCCGTCGATTCCCGCGGAGCGGCTGAACCAACTGCCCACCGGTAGCCAGCCGCGGTGAGTGTCCAAATGGACCCGCGCCGGTTCGACGACCTCGTGTCCGACGCGCTGGACCTGATTCCGCCCGAGCTGGCCGCCGCCTTCGACAACGTCGTGATCCTGGTGGCCGACCGCAACGCCGAGGAACCCGACCTGCTGGGCCTCTATGAAGGGGTGGCGCTGACCGAGCGCGATTCCAGCTATGCCGGGTCGTTGCCGGACACCATCACCATCTACCGGGATGCGCTGCTGGAGATGTGCGAGTCCGACGACGAGGTGGTCGACGAGGTCCGGATCACGGTGATCCACGAGATCGCCCATCACTTCGGTATCGACGACGACCGGCTGCACGAACTGGGCTGGAGCTAACGGCACCCGACGCGGCGCGCCGGAACTAGCTTGTCGGCGCGCGGTGCTATGAACGATCCATGGATGAACACTGCCGAGACTGCCGGGCGGGGCTGGAACACTGCCACGGCACACTCATCCACCACGTACAGCAGGCCGCGGAGTGCACCGAGGACGGCTGCCCCGGTGAGGTGCTGCCGCACACGTTCGCCCTGGATTGCGAGGCGGTCGGATGCCGCTGCGCCGAGGTGTACGCGCTGGCGGTCTAGCCGTTAGCCCATCGGGTCGGTGTCGGACCGCAACGCGTCGCCGACCGGGTCCGGGTGCGGTTCGGGATAGAACGGCGGCGTCAGCGAGCCCCACTGCACACAGCTCCATCGGCCGTCGGTGATCGGGGCCAGCACCACGGCGGTTGCGTTCTCCAGATGGTTGTCCAGTACGAAACTGCCGTCCACACCCGCCAGCGTCGCCGCCGCCAGCCGGATCGCCGCGCCGTGGCTGACCACGACGATGTCCCCGGTCCAGTCGTCGTCGTCGAGGTAGCGCAGCCGCAGATCGGTGATGACCGGCAGGTAGCGGTCGAGCACCTGTTCGGCCGATTCCCCGCCGGGCAATGCGACTCCGGGCTCGCCGGAGTGCCAGCGCTGATAGATCGCGTTGAACTCGGCGATCGCGTCGTCGTCGCTGCGGTTCTCCAACGAGCCGGCCTGCACCTCGTGAATGCCTTCCAGGGCGCGGGCGGTCACGCCGAGCCGACCGCTGATCTCCGCAGCGGTCTGAACCGCGCGGGTGGCCACCGAATGGGCGACCAGCATCGGACGGTGGATGCCTTCGGCGGCGAAAGCCCTGGCTTGGTCGCGGCCCAGCGGGGTCAGTTCCGATCCCGGCGGCCGGGTGTCGAGGCGACGGTCGACGTTGCCGTAGGACTGGCCGTGGCGCAGCAGCACCAGCCGCCCGCTCATGACACCACCCCGCATCGGCCTACGGGCTCGATAGGCCAGGAGCCCAGGTAGCGGACATCGGCGCAGCTGCGGCGCAGGGCCTGCAGTGCCTCGGCGACGGCTTCGTCGTCGATGTGTCCGACGCAGTCCAGGAAGAACAGATATGTGCCCAACTCGGTGCGGGTCGGGCGCGACTCGATGCGAGTCAGATCGATACTGCGACTTCCGAACTCGGCCAGTGCTGCCGCCAGGGCTCCCGGCGCGTTGTCGAGGCGCAGCACCACCGACGTCCGGTCGGCGCCGGTGCGCGCCGGCGGCGGCGCCGGGGCACCCACCAGCACGAAGCGCGTGCGGGCATTGGGTTCGTCGATGACGCCCTCGGCCAGCGCCACCAAGCCGCGCTGCTGGGCAGCCAGCGCGGTGCTCACGCCGGCGTCCACCTCACCGTCGTAGACCTGCTGCGCCGCAGCGGCATTGGAGTTGGCCGGCACGGTGTGGGCCCCGGGCAGGTGCTCGGCCAGCCAGCGCCGCACCTGGGCGCCCGCCACCGGATGGGCGGCCACAGTGCGAATCTCCGCCTCACCGCGTCCCGGCGCGACGACGATCGAGAACAAGACGTCCAGGGCGGTTTCGGCGAATATCTGCAGCGGCGGCCCGACCGCGAGGCCGTCCAGAGTGGGCGTCACCCCGCCCTCGATCGAGTTCTCGATCGGCACACACGCGTAGTCGGTGGCGCCGGAGCGCACCGCCTCGAGAGCGGCCGGCGTGCTCTCGGCCGGCACCGGTTGAAGGTCGGCGCCGGGAACCCGTCCGGCGCCGTTCAACGCGAGCAGCGCCGCTTCGGTGAAGGTCCCCGCCGGGCCGAGATAGCTGATGCGGGTCACCGGACAACCCTATCGGCCGCGGCCCGCCGACGCGCTCACCGGCGGCACGCCCGTGAGGTCATTCCGACATTCCTGTTGCGCCCACCCGAGTCATTAATTAAGTTAGCCTTACCTCACTTCGAAAGGTGATCGATGGCCACGACTACAGCAGCAACCGTCCCGACGTCCGCCGAGCGGATTCGCAGCGCCTGCATCCGCGGTCAGGCCCTCTTGGCGATCGCCGACGCCACCGACGCCGCCCCGGTCAACGCACCGGTCTGCCACCTGCTGCGGGACGGATCTCTGGTGGTCGCGGTCCCGGTCGAGGACCCGGTTACCCAGGCCGCGGCCGACTCCGGAGTGCAGGCGATGCTCGAGCTGACCGATCACGCGCCGTTGCGGCTGCGCGAACGCGTGCGTGCGCTGGCGTGGATCCGAGGCCTGTTGCGCCCGGTGCCCGACCGCGAGATCCCGATACTTCTGGACCGGATAGCGGCGGTGGACCCCAACCCTGCTCTGCTCCAGGTCGTCTCGCCGCGCTCGGCGTCGTACTCCCGCGATGTGGCTGCACCGGAGGGCAGCGACGCCGACGTCGACTACGCGCTGCTGCGGCTGACCCCCGAGTCGGCGGTGCTGGCCGACGCCACCGGAGCCGAAGCGGTCGACGTGCACGAGCTGCTGGCGGCCCGACCTGACCCATTCTGCGCGATCGAGGCGCACTGGCTACAGCACCTCGACTCGGCGCACCCCGACATGGTCGCCCGGCTCGCCGCCGCCAAGCTGCCGCCGCAGCTGCGCCGCGGCCAGGCTCGCCCGCTTGCCGTGGATCGCTATGGCATGTGGTTGCGGGTGGAGGCCCCCGACGGTGACCGCGACGTGCGGCTGAGCTTCCCGCGGCCGGTCGAGGACGTAACGAGCCTGAACCGGGCGGTGCGCGCACTGATGGGCTGCCCATTTCTCAACGGGCTGCAGGCCCGGCGCCAGGAGCAGTAGCCGCCAGGAGTCGAGCGGCTACCGTGGCGAGGTGACCGAGCGCCAGACCCCGCGACACGCGCTGCGCCTGGAGATCATCCTGGTTCTGGCGGTCACCTATGGGCTGAGCGCCGTCACCGCGATTCTGCAGCTCGCCGACGCGGTGCTGCGCGACCTCAGCGCCCAGCGGATCGCGCTTAACCCTCGCCGGTCTTACTTCGACGTGATCGACCTCGGTCTCAACGCCGCCTGGGCGGTGCAGCTGATCGCCTGGGGCGCACTGGCGTTGTACCTGCTGTGGCGCAGCGGATTCGGACCCGCCCGCATCGGACTGAACGGGCGACCCCGCCGCACCGACCTGGCCGGCGCGCTCGGTCTGGCCGGCCTGATCGGGCTGCCCGGCCTGGGCCTGTACCTGCTGGCACGAACCCTGGGACTCAACGCCGACGTCATCCCCGCCGCGATCAACGACACCTGGTGGCGCGCTCCGATGCTGATCGTGATCGCGTTCGCCAACGGGTTCGCCGAGGAAGTGATCGTGGTCGGCTACCTGCTGACCCGGCTGTCGCAGCTGCGGGTGTCGCCGCGGGTTGCGCTGGCCTGTTCAGCCCTGCTGCGCGGCACCTACCACCTCTATCAAGGTTTCGGCGCGGGACTGGGCAACGTCGCGATGGGCCTGGTGTTCGGCTATGCCTGGCAGCGCACCGGACGGTTGTGGCCGTTGATCCTCGCGCACGGCCTGATCGACACCGTGGCGTTCGTCGGGTACGCGCTGTTCGCCGACAAGCTCGGCTGGCTGCGCTGATCGCGACGGCGCCGCGCCGACCTCAGCTTGCGCGCGTCACCGTGACGGTGACGGTGCCCGCGTCGGCGTTGGATCCGATGACCAGCACCGAGGCGTTGTCCGCCGAGACCACCTGGCCGCCGGTCACGCTGACCTGGTAGCCGTTCGGGAACTGGAGATCCGGAATCGAGATCCGGGTCTCCGACCCGGCGGCGAAGCTGCCCGAGCCGTCTGCCATCGCCGTGGAGTAGCTGAACGAGAAAACGCCATTGGCGAACGACCAGCTGTTCGGGATACCGGCGATCACCTGCGGATACGGCTGCGCCAGCGTCGCCACGATCGACTCCGCGACGTTGTCTCCGGTCGGAGGTTGGGTGGGGTCGTACACCAGCCGGCCGGTGTCGTTGTAGCCCCAGTACAGCCAGCCGAACTTGTGCGGGTCGATCGAGTTCAGCTGACTGGAGATGGTGTCGATGTTGCCGGTGGCACCGAACTCGGTGACCACCCCCGGGACGTTGTAGCGATCGATGAAGCGCTGGGCGCCTTCCATCATCATCCCGTCCCACAGCGAGCAACCGGCGGAACTGCCGGCGCCCAGGGCGTCGAAGATGCAGTAGTCGTGGAACGCGAACACGGCGTTGTCGTCGTCGACGGGGCGCAGGTTGGTGAGCGCGGTTGCGTTGCCGAACAACACGTTCGGCTCGTAGTACACCGTGGTGTTCGGGTCGACCGACCGGATCGCCGAAGTCACCTGGTCGTAGAACGGGGTCAGCGTCTCGCGGTCGAAGTGCGGGTTGCCGAGCAGGCTGGCCAACCAGGGCGAGCCCGCCCACGGCTCGTTCATGATCTCGTAGCCGGCCACGCCGGGCGTGCCGCCGAAGTAGTCGGCGACGGTCTGCCACATCCGGGCGTAGTAGTTCTGCAGGCCGATGCCGTCGACCTTCTCGTTGGCCCAGAACGCATCCCAAGCCTGGTTCTGCGCCGGGTTGAGCGCGTAGGCGAACGGGAACGGCTGGGTGGTGTCGTTGTTGTCGGGGTTGAACATCGTCGCCCAGTCCGGTGCGCCATGGCCGCCGACGTCCACACCGTAGAGGTCCTGGTGCATGTCGAGGATGCTGACGATGCCGTGCGACTTGAGCGTCTCGATGGTCTCCTTGACCGACTCGAGGTAGGCCCAGTTGTACACCCCGGGCTGCGGTTCGATCTGGTCCCAGTACAGGCCCAGCCGCACGGCGGTGAAGCCGTTGGCGGCCAGGAACGCCGCGTCGTCGGCGCCGAACCCGTCGCCGCCCGGCGTGAACGGCGGCGATTTGTACACCTGGTTGACGCCCTGCAGGATGACCACCCGGCCGTCCTGGTCGACTATCCACTTGCCCGCCGTGTGGAGTTCAGCCAGCGCCTTCTCCGGCGCTCCGTCCAGGGCGCCGAAGTGGCCCACCGCGCCGTGGGTGCCCAGCGAGCCGGCGAGGCCGCCGGCTCCGCCCAGCGCGGGCAGATCACCCTGGCCCAGGTAGACGCCGTTGCCGCCGTCACCACCGGCCCCACCGCCGCCGAACCAGATCGACCCGTTGCCGCCGTCACCGCCGTTGCCGCCCAGGTGGGTACCGTCGCCGCCGGCCCCGCCGGCCCCGCCGATCCCGAGCATCCAGCCGCGCCCGTCGCCACCGGCCCCACCGATGCCACCGTTGACGCCGTTGCCACCGGCCCCGCCGGCGCCGCCTACGCCCATGTACCACCCACCGGCGCCGCCGACACCACCGCTGCCACCTTCGCCGCCCTCACCACCGGCGCCGCCGTTGCCGAAGAACCCGGCCGAGCCACCGGCTCCACCGGTGCCACCAGCCTCGGTGTTGTCCCAGCCGGCCCCGCCGTCACCGAACAACCAGCCGCCGGCGCCACCGGCGACATGCTCCGCCGTACCGGCCGCGCCATCGCCGATCATCAGGCCCAGGCCCAGCGCGCTACTGAGTTGGTTGAAGCCGTCGACGACCGGTGCCATCAACGAGCTACTGACCAAGCTGTCGATACCGGTGTAGAGCGGGTTGTAGACCCAGTTCTGGACCATCCCCGCAATGTCCGGGTAGAGCAGGCTCTCCCAGTTCAACGACGCAGCTGCCGACCCGGCCAGCAGACCATCCCAGTTGGCCGAGGAGGCGAACGCGTCCCAGGCCGCGGGGCTGAACACCGCATCCCAGTCCAGGCCGCCGGTGGCCGTATCCATAAACGGCGCCAGCACCTGCTCGAACACGTCCTCGAAGCCCTCGGCAGATGCCACCGGCGCCGGCGCCAGCGGCATCACCCCGAACGCGAGAAACGCCCCCACGGCCGTACCTACCCGGCGGTTCAGCGAGGATCGACGTAGGAGAGGCGAAGCTGGGACCGCCGCATTGACCCGGCGGCTCCGCTTCGTGCTGCACTGACGAGTCATCTGCGGGTAGACCTCTCTCCATGATCGCGGCGGCGAATGACGTGGCCAAGATAACGATTTCTTCGGAAGATTACTAATAATCGCTGAGAATCCCGGAAATCGGGCAACAAACTGGGAACGTTCGACATCCACCGCCCGGCTGGGCCGGCCTTCGAGATCGCCCCGACGCCTTTCGATACGTAGATTGGGCAGGTGAACGGCGATCGCGGGCCGGGCCGGCCCTGGCACCTTCCACCGCCGCGTCGTGAACCGCCGCCGATGTTGTACCGCGGCCCCCATGGCCGGCCGGTTCAGTCCCCGCCGCGGGCGGTCCGGCGGCCGGCAACTCAGCCCACGCCGCGTGCCGCCGAACCCCGCGCTTACCCGGCGACCCCACCCGCACCACATCCGCCGGCACCGCGCCCGCCCGCTGCACGTCCGCACACGCCGCGGCCTCCCGGTTCGCGCCGACGCCGATCTTGGCCGCGCCGACTGTCGGTGCTCGCTGCGCTGCTGACCTTGCTCGCCACCGCGTCCCTGGTCGGCGCTGCGGCCTGGCTCGACACCGCGCTGCAGCGGACCGCGGCGTTCGCCGGTTACGCCGACCGTCCGACGCCAGGCCGAGGGACGACGTGGTTGCTAGTCGGCTCGGACAGCCGCGCCGATCTCAACGAGGAGCAGCAGCAGCACCTGAGCACCGGCGGGGACG
>LZME01000003.1 GCA_001673575.1 Mycolicibacter heraklionensis | reverse complement strand
GGTGCCGACCCGGTGCTCGTCGAGCATCGTGCGCACCGCGGCGACATCGATCAGGTGACCGGCGCCGGTGGCGTCCACCGTGGCGTAGGCCCACTCCAACAGCTCACCGGCGCGCAGCCAGTGCCGCAGCGGCACCGGGAAGCCGAGCTTGGGGCGGTGCAGCACATGCGCGGGAATGATCGGCTCCAGTGCCCGGCGCAGCGCGTACTTGGTGGTGGTGCGGGTGATCTTGGCCGAGACCGGCAGGCGCGACGCGACCGCGAACACCTCGGGGTCCAGGAACGGCACCCGCAGCTCCAGTGAATTGGCCATCGTCATCTTGTCGGCTTTGACCAGGATGTCGCCGCGCAGCCAGGTGAACAGATCGATGTGCTGCATTCGGGCCACCGGGTCCCAACCGGCGGACTCGGCATACACCGGGGCGGTGACGTCGGTGTGAGTCCAGTCGGGGGAGAAGCCGGGCAGCACGGCACGCAGTTGCTCGTCGGAGAAGCTGCGGGCATTGCCGTAGTAGCGTTCCTGCAGCGTCAGTGACCCGCGGTGCAGCAGGCTCTTGCCGCGCATTCCCTCGGGCAATGGCCGCGACGCCTTGCCCAGGGATCGGCGCACCGGTGCCGGCAGGTAATCGAACGGGCGCAGCGACAGCGGCTCCCGATAGATCGTGTAACCGCCGAACAACTCGTCGGCACCCTCACCGGAGAGCACCACCTTGACGTGCTTGCGGGCTTCGGCGGCGATGAAGTACAGCGGCACCAGCGCCGGATCGGCGACCGGGTCGTCGAGGTACCAGACGATCTCGGGCAGCGCGGCGACGAACTCGGCCGGGCTGACCACTTTGACCACGTGCCGGGCACCGATCGCCTCGGCAGAGGCAGCGGCGACGTCGACCTCGGAGAAGCCCTCGCGCTCGAACCCGGTGGTGAAGGTGATCAAGTTGGGGTTGTGGCGCATCGCCAGCGCGGCGATCGCGGTGGAGTCGATCCCGCCGGACAGGAACGCGCCGACGGTGACATCCGCCCGCATGTGCTTGGCGACCGAGTCCTCGAGCACCGCGGTGATCTCGTCGTAGCGTGCCTGCTCGGTGTCGCGGGTGATCGGGGTGGCGTCGAACCGCGGCCGGAAGTAGCGGGTCGTCTCCGGTTCGCCGCCGGGCCGAATCCGGGCGTAGCAGCCCGATTCCAGCCGGCGAATACCGCGGTGCAGCGTCTCCGGTTCCGGCACGTACTGCAGCACCGTGTAGTGCTGGACCGCCCGGGTGTCGATAGCGGTGTCGAACCCCACCACGTCGGCGAGGTCGAGCAGGCACTTCTTCTCGCTGCCCACCACGGTTCCGCCCGGGCCGGAAGCCATGAACAGCGGCTTGATCCCGAACGGGTCGCGGGCACAGAACAGCTCGCCGGCCACGGTGTCCCACACCGCGAAGGCGAACATCCCACGCAACCGCAACAGCACCTCGGTGCCCCAGTAGTGGTAGCCCGCGACGATCGCCTCGCCGTCCCCGTCGGTGGCGAACACCGCGCCGTGTTCGGCGGCCAGCTCTTCGCGCAGTTCCAGGTAGTTGTAGATCTCGCCGTTGAACACCAGTTCGTAGCGCTCTGGCGCATCTGGCGGGCCCCACCGCATGGGCTGGTGCGAATGGGCGATGTCGATGAACGACAGCCGGTTGAAGCCGAACACCACGCGATCGCCGGCCCAGATCCCGCCCGGCTCGTCCGGGCCGCGGTGGCGCATCAGGTGGGTGGCGCGCGACACCGCGCCGGCGACTTCGGCCACATCAGGGCCGGGTGTCGTGCCGGCCGGGGCACACACGAAGGCCAGCAGTCCACACATCGGGTCCCAGTATGCCGCACCGCTATCGGCGTTGAACTGCGAAGGCCCATGTAGGCCTGCGAAGAAGCTGTGGAGCCAGATGAGGTGGTCAACACACCGGGGCGGCCAACCGGCAGGTACATCGAACCTCGGTGATCCGGGTGGTCTACGCTGCGTAGTATTCGACTGCTCCGCCGGGTCAGTCGGCCCGTTCTGTGACTCGAGGAGGCACCAACGTGACACGTCGCGGGCAGGGCGTTGCACATCGCCGTCTGCTTCGACCGCTGACCGCGGTCAGCGTGCTCGGACTGCTGGCGGTAACGCTCAGCGGTTGCAGCGTCGACTGGACCGATGTGGTCGGTTTCGGCTGGCCCAAGGGCATCACGCCCGAGGCTGAGGCCAACTACCAGCTGTGGATCGGCATGGTCATCGCTTCGGTGGTGATCGGTGGGCTCGTCTGGGGAATGATCTTCTGGTCGATGATCTTCCACCGCAAGAAGGCGACCGACACCGAGCTGCCGCGCCAGTTCGGCTACAACATGCCGCTGGAGCTCGGACTCACCGTCGTGCCGTTCCTGGCCGTCGCGGTGATCTTCTACTTCACCGTCGTCGTGCAGGAGAAGATGCTGCACCACGAGCCCAACCCCGAGGTGGTCGTCGACGTCACCGCCTTCCAGTGGAACTGGAAGTTCGGTTACCAGAAGGTCGACTTCCACGACCACACCCTGAGCTACGACGGCGTGGACCAGGCCCGCAAGGACGCGATGACGTCCAAGCCGGAGGGCGTGGACGCGCACGGTGAGGAACTGCGCGGGCCGGTCCAGGGCCTCAACACCGAGGACCGCACCTACCTGAACTTCGACAAGATCGAGACGGTCGGCACCACCGGAGAGATCCCGGTACTGGTGCTGCCCAGCGGTAAGCGCATCGAGTTCGTGCTCAACTCGGCCGACGTCATCCACGCTTTTTGGGTGCCCGAGTTCCTGTTCAAGCGTGACGTCATCGCCTGGCCCGAGCGCAACAACCAGGTGAACACCTTCCAGGTTGCCGAGATCACCAAGGAAGGCGCGTTCGTCGGCCACTGCGCCGAGATGTGCGGCACCTACCACGCGATGATGAACTTCGAAGTCCGGGTGGTCTCGCCTAATGACTTCAAGGCCTATCTGGATCAGCGCATCGCCGGAAAGACCAACGCCGAGGCGCTGGAGGCGATCAAGCAGGAACCGTTGGCGACCACCACGTTCCCGTTCGACAGCCGCCGTGGCCTGCTAGCCCCGCAAGCCAGCAACAAGTAGGGACAACCGCATGCGCATCGAATCCAGGCTGTTCGAGTTCGTCGCCACCTTCTTCCTGGTGGTCGGCGTGATCTACGCGGTGCTGACCGGCAAGTTTGCCACCGGCGGCGTGGAATGGGCCGGCACCACCGCGCTGTTCCTGACCGGCATGATGGCCATGATCGTGGCCACCTTCTTCCGGTTCGTGGCACGCCGGCTGGACACCCGTCCCGAGGACTACGAGGCGGCCGAAGTCAGTGACGGCGCCGGCGAGTTGGGCTTCTTCAGCCCGCACAGCTGGTGGCCGATCCTGATCGCACTGTCCGGGTCAGTGGCTGCGGTCGGGATCGCTCTGTGGCTGCCGTGGCTGATCGCTGCCGGCGTGGCGTTCGTGTTGGCGAGCGTGGCCGGACTGGTCTTCGAGTACTACATCGGCCCCGAGAAGCACTGACCAGATCTCGGCCGCGGCCGCCGTGTCGACCCGCTTGGGTAGGGTTGCCGATGCACAATGACCAACGGTGGTTGATGTCGACCGCAGCCGGTCAGGACGTAGCGCGGCGGTTTGAAGAGGATAGGCGGGAATGAGCGGGCCGAATCCCCCAGAGGCGGGCTCTGGAGACGAGGGCTCCGGCAACGGTCAGCCGGCCCCAGATCTGGCCTCTGACGTGGCCCCCGACGCAGGCGCGGGTGGGGAGATTCAGCCGCTGGACGATGTGACGGCCACTCCGGCCGCCGCGCCGGCCGACAACACCGCGTACTCGCAGGCCTATTCGGCGCCCGAATCCGAGCAGTTTCTGAGCGGCCCCTACGTTCCAGTGGATCCGCGGCTCTACGACTACGACAGCTACGACGTGCCCGACGAACCGGAGCCGGGCGCCAAGACGCCCCGGTGGCCGTGGGTGGTCGGCGTCACCGTGATCATCGCTGCGGTCTCGCTGGTGGTGTCGGTGGCATTGCTGTTCGCCCGCACCGAAACCCACGATCTGGCGACGCCCGCGACCACGAGCAGTACGGTCTCGGTACCGCCGGTACAGGACGAGATCACCCGGACCAGCACCAGCACCACGGTGCCGCCGCCTCCGCCGCCCACTAGCGAGGAGCCGCCGCCTCCGCCGCCCAGCAGCGAAGAGCCGCCGCCCCCGCCGCCGCCGGTGAGCGAGGAGCCGGCACCGGAGCCATCGACCACGACGCAGGAGACCACCACGACCACGCAGGCGAAACCGCTGCAGGTGACTTACTCGGTGACGGGCACCAAGGCGCCGTTCGACCAGATCACGATCACCTACGTGGATGCCTCCGGGCAACGTCGTACACAGCGCAACGCCTACATCCCGTGGTCGCTGACCCTGACCCCGATCTCCCAGTCGGAGATCGGTTCGGTGGAAGCGACCAGCATGCTGCGGCTGAGCAAACTCAACTGCTCGATCACCAGCAGTGACGGTAGGGTGTTGTTCTCCAACAGCAATGACGCACCGGCGACGAGCTGCGGATGACCGGCGGGAACATGGTAGATCGATTCATTCGACCGGGGCAGTCCCCGGAGGTCACTGACCGCATACTGCTGGGCGTGTGCGCAGCGGTCTGGCTGACGCTGCTGGGTATGAGCGTGGCGGCCACGGTGGCACTCGTGGATCTCGGGCGGGGCTTTCACGAGCCGACCGAGAGTTCGCACAGCGGCCTGCTCTACATCGTGATCGGCGCCTCGGCGTTGGTCATCCTCGCGGCCATCCCGGTGTTGCTCCGGGCGCGCCAGCCCGGCCCGCCGCGGCCCCCCGGATTCCCGCCCCAGGCGCCGGCCAAGCCGCCGCGCCCGAACGCCCAGGACGCTCCGCTGCAGCAGCCCGGGTTCGATGCTCCGGGTCGGCGGGCGGCCGGTACACGCCAGGTGCTGCCAAACCAGGCTCAGGTGGACCGGGTGTTGCTGCGTGGCATCACGGTGCTGGCCACCGCGGTGGGCGGCGCGCTGGCCTTCGTCGCGTTGGCCACCTATCTGATGGCCGTCGGCAAAGACACCGGCTCATGGGTTTGCTACGGGTTGGCCGGGGTCGGTGCTGCCGCCATGCCGGTGATTCCGTGGCTGTACCTGCGCCAACTGGGTGAGGTACTGGAACTGCCGTCTCGTTTCGGCTGAGCGGCGCCGTTGTCGCGGCGTGGCGGGCTACGGCCAGAGCAGCGTCGTTGACCAACTCGTGTCGTCGTCCCGTTCGTAGCGCAGCCTGCGGTGCCGGCGGCTAGCGTCGGCCTGCCAGAATTCGACGGCGTCGGCCCGCACCGCATACGACAACCACTCCGCAGGAACCAGGGTAGGGGAGCGCTCGAGCTCCAGATTCGCCTTGGCGAGTGCCTCGCTGATCTCTGCCGGATCGGCGTAGGGCTCGCTCTGCCGGCCGGTGAGCACCATCGCCCGGGCGCCTTGCGAGCGGGCCAGGAAGTCGTCGGCGGTCACCGAGGGTGGGTCGGGGAGTGCCGTGCCGTCGATCCTGACCTGACGGCCCAATGTGGGCCAGTAAAACGTCAGTGAGACAGCGGGATTGCGGGCAAGATCGGCGCCCTTGCGACTGGCCGAGCTGACTCCGAAGTGCCAACCGGCGGCATCGACGTCTTTGAGGATCAACACCCGCGCCGACGGCCGCGCTGGGGCCGTCCCGGTCGCCGTGCCGACCGTCGACAACGTCATCGCGTGGGGTTCCACCACGCCACTGTCGACGGCGTGCAGCAGCCACTCGATGAACAGTGCGACGGGATCGGCCGGTGCTTGCGCCGGGTCGAATTTCGGTGCCGCACCAACCAAAACGGGCAGCCCGCGCAGGAGATTGCGCAGGCTGCCCGATTGTTCGGACCCCGTGGGCCTAGTGGTGACCGTTGGTGTTACCGCCTTGGTGCTCGGCCAGCGCGGTCAGCGCACGCCGCTCGCTGGCGTGTGCCGCCTCGGTGAGCGCGGCGTCCTCGTCGACCGGGTCGGCCGTCAGGAAGCTGCCGCTACCGGGGGCACCGCCCGAACCGAGCTTGTTCATCTTCTTGGGCAGCGGCGCACCGGCGTATTCCAGCGGAATCGGGTGGCCGTGGTCGTCGACCGGGCCCAGCGGCTGGTGCAGCTCGATGTAGGCACCGTGCGGCAGCCGCTTGATGATGCCGGTCTCGATACCGTGCTCGAGCACGTCACGGTCACTGCGCTGCAGGCCGATGCACCACCGGTAGGTGATGAAGAAGATAAACGGCGGCAGAACCACCATCCCGATACGGCCGATCCAGGTCGTCGCGTTGAGCGAGATGTGGAACTTCCACGCGATGATGTCGTTCATCGCGGCCAGGGTCAGCACCATGTAGAAGCTGATCGCCATGGCGCCGATCGCGGTACGGACCGGAGCATCCCGGGGACGCTGCAGCAGGTTGTGGTGCGCGTAGTCGCCGGTGAACTTCTTCTCCAGGAACGGGTAGACCATCAGCAGGATGAAGACCAGACCCATGATCAGCGCGACACCGACCGGGCCGGGCACGGTGTGGCCCCAGAAGTAGAACTCCCAGGCCGGCCAGAGACGGGCCAGACCTTCGGTCCACATCATGTAGAAGTCCGGCTGGCTACCCGCCGACACCTGCGACGGGCGGTAGGGCCCCAGGTTCCAGATCGCGTTGATCTGCAGCAACCCGCCCATCAGGCCCAGGATGCCGGTGATCATCGCGAAGAACGCGCCCGACTTGATCGCGAAGACCGGCAGCACCCGCACGCCGACGACGTTGGTCTCGGTGCGGCCCGGGCCGGGGAACTGGGTGTGCTTCTGGAACCACACCAGCGCCATGTGCACGCCGATCAGGGCCAGGATGATGCCCGGGATCAGCAGGATGTGCAGTGCGTAGAGCCGGGGGATCAGGATGGTGCCCGGGAAGTCGCCGCCGAACAGCGCCCAGTGCAGCCAGGTGCCGATCACCGGCATACCCAGCGTGATCGAGGACAGCGCGGCGCGCAGACCGATACCGGACAGCAGGTCGTCGGGGAGCGAGTAACCGAAGTAGCCCTCGAACATGGCCAGGATCAGCAGCAGCGACCCGATCACCCAGTTCGCCTCACGCGGCCGACGGAACGCGCCGGTGAAGAAGATGCGCGCCAGGTGCACCATGATCGACGCCGCGAACATCAGCGCGGCCCAGTGGTGCAGCTGGCGGACGAACAGGCCGCCGCGCACCTCGAAGGAGATGTCCAGCGCCGACTCGTAGGCCCGCGACATCTGCACGCCGTTGAGCGGCTGGTAGACGCCGTGGTAGATGACCTCGGCCATCGACGGGTCGAAGAACAGCGTCAGGTAGACGCCGGACAGCAGCAAGATGATGAAGCTGTACAACGCGATCTCACCGAGCAGGAACGACCAGTGCGTCGGGAAGACCTTGTTGAACTGGCGGCGTAGCGCGGCCGCCGGGTGGTAACGGGTATCGATGTCGTCTGCTTGGCGTGCGAGCAGGTCGCCGATTGCAGGGCTCATGAGGTGCGCTCCCAGAAGGCCGGTCCGACAGGTTCGATGAAGTCGCCGTTGGCGACCAGATGACCATTGGCGTCAATGGTGATCGGCAGCTGTGCCAGCGCGCGAGCCGCCGGGCCGAAGACCGGCTTGGCGAAGTGCAGCGCGTCGAACTGCGACTGGTGGCACGGGCACAGGATCCGATAGGTCTGCTGCTCGAACAGGGAAGACGGGCAACCCAGGTGCGAGCAGATCTTGGTGTAGGCGAAGAAGTCGCCGTAGTTGAAGCTCTCCTGGCCTTGGCGCTTGACCACCTTGGGCATGTCGTCGGGCCGGATGCGGATGAGCATCACCGGGTTCCGGACGCCCATCATGATCGCGGTGAGCTTCTCGTTCGATTCCTCGGTGGTGCCGTCGCCGTCGGACTCACGCCACGGGAACACGGTCTCCATACCGCCGGCGTCGAGGTCCTCGGGCCGCATCTTGACGAACGGCGAGTTGGTGCTCTGACCGGTCGCGCGGGCCAGGTAGATGGTCTCGCCGGGGTAGCGCGGGGTCCATCCGGACGTCCACAGCGCGGCCTTCTTGCCTTCGGCGGTGTCGACGACCGGCTTCCACGGGTTCTTGATCAGGCCACCGGCGCCTGCCACCAGGGTGCCCAGGCCGAAGGCGCCGAATCCGACGCCCAGCGACGCACCCAGCAGCTTGCGCCGCCCGATGGTCGAGCCCTCGAACGCGTCGGTCAGCTGGGCCGCCACGGTCTTACGGTCGATCTCGGGGGAGCTGCCGTCGTGACGGTCCTGGATGGTGATCTCTTCGGGGATGAACTTCTTGACGAACAGCACCGCGCCGATCGCGATGCACAGCACCGAGAGCCCGAAGGTCAAGCCGTACAGCGGAGTTGCCAGCGAGTAGGCCAAGCCGTCCGGGGACTCCAAGGGTGCGTACTCCCACGGCCAGAACAGGAAGACCAGCAACAGGGCCAGCCCGAAGCCGCCACCCGCCAGGAACCAGGCCGCGACCCGGCGCTCGGCGCGCTTCTCGGCCCGCGTGCCCTCGACCGGCCAGCGAGGCTCCTTGAAAACGGTGTTGACACCGTCGATGCTGCCGCCGAGAGCCAGCAGCTCATCGTTGCTCATCGTCGCCAGTGCGGCGTCGTCGGGGAGTTCGGTCTTGTCGTTGCTGCTCATGAGCGTGCCCCGATCCACATTGCCGCGGCGATGGCTGCGACCATGCCGATAATCCAAATCACCATTCCCTCGGGCGCCGGGCCGAACCCGCCGAGCCCGTAGCCGCCCGGATCGCGTTCCTCGGTAACGGATTTCACGTAGGCGATGATGTCCTTCTTCTCCTCCATGGAGATCTGCCGGTCGGAGAAGCGCGGCATGTTCTGCGGGCCCGACAGCATCGCGGTCAGGATCTGCTGCTCGCTGGCCGGCTCCAGGTCGGGCGCGTACTTACCCGAGGACAGGGCGCCGCCCCGGCCGGTGAAGTTGTGGCAGGACGCGCAGTTGAGCCGGAAGAGGTCGCCACCGCGGCCCAGGTCGTCGCCGCGCAGCGAAGCCTGCGCGATGCTGCCATCGGCGTTGCGCACCACGGTGGGTCCGCCGCCGTTGGCCTGGACGTAGGCGCCCAACGCGTCGATCTGCTTGTCGTCGAAGAACGGGTACGTGCGGGGGGCCTGCGCCTCACCGCGGACCGCGGGCATCCGGCCGCTGGAGACCTGGAAGTAGACGGCGGCTTCACCGACGCCGATCAGGCTCGGACCGCGGCCCACCTCACCCTGCAGGTTGGCGCCGTGGCAGCTCACACACGAGGTGTCGAAGAGCTGCTTACCGGTCCGCAGCAGGGCCGAGGCCGACTCGTCGGCCACCGCAACCTGCGGGGTCGGCGTCAGTAGCGCGGCCATTCCACCGGCCAGGGCCAGGGCGACCAGCAGCAGCAGTCCGCCCGAGGCCCGACGGCGCAGGCGCCGGCGGGCGACGGTGTCGTTGTTGCCAGGTCGGGCCCACTTCTTCAGTGTCTTCAACCGGACACTCCTGTTCATCGGGCGGTTGCTCATCGGATGAAGTAGATCGTGGCGAACAGTGCGATCCACACGATGTCGACGAAGTGCCAGTAGTAGGACACGACGATCGAAGCGGTGGCCTGAGCCGGGGTGAACTTGCTCATCGTGGTGCGCAGCATCAGGAAGATGAAGGCGACCAACCCACCGATGACGTGCAGGCCGTGGAACCCGGTAGTCAGGTAGAACACGGTGCCGTAGGCGCTCGACGGGATGGTGGTGCCGTGCGCGATCAGGTGGGAGTATTCGTAGGCCTGACCACAGACGAAGAACAGCCCCATCAGGAAGGTCAGCAGGTACCACCGGCGCAGCCCGAACACGTCGCCGCGCTCGGCGGCGAACACGCCCATCTGGCAGGTGAACGATGACGCGATCAGCACCAGCGTCACCGGGACCGCCAGCGCGAGATTCAACTCCGTTGGCGGTGGTGGCCAGGCACCTCCGGACTGCGCGCGTGCCGTGAAGTACATCGCGAACAAACCGGCAAAGAACATCAATTCACTGGACAGCCACACGATGGTGCCGACGCTGACCATGTTGGGACGGTTCAGCGAATGCACACGAGAAGTAATGGCAGTACCCGAGGACCCCACAGCGCTCGTCACCCCGCAAGTATGACGCTATGTAGTTGTAGAACTCCACCCGGGGCTGGCAATTCGTTTGAACTGGTGTGGTAGGTGCTGTTACCGGCCCGTTAGCGCTCTGTCTTCCACTTGTTTCGGGCCGTGTTTCCGGTTGGCTTTGGCGTCACGGAGGCCGCGTGCGACGATCGGCGCGTGGTCGAGCCAGGTAGTGCGGCGCAGCCGAAAGCGCAGATAGTGCAGTGGCGACAGGTCCTGGGTGGCCTGACGTCCGGTCGAGACCTGCCTCGGGGGCAGGCGGCCTGGGCGATGGAGCAGATCATGGCCGGCTCCGCCACCTCCGCGCAGATTGCGGCGTTCGGGGTGGCGATGCAGATGAAGGGCCCGACCGCCGCCGAGGTCGGCGAGCTGGCCGACGTGATGCTGTCCTTCGGACGCAAGGTGCCCACCGACAAGATCGGTACCGACACCGTCGACGTGGTGGGCACGGGCGGGGACGGCGCCAACACGGTGAACCTGTCCACGATGGCGGCGATCGTGGTGGCCGCCGCCGGCGTGCCGGTGGTCAAGCACGGCAACCGCTCGGCGAGCTCGCTGTCCGGGGGCGCCGACACCCTGGAAGCGCTGGGGGTGCGCATCGACCTGGGGCCCGACGAGGTGGCGCGCAGTGTCGCCGAGGTCGGTATCGGGTTCTGCTTCGCCCCGCAATTCCAGCCGTCGTATCGCAATGCCTCGGTGGCGCGGCGCGAGATCGGCGTCCCGACGGTGTTCAACCTGCTGGGGCCGCTGACCAACCCGGCGCGACCGCGGGCCGGGCTGATCGGGTGCGCGTTCGGTGAGCTGGCCGAAGTGATGGCCGGTGTGTTCGCAGCGCGGCGGTCCAGCGTGCTGGTGGTGCACGGGGACGACGGCCTCGACGAACTGACCACCACGACGACCAGCACCATCTGGCGAGTGCAGGCCGGCACCATCGACCGGCTGACGTTCGACCCGGCCGGTTTCGGGTTCGCCCGCGCAGAGGTGGGCGAGCTGCTCGGCGGCGACGCGCAAGCCAACGCCGAGGAGGCCCGCTCGGTCCTCGCCGGAACCAAGGGCGCCGTGCGCGACGCCGTGGTGCTCAACGCGGCCGGCGCGCTCGTGGCCCACGCGGGGCTATCCAGCAACGCTGAGTGGCTGCCGGCCTGGGAAGACGGGCTGACGCGCGCGGTCGAGGCGATCGACAGCGGCGCGGCCGAACAGTTGTTGGCGCGCTGGGTCCGCTTCGGCGCTCAGCTCTGAGGCCAACCGCGCCGAGCGGGCCAGCGCGGCCCACGACGCCCACGGCCCGGCCGAAGCCAGCGGAGAAGCCCACCCGTCGGGTTCGTCGGCACCGCCGGGCTCATGCGGCGGTCCCAGCTTCGGCTCTCCTTCGTCGAGCCTCGCTGAACCGCCGGTCCCGTCGACGCGCACGATGCGCACCCCGGGAGCTGCCAGCCAGCGGGCGATGAGCATGGTTTCTTCGACCAGGGCCCCGGCCAACGGCGCCGGCTCGGGCAGCACCGTCTCGGCCCCCAGCGTGATCGCATCGACGACGGGCATCGGCGGGACACCGCGCGCAGCGCACCCCGCGGCAGCCA
>LZME01000002.1 GCA_001673575.1 Mycolicibacter heraklionensis | reverse complement strand
CGGTGTTTGTGTTTTCGGGTCAGGGTTCGCATTGGGTGGGGATGGGTCGTCGGTTGTTGGCCGATGAGCCGGTGTTTGCTGCGGCTGTTGATGAGTTGGAGCCGGTTTTTGCGCGGCAGGTGGGTTTTTCGCTGCGTGAGGTGATCGAGCGGGGCGTTGAGATTTCCGGTGATGCGCAGGTGCAGCCGGTGATCATGGGGTTGCAGTTGGCGTTGGCTGCGTTGTGGCGTTCCTATGGGGTTGTTCCGGATGCGGTGATTGGGCATTCGATGGGGGAGGTGTCTGCGGCGGTGGTGGCCGGGGCGCTGACGCCGGAGCAGGGTTTGAGGGTGATCGGGGTGCGGTCGCGGTTGATGTCGCGGCAGGCCGGTCAGGGTGCGGTGGCGTTGTTGGAGTTGGATGCTGCCTCGGCCCAAGAGTTGTTGGCGGGTTATCCCGGGGTTGAGGTGGCGGGGTATTTGTCGCCGCGGCAGACGGTGGTGGCGGGTGCGCCGGCGGATGTGGATGCGGTGATTGCCGCGGTGGCTGCTGCGGAGCGGTTTGCGCGGCGGGTGAATATGGAAGTGGCCTCGCATACCGCGTTCATGGATCCGATCCTGGATGAACTGCGTGCCGAACTGGCCGACATCACCCCCCAAATGCCCCAGATCCCGTTC
>LZME01000001.1 GCA_001673575.1 Mycolicibacter heraklionensis | reverse complement strand
TACAGCCAGGACCCAATTCCTGACCGCAACCCACGTTCACATGTGAGTGAGGCCCCAGCCCCCCATACCGTCTAGGCCACCGCGACGGCCCGCTCGCCTGCGGTGGCCGCCTGATCCCGCGAGAGCGCCGCGACCGCGGCGACCAGCGTCGCCACCGCCAATACCAGGATGAACGCCGCATCGCGTCCGGGGTTGAGTACCTCGCCGAGCAGGACCATGCCCAACGTCGCGGCCACGATGGGTTCAAGCACCGTGATCGTGGGCAGCGAGGCGGTCAGGGCGCCGGCCCTAAATGACGACTGCTGATACACCGCGCCGGTGAGCGCGACCGCCGCCCACGCATACAGCTCCGGTGCGCTGAACATTGCGCGCGGGCCGTGGCCGATCAGATCGACCACGCCCTTGGTCAGCACAGCGAAAATGCCCCACGAGATGGCGGACACCGCAGCCAGCAATACGGCCGCCGCCGGCCGGCCCGCGTAGGCTCGCGCCCCGATCAGACACAGCAACACCGTCGGCGCCAGCACCGCGACCACCCAGACCCAGGCCTCCAGCGAGGCCCTCGCCTGCCCGGCGGTGGGATGGCCGACGGTGATGATGATCGACTCGGCAGCCACCAGCAACGCCGACCACAGCCACACCGAACGCCGCAGGCGATGACCGGATTGGCGGGCCCCCAGCGGCAAGGCGAACAACAGTGACGTGACCAGCAACGACTCCACCAGCAGCACCGACCCGAGGCCGAGCGCCACGGCCTGCAGGCTCAACGCCACCAGGCCCGACGCCGTACCCACCCACCACCGCCGATCGGTCAACAACCGGGCGAACAGTGCGGCGGCCCCGATCCCCTGATCACCGAACTGGTGGGCACTGCGCTGCTGAATCACGTCGCTAATCGCGCCGAACAGCGCCGCACCGAGCGCAAATAGCACGGCGATGGTCTCTTTCGCCAATGCCGGCCTCCTACAGGTCTGCGGGTGCCGCGGGGAACTCCGGTGGCGATCGGACAGGCTACAGCCCGAGCCACCAGCCGGCCCCAGCTTCGCCTCTCCTCCGTCGAACCTCGCTGAACCGCCCGGCCCAAACGGCGGCCCCAGCTTCGCCTCTCCTCCGTCGAACCTCGCTGAACCGCCGAGTTGACGGCACAGCGTGGCGGGTAACTGCTTGAATACTCTTGAATGCTGCTAGGCAGATCGAAGGCGCCGCGGTGCGCGGCAGATGCGCGGGTTATCCCGCGAAGGGTTAGGTGACGACAGCGATGACCACTGACAGCGGTTCGTCCGCCCCCACCCCACGGCCTGGGCCCCGCCCCGGGCCCAGGCCTGGTGCCCACGTGGGGCCCAAGCCGGGTGTCCGGCCTGCCCCGGCCGTTATCGGGCCGCCCACCGGTGACCCGCACCGATTCGGGCGGGTCGACGACGACGGCACGGTGTGGCTGGTCACGCCGGCCGGTGAGCGACAGATCGGCTCCTGGCAGGCCGGTGACCGCGAAGCCGCGTTCGCCCACTTCGGCCGCCGCTACGACGACCTGAGCACCGAGGTGACCCTGCTCGAGGAGCGGTTGTCGTCCGGCAGCGGCGACGCCCGCAAGATCAAGGCATCCGCAGCGGCGCTGGCCGAGCAGTTGCCGACGGCCAGCGTCCTCGGGGACATCGAGGCGCTGGCGGCGCGGATCGCGGCGGTCACCGAGCACGCCGACAGTGTCGCCGCAGCCGGCCGTGCGCAGCGCGATGAGCAGCGCGCGGCCGCGACCGCACGCAAGGAGGCACTGGCCGCCGAAGCCGAGGAGTTGGCCGCGACGTCGACGCAGTGGAAGGCCACCGGCGACCGGCTACGCGCCATTCTCGACGAATGGCGCACCATCACCGGCCTGGATCGCAAGGTCGACGACGCGTTGTGGAAGCGCTACGCCGCGGCCCGCGACGGCTTCAACCGGCGGCGCGGCTCGCACTTCGCCGACCTCGACCGCGGGCGAGCCGGGGCGCGCGAGGAGAAGGAACGGCTGTGCAAGCGGGCCGAGGAGCTGTCGGGGTCCACCGACTGGGCCTCCACCAGTGCCGCGTTCCGCCAGCTGTTGGCCACCTGGAAGACGACCGGACGGGCCTCCAAGGACGTCGATGAGGCGTTGTGGCAGCGGTTCAAAGCCGCCCAGGACACGTTCTTCTCCGCCCGGAATGCCGCGAACGCCGAACGCGACGCCGAGCTAGAGGCCAATGCCACCGCCAAGGAGGCCTTGCTGGTCGAGGCGGAGCGGATCGACCCGACCAACCAGAACGCCGCGCGCGCCGCGCTGCGCTCGATCGTCAACAAGTGGGATGCCCTGGGCAAGGCGCCTCGAGAGCGTTCCGCGGAGTTGGAACGGCGACTGCGGGCGGTGGAGAAGAAGGTGCGCGACGCCGGTGCCGCCGCCGAGGCGGCCGTGGTGGATCCCGAAGCTGAAGCCCGGGCCGCCCAATTCCGCACTCGCGCCGAGCAGTTCGAACGTCAGGCACTCAAGGCCCAGGCCGCGGGCCGGGACAAGGAGGCAGCCGAAGCCACCGCCAACGCCGAGCAGTGGCGGCAATGGGCCCAGGCCGCCGAACAGGCGCTCAACCGGCGCTGACGACCGGCCGATGTTTGAGCATCGGCACCGCCGGGCTACCACCTCCAGTGAGTCAACAACCAACTCACTGGAGGTGACACATGAGCAATATCACCGCGGCACTCGACGTCAAGCGCCCGATCCGGACGGTCTACAACCAATGGACCCAGTTCGAGTCATTCCCGAAATTCATGGAGGGCGTCGAACAGGTACAGCAACGTGACGCCACCCACCTGCACTGGAAGATCAAGGTGGGTCCCGCGTCGCGCGAGTTCGACGCGACCATCACCGAGCAACACCCGGAGGAACGGGTGGCGTGGCGTTCCGACACCGGCCCGAACCACGGCGGTGTGGTCACCTTCCACAAGATCGACGACGGCACTACCCGAGTGACCACGCAGATGGATATCGACCCCGATGGCGTTCTGGAGAACGTCGCCGACAAGCTCAATATCCTCGACCACCGGGTCCATGCGGATCTCAAGCGGTTCAAGGACTTCATCGAGAACCAGCCCGCCGAAACCGGTGCCTGGCGAGGAGACGTACCGCGACGATGATCGACCCGGCCAGGTGGGTGTTTCGCTGGGGTGCCGCGCTGCGCCATCGCCGGTTCTTCCACCCCGACGGTGTGCTGACGACGGGCTTTCTCGAACGAGACGCACCGGCAGACGAGGGTCTGCCGGTGCCGTCCGCCACCGTCGTAGCCCGTATCTCCAAGGCCACCGGCACCCCAGGCCGGCTGCCCGACGCCGTCGGGCTGGCGCTAGAGATACCGACGCCGCAGGGCAATCACAGCTGCTGGGACATCTTGCTGGTCTCAGCGGGTTCCGGGGTGATCGGTCGGGCATTGGGCGTACGGCCCGTGGTGTCGTGGTCGGGCCTGCAGATGACCACGCTCATGCCGCTGCACTACCGAGAGCAGCTGTGGTGGCTACGGGCTCGGCTCACGACGCGAATCGGTGACTACGGATTGGCGCTGAACAGCATCCGCAAGCAACTCCACGGCGGCCAGATCCGCTTCGACCTCGACCAGGCCAGCGGCGCAGGTGAATTTCGCCCGCTGGCCCACCTCGTTCTGCATGACCACGAGGCGACCGACAGGGCGGGTCACGACGTTTCGTTCGACCCGATTGTGCACACCGCAGCGGGGGTCCAACTGCGGCCAGGATGGCTCGCCGAGCTGCGAGCCCGCGCCTATCGCGGAAGCCGCGAAGGCCGCGCCGCAACCGGGGCTACTCGCCCGCTGGCGGGTCCTCGGGACGGCTGAGATCGTCCAACAGGTTTCGTGACTGCAGCTGTGCAGTGCTCTGCCGGCGCTCGGCCTCGGCGGCGAGCTGTAGGGCGGTGCGTGACCAGACCACGCGGGCCCAGTGAAAGGTCAGCACGATCAGCGTGATCCACGCCAGGATCAGCCCGATGCCCGGACCCGGGTCACCCGGCACCGCAGTCTGCCGAGACCACACCGCCAGGAGTCCGACGGCGGCGGCTACCGCCGAGCCCGCCAGTGCCACCCAGGCCACCGTCCATCGCCGAGTCACCAAGGCCAGCAGCGAGAACCCCACCCCGAATACCAACGCCAGCCACATGAACAGCTGCGACGGCAGCGTCACCAGGGCCTCGTCGGTGCCCTCGCCGGGGAACAGGACATCCCAGCCGCGGACGGAACCGGTGTGCGGCAACAGGAACGACCCGAGCAGCACGAAGACGCAGATCGCGACGACCAACCCCCTGCCACCGGGGTCGATCTCCCCGGCGACGCGCCGCTCGGCAGCCTCGATGTCGGCGCGGTAGGCCTCGAAGTTGTGCTGGTTGTCCCCGTTGCCGCTCATCGCGCCACCCCCGGCATCTTCGGCATGCCCAGTCCGACGCCGGGCGCTGGTTCGGCATGGCTGTCGCCGGCCCTGGTACGCCGGTGGCTCAGCAGCGCCCCGTCGGCCAGCAGGTGGTGCGGTGCCGCACCGGTGACCGTCGTGGTCACCACGTCGCCGGGGCGCACCTGCGCAGTCCCGGGAGCGAAGTGGACCAGCCGACCGTCGCGCGCTCGGCCGCTCATTCGCGCCGTCTGGGCGTCTTTGCGGCCCTCCCCGACTGCCACCAGCAGTTCGACGGTGCGCCCGATCTGGGCCTTGTTCTCGTCCCAGGAGATCTGTTCCTGCAGCTCGATCAGGCGGTCGTAGCGTTGCTGGACAACCTCTTTGGGCAGTTGATCGGGAAGTTCGGCGGCCGGTGTTCCGGGCCGCTTGGAGTACTGGAAGGTGAATGCGGCCGAGAACCGCGCGGCCGCCACCACCTCAAGGGTCTCGTCGAAGTCCTGCTCGGTCTCCCCGGGGAAACCGACGATCAGGTCGGTGGTGATGGCTGCGTCCGGAATGGCGGCCCGAACCCGGTCGAGGATGCCCAGATAGCGCTCGGCACGGTAGGAGCGACGCATCGCCCGCAGAACCCGGTCCGAGCCGGACTGCAGCGGCATGTGCAGTGTGGGACACACGTTCGGGGTCTGCGCCATCGCCTCGATGACGTCGTCGGTGAATTCGGCTGGATGCGGTGAGGTGAAGCGGACCCGCTCCAGACCGTCGATGTCCCCGCAGGCCCGCAGCAGCGATGCGAAGGCACCGCGGTCGCGCGGCAGTTCCGGGTCGGCGAAGGACACACCGTAGGCGTTGACGTTCTGGCCCAGCAGGGTCACCTCGAGGACGCCTTCGGCGGCCAGCGCTCGCACCTCGGCGAGGATGTCCTCAGGGCTGCGGTCCACTTCGCGGCCACGCAGCGACGGCACGATACAGAAGGTGCAGCTGTTGTTGCAGCCGACGGAGATGGACACCCAGGCCGAATAGGCCGAGTCCCGCGCGGCGGGCAGCGACGACGGGAACTCCCGCAGCGATTCGACGATCTCCACCTGGGCGCTCCGGTTGTGCCGGGCGCGCTCCAACAGCGCCGGCAACGATCCCAGGTTATGGGTGCCGAAGACGACATCGACCCAGGGCGCGCGGCTCAGCACGCTGTCTTTGTCCTTTTGCGCCAGGCAGCCACCGACGGCGATCTGCATGTCGGGGTTGCTGCGCTTGTGGGGGGCCAGGTGGCTCAGGTTGCCGTAGAGCTTGTTGTCGGCGTTCTCCCGAACCGCGCAGGTGTTGAACACGACCAGGTCGGCGTCGGCGTCGTCGGCTGCCCTCCGGTAGCCGGCCTGCTCGAGCATGCCGGCAATGCGTTCGGAGTCGTGAACATTCATCTGACAGCCGTAGGTACGCACCTCGTAGGTGCGCATCTGTTCGGAAATCACCGGCAAACTCACCCGGACTATGGTACGGCGGCTGAGTCGATCAGAGCGACCAGGCCGATAGCGGCGCCCGCGCGAAGCCTTCCTGGGTAGGGTCAGATCCCATGACCAGCGGCGGGCCGGATCTGGTGCCGATGATCGCCATCCACCACGTCAACAAGTACTTCGGTGGCCTGCATGTGCTCAAAGACGTCAACCTCGAGGTCGCTCGTGGCGAGGTGGTGGCGATCCTGGGCCCCTCGGGCTCGGGCAAGTCCACCCTGTGCCGGACCATCAACCGGCTAGAAGTCATCGACTCCGGTGTGATCGCCGTCGACGGCCAGCCGCTGCCGGCCGAAGGCGCGGCGCTGGCCCGGCTGCGAGCCCAGGTCGGCATGGTGTTCCAGTCGTTCAACCTGTTTCCGCACAAGACCATCCTGGACAACGTCACACTGGCACCGATGAAGGTGCACAAGATGCCCCGAGCGCAGGCGCAGCGCCAGGCAATGGCACTGCTGGAGCGGGTCGGCGTAGCCGATCAGGCCCACAAACACCCCGCACAGTTGTCCGGCGGACAGCAGCAGCGGGTGGCGATCGCACGGTCGCTGGCGATGAACCCGAAAGTGATGCTGTTCGACGAGCCGACCAGTGCCTTGGACCCGGAGATGATCAGCGAGGTACTCGATGTGATGACCACGCTGGCCGACGACGGGATGACCATGGTGGTGGTCACCCACGAGATGGGCTTCGCCCGCCGCGCCGCCGACCGGGTGGTGTTCATGGCCGACGGCGCCATCGTCGAGGAATCCGCGCCCGCAGAGTTCTTCGGGGCCCCGAAATCGGCACGGGCCCAAGACTTTCTCGCCAAGGTTCTCGACCACTGATGCGGACACCGCGAACCCTGCAGGTGCTGGCACGGTCCTGGGCGGTCCTGGCCGCGGTGTTCGCAATGGCCGTGCTCTGCACGGCGTGTACCGCTCACGACAGCGGCAAGATCACGGTCGGTGTCAAGTTCGACCAACCCGGCTTGAGCGTCAAGAAGCCTGACGGCACGCTCGGCGGATTCGACGTCGACGTGGCCCGCTATGTGGCGGCCCGGCTGGGCTACCCGCCCGACCGCATCGCCTGGATCGAGGCTCCGTCCGGCCAGCGCGAAATGCTGCTGCGCAACGGCCAGGTCGATTACCTGGTGGCCACCTACTCGATCACCGATTCCCGGCGCCAGAAGGTCGACTTCGCCGGCCCCTACCTGCTCACCGGGCAGTCGTTGTTGGTGCGCGCCGACAACACCGACATCACCGGCACCGCTTCACTGCAACGGCACAAGAAGCTGTGTTCGGTCTCGGGCTCCACTCCGGCCCAACGGATCAAAGACCGCTACCCGGGCGTGCAACTGCAGCGCTACGACACCTATTCGGCATGTGTAGAGGCGCTGCGCAACGGTGCGATCGACGCGGTGACCACCGACGACGTCATACTGGCCGGCTACTCCGCCCAGAGCCCCGGCGCCTTCAAACTGGTCGGCGAACGATTCTCGCAAGAGCTCTACGGTATAGGCGTGCGAAAGGGCAACGACGGCTTGCGCCAGCGGATCAACGACGCCCTCGAAGAGATGGAACGCGACGGATCGTGGCGAGCCGCGTTCGTGGACAACTTCGGTCCCGCCGGGTTCGCGGTGCCGGAACCGCCGCCGATCGAACGATGATGTTCGCCGAGTACCGGGGACAGATCCTGCAATCTTTCACCGTCACTGTCGAGTTGGCAGTGTTGTCCGGCATGCTCGCGCTGATCTTGGGCACCGGGCTGGCCGCGATGCGGCTGGCCCCGGTACCGGTGCTGCGGTGGATCGGCGGCGGCTATGTCCATCTGGTGCGCAACACCCCGCTGACCCTGCTGTTGTTGCTGTGTTCGTTCGGCCTGGCCCAGACACTGGGAGTCTCGCTGACCGATCCGCAGTCGCCAACGTCGATCGACGACAGCAACTTTCGTCTGGCCGTGCTGGGCTTGAGTGTGTACACGGCGTCGTTCGTCTGCGAGGCAGTGCGCTCGGGCGTCAACACCGTGGGAATCGGCCAGGCCGAGGCCGCTCGCTCCCTGGGACTGAGCTTCACCCAGAATCTTCGGATCGTCTTGCTTCCCCAGGCTTTTCGGGCCGTGATCATTCCGCTGGGCTCGGTGCTGATCGCGCTGACGAAAAACACCACCTTGGCCTCGGCGATCGGGGTGGCCGAAGCGGCACTGTTGATGAAGTCGATGACCGAGAACACCGCGGCGCTGCTCGCAGTGGGCGCGGTGTTCGCCGCCGGCTTCGTTGTGCTTACTCTGCCGCTGGGATTGTTTTTCGGATATCTGGACCGGCGCTGGACGGTGTCGCGATGAGGTCCGCGCCGCGCGCGACGGTGCTGTTCGACACCCCTGGGCCCCGAGCCCGCGCCCGTTACCACGCAATGTCGGTGGCGACGGTGCTGGTCGCCGGGCTGCTGGGATGGGTGATCTATTCGCGACTGTCAGCCAAGGGCCAGCTCACCGCGGAGAAGTGGACACCGTTTCTGACCGCGGACCTGTGGCGCACCTACGTGCTGCCCGGGGTGATGGGCACCTTGACCGCGGCAGTCTGGTCCATCGGACTCGCGCTGATCCTGGGGGTATCGCTCGGTGTCGGCCGACTGTCGCAGATCAAGCCGGTGCGCTGGAGTTGCGCGGTGACGGTGGAATTCTTCCGGGCGATTCCGGTGCTGATCATGATGATCTTCGCCTACTTCATCTACGGGCTGCTCAACGTCTTCCCGCCGCAACAGATCGCGCTGGCCGGCGTGGTCACAGGACTGACCCTCTACAACGGGGCCGTGATCGCCGAGATCGTGCGGGCGGGCGTAAGAGCCTTGCCCGGCGGGCAATCCGAGGCGGCTGCCGCGTTGGGGCTGGGCTGGGGCTCGTCGATGCGGCTGGTCCTGCTTCCGCAGGCGGTCACTGCGATGTTGCCGGTGCTGGTGTCACAACTGGTGGTGGTGCTCAAAGACACCGCAATCGGCTACCAGATCACGTTTGTGGAGATGGTGCGCCAAGGCACCGTTGTCGGCTCCCAGTACAGCAACTACCTGCCCGCACTGCTGGTGATCGCAGCGCTGATGATCACCGGAAATCTGGTGCTCTCGGCCGGGGCGATCAGGCTGGAGCGGCGTTTGCGTCGGGCGCGCCACTCCCCCTTGGGGGCCGCCACAATTGAGCCGGAGGGCACCCCAGGCACCCGGGTCGTTTAGGGACTGCGCGCACGGTTTAGGCCGTCTAGAGTCGGACTCGACAGCTAATGACAGGAGACTCGGATGGCCATCACTCCCAAGGACGCATTCAACGCTGCGCGTGACATCGCCGCACACGCCGTCGAGAAGGCCTCGGACATCGTCGAGGACGCCGGCGACATCATTCGCGGAGACATCTCCGGCGGCGTCAGCGCCATCGTCCAGGACTCCATCGAGATCGCCACTCACGCCGTCGAACGGACCAAGGAAGTCTTCACCAGCACGGACGAGGCCGAGGACTCCGAAGAGGTCTGACCTGATCCCTCACACCCGCCGGCGTTCTCGTTCGGCGGCCAATTCGGTGCTGACCACGTCATAGGCCATCGACGGGTTGTAGCCGCGCCGAGCGAGCATCGCCACCAGCCGACGGGTGATTTTCACGTCGTCGGCGCCGAGCGTCTCCCGGCGCAGCTTGGCATGTACCAGTTGCTCGGCGCGGTCGCGCTCGGCGGCGGCGTCGATGCCCTCCAGCGCTCCGGCGATCACGTCCTCGTCGACACCTTTGGTGCGCAGCTCGGCGGCCAGCGCCTTGCGGCCCTTACCCGCGTGTTCGCGGCGGGATCGCACCCACTGTTCGGCGAAGTCGGTATCGTCGATCAATCCGGCGGTCGTCAGTCGATCCAGCACCCGGTCACTGACGTCGTCGGGGTAGCCGCGTTTGGTCAGCTGGCCGGCGAGCTCGGCGCGCGTGCGGGCCCGGGCGGTAAGCAGGCGAAGGCACAGTGTCTTCGCCTGCTCCTCGCGCTTGGGCTCTGCTGCCTCGACCGACTCAGAAGTCGACGGGGGCGGGCAGAACATCATCGGCCAGCTCATCGGTCAGCACGGCGCCGATACCGAGCTTCTCCTTGATCTTCTTCTCGATCTCGTTGGCCACGTCGACGTTGGTCAGCAGGTAGTTGCGGGCGTTCTCCTTGCCCTGCCCCAGCTGTTCGCCGTCGTAGGTGAACCAGGAACCGGACTTGCGGATGAAGCCCTGGTCCACGCCCATGTCGATCAGCGAACCCTCACGGCTGATGCCCCGGCCGTAAAGGATGTCGAACTCGGCCTGCTTGAACGGCGGCGACACTTTGTTCTTGACCACCTTGACCCGGGTGCGGTTGCCGACCGCGTCGGTGCCGTCCTTGAGGGTCTCAATCCGCCGCACGTCCAGACGTACCGAGGCGTAGAACTTCAAAGCCTTTCCACCCGTGGTGGTTTCGGGGCTGCCGAACATCACCCCGATCTTCTCCCGCAGCTGGTTGATGAAGATGGCGGTGGTACCCGAATTGTTCAGCGCGCCGGTCATCTTCCGCAGCGCCTGGCTCATCAGCCGGGCCTGCAGGCCGACGTGACTGTCCCCCATCTCGCCCTCGATCTCCGCGCGCGGTACCAGGGCGGCCACCGAGTCGATGACCAGGATGTCCAGCGCGCCGGAGCGGATCAGCGTGTCGGCGATCTCCAGCGCCTGCTCTCCGGTGTCGGGCTGGGACACCAGCAGCGAATCGGTGTCCACGCCAAGCTTCTTGGCGTACTCGGGGTCCAGTGCGTGCTCGGCGTCGATGAACGCCGCGATCCCCCCGGCGGCCTGGGCGTTGGCCACGGCGTGCAGCGCCACGGTGGTCTTACCGGAAGACTCTGGGCCGTAGATCTCGACGACCCGCCCCCGGGGCAGACCGCCGATACCCAGCGCCACGTCCAGGGCGATCGAGCCGGTCGGGATGACCGAGATCGGCTGACGCACCTCGTCCCCGAGGCGCATCACCGAGCCTTTGCCGAAGTTCTTGTCGATCTGGGCCATTGCCAGTTCGAGTGCTTTTTCGCGATCGGGCGCTTGCGCCATGATGCCTCTCCTGTGGTTCGGTAGTTCGGTGACCGGTTCTCGGTCGGTTGGCCGTGACGCTAGCGACGGGGTCTGACAGACCCGTCAGGCCGAACGAACTGCCTCCACAGTAGGCGAACGAATGTTCGAATCAAGTCCGACACGCGGCGTGTCGGCGTGTCGACTCTTTACACCTGGTTAGGCCACCGCCATGACGTGCGCGGACGCCCCGATCGTGGTGTCGCCGGCCCCCATCATGGTGCGCATGAACGCCTCCTGCTCGCGCCGCCCCCGCCGCGCCGCGCGCTCCAGGCCACCGGGCAGGGCCAGGGCAGCTGCGCTGCGAGCCAGGTTCACCGGCATCCGCAGCAGCGGGTACCACGGCAGCACGAAAACCGGCAGGCCCAGCTTTCTCATCGCGCGCGGCCCGAGAAAGCTGCTGGTCAGCGAGAGATGCTGGGCGCGTGCGATACGGCGCCGCACACCGGTCATGGCAGCGAACTGCCATTCCAGCGGATCTTCGGCCATCGGGGCCGCCAACTGCTTGGTGGTCTCGTCGGGCGCCGAAAGCGCGCCGAGGGTCTGATAGAGGATGCGGATGCCGTCCCGGAAGCTGCCGGGCAGCCAGTCGTCGCGGACCCCCATCAGCCAGCCGACATAGCGGGTCAAGTGCGCGATGTCCTCCAGTTCGGCCGGAGACATCACGATGCCCAGCGCCAGCCCCCCGGCCGGTGGCGCGATCAGCGCTCCCACCAGGGTGGCGGCCATGTCGGTCTGATTGACCGGCAGACCCCATTCGTCACTGCGCCAGTCCGGCAGCGCGGCCACGTGCCGGCGAACGTACTCATGGATCAACCGGACCCGGATGGTGGCCTGATAGCCGACGCCGAGCGGCTCCAGTCCCCCTTCGGCGCTGACGTCCAGCGCCCACTGCAAGGTCTCGGCGAAGCGCTTGTTCGAGCCCTTTTCCAGCACACCGGTGCGCAACAGCGTCTTGTTGAACGAGGAGAACTGGTAGCCGCCGAGGAACGACACGTCCCGGGCGATGTAGGTGCCATCGGCACCGCCACGGCGTAGCGCTCGCTGGCCCCGCCGTACCCGAGCCAGGTCAACCCAGTCCGGAATCGGCTCGAACTCACCGAAGAACTCCCGCAGCGGCACAGGTGCGTCCGGCACGCTTGCCAAGCCGTGGGCCAGGATCCGTTCGAAGATCGGCCGCGTCTCGGCGGCTCCGGTATTCGACATCCACTCGACCAGCCGCTGCATCGGCTCGTCGCCGGCGGTCAGGTCTTCGCCGATCTGGCGCCACCGCTCGGGCGTGGGTTTGGCGATCGCCAACACCGTCGCCAACGCCCGAATGCTGACCGGAACGGCGCCCGGCCCAGCCGGGTGACGAGTGGGCACGGTCAGTGCGGGCGCGTCCATCGGGCGACCTCCAGCGATATTTTGGATAACGTACGTATTCCGAATCTACGGTCGCTAGTAGGGTGATGTCAATGAAACGCCCTGAGGTGGTGCGTGATTACGGCGGAATCAGCGCGGTGGACCGCCGCGCCGAGCGCCGTAGCAAGTTGCTGGCCGCCGGTCGCCAGATCTGGGGCGAATCGGGCATCGGCGAGGTCACCGTCCGCGGCGTCTGTACCGCCGCCGGCCTCACCCCGCGCTATTTCTACGAGCAGTTTCCCAACCGCGACGCGCTGTTCTTCGCGGTCTCCGACGATGTCCGCGACCAGCTGCTCGAAGCGATGGTCACCGCCGGCATCGGCGACCCCGGCACGCTGTCGGACAAACTCCGGTCGGCGCTGACCGCGTTTCTCGACCTGATCGCCGCCGACCCCTGCATCCACCGCATCGCTACCAGCGACCTGTCGGCGATTCCCGGGCTCAACGAGCACCGCGCAGGGATTCTCGACCTGATCACCGATGCGGTCGTCGAACATGCCCCGGGCGTTCTCGACGGTCAGGACCTCGCACCCGAAGAACTACGCCGCGGCGCACTGTTCATCGTCGGCGGGGTCAACCAGATCATCGAAACCTGGCTCGCCAACCCGGTCGAGAGCACCACCGAACTGGCCGCGATCTGCTCAGACCTTTCCGTCGCCCTAGTGCGCAGCATCGTGGCGCGCAGCGACCAACCTCACCACTGATCGCGCGGCACGTCGAAGTCCGAGCACAGCGCCCACCACACGTCACGCGGCTCCACACCGTCCTCGATGGCCTGTGCCGCGGTCCGTCCGCCCACCGCGGCCAGCACATGATCGGCCAGCACCGAGGCGCCATAGGCGGCACCGAAACGCATCGCGACCCGTTCGTGGAATTCGGTCAGGCGCACCCACTCAACCTACCCAGTGCCCGACAGCGCCTGGTGGCACACCCGTACCGGATCGGCGACGTCGGTGGCGGTGCCGGCGGCCCGCCGCGCCGCATCGCGATAGCTCGGCGACGCCAATACGGAACCCACCGCCTCGGCCAATGCCGGCCCGCTCAACGGCCGGATCAGTCGCCCACTGCCTTGGCGCACCACGCGATTGGCGATCTCCCACTGATCGCCGCCGCCGGGCACCACCACCAGTGGCACCCCGCCCAGCAGCGCCTTGGCCACCATGCCGTGTCCGCCGCCGCAGACCACCACGTCGGCGTGCGTCAACAGGTCGTCCTGGCGCCCCAGCCCGGCGACGGCCCACGATGGCAGCTCCAGGGGCGCACCGCCCAGCCGCGACACCGCCAGCCGGGCGCCGTCGGGCAGTCCGGCCCCAGGCACCAGGTGCCCCAGGGCGAGCTCGGCCAGACCGGCGGCTCCGGTGGCGGCGGTCGACGGAGCCACCACCACCAGCGGGCCCGGCCCCGGCGGCACGGCCAGTACCTGCTCGGTCGGCTCAAAGTGCAGCGGCCCGACGACGACGGCCTCGGCGGGCCAGTCCGGCCGGGGTACCTCAAGTGCGGGCAGCGTGGCGATCAGGCGCCGCAACGGCCCGGGATCGTCGGCCGGCAGACCGATCCGCGCCCGCGCTTCGGCGCGCTGGCGCAGTCCGCCGCGTACCGACCGTGCCGTCAGCGAGCGCATCACCGCGTCCCGCAGCCGGCCGCGTACCCCGGTGCCCGGCGCCAGCCCACTGCCGATCGGCGGCAGCCCCTTCGACGGCAGGTACAGCGGGTGCGGACTGAGTTCGACCCACCCGATGCCGAGCAACTCCGCGGCCAATCCCCCACAGGCCGTGATGACGTCGGAGACCACCAGATCCGGCGCCAGAGCCCGCAGCTGATCCCGGTTCTCCACCGCCATCCGCGCCGCACGGTGGTGCAGCTTGGCCCCGTCGTCGGCGTCGTCATCGCCCGCCGTGGGATCGAGTCCCAGCAGCTCCGCGGCGTCCACCCCGGCGGCACGGGCGGTGTCGAGCCACTGCACCCCGGTCAGCAGCGTCGGGGTGTCCCCGGCCGCCGCGAAGCGCTTGCACAAGGCGATCGCCGGGAACGCATGACCGGGATCTGGGCCGGCAACCACTACGACTCGCATCGGCCTACCGTGCCACAGCCCCACAGGCTTAGGGTGGCAGGCATGACCGAACTGACTGGCCAGCCGAGTGCTGTCGAGGCCGCCGCCAACATCCGCACCGTGGAGACCTTCCTCGACGCCCTGCGCGACGAGGACCTCGACACCGCGGCGGCGGCACTCGCCGAGGACGTGGTGTACCAGAACGTCGGCCTGCCGACCATCTACGGCCGCAGTGCCACCATCGGGGTGTTCGAGCGGATGGCCGGCCGGGCAGGCTTCGATGTGAAGATCCACCGCATCGCCGCCGACGGCTCCTCGGTCCTCACCGAGCGCACCGACGCGCTGACGCTGGGGCCGTTGCGGCTGCAATTCTGGGTGTGCGGAGTCTTCGAGGTGCACAACGGCCGTATCACGTTGTGGCGCGACTACTTCGACTTCCTGGACATGTTCAAGGCGACGCTGCGGGCGGTGGCGGCCACCGTGTTCCCGGCGCTGCGACCGACGTTCTAGGGTCAGCTCTGTGCGTCAAAGTCCCAAGCCTCAGCGCCCAAGCCCGATCCAATACCTCCGGTACTGCTACGGACGCCCGCTGCCCCCAGAACTGCTGGACTGGGTCCGCAACGACCTGGCCGGCCCGGGTGCCACCGTCCGGATGATCCTGCGTGCCGCCGTGCCGACGACGCTGATCCTGATCCCGTTCTGGCTGTTCCCGACGGACTTCATGACGCGGTTCAGCATGACGTTTCCGATCTGGTTCATGGTGATTCTGTTCGCACACGCGCTCAACAAGGTGTGGCGCACCCACATGCTGCGGATGCACGGCCTGAACCCGGAGCTCGCCAACGCACGTAAACGCGAGCGCGACGCCCACATTCACCGGTCCTACGAGGAACGCTACGGTCCGCGGCCGGAATCGGTCGATCAGCGCAGCGACGACATCTAAACGACCCGGGGCAACTCGGCCAGTTCGTCGAATGCCTGCGCCCAGCCCAGCATCTTCTCGGTGGCACCGACCAGCTCCTCGCGGTAGCGCCGCTGCGACATCGGGGAATTCGCCGGATCGCCCGCCGATGTCATCGAGCCGTCATTGGCCGAGGCCACCAGTTGCGCTGCGGCGGTGACCATCTCGTTGTACTGGCGAACGCCGGCACTGAGCTGCGCGGTGAACGCGTTGATGGTCGGCACCAGGTACTGACGTGACTGGGCGCTGTGCTGCACGGCTCGCTCCATGGACACCACCTCAGCCGCGGTGGCCGCCATGGTGGACGCGGCGCGGTTGACCGCGGCCGTCAATTCGGTGATCTCATCGGCAGGCAACAGCCGACCCCGCTCGAGCACGCCGAGCAGCGAGACCATCCCCCGCTCGGAGGCGCCCAGCGCGTACATCGCCGGTCGTGCCGCCGACCCGGGCGGCGGCAGGCGCCGCCCGGCGGTGGGGCGCGCTGCGGGCAGCGGCGCCGCGC
Source organism: Mycolicibacter heraklionensis (assembly GCA_001673575.1). Lineage (GTDB taxonomy): Bacteria > Actinomycetota > Actinomycetes > Mycobacteriales > Mycobacteriaceae > Mycobacterium > Mycobacterium heraklionense_A. The sequence goes on along the minus strand of LZME01000001.1, from coordinate 1,668 downwards.
GCAGCCAGCGATAGCGCAGCAGCAACAGCGTCGCCGGGGCGGCCGCGCCCGCGGCCACCAGTCCTGTGATCAGCAGCACCCACACCGGCGTCGACCACGACGCCAGCACGGCGGTCACCAACGTCCAGAATCCGCATGTGGCAGTGAAGAACAGGCCCAGCCGCAGCGCCCACCGGCGCTTGCGCAGCATCCTGGCCCTCGGGTCTGCGATCGCCCCCAGCTTGTCGGCGAGCAGGTCGGCAGCCTCACTGGCTCGGTCCACAGCACGCTGCAGCAGTGGATGCCGTGCGCTGCTTCCGAGTGTCGCGGCCACCTGACTACCGTCCCAGCGGGTTCTCGGGGGTCGGGTTGGTGCCAGACTGCGGGGTTGCCGGGATGGCCTGGCCTGGGGAGGTGGTAGAGCCACCCGCGGGCAGAGACTCGCCCCGCATGGACGCCCGGATCTGCTCCAGCCGGGAGTGGCCGGCCATCTGCACACCGGCCTGCTCGACCTCGAGCATCCGGCCCTGCACCGAACCCTGCGCCAACTCGGCGGCCCCGATCGCATTGGCGTAGCGCCGTTCGATCTTGTCTCGCACCTCGTCGAGGCTGGGAGTGGTTCCGGGGGCGGCGATCTCGCTCATCGAGCGCAGCGAGGCGCTGACCTGCTCCTGCATCTTGGCCTGCTCGAGCTGGCTGAGCAGTTTGGTGCGCTCGGCGATCTTCTGCTGCAGCACCATGGCGTTCTGCTCGACGGCCTTCTTGGCCTGCATCGCCGCCGACAGCGCCTGATCGTGCAGCGCCTTGAGATCTTCCACGCTCTGTTCGGCCGTCACCAGCTGGGCCGCGAACGCCTCGGCGGCGTTGTTGTACTCGGTGGCCTTCGCGGCGTCTCCGGCGGACGTGGCCTGGTCAGCCAGGGTCAGGGCCTGGCGCACGTTGACCTGAAGTTTCTCAATGTCGGCCAGTTGTCGGTTCAGGCGCATCTCCAACTGCCGCTGGTTACCGATCACCTGCGCGGCCTGCTGGGTCAGGGCCTGGTGCTGACGCTGCGCCTCTTCGATCGCCTGCTGGATCTGCACCTTGGGATCGGCGTGCTCGTCGATCTTCGAGTTGAACAGCGCCATCAAGTACTTCCACGCCTTGACGAACGGGTTGGCCATCAGTCAGCTCCGTCTGCTTGTTTTCCAGTGTTGTCGCTCTACCGCCGGTACCGGTGATCAATTTATCGGGTCGGCGGTTATCGGGTGAGTGTTCAGCCCGGGCGCGTCACGCCGAAGCCACCGATGCCAGCGTCCGAATTGGCGGGATGACGACCTTGGTGCGGGAGTCGGTCGGCGAGGTGCTGCGTCAAGCCCGAACCGCCCAGGGCCGCACGCTGCGTGAGGTGTCGGACGCGGCGCGCGTGAGCCTCGGTTACCTCTCCGAGGTCGAGCGGGGCCGCAAGGAAGCGTCCAGCGAGCTGCTCAGCGCGATCTGCGCGGCGTTGCGGATCCCGTTGTCGACGGTGCTCTTCGACGCCGGAACCCGGCTGGCGCAGGCCGAGCGGGCCGAACTGGCAGCGCGCAACGCCCGCAGCGGCGCAGTGACCCGCATCGACGCCGGCACCAAGGTCGTCATCCCGCCAATTCGGACGCTGGCATCGGTGGCTTCGGCGTGACGCGCCCGGGCTGAACACTCACCCGATAA